>NZ_JBIRNE010000006.1:0-432710 GCF_044331465.1 Streptomyces sp. NPDC017225 | reverse complement strand
ACTGCTGCCTCCCGTAGGAGTCTGGGCCGTGTCTCAGTCCCAGTGTGGCCGGTCGCCCTCTCAGGCCGGCTACCCGTCGTCGCCTTGGTGAGCCATTACCTCACCAACTAGCTGATAGGCCGCGGGCTCATCCTGCACCGCCGGAGCTTTCGACCATCACGGATGCCCGTGATGGTCAGTATCCGGTATTAGACCCCGTTTCCAGGGCTTGTCCCAGAGTGCAGGGCAGATTGCCCACGTGTTACTCACCCGTTCGCCACTAATCCCCACCGAAGTGGTTCATCGTTCGACTTGCATGTGTTAAGCACGCCGCCAGCGTTCGTCCTGAGCCAGGATCAAACTCTCCGTGAATGCTTTACATCACGGGAGCGGAACAGTCGGAGGAATAATCCGACCGTTCACAGCGTCCTCGCTGTTGTGTTTCAAAGGAACCTCAACCCGATCAGAGATCCGATCAGGTCGGGGTATCAACATATCTGGCGTTGACTTTTGGCACGCTGTTGAGTTCTCAAGGAACGGACGCTTCCTTTGTACTCACCCGAGAGACTCTCTCAGGCTTTCCTCCGGGCGCTTCCCTTCGGTCTTGCGTTTCCGACTCTATCAGATCTTTCCGATCCGATTTCCTCGGTGCTTTCCAGGTTCTCGCTTTCGCGTTTCCCTTTCCGGCGGTTCCGACTTTATCAGAAGTTCTGAGCCGGTCTGACCGGCTGTTCATTTCCGATTCATCGGGAGAGTGCTTCGCCGAATTCAATGATCCGGAGTGAAGCAGATAGGCACTCACGGTTGCCTTCTGGGGTGAACCCATCTCCAGGCAACTGTTCGAATCTACCTCCCCGCCAGCTCCGTGTCAACGGCTCTTGCGGGAACGAAGAGGACACTAGCAGCTCACCGGGGGCGGACGCACATCAGGCGGCCGTCGGCACGGCGGCGCTGCGCTCGGCCGCCTCCACGTCGCCCGTGTCACCGGCGCGCACCGCACGGGCGCCCAGGACGTAGACGTAGGCGAGGAAGGCCAGCTCGGCGACGACTCCGATGGTGATGCGGGCCCAGGTGGGCAGGCCGGACGGGGTGACGAAGCCTTCGATGGCACCGGAGACGAACAGGACCAGGGCGAGGCCGATCGCCATGCCGATGGCGGCTCGTCCCTCCTCGGCGAGGGCGGTGCGGCGGGTGCGCGGGCCCGGGTCGATGACGGTCCAGCCCAGACGCAGACCGGTGCCGGCGGCCACGAAGACCGCGGTCAGTTCGAGCAGGCCGTGGGGCAGGACGAGGCCGAGGAAGGTGTCGAGGCGGCCGGCCGACGACATCAGGCCGAAGCCGACGCCGAGGTTGAGCATGTTCTGGAACAGGATCCAGAGGACGGGCAGGCCCAGGAAGACGCCCAGAATCAGGCAGAGCGCGGCCGCCCAGGCGTTGTTCGTCCAGACCTGTGCGGCGAAGGAGGTCGCGGGGTGGCTCGAGTAGTACGCCTCGTACTGGCCGCCGGGGCGAGTGAGCTCACGCAGCTCGCTGGGCGCCGCGATGGTGGACTGCACCTCCGGGTGGGTGCCGATCCACCAGCCCAGGAGTGCCGCGACGGCGGTCGACAGGAGGGCCGTGGGGACCCACCAGTGGCGTGCCCGGTAGACGGCGGCCGGGAACTGGTGGGTCAGGAACCGAGTGACGTCGCGCCAGGAGGCTCGACGAGCTCCTGTCACGGCACTGCGCGCGCGTGCCACCAGTTGGCTGAGCCGTCCGGTCAGTTGCGGGTCGGGCGCGCTGGACTGGATCAGGGAGAGGTGGGTGGCCGTGCGCTGGTAGAGGGAGACGAGCTCGTCGGTCTCGGCGCCGGTCAGTCGGCGCCGGCGCCGGAGCAGGGCGTCGAGGCGGTCCCACTCCGCGCGGTGGGCGGAGACGAAGACGTCGAGGTCCATCGGTGTGCCTGCTCCTCGGCTATCGTCGGCGGCTCGTCGTGGATCAGCTTGTCGTACTGCGGCGCGGTGTGTCCTCAGCTTGGCAGACTGGCGGGGACGGGGGCAGTCAGGGAAGGGCGGCAGGCGTGAGTGAGCTGGTGACGGGCGAGGCGGTGGCGCTGGAGCTGCGCCCCGCGAGACTGCCCAGCAGGGCGCTGGCCGTTCTGCTCGACCTGGCGGTGGCCGTGGCCGTCTATGTGGCGGTGACCGTCGCTCTGATGGTCTCCACCGCCTCACTGGACATGGCCGCGCAGACAGCGATATCGATCGCGGCTTTCGTCCTGGTGCTCGTGGGAGGGCCGATCGCGGTGGAGACGCTCAGCCATGGGCGGTCGCTCGGGAAGATGGCTTGCGGTCTGCGGGTGGTGCGGGACGACGGCGGGCCGATCCGGTTCCGGCACTCGTTGGTGCGGGGCTTGATCGGGGTGATCGAGATCCTCATGACGTTCGGCGTCGTCGCCTGTATCGCCTCTCTCGTGTCGGCGCGGGGGCGGCGGCTCGGTGACGTGTTCGCGGGGACTCTCGTCGTACGGGAACGCGTGCCGGTGTCGACGGCGGGCTTCATGCCGCCTCCTCCGCCCTGGCTGGCGGGGAGGTTCTCCGGGCTCGACCTGTCCGCCGTACCCGATGATCTGTGGCTCGCCGTCCGTCAGTACCTGACGCGGATGGGGCAGCTCGATCCCCGCGTCGGCTGGAGCATGGCGGAACGGCTCGCCGCCGATGTGGCGGCTCGTACGGGTGCTCCGGCGCCGGAGGGTGTTCCACCGGCGGCCTATCTGGCGGCGGTTCTGCACGAGCGGCAGGATCGGGAGGCCCGGCGGGCGTTCGGGGGTGGTGCGGTCGCTGGCGGCCCCACAGGCCGCATGAGCAACACGGGCCACATGGATGGCGCGGGCCACACGGGCCATATGAACGCCATGGGCCAGACGGTGGCGGGGCCCGTCGGTTCGCCTCCGCCGGCTTCCCCGGAGGCGTCGCCGGTGCTGCCGCCCGCGGTGAATCCCTTGGTGCCGCCCGCCGCGCCTTCGCCGGGGGTCCGGCCCGAGGCGTCGGAGGACGCTCCGTCGGACGCCCGTCCCGGCACCGGGTTCGTGCCACCCGCGTAGGGCGGCCTCCGCACGCGGCCTCGCGGCGCTTGCCGGCCGACGTGGCTCACGGGAACACGGACGGCGGTGACTCCAGGTCCTCCAGCTCCAGGCCGGGGGCCGCGAGAACAACGTCGCCGGCGATGTGCACGGCATGCTGCTCACCTGTGTCCAGGGCTGTGACCTGGTATTCGTCCACGACGAGGGGGCCGTTGTCAGTGGCGTGTGCTTCTCTGTCGATCAGGGCCCAGGACTGGTCCACGGTGCGGGGGGCGAGGACCGGGTCGGTGAGGGCGACGAGGCGTACGCGGGTGGCCGAGGCGGAGGGGGTGAGGCGCAGGAGACGGGTGACCGCGACGAGGAAGGCCGGGGAGGTGCCGGTGAAGGCGTGGGCGGGCACGTTGCCTTCGGTGGCGTGGACTCCGGTGGGGTCGGTACGGACCCAGGTGACGCCGTCGATGGCCGCACCGCGGACCTGCCAGCTCGCGGCCTGGAGTTCGAGGCGGATGGGCCGGCCGAGTTCGTCGAGGGCGAGGTCGACGGAGCCGTGGTGGTCTCCGGCGGGTGTGGTCAGCCGGGAGACGTAGCGCCAGCCGGAAGGACCGGGGGCGCACTGGAAGTGTTCTTCCGCGAGGGGGGTGTGGTCGTGCGGGTCGTGGAGCGAATAACGGCCGCGGGGCATGGTGGTCCTGGGTCGTGACGGGCTGCTGGTCCGGCCGCTGAGGCGCCAACGGGGCAGGCCCCCGGCACGGGGGTGCGGGGGCCTGTCGCGGAGGAGCCGGGAGTCGGCCGAGGGGCGCGTCTGTGCACGGACGCGCCCCCGTCGGCTGCGACGCGGGCTCGCTCAGTAGCGGTAGTGGTCCGCCTTGTACGGGCCCTCGACCTTGACGCCGATGTAGTCGGCCTGCTCCTTGCGGAGCGTGGTCAGCTTGACGCCGAGAGAGTCGAGGTGCAGGCGGGCGACCTTCTCGTCGAGGTGCTTGGGCAGCACGTAGACGTCGGTCGGGTACTCGTCGGGCTTGGTGAACAGCTCGATCTGGGCCAGGGTCTGGTCCGCGAACGAGTTGGACATGACGAACGACGGGTGGCCGGTCGCGTTGCCCAGGTTCAGCAGGCGGCCCTCGGACAGGACGATGAGGACCTTGCCGTCGGGGTGGGTCCAGGTGTGGACCTGCGGCTTGACCTCGTCCTTGACGATGCCGGGGATGGCGGCGAGGCCGGCCATGTCGATCTCGTTGTCGAAGTGGCCGATGTTGCCGACGATGGCCTGGTGCTTCATCTTGGCCATGTCCGCGGCCATGATGATGTCCTTGTTGCCGGTCGTGGTGACGAAGATGTCGGCCTTGTCGACGACCTCGTCCAGCGTGGTGACCTGGTAGCCGTCCATCGCCGCCTGGAGGGCGCAGATCGGGTCGATCTCGGTGATGATCACGCGGGCGCCCTGGCCGCGCAGGGACTCCGCGCAGCCCTTGCCCACGTCGCCGTAGCCGCAGACGACGGCGGTCTTGCCGCCGATCAGCACGTCCGTGGCGCGGTTGATGCCGTCGATCAGGGAGTGGCGGCAGCCGTACTTGTTGTCGAACTTCGACTTCGTCACCGCGTCGTTCACGTTGATCGCCGGGAACAGCAGGGTGCCGTCGCGGTGCATCTCGTACAGGCGGTGGACGCCGGTCGTGGTCTCCTCGGTGACGCCGCGGATCTCGGACGCCAGCTGGGTCCACTTCTGCGGGGTCTCGCTCACCGTGCGGGTGAGGAGCTCGAGGATGACGCGGTGCTCGTCGGACTCGGCGGTGTCGACCGAGGGGACCTTGCCGTCCTTCTCGTACTCGACGCCCTTGTGGACGAGGAGGGTGGCGTCGCCACCGTCGTC
The DNA here is from genome assembly GCF_044331465.1 of Streptomyces sp. NPDC017225. Taxonomy (NCBI): domain Bacteria; kingdom Bacillati; phylum Actinomycetota; class Actinomycetes; order Kitasatosporales; family Streptomycetaceae; genus Streptomyces; species Streptomyces sp. NPDC017225. Next base: position 427,803 of record NZ_JBIRNE010000006.1, on the reverse strand, counting down.
CAGGATCATGTTCGGGCCGCCGGTGGGAGTGTTCGGCCAGGTCAGCGCCTGCTCCGTGCACCACCAGTACTCGTCCAGGGTTTCGCCCTTCCAGGCGAAGACGGGGATGCCCTGCGGGTTGTCGGGCGTGCCGTTCGGGCCGACGGCGATGGCGGCGGCCGCGTGGTCCTGGGTGGAGAAGATGTTGCAGGAGGCCCAGCGGACCTCGGCGCCCAGGGCTACCAGGGTCTCGATGAGCACAGCGGTCTGCACGGTCATGTGCAGGGAGCCGGTGACGCGGGCGCCGGCGAGGGGCTGGGCCTCGGCGTACTCCCTGCGGATCGCCATGAGGCCGGGCATCTCGTGCTCGGCGAGGGTGATCTCCTTGCGGCCGAACGCGGCCAGGGAGAGGTCGGCGACCTTGAAGTCCTGCTGGTTGTCGACAGTCGTCATTACGGGCTGCTCCTCGGGTTGGGTCGAGGTGGGTACGGCTGACCTGCGCGGCGGCGGACACAGGGGTGCCCCGAAGAGGACACAGGCATGCCCGCGTGCGCGCAGCGCAGTCCGTCGGAGGCCCTCTCTCCCTCGGCCGGTCCGTACTGGACCGCCCGACCGCCATCAGCAGCGACGTCTGGCTCCGTCCCAAGCTACACCGAGGGCGCCCGCCGCCCCCAGTCCGCCTCCGAACACTTCAGGTCGTTCTCGAGGAGGAATGGAGTGAGGAGTCACGGGGTGGCGTGGGGGGCGGACGCAGGCGGGGCCCGCCGGGTGGACCGGCGGACCCCGTCGGGCGTGGGAGGTGCGGTGTCAGTGGGCGGCGGGCGGCGTGGCCGGGCCGCCGGGGGACGCCTCGCGGTCCGGGCCCCTGGTCGCCTCGGACTCGCTGTAGATGTCCGGTTCCAGGTAGATGACGCGGGCGATCGGCACGGCCTCGCGGATACGGGCCTCGGCGGTGTCGATCGCGGAGGCGATCTCGGTGGCCGTGCCGTCGTGGCGGACGGCGATCTTGGCGGCGACGAGCAGCTCCTCGGGGCCGAGGTGGAGCGTGCGCATGTGGATGACGCCGGTGACCGTGTCGCCGGCGACGATCGCGGCCTCGATCCGCTGGGCCGTCTCGGGACCGGCGGCCTCGCCGAGCAGCAGGGACTTGGTCTCGACGGCAAGGACCAGCGCGATCAGGATGAGCAGCACGCCGATGCACAGGGTGCCGATGCCGTCCCAGACACCGTCGCCGGTGAGCAGGGCCATACCGACGCCGCCGAGGGCAAGGATCAGGCCGACGAGGGCGCCGAGGTCCTCGAGGAGGACGACCGGCAGCTCGGGGGCCTTGGCGTGGCGGACGAACTCCTTCCAGGACTTCTGTCCGCGCAGGGCGTTGGACTCCCTGATGGCGGTCCGGAAGGAGAAGGCCTCGGCGATGATCGCGAAGATCAGGACGCCCACCGGCCAGTACCAGTGTTCGATCTCGTGCGGGTGCTTGATCTTCTCGTAGCCCTCGTAGAGGGCGAACATGCCGCCGACCGAGAAGAGCACGATGGAGACGAGGAAGGCGTAGATGTAGCGCTCGCGGCCGTAGCCGAACGGGTGCTGGGGGGTGGCCTCGCGCTCGGCGCGCTTGCCTCCGAGGAGCAGGAGTCCCTGGTTGCCGGAGTCGGCGAGGGAGTGCACGGACTCCGCGAGCATCGATGACGATCCACTGAAGATGAAGGCCACGAATTTCGCTACCGCGATCGAGAGGTTGGCGAACAGTGCCGCCACGATCGCCTTGGTTCCGCCTGACGCGCTCATGTGTCGCGTTGTCCCTTCGCGTTCGTCTGCGTCCGTACGCCGGTGGGGGCTCGGCCGGTCGCCGGCTCTGCCCCTCCTTGGCGGTGCGTCATTGTTGCAGCCCTCGCGGGCCCCGACATGCCGGTTGCCCCGTCGTACGCCCGTCAGGCCTGCGTCAGGCGAGCACGGTGGCCCGGAAGAGGGTGCCGGATCCCGACACTTCGGTCTTCTCGCCCGCGGGAACGAAGACGGACCGGCCGGGCGCCAGTTCGTGTTCGCCCGTGTGTACGGTGCCGGCCGTGCAGAGCAGGATCTGCGGGGTGGGCAGGGTGAGGTCGTGGACGCCGGAGCCGTCGGGGAGGACGTGGCGGGACAGGCGGAACTCGTCGATCGGGGTGTCGTAGACCTCTTCGCCGTCGGGGGACGCCTCCGGGCGGAGGATGCCGGGGCCGCCGGCCTCGAAGCGGACGATGCGCAGCAGTTCGGGGACGTCGACGTGCTTGGGGGTCAGGCCGCAGCGCAGGACGTTGTCGGAGTTGGCCATGATCTCGACGCCGAGTCCGTCGAGGTAGGCGTGCGGGATGCCGGCGCCGAGGAACAGGGCCTCGCCGGGCTGGAGCCGGACGTGGTTGAGGAGCATCGCGGCGAGGACACCGGGGTCGCCGGGGTAGTGGTGGGCGATGCCGGCGTAGGGGGCGTAGGCGCCGCCGAGCCGGTCGCAGGCGGCCGCGGTCTCGGCGACCGTGCGGGACATCTCCTCGGGGTCGGCCGTGAGGATCGCGGTGAGGACCTCGCGCAGGGCGGCGTCCTCGGGGTGCGCGCGGAGCAGGTCGACGTAGGGCTTGAGGGAGGCGACGCCGAGGCCGTCGAGCAGGTCGGCCGTCTCGGCGGGGGCCCGGAAGCCGCACAGGCCGTCGAACTCGGTGAGGGCGCAGACCAGTTCGGGCTTGTGGTTGGCGTCCTTGTAGTTGCGGTGCGGGGCGTCCAGGGGGACGCCCCGGCGCTGCTCGTCCTCGTAGCCCGCCCTGGCCTGGGTCAGGTCGGGGTGGACCTGGAGGGAGAGCGGGGCGCCGGCGGCGAGGAGCTTGAGGAGGAAGGGCAGCCGGGGGCCGAACTTGGCGACGGAGGCGGCGCCGAGTTCCTTCTCGGGGTCGGCGTCGACGACCTCGGCGAGGGTGCCCCGGCCGGTGCGGGAGGGGGCGCCGGGGTGGGCTCCCATCCACATCTCCGCCTGCGGTTCGCCGGTCGGCTCGGTCCCGAGCAGGGTCGGGATCGCGGTGGTGGAACCCCAGGCGTAGGGGCGGACGGTGTTGTCGAGGCGGTCCATGGGCTCTCTCTGCCGGTGCGTGCGCGGTGCGTGTTCTGGTACGTGACTCTGTTGCGTGGCGCCGAGGTGCGCGTCCTGGTGCGTGGCGCTGGTGCGTACGAGATCGTGCGTGGCGCTGGTGCGTACGAGATCGTGCGTACGACATGTGTACGGAACGGTGCGTACGGGATCAGGCGCCCGAGGCGAGCGCCAGGTAAACGGCGGCGAAATCCGTGACGGCGATCAGTTCGGCGAGGGTCTCCAGTTCGCCACCGGCTTCCGGCTCCAGTTCGCTGATCGGCGTGTCGTGGCCGAGGGCCAGTTCACGGGCGCCCGGGGCGGCGGTGAGGCCGCCGCTGGGGCGGTCGCGCAGGAGCACCACGCGCGCGTGCAGGGCGGGCGCCTCATCGACGCGGTCGCGGAAGAAGTCGTCCGGGTCGGCGCCGGCGGCGAGTTGGCCGGCGAGCAGGGCGCTGTGCGCGGCGAGTGCCTCGGGCAGTTCGGCGACGACGGCCGGGGTGCCGGCCAGTTCGGCGAGTGCGGCGGCGAATCGGCGGCCCGCCGGACCGGCCGAGGTGCCCTCGGTCCAGATGACCGGGAGGGAGTCGGCGAGTTCGGACGCCAGGGTCTTGGCGGGGTTGCTGTACGTCACGATGGCCGGCCCGCAGCGCTCGGCGACGCGGTCGAGGCGGTCGGCGACCTTCTCGATGGCGTCGGGCGGTGCGTCGAGCAGGGCGGTGCGGTCCAGCAGCGCGAGGAGCGGGGTGAGCAGTGCCCACAGGACGCCGGGGGCGGCACCGGCGAGGGGTTCGTCGTGGTCGTAGGGGGCGGTCGCCATCGGGATGAACAGGCCGTGCGAGCCGTTCACCGACTCGCCGAGCGGGGAACGGGCGGGGGCGACGGCGACCACCGTGCAGCCCCGGCGGTAGGCCTGTTCGGCGAGCAGGGCGAGGCCCGGCTCGGTGCCGTCGGGGGTGGCGATCAGCAGGAGGTCCACGGAACCGGCCCAGCCGGGCAGTTCCCAGCGCAGGGCGCCCGCGGCGGGGGCGACGCCGGTGGGGGCGAGGCGGGTGACGGGGCTGCCGGCGCCGGCGAGGGTGCCGAGGAGGTCGGCGGCCTGGGTGGCGGCCGCGCCGGGGCCGGCGATCAGGACGGCGCGGGGGCGTCCGTCCGGCTTGAGGTTGCCCACTCCGGCCTCGGCGGCGTGCCGGGCGGCGGTGCGTACGCGGGCACCGGCCTCGGCGGCGCCGCGGAGCAGGCCGCGGCGGTCGGCCTCGGTGAGGCGTTCCGGGGCGTCGAGGAGCGATTCGTCGAGCATGGCGGCAGTCTCCGATCGCCGGATGCGTTCGTGTTCGGGTACGCGGGTCGCCTGGCCGTGCGTGGGCCCTCGGCTACTCGGGGCGGCGGGCCTCGTCGACGAGGAGGACGGGGATGCCGTCGCGGACCGGGTACGCCAGGCCGCAGTCCTGACCGGTGCAGATCAGCTCCGCGTCCCGCTCCTCGAGGGGTGCGTGGCAGGCCGGGCAGGCGAGGATCTCCAGGAGGCCGGCTTCGAGCGGCATGGGGGTTCCCTTCGGGGGCGGTTCGGCTTGTGCGGATGTGCTGGTCAGGGTACCGCCGGTGGAGGGCGGGTGTGGGGCGCCGCCCCTGCGGCCCCGGCGGGGGCGGCCCCCGCCGGCCCCGGGGCTGTGCCCACCGGCCGCCCGACTCGGCCGGCTGAGCTGAAGGGTGAGCCGCCCCCTCACGCCCGGATGATCGCCAGCGCCTCGTCGCGGACCTTCGTCATCGTCGCCTCGTCCCGTGCCTCCGCGTTCAGGCGCAGCAGCGGCTCGGTGTTGGAGGGGCGGACGTTGAACCACCAGTCGGGGGCCGTGACGGTGAGGCCGTCCAGGTCGTCCAGGGTGACGTCGTCGCGGCCCTCGTACGCGGTTCTGATCGCGGCGAGGCGGGCGGCCTGGTCGGCGACGGTGGAGTTGATCTCGCCGGAGCCGGCGTAGCGGTCGTACTGGGCGACCAGGGCGGACAGCGGGCCCTGCTGGCCGCCGAGGGCGGCGAGGACGTGGAGGGCGGCCAGCATGCCGGTGTCGGCGTTCCAGAAGTCGCGGAAGTAGTAGTGCGCGGAGTGCTCGCCGCCGAAGATGGCGCCGCTCCTGGCCATCTCGGCCTTGATGAAGGAGTGGCCCACGCGCGTGCGTGCCGGGGTGCCGCCGTTCTCCCGCACGACCTCCGGCACGGACCAGGAGGTGATCAGGTTGTGGATGACCGTGCCCTTGCCGCCGTTGCGGGCGAGTTCGCGGGCGGCCACGAGGGCGGTGACGGCGGACGGGGAGACCGGGTCGCCGTTCTGGTCGACGACGAAGCAGCGGTCGGCGTCGCCGTCGAAGGCGACGCCGAGGTCGGCGCCCTCCTCGCGGACGCGCTTCTGGAGGTCGACGAGGTTGGCCGGGTCGAGCGGGTTGGCCTCGTGGTTGGGGAAGGTGCCGTCCAGTTCGAAGTACATCGGCACGAGGTCGAAGGGCAGGCCGGCGAAGACCGAGGGGACGGTGTGGCCGCCCATTCCGTTGCCCGCGTCGACGACGACCCTGAGGGGACGGATGGCGGTGAGGTCGACCAGGGAGCGCAGGTGGGCCGCGTAGTCGGCGAGCGTGTCACGCCGGGTGACCCTGCCCGGACGGGACGACGGCTGCGGGGGGCCGGAGGCGCTCCACCGCTCCACGGACTCGCGGATCTCGGCGAGGCCCGTGTCCTGGCCGACGGGGGCGGCACCGGCGCGGCACAGCTTGATGCCGTTGTACTGGGCCGGGTTGTGCGAGGCCGTGAACATGGCGCCCGGCAGGTCCAGCGCGCCGGAGGCGTAGTACAGCTGGTCGGTGGAGCACAGGCCGATCTCGGTGACGTCGGCGCCACGGGCGGTCGCCCCGCGCGCGAAGGCGCCGGACAGGCCCGGGGACGAGGGCCGCATGTCGTGGCCGACCACGATGGCGTCCGCGCCGGTCAGCTCGACGAAGGCCGCGCCGAACAGCTCGGCCAGCGACTCGTCCCACTGGTCCGGGACCACACCGCGTACGTCGTACGCCTTCACGATCTGCGACAGATCAGCAGCCACGGCCAACCTTCCTGAAAGTCCTGTCGGAGCCCACAAACTACCCGCAACCGCCGACGGGGTGCCGGGGGGTTCCCGAAGGTCAGGGCAGCATCCAGCCCAGGACCGGCGTGGACTGCCCGACCACGATCAGGCACATCACCAGCAACAGCCCCAGGCTCCAGGGCAGCACCTTGCGCAGCAGGTCGCCCTCGCGGCCCGCGAGGCCGACGGCCGCGCAGGCGATGGTGAGGTTCTGCGGGGAGATCATCTTGCCGAGGACACCGCCCGAGCTGTTGGCGGCGGCGAGCAGCTCGGGCGACAGACCGGACTCCCGCGCGGCGGTCACCTGGAGGGCGCCGAAGAGCGCGTTGGCCGAGGTGTCGGAACCGGTGACGGCGACGCCGAACCAGCCGAGCACCGGTGACAGGAAGGCGAGTCCCGCGCCGGCCGCCGCGACGAAGTGGCCGATGGTGGCGGCCTGGCCGGAGAGGTTCATGACATAGGCGAGGGCCAGCACGGAGGTCACGGTGAGGATCGCGTAGCGCAGTTCGCGCACGGTCGCGAGCCACTCCCTGACCGCCACGCGCGCGTGCACGCCGAGCACGCCGAGTACGACGGCCGTGGCCAGGCCGGCGAACAGCACGAGCGTGCCGCCGGTGGAGACGATCGGCCAGGAGAAGACGTTGCCGCCGACCGGGTTCCCCTCGGGGCCGGCGACGTCCAGGAACGGCCAGTCGTAGGTCTGGGTCGACCGGGCCAGCCAGTCCTTGACCGCCGGGATCTGGGCGACGGAGAAGACGGCGACGATCAGCGCGTAGGGCGCGTACGCGCGCAGGACCTCCCGGCCGGGGTCCCGCTCGTCCAGTTCCTCGCTGCGTACGCCGGTCAGTACGGAGGCGCGTACGGGCTCGGGGGCGGGTTTGCGGGACCGCGGTACGGCGACCAGGGCGCCGGCGCCCAGGAGTGCGGCGCCGATGTCGGCGAGCTGGGCGGAGAGGTAGTTGGAGGCGACGAACCGGGCGAGGGCGAAGGCGACCCCGCAGGCCATCGCGGGCACCCAGGTCTCGCGCAGCCCGCGCCGCCCGTCCACCAGCGCGACCAGCAGCAACGGGACGACGAGTGCGAGCAGGGGCGTCTGGCGGCCCACCACGGAGGCGACGTCGTCCAGCGGCAGCCCGGTGACCTGGGCCAGCGTCACCACGGGGGTCCCCATCGCGCCGAAGGCGACCGGTGCGGTGTTGGCGACCAGCGCCACGACCGCCGCGCGTACGGGGTCGAAGCCGAGGGCCACGAGCATGACCGCGCAGATCGCGACGGGTGCGCCGAACCCGGCGAGTGCCTCCAGCAGGGCGCCGAAGCAGAAGGCGACGACCAGTGCCTGGATGCGCGGGTCGTCGGACAGCCGTCCGAAGGAGCGGCGCAGGATGTCGAAGTGCCGGGTGTGCACGGTCATCCGGTAGACCCACAGGGCGTTCACGACGATCCACAGGATGGGGAAGATCTCGAACACGGCGCCCTGGACGGCGCTGGAGGCCGTCTGGTCCAGCGGCATGCCGTAGGCGAGCCAGGCGACGAGTACGGGCCGCCAGGAGGCCCGTGAGGCCCGCCAGATGCGCCTTCATCCGGACGCCGCCCAGCAGGACGAGGACGATCACCAGGGGCAGGGCCGCCACCAGGGCGGACAGTCCGAGCGAACCGGCGACGGGTTCCAGTTCCTGCACGTACACGGGCGCCTCCCCGGATTCCGCTATGCGAAAGGGATTTCTCGCGGCTTCCGGAATGGCCGTGTCCGCGACAATGGGCCGTCAATGGGTGTGCGGCGACGGATGCGGTGAAGGTGGCGAGACCGACCCGGAAGGGGTGGGCTCAGTTGTCCGGCGAGCGCAGTACGCGCAGATGGCCGCGGCGCGCGACCTCCATCGGATCGGCCGCCCTCGGCCCGCCGCCGGCCTCGGCCGCCCGCTCCTGGGGGCGGGCCGCCTCGCGCACCGCGTTGGCGAGCGCTTCCAGGTCGTCGCCGCTGGGGCGGGCCGGGGCCGAACCGTCGAGAAGGCGGACGACCTCCCAGCCGCGCGGGGCGGTGAGGCGCTCGGAGTGCTCGGCGCACAGGTCGTAGCAGTGGGGTTCGGCGTAGGTGGCGAGCGGGCCGAGCACCGCGGTCGAGTCGGCGTAGACGTACGTCAGCGTCGCGACGGCGGGACGACCGCAGGCGGTGCGCGAACAGCGACGTACAGGGCTCACGATGTTGGACGGTACCGCACTCTTGAGCGGGCCGCGACGACTCTCCACCGGGTCACACCACCGTGTCGTGGTGCGAAACGCCCGGCGGGGCCCTCCGGACACACCTCGTTGACCTGCGGTGACAACGGTTTTCGGGATACCGGACGACCTCGGAAGCGGTCACGACCTGATACAAACAGCGACATTTCCCTCGAGTTCCACGGTCACGGAGAGATACGGAATCGAGCCCGACCTTGGCTGGAACGGTCATCCGGCGACATGCGGCGCGGGGGGCCCGGGCGTGGTGCGGTGTGCGTGTGCGGACCGGCGCGCGGACCGTGCGGGGACTACCCTTCAGCAGTGATGGACAACCCCGTGACGCCCCGTGATGCCGGCCGCCCAGGGCCCCGCCGTCGTGATCGCCACGGTCGGGGCATGCGCGGACCGGTCGCGCCTCCGCAGGTACCGCTCGCCGCGAGCCGGGGCGAGTTGTTCGCGGACCTGGTGCAGGACTCCGTGGAGCGCCTGGAGCGCCGGTGGCCGCAGCTCGCCGACATCGATTTCCTCGTCCTGGACGTGCCGCGGCTGGACGCCGCCGCCGGATCCGGGGAGGTGTGGGACGACGAGGCGGTCCCGCTCGGGGGGACGGTGCCCTCGCGGGACGGGCGGCGGGGACGGGTGGTCGTGTACCGGCGGCCGGTCGAGATCCGGACCAAGGGGCGGGACGAGCGTGCGGCGCTGGTCCACGAGGTCGTGGTGGAACAGGTCGCGGAGTTGCTGGGGTTGACGCCGGAGACGGTGGATCCCCGGTACGGGGAGGACTGAGCGGCGGGGACCGAGGGGGAAGTGCGCCGCGGGAGGCCGCCCCGGACCACGTCCGACGGCGGCCGGGGGCCGGCCCTGTGCGCCTCCCGCGGTCGCGGACGACCGCGGGCCGGGCGGCCCGGCTACCTCTGCAGTACCGACAGATCCTGGTCCGCGTTCGGCACCGAGACCGTTCCCCGGTCGTCGGGGAGGGTCTGCACGGTGAAGGACGCCACGTCGTCGTCCTGCCCGGTCAGGGTGCGGGACGCGTGGAGCGGGCCGCCCGAGACGGTCTCGACCGTCAGCGCGTAGGTCCCCTTGAGGCCGGCGGGGACCGGTGCCTCCACGTCCTGGGTCGTGCCGCCCTTGACCGTGTACGTCTTGGTCGCCGTCGTACCGCCCTCGGTGCCCGCCGACGCGGTGACCTTGACCTTCGCGCCCTTTCCGGGGGCGGTCAGGGACAGTGTCGTGCTCTTGGCGCGGTTGTCCGCGACCGTCGCGCGCGCCCCGACCGGGTCGGAGGCCGGGATGAACGCCGACTCCTGTTCGCCGCCCTTGCCCCGTACGACCCGGACCGCCGCCACGACCGGCACGGACCCGCTCGTCGGCGTCAGCACCAGCGACCCCGCCTCGCCCCGCGTGACCTCGCCCAGGTCGACGCCCGTCGTCATGCCCGCCTTGACGCGCACCGTCTCGTGCCCGGCGGGCGTGATCAGCCCGGACGGCGAGGCGAGCCGCACCTTCAGATCGGCGTCGGTGCCACCGGGCGTGAACAGCACCAGGCGTACGGCGGTGGCGTCCTTGGGGATGCCCGGCAGCACCAGGTCGCTCGCCGGGTCCGCGGCCGCGGACAGCCAGTCGCCGCCCGTCTTGTCGTCCAGGGCCTGGACCGCGGCCCCGACCCGCCCGCTGCGCACGCCGACGTGCACCGTGAGGTCGGTCTGCTCCTCGTCGCTGAGCGTGGACAGCAGGAGCGACTCGCTGCCGCGCGGTGGCACCGTGATGCCCTCCCCCACCGTCGACTTCAGGGCTCCGTCCTTGCCGTAGAGCTCGATGTCGACGACGGCCGCCGAGTCGTCCGGGTTCGTCAGGTGCACGTAGTCGGTGCGGCTGGTCGCCGTGCTGGCGCCGGGGAACCAGAAGTCCGTGTCCGGGGCGGTGCAGTTGACGCCCTGCAGGCCCCGGCCCGTCCCGGCGGCGACCTCGGTGGTCTGCTGGACCGTCCAGCCGGGCGCGTAGCCCCCCTCCGCGGTACCGACCAGGGCGGGGGTGCCGGCGCCCGAGGTCTCGCCGGTGACCGGCGTGCCGGGCGCCTTGGGCTGTACGACGGGCTTCTCGGCCTTCTCGTCCTGCTTCTCCTCCGACTTCTCGCCGGTCTTCTCGTCCTTGGTGGCTCCGGCCGTGAGTGCGGCCTCGCCCTTCTCGTCGGCGCCCTTGGTGACGGGCGTGAAGGACGTGTACGAGGTCTCGGCGAGGTCGGAGGTGCTGGGCGCCGGGCACAGCAGGCTGGTGCGCTCCACGGGCAGCCGGGCGGCCGGCCTGGCGGTGTCCGCTCCGGTGGCGTCCGGTGTGGACACCGCCGCGAACCCGGTGACGGCGGCGAGCGCGGTCGCGCCGGCGAACAGGGACAGGGTGGTGCGCTTCACTGCTGGCTCCCGTCGGGACGTTCACTGCCCGTGCCGTGGGGGTGGTGGGGCTGGGAAGGGTCGTACGACGCGTCGTATCCGCCCTGGCCGTACTCCTGGCCGTAGGCGGGGTCGTACGTGCCGGACTGGGACGGGTCGGCGTAGGCGGCGTACGGGTCGTACTGGCCCGCCTCGTACTGACCGGCCTGGCCGCCCTGGTCGCTCTGACCTCCCTGGCCGCCCTGACCGGCCTGGCCGCCCTGATAGGCGTCCGCCTGGTACGGGTCGCCCTGGTACCCCTGCTGTCCGTACGCGCCCGGGTCGTACTGCTGGGCGCCCTGGTACTGCTCGCCGCCGTACGTGCCGTAGGAACCGTACTCGGCGCCGGCGTACCCCGCCGAGTCCCACTCGCCGTACGCCGGCTGCTGCGGGACCGGTACGGGGGCCTGCCCGGGCGGGCCGGCCTCCTCGATGGCGTCCGGGGTCCCGGTCACCGGGTCGGTGCCGTCCTCGGCCTCCGCCTCGGCCTCGGCCTCCGCCTGGGCGCGCAGGCGCCGGGCCCTGCGGCCTTCGCCTTCGAGCGCCTCGGCGGGGACGACCGGCTCGTCGGGCAGGTCGTCGTCGACGTCGCGGCGCCTGCCGGGCAGGGCGAGGACGACCAGGACGACGGCGAGGAGACCCTGGGCCCACAGCCAGAGGGTGTGGGTGAAGGGGGCGTCGTAGGTGACGTCCAGTTTCCCGCCGGAGGCGGGGAGTTCGAAGCCCTGGGCCCAGCCGTCGACCGTGGTGCGGGTGAGCGGCTCGCCGTCCAGGGTGGCGGTCCAGCCCTCGGCGGCGGTGTCGGCGAGGCGCAGCACACGTCCCTCGGAGCCGGACGGGATCTTGGTGTGGATCTCGACGGGCCCGGCCGCGACGGGCTGCGGCTCACCGGCTCCGGAGCCGGCGTCGGAGCCGGCACCGTCGTCCTCGCCGGGCACGATGGTCGCGCGCGCGACCTCCTGGTCCACCCGCCACAGCCCGCTGCCGTCCTGCTGGCTGAGCCGGCTCATGCCGGGTGTCGCGTCCAGGACCCGGGTGACCTCGCGGGGCGCGCCCTTGTGTACGAGGACGTAGCGCACGGCGAAGCCGCCGAGCTGGTCGGCCTGGTCGGCGCCGGAGCCGGCCACGAGGTTGGCGACGATCTTGTCGAGTCCGCTGTTCCCACCGTCCTGGGCGGCCAGTTCGCCGTCGCCCAGGCGGGCTCCGGAGCCGCGGACCAGCATGTACCTCACGTGGGCCGCGGAGTCGCTGTCCAGGACGAGGGTGCGGGCCTGGTCGCGGGTGCGGCTCTCCTCGGCGACGAACGCGGGCACCTGGACGGGGTCGCGTCGCTCCAGGGGCCCGTCGGCGCCCCTGATCATCCAGCCGGTGGCGGCGATCAGCGGGCCGACGGCACAGGCGAGGGCGATCAGGGCGGCGACGGGCTGACGCCAGCCGAAGCTCTGCTCGGCCACCCGGGAGCGTGCCCCGTCGGCGCCGAGCGTAGCGGCGGACAGCAGGGCGATGCCGTGGACGAGGGTGGCGGGTCCGGCCCAGGCGGAGCGGTTGGAGAGCACCGCGAAGACCAGGGCGACCAGGGCGACGGCCCAGGCCGTGCGGACGCCCAGCTGCCGTTCCGAGCGCAGCAGGGCGGCCAGCGCGGCCAGCACGATGCCGAGGAGGACCAGCCCGCCGACCGTGCCGGGGCCGCCGGGGCTCGCCCCGAGCAGGTCGAGGGCGGAGGCGGCCGAAGCGCCGTACTCCAGTCCGGCCTCGTCGAAGAAACCGAACGGAAGCAGCGACAGCGACCAGGGGGCGAGGAGCAGCAGCGGGGTGCCGAGCTGGGCGAGGAAGCGCGGTCCGTACGCCGTGATGTCGCCCCGGCGCAGGGCCAGGACGCCGACGCCGAGGAGCAGCGCGAGGGGCCACACGACGGGTGTGAAGGCGGTGGTGATCGTCAGCAGCAGCGCGTACGCCCAGGTGGCGCGCCAGCTGCCGCGGGTGCCGGACGAGCGTGTCAGGCCGGCCGCGGCGGCGCCCGCGCGTGCGATGAGCGGGAGCAGTACGGCCAGGACGGCGGTGCCGACGCGGCCGCCGGCGAGGGCGCCGGTGGCGGCGGGCAGGAAGGCGTAGGCGACGGCCGCCCAGGCGCGCAGCAGCCGGGAGGTGACGAGCGGGCGGGAGGCGAAGTACGCGGTGACGCCCGCCAGCGGCACCGAGCAGACCAGCAGCAGGGTGACGGCGAGTCCGGTGGAGCCCAGCAGCAGGGTGGCGAGCGTGGCGACGATCGCGAGGTAGGGCGGCGCGGAGGCGGTGCCGCCGGTGCCCACGGTGTGCCAGGCGTCCGTGTACCGCGACCACAGCTCGCCGGCGCCGGCCGGGGCGGGCAGCAGCGCGCCGCCCGCCAGCGCGCCGCCGCCGAACAGGGCGCGACAGGCGGCGAGGGAGACGAGCAGCAGCACGACGAAGAGCAGCGGGCCGGGTTTGCGGGCGACGCGCTTGAGGCGGGCGAACTGCTCCACCTCGAGGAAGTCGGCGTCGTCGCCGCCGGGTCCGGACTCGATGGCACCGCCGTGCCGTCCGGCGCCGGGGGCCGTCTCGGCGTCGGAGCTGCCGGCCAGGTTGCCCGCGACCTGTTCGACGGTGACGCGGATGGTGGCGCCGGGGGGCGGGAACAGGGGGCGCAGTTCGTCCTTCTCGACCTGCGGGCGACCGCGTTCGCGCCGTCCGGCGATGATGCGCTCGGGGCGCAGCAGGACGCCCAGCAGGCCGCGGATCTCGTCGACGGCCTGTCCGGGGACCTTGCCGACGAGGTAGGCGAGGGTCCGCAGCAGGGTGCCGACGACGATGCGCAGCAGCACCCAGGGCAGGGCGGCCGTACGGACGTTGACGAGGAGGGTGTGGACGGCGCCGGCCTTGTCCACCTTGTGCGGGGAGGCGGTGGTGCGGCCCGCGCAGTCGACGGCGCGGCGTTCGCGGGAGGCCGCCTCGGCGTGGCGTACGACCGCCTCGGGGGCGACGAGGACGCGGAGTCCGGCGGCGTGCGCGCGCCAGCACAGGTCGACGTCGTCGCGCATCAGCGGCAGTCGGCGGTCGAATCCGCCGAGCCGCTCGAAGACGTCACGCCGGATCAGCATGCCGGCGGTGGACACGGACAGGACGGACCGGACGTGGTCGTGCTGGCCCTGGTCCTGTTCGCGGCGGTCCAGGCCGGTCCAGCGGCGGCCGGAGTTGGCGATGGAGACGCCGACCTCCAGCAGTTGCCGGCGGTCGTACCAGCCGCGGAGCTTGGGGCCGACGACGGCGACGTCGTCGCGGCCGAGGTCGTACTCGTTGTCCACGACGCGCAGCAGCTGGGCCAGGGCGTCGGGTTCGGGGGCGCAGTCGTCGTGCAGCAGCCACAGCCACTGCACCGGTTCTCCGTGGGGAAGCTCCGGCAGGTCGTACGTGTCGTCGCGCCAGGTGTGGGTGACGGGGTCCCAGCCGCTGGGCCGCCTCAGGTACGACAGGTCGTCCGGAGTGAGGAGGGGAGCGGTGCGGGCGGCCTCCTCGACGGCCTGGCCGAAGCCGGTGCGCCGGGCGAGATGGAGCACCCGGTCGTCACCGAGGGCCTCGGTGACCAGCCGGGCGGAGTCGTCGGCGCTGCCGGTGTCGGCGGCCACGGCGTACTGGACGGGGCGCTCCTGGCCGAGCAGCCCGGCGAGGGCGTCTGGCAGCCAGCGGGCTCCGTCATGGGCGACGAGGACCGCGGTCACCACGTGACGCGGGAACTCAGGTGTGGCAGCGAGGTCTTGCTGGGCTGCCGTGTGGCTGTGCACGGACATCGAGGTACGGGCCCCGGTTCGGTGGACTGCGGTGGACGCCCGTTCCTGTTGGGGGTGGCGGGGCGTCTCGGACGAGCGCCCACACTATCGGCTGGGCAGGGCGGCGACCCGCCGCCTGTGGACAACCCGCCCGCGAGGGGCCGTTCCTGCCGTTATGTACGTGTGGAGGTGCACCGCGCGCCGGCCGGCGGGTCAGACGGCGGCCTTCTTCAGGCGGCGGCGTTCCCGCTCGGACAGGCCGCCCCAGATGCCGAAGCGCTCGTCGTGGGCCAGGGCGTACTCGAGGCACTCGGAGCGGACCTCGCAGGAGAGGCAGACCTTTTTGGCCTCCCTGGTGGAGCCGCCCTTCTCGGGGAAGAAGGACTCGGGGTCGGTCTGGGCGCACAGTGCGCGCTCCTGCCAGCCGAGTTCCTCGTCCGCGTCGTCGACCAGCAGTTGCTGCACCAGCTCGGTCATGTGCGCCCCTCGTCCGTCTTTCGCGTCCCCGTGATCTAGCCGTTACCGATTCCGGCTGAACGACACGAGTGAAATTACAAGTGTGCTGCTCCGGGCGAGTCAAGCCGAGATCTGCTATTGGGCCCCTTATTCACTCTGCGGAACCAAGGCCAAGCAGAAAGTGTTCAAATCGGCCTAAACCTCGACATACCAACGAGAACCACAGGGACACCCGACTCACACAGCGCCTGCATCAGGAAGGACGCCCCGGCGATCGATCCCGTTCCGATACGCACGCCGAAGCGAAGCTGATCACATTCGGATCACACATTCGCAACGGGGGTTGTGCGCCCGGCTTGTGCGCCATGTGTCCCGGAAGCCGCCTGAGCAAACCTTTCACCTGCGAGATGAACCGGATGAGGTGAAACATGTCCCACATATCGGTCAGTGAGTTGACAGTGCTGGTGTGAGCCGCTGTCCTTGTGGGCATGCTCGCGAACTTGGCGCTCACCTCGACCCGCACCGCCGGGTCCCACGGTGCTGCCCGCGTCCGCTGTAGCTGTTGTTGCTGTTCCAGCTGTTGAGCCACCCGCTCCGGCTGCCCCCGAGTCCACGCGACTCGACTCTCCGTTGCCCGCCCGACCAGGGCGTTCTTCGCATTTCGCCACTCCCCCGCACTCTTCTGCCGAGGACCCACCGCACCCATGAACAGCGACAGCGACCTCCAGATCGCCGGCGACATCCTCGAAGTCCCTCATCTCCTGCAGGCGCCACGCGAGCACCCGGCCACCGTCGCCGAGTTCGCCGGCCTGGCCCGCTCCATCGCCGCCGACCGGTCCGAGTGGGAACACCTCGTCCGGTACGACGCGACGACACGCTGGTACCACCGGCTGCGCACCGGCCCCGGCTACGAGGTCTGGCTGCTGTCCTGGGTGCCCGGTCAGGGCAGCGGACTCCACGACCACGGCCCCTCCTCCGGAGTACTGACCGTCCTGGACGGCACCCTGACCGAGCGAACGCCGCGCGGCACGCGCGAGTTGCGGGCGGGGGCCCAGCGGGTGTTCGCGCCGGGGTATGTCCACGAGGTGGTCAACGACGCGCTGCGGCCGGCGGTCAGCCTGCACGTCTACTACCCGGGGCTGACGGACATGCCGATGCACTCGGTACGGTGCTCGGACGTCGGCGCCGGTGCCAGTGCCGCCGGTGCCGGTTCCGTGACGACTGCCTGACGCACTGTCGTACCCGCCTGCGAGACTGGGGCCATGCGCATTGTGGTTCTGGCAGGCGGCATCGGCGGTGCCCGGTTCCTGCGTGGTCTGAAGCAGGCCGCGCCGGACGCGGACATCACGGTCATCGGCAACACCGGGGACGACATCCACCTCTTCGGGCTGAAGGTCTGCCCGGACCTCGACACGGTGATGTACACGCTCGGCGGCGGCATCAACGAGGAGCAGGGCTGGGGGCGGGCCGAGGAGACCTTCCATCTCAAGGAGGAGCTCGCGGCGTACGGCGCCGGACCGGA
The DNA here is from genome assembly GCF_044331465.1 of Streptomyces sp. NPDC017225. Lineage (NCBI taxonomy): Bacteria > Bacillati > Actinomycetota > Actinomycetes > Kitasatosporales > Streptomycetaceae > Streptomyces > Streptomyces sp. NPDC017225. Next base: position 411,218 of record NZ_JBIRNE010000006.1, on the reverse strand, counting down.
GTGGTTCGGCCTCGGCGACCGGGACTTCGCGACGCACATCGTGCGGACGCAGATGCTGGCCGCCGGGTACCCGCTCAGCGCGGTGACGCAGGCACTGTGCGACCGCTGGAAGCCGGGCGTGCGCCTCCTGCCGATGAGCGACGACCGCGTGGAGACGCACGTCGCCGTCACGTTGCCCGACAGCGGCTCCGCCGAGGGCCCCGGGGAGCGCAAGGCGGTCCACTTCCAGGAGTACTGGGTACGGCTGCGGGCCTCGGTGCCCGCCGAGGCCGTGGTGCCGGTGGGGGCCGAGCAGGCGAAGCCGGCGCCCGGCGTCCTGGAGGCCATCGCGGAGGCGGACGTGATCCTCTTCCCGCCCTCCAACCCGGTCGTCTCGGTCGGCACGATCCTCGCCGTGCCCGGCATCCGGGAGGCGATCGCCGACGCCGGGGTGCCGGTGGTGGGCCTGTCCCCGATCGTCGGGGACGCGCCCGTGCGCGGCATGGCCGACAAGGTCCTCGCGGCGGTCGGCGTGGAGTCCACGGCGGCAGCGGTCGCCGAGCACTACGGCTCGGGGCTGCTCGACGGCTGGCTGGTCGACACGGTCGACGCGGAGTCCGTCACGCGCGTGAGGGCGGCCGGCATCCTGTGCCGCGCCGTCCCGCTGATGATGACCGACCTCGACGCGACGGCGCGGATGGCCCGGGAGGCCCTGACGCTGGCGCAGGAGGTGGGACAGGCGTGAGCGACGGGGCGAGCGGCGGCGTGCGCGCGGGGGCGCCCGGCCACCAGGACGAACGCCTCGGGGGCGACCTCGGAGGCGACCTGGAGGGCCGCCGGGACGAACACCGGGGTGACAACCGGCACGGCTACCGGGTGTGGGCCGTCCCCGGCCTGCCGGAGGTCCAGCCGGGCGACGACCTGGCCAAGCTGATCGCGGCGGCCGAGCCCGGGCTGGCCGACGGGGACGTGCTGCTCGTCACGTCCAAGATCGTGTCCAAGGCCGAGGGCCGGGTCGTGCGGGCGGCCGACCGCGAGACCGCGATCGACGCGGAGACCGTACGGGTGGTGGCCCGGCGCGGCACGCTGCGCATCGTGGAGAACCGCCAGGGGCTGGTCATGGCGGCGGCCGGGGTCGACGCCTCCAACACCCCCTCCGGGACGGTGCTGCTGCTCCCCGAGGACCCGGACGCCTCCGCGCGCGGCCTCCGCGACGCTCTGCGCGAGGCGCTGGGCGTGACCGTCGGCGTGGTCGTCACCGACACGTTCGGCCGGCCCTGGCGGGCCGGGCTCACGGACGTGGCGATCGGTGCCGCCGGTGTGCGGGTCCTCGACGACCTGCGCGGGGGCACGGACGCGCACGGCAATCCGCTCGGCGCCACCGTCGTCGCCACCGCCGACGAGCTCGCCGCCGCCGGGGACCTGGTCAAGGGGAAGGCCGCGGGGCTGCCCGTCGCCGTCGTGCGCGGGCTGCCTCAGGTGGTGGCCGAGGACGACGGCGAGGGCGCGCGGGCGATGGTGCGCGGCGCGCGCGACGACATGTTCCGGCTGGGTACGTCGGAGGCGGTACGGCAGGCGGTCACCCAGCGGCGTACGGTACGGGCCTTCACGGACGAGCCGGTCGATCCGGGTGCCGTGCGCCGGGCGGTCGCGGCGGCGGTCACGGCGCCGGCACCGCACCACACGACGCCGTGGCGTTTCGTGCTGCTGGAGTCGGCCGGCGCCCGCACCCGGCTGCTGGACGCGATGCGGGACGCCTGGATCGCGGACCTGCGGCGGGACGGCAAGAGCGAGGAGTCCGTCGCCAAGCGGGTCAGGCGCGGCGACGTACTGCGAGGCGCGCCGTACCTCGTCGTCCCCTGCCTGGTCATGGACGGCTCCCACACGTACGGCGACGCACGCCGCGACGGGGCCGAGCGGGAGATGTTCGTGGTCGCCACCGGCGCAGGCGTGCAGAACCTGCTCGTCGCGCTCGCCGGGGAGCGGCTGGGGTCCGCCTGGGTGTCCTCGACGATGTTCTGCCGGGACGTCGTACGGGAGGTGCTCGGGCTGCCGGGCGACTGGGACCCGATGGGCGCGGTCGCGGTCGGCCATCCCGCCCAGGAACCGAAGGCACGGCCGGAGCGGGACGCGGGGGCGTTCATCGAGGTGCGGTGAGCTGTCGGGGCGAGCCTCTACCCTCGTAGGGACTTCGCCTTCGTGTCTCCCCCCGTTTTCGAGGACCTCTTTCGTGGCAGGACGTTTCGCTCCCCGGCCCGCGCGCGCTTCGGTGCGCGGCGGGGAGGCCGTCGTACCCGCGGGCGGTGTGCCCCGGCAGGCCGCCGCGCCGGCGGAGGTACGGACGTGGGTGCCGGACGGGCCGCTGGAGCTGGGGCTGGTCCTCGGTCCGCTGCGGCGCGGTCCGGGCGATCCGACGTTCCGGACGATGCCGGACGGGTCGGTGTGGCGGGCCAGCCGGACGCCCGCGGGGCCGGGCACGCTACGGGTCACCGCGCGTGGCGGTGAGGTGCGGGGCGAGGCCTGGGGGCCCGGGGCACAGTGGCTGCTGGAACGGCTGCCGCGGATGCTCGGCGCCGACGACGACCCGTCGGCGTTCGTGCCGCGGCACCGGCTGCTGGCGTTCACGGCGCACCGGCGGCCGGGGCTGCGGCTGACCCGGACCGGGCTGGTGCTGGAGTCGCTGATCCCGTCGATCCTGGAGCAGAAGGTCACGACGCTGGAGGCCTACCAGGCGTGGCGGCTGCTCGTACGGAAGTACGGGGAGCCGGCGCCGGGGCCCGCGCCCGGGCGGATGTGTGTCATGCCGGCGGCGCGGACGTGGGCGCTGATCCCGTCCTGGGAGTGGCACAAGGCCGGCGTGGACAACAAGCGGGCGTCGACGATCCTGCGCGCGGTGCGGGTCGCCGCGCGGCTGGAGGAGGCGGCCGGGATGGAGCCGGCGGCGGCGCGGGAACGGCTGGAGGTCGTGTCCGGGATCGGGCCGTGGACGTCCACGGAGACCGTGCAGCGCAGCCATGGGGCACCGGACGAGGTGACGGTGGGGGATCTGCATCTGCCGGGCATCGTGGGGTTCGCGCTGGGCGGGGACCGGGACGCGGACGACTTTGCGATGCTGCGGTTGCTGGAGCCGTATGCCGGGCAGCGGCATCGGGCGGCCCGGTTGGTGTTGCTGAGCGGGCGGGTGCCGGGGCGGCGGGCGCCGCGGATGGCTCCGCGGGGGATTGAGAGGCTTTGAGGTTGGCGTGCCGGGACGGGGTGCGGTGTGCCGGTGCGGGGTTGCGGTGTGTGCGGGTAGCGGTGCGTGCGGGTTGCCCGGCATGGGTGTGGGCCGGGTGGGGGACGCGGACCGGCGCTGGACGGGTGCCGCTGCGCCCACCCGTGCCGCCCCAGCGGCACGACTGCCCGCAGCCGGGGGGGGTGGTCGGCGGTTATGTGTCGGAGGAGAAGCGCAGGGATGCCGGGGGGATGTGGGCGTCGCACCAGATGCGGGCGCCGGAGCGGAGTTCGTTGTCGGCGCCGATGACGGCCCCGTCCCCGATGACCGTGTCGCTGAGTATCGAGCGGGTGCCGACGCGGGCACGGGCGCCGATCAGGGAGTCGGTGATGACGGCGCCGGGTTCGATGACGGCGCCGGGGAGGATCGTGCTGCCGTAGACGCGCGCGCCCTCCGCCACGAAGGCGCCCTCGCCGACCACCGTGCCGCCGGCCAGCTTGGCGTCGGGCGCGACCCGTGCCGTGGGGAGGACGAGACGGTCTCCGCAGCGGCCCGGTATCGCCGGGGAGGGGGCTCGGCCCAGGACCAGGTCCGCCGAGCCGCGTACGAAGGCCGCCGGAGTGCCCAGGTCCAGCCAGTACGTGGAGTCGACCATGCCCTGGAGGTGCGCTCCGGTGGCCAGCAGTTCCGGGAAGGTCTCGCGTTCGACCGAGACGGGACGGCCGGCCGGAATCGTGTCGATGACCGAGCGGCGGAAGACGTACGCCCCCGCGTTGATCTGGTCGGTGACGATCTCCTCGGGGGTCTGGGGCTTCTCCAGGAAGGCGAGCACCCTGCCCGTGTCGTCCGTGGGGACCAGGCCGTACGCCCTCGGGTCGGTCACCTTCGTCAGGTGCAGGGAGACGTCCGCGCCCGTCGTCCCGTGCGTGCGGACCAGCGCGCCGATGTCCAGGCCCGTCAGGATGTCGCCGTTGAAGATGAGGACCGGGTCGTCGGGGCCCGAGTGCAGCCGGGACGCCACGTTGCGGATCGCGCCGCCCGTGCCGAGCGGCTCCTCCTCCGTGACGTACTCGAGGTGGAGGCCCAGGGACGAGCCGTCACCGAAGTGCGGTTCGAAGACCTCTGCCAGGTAGCTCGTCGCGAGCACGATGTGGTCGACGCCCGCCGCCTTGGCCCGCGCCAGCTGATGCGTGAGGAACGGCACCCCCGCCGCCCTGACCATGGGCTTGGGCGTGTGCACCGTGAGCGGACGCAGCCGCGTGCCCTTGCCGCCGACCAGGAGGATCGCTTCTGTCACCGTCGTCTCTGCTTCCTGCCGGGACCGGCCGAACTTTCTTTCGGCCGGCCAGTGTATGCAGACCGTTCCATGGCGCCTTCGATGGCCGTGCGGTGGGCTGTGCGGTGGGTCGTACGGGTGCGTCCTCAGCGGCCCTGGTACTTGGCCGCCGTCGAGCGGGTCGTGCCGAGCTTGCCGTAGAGCTTCTTGCCGGGGCAGCTCGTGGCGAAGCCGTCGCGGTGACCGGAGATGACGTTCAGTCGTACGTTCTTGCCTTTCCGGTAGAGATTGCCACCACCGGACTTCAGGTATGTCTTTCCGCGCGGATTCATGCCGTTCAGACCGAGCTTCCACGCGGTGAGGCGGGCGACCGCCTTCACCGCGGCGGACGACGGCTTCTTGGAGCTGTAGGTGCCGAGGACGGCGATGCCCATGCTGTTGGAGTTGAACCCCAGGGTGTGGGCGCCCAGCACCGCCTTCGACACCCCCCCGGCCCGGCCCTCGTAGATCTTTCCGCACTTGTCGACGAGGAAGTTGTAGCCGAGGTCGCGCCAGCCCATGCTGTTGACGTGGTAGCGGTAGATACCGCGAATGACTGACGGTGCCTGCTTGCAGGTGTAGTTGTTGCCCGTGGCCGAGTGGTGCACGAAGGCCGCCTTGACCTTCTTCGTGTACACGAACTTCCGCTCGCGCAGGCTCTCGTCGGCACCCCAGCCGCGGCGTGTGGTGATGCCCGGGCGGGGGCCGACGTACGGCTTCGCTCTCTGCCCCGCCGGGATCTCGGTGGCGCCGAGTGGGGCGAGGCCGGTGTTGACGGCGGAGGCGGCGACGGCTTTCGCGGACTCGGCCGTGACGGCGGTGGTGCGGGGGCCCTCCTCGGGGCCCGGGGCCGCCGGGGGCGGGGCGGACTGACCGGGGTCGACGAGTTCAAGGCGCATGCCCGTGGGGAGGGGGGAGCCGGCGGCCTCCGCGGCCTTGAGGGCCTCGGTGGCTTCGGGAGTCCGCTCCGCTGTGACCCGTACCTCCACGCCGTCGGACTCGCCCACCCACAGCGGGGCGGTGGCGCCGCGGACGCGGCCCGAGGTGCTTTCGGGGGTGCCGGGGTCGGCGGCATGGTCGGCGTTGTGGGTCTCCAGCTCCTGCCAGCCGGACCAGGCGCCGGTGGCGGTGGCACGGGTGCGGACCTGGACGTGGCCGTGCAGGTCGGTCTCCGGGTTGTCCCAGACGACACCGACCAGCGAGAAGTGGCGTACGTCGCGGCGGGGCAGGCCCTGTTCGGCGGCGCCGGGAGCGCGGTTGTGGGTGAGGGGGGCGAGGCGCAGCGACTGGGTGCTGCCGGGGACGTGTGCCTCGGACCGTGCCGTTCTTCCGGTCGTGGGCTCGGCCGCGGAGGTGGCTGCCGCCGCCGCGGGCGGGGCGAGCGGGAGGGCCAGGGCCACCGCGCACGTGACACCGATCGAGGAAGCAAGGAATCCACGCATGTCACTGATCGTTGACATTGCCGTACACATCTGTCCATCCGTGACCTGACAGGCCGTAGGGCGTTTTCGTCCGATCCGGTGGCCGCGCGGTACGCCGTACGCTCGGTGCGCACCGGTGGGCCCGCGTACGCTTGCGCGGATGAACGCGACCGACCGCACCCCTGCCGACCTGCTGAGTTCCGCGCTCGCCGCGGACCCGGGACGCCCCCTGGTGACCTTCTACGACGACGCCACCGGCGAACGCGTCGAACTGTCCGTCGCCACCTTCGCCAATTGGGTGGCCAAGACCGCGAATCTGCTCCAGGACGAACTGTCCGTCGAACCCGGCGACCGGGTCGCTCTGCTGCTGCCCGCGCACTGGCAGACGGCGGTGTGGCTGCTGGCGTGTGCGTCGGTGGGTGTCGTCGCCGACGTGGCGGGTGACCCCGCGGCGGCCGACGTCGTCGTGAGCGGGCCGGAGCCTGAGGCGCTGGAGGCGGCGCGGGCGTGCTCGGGCGCGCGGGTCGCGCTGGCGCTGCGGCCGCTCGGCGGGCGGTTCGTGCCGCGTCCGCCGGAGGGCTTCGCCGACTACGCGGTGGAGGTGCCGGGGCAGGGCGACCGGTTCGTGCCGTACGTGCCGGTGGACCCGGAGGCGCCCGCACTGATCGTGGCCGGGCGGGAGTTCAGCGGGGCGGAGGTCGTGGAGCGGGCTCGGGCGGAGGCGTCGGGGCTGGGGCTCACGGGGCCGGGGGCGCGGATCCTGTCGGGGTTGCCCTACGACACCTGGGAGGGATTGAGCGCGGGGTTGTACGGGCCGTTGGCCAGCGGGGGCTCGGTGGTGCTGTGCCGGCATCTGGAGCAGGCCGCAGCCGGTGTCGTGGACCAGCGGATCGAGTCGGAGAAGGTTTCGGCCACGGCGCGGTGAGGTGTCTGCCTCGGGGGGCGAGGACACGGCGTCGGGGTGGGGCCCTGGGACGTGTGACCCGGCGCTGACGGGTCGTCCGACGTCCGTGCCTGCGCGGGGTGGGCCCGCGGGGCGGGACCCGCGCGAGGAGTGTCGGGCGGGCGGTGGCGCTGCCGGGTGACCCGGGTGCGCGTGACCCGTTCGGGTCAGTACCGTGCCGCCCCGGGCGCTCGCTCGGGTCATGCTCGCAGGAGCGCACCTGTGCGGGACGGAGGGAGACGTGGGCGATGACGACACGGACGCGCCCCTCGGTGAGGGCGGCGCCGACGGGCCCGCAGCGGGGGTTTCCGCGACCGGGAAGGGGCTGAGGCGGCGGCGCCGGAGGCGCCGGCTGGGGTGTTCGGGGCTCGCGGTCGCCGTGCTGGCCGCCGGTGCCGTGGGCGCCGGGTGGGCGGTGTACACCAAGCTGGACGGCAACATCACGTCGGACGAGGCGGCGGCGGCCGAACTCGCACGGTACGAGAAGGACCGGCCCACCGCGTTGGTCCGCGACGCGCGGAACGTACTGCTGATCGGGTCCGACTCGCGCTCCGGTGACGGCAACGCGCGCTACGGCCGGGACTCCGGGACCGAGCGGTCGGACACCACGATCCTGCTGCACCTGGCCGCCGACCGTGACAGCGCCACCGCCGTCTCCCTCCCCCGCGACCTGATGGTGGCCGTGCCCGACTGCCGCCGCCCCGACGGGTCTCGCGCCGAGCCGGTGTTCACGCAGTTCAACTCCGCCTTCGCGACGGGTGGTTCGGCGTGCACGGTCCGCACGGTGGAGAAGCTGACCGGTATCCGGATCGACCATCACGTGGTCGTCGACTTCCAGGGCTTCGAGGAGATGGTCGACGCGCTCGACGGCGTCGAGGTGTGCCTGCGGAAACCTGTCGACGACAAGGACGCCAAGCTGAAGCTGCCCGCGGGCCGGGTGACGCTCGACGGGGAGCAGGCGCTCGGCTACGTCCGCGCCCGCAAGTCGCTCGGCGACGGCAGCGACACCGACCGGATGGACCGGCAGCAGCGTTTCTTGGGCGCGCTCGTCAACAAGGTGCAGAGCAATGACGTACTGCTGAATCCGGTGAAGCTGTATCCCGTTCTGGACGCGGCCACGTCGTCGCTCACCACGGATCCGGACCTGGCGAGTCTGCGTGGTCTGTACGACCTCGTGCGCGGGCTGCGCGGCATTCCCACCGAACGCGTGCGGTTCCTGACCGTTCCCAGGGAGTCGTACGCGGGCGACGCCAATCGCGACCAACTCGTGGAGCCCGACGCCGAGAAGCTGTTCACCCGCCTGCGGACGGACGAACCCGTGGCGATCACGGCGGCGGCCGAGCCGGACAAGGCGACCGGTTCCGGGAACTCCCGCGAACCCGGCGCCGGCGATTCCCCGGCGCCGACGTTCAGCGGGAACACCGCCGCGGAGGACATCTGCGGGTAAAGCGCGTTCCAAGAAGGCGCGCGGCACGGGCGAGGCGTACACGAGGCATTCGAGGGGCTGGTGCGGGGGACGCCGCGAAAGACGAGGACAATTCTCCAAGGAATGCGCCGGATTGCCCAGTTGTAAGTTCCGTGGAATGCGTCACTGCCGTCGCCCCGCACCGGACAGGGCGGTTAGTGTGAGCGATCCGGTGCGCCTGGCCACGAAGCTCTGCCCAGGACCATGCACCGAGTGAGCGAGACCGGGCGCCTGGAGGGGAAGGCGCCGCGTGGCCCCGACGGAGGATTCGGACAACCGTGGACGCGCAAGGCCGTGGGCGGTCGGAGGACATCGACCCCGCAGACCAGTGGGTACTCAATCCGGACACCGGCGAATACGAACTGCGACTGAGCCCTTCCGCACCGCAGTCGTCCGTCCCGCGCCCCCGTGGCGCGGCACCCGGCGGGACCCGTGAATCCCGCGGCTCCCGCGGTTCCGGCGCACCCGGCGGGTCACGCGGCCGCGGCGCCCAGGCGTCGGCCCCCGCGTCCTCGGCCGCCCCCGGCGACGAGGTCCCCCCGCCCCGCAGGCGCCGTGCGGCACCCGAGGAGCCGCCCCCCGGGCGGCGCGGCCGACGGCGGCCGGCCAAGAAGAAGTCGAAGAGCAAGAAGGTCCTGCTGTGGACCGGCGGCACCATGGCGCTCGTCGTCCTCACCGCCTGCACGGCCGGTTACTTCTATCTGGAGCACCTCAACGACAACATCAAGTCCGTCGCGGACGACGGTGCGAGCACCGGTGGCTTCCAGAAGGACAAGGCGATCAACATCCTGCTGATCGGCACGGACAAGCGCACCGGCGACGGCAACGAGGGCTACGGCGACACGGGCAGCGCCGGCCACGCCGACACCACGATCCTGCTGCACGTGGCCAAGGACCGCTCCAACGCCACCGCGCTCAGCATCCCCCGCGACCTGATAGTCGACATCCCCGACTGTCCGACCACGCAGGAGGACGGGACGACGAAGGTCATCCCGGGCTCCACCGGCGTCCGCTTCAACAACAGCCTCGGGCAGAGCGGCCGTACGCCCAGCTGCACCATGCGGACCGTCACCGAGCTGACCGGGGTCACGCCCGACAACTTCATGGTGGCCGACTTCAACGCGGTGAAGACGCTCACCACCGCGGTCGAGGGAGTCGAGGTGTGCCTGGCGAAGGCCATCGACGACCCGGACTCGCACCTGGACCTGCCGAAGGGCAAGCACACGATCGAGGGCGAGGAAGCCCTCGCCTTCGTGCGCACCCGGCACTCCGTGGGCTTCGGCGGCGACTTGAGCCGCATCGAGATCCAGCAGCAGTTCCTCAGCGCGCTGATGCGCAAGCTCAAGTCCAACGACACGCTCACCAGCCCGTCGAAGATGCTCAACCTGGCCGAGGCGGCCACCGAGGCGCTGACCGTCGACTCGAAGCTGGACAGCATAGGCAAGCTGAAGGACCTCGGGCTGGAGCTGGGCAAGCTCAACACCAAGAACCTCACCTTCGCCACGGTGCCGGTGGTCGACAACCCCGCCGAGAAGGTCAAGGCGACGGTCGTCCTCCAGGAGGGGCCCGCCCAGCAGGTCTTCGACATGATCAGGAACGACATCTCCTTCACCGAGGTCAAGCGGAAGGAGAAGAAGGAGGAGCAGGAGGAGGCCGCGGCCGTCGCAGCCCGCCTCAAGGGCGAGAAGTCCGACCCCTCCGAGGTCCGCGTCCGCGTCATGAACGGCGGCGCCCCGGCCGGCAGTGCCCAGCAGGAGCTCCGGTACCTCCAGACCGAGGCCGGCGTCACCAAGTCCGAGAACGCCGGCAACGCCGACGCGGAAATCACCAGGACCACCCTCGAATACGCCCCCGACCAGGCCTCACAGGCACGCGCCCTCGCCGAGATCCTCGGCCTGTCCGGCGCCGCCATGAAACCCGGCGAGAGCACCACCAACGCCCAGGGCCTGCCCACCATGACCCTCACCCTCGGCAAGGACTTCAAGGGCGCCGGCGTCAAACTCGACGCCACCTTCGGGGAAGCGCCCGAAGAGGCCCAGAAGTCCACCGCGGACAAGGTCGAGTGCGCGAAGTGACCTGACGGGCCCCGCGCGCGTCTGACAGTACGACTGCTTCGGAGTAATCCGTCGGGGCGTCCGTACAGCCAACGAGGGGGCTCGTACGTCCAACTGTGCGAACAGGTCGCGTACAGAGGCGCGTTCGCGGGCCCGAGGGGGAGAGGGACATGACGCGGAGCAGTGTGCACGGGGAGGAGGCACCAGCGGGCGCCGTCCGGCACGCCCGTGGGGGCAAGGGCGGCAGGAGAGGCGCCCGTGACGACGGCGGAGCGACCACGGGCGGGCAGGGCGGCCCTGGGCGCGGGAACGGCGGGCGGTCCGGACGGCGACGCGCCGGGCGCCGGCATCGCGCGCTGCGGTGGTCCGCGACGACCCTCGCGGTCCTGATACTCGGCACGGCCGGCGCCGGATACCTCTACTACGAGCACCTGAACGGCAACATCGAGAAGGGCGAGCGCAGCAGCGGCGACTCCAAGGCGCACCGGACCGAGCCGAACGCGGCCGGTCAGACTCCCCTGAACATCCTGCTGATCGGCTCCGACAGCCGGGCCTCCGACGCCAACGTGGCGCTGGGAGGCAGCAGGGACACCCGCGACGAACCGCCGCGGGGCGACGTGCAGATGCTCGTCCACCTGTCGGCCGACCGCGAGAACGCCTCCGTCGTCAGCATCCCGCGCGACACCCGGGTCGACATCCCCGAGTGCACCGACCCGGACACCGGCAGGACCTACCCGGCGACCAACGCGATCATCACCAACTCGCTGGGCCGCGGCGGCGCCGGCTGCACCCTGGCCACCTGGGAGAACCTCACCGGGGTCTACATCGACCACTGGATGACGATCGACTTCGCGGGCGTGGTGTCGATGGCGGACGCCGTCGGCGGGGTCGAGGTCTGCGTGAACCAGAACGTGTGGGACCGCCCTCTCCCCGGCGTGCCGGGCGGCTCCGGCCTGAAGATGACCTCCGGCCCGAAGAAGGTGCAGGGCGAGCAGGCGCTCCAGTGGCTGCGCACCCGGCACGCCTGGGGCAGCGACGTGCTGCGGGCCCAGGCGCAGCACATGTACATGAACTCGATGATCCGCACCCTGAAGGGGCAGAACGTCTTCACCGACACCGGCCGGCTGATGGACCTGGCCGACGCCGCCACGAAGTCCCTGGGGGTCTCCGAGGAGATCGGCACGGTCAAGAAGCTCTTCGACCTGGGTATGCAGCTCAAGACGGTACCCACCGACCGCATCACCATGACGACCATACCCACCGTCCAGGACTCCCAGAACGAGAACCACCTGCTCCTGGACGGCGCCGGCGCGGAGCGGATGTGGGCGATGCTGCGCGACGACGTGCCCTACGACGACAAGGGTGGCAAGGACGACAAGGACGCGAAGGACTCCGCCACCGGAAAGGAGAGGGAGAAGGATGCGGGGAAGGACGCCGAGCGGAAACCTTCCGGGGACTCCCCCGCCGCCGACTCCGAGATAGACGTCCTCGTCCAGAACGCGACCCGCTCCGCCACTCTCGGTCCCGTCGGCGGCCGTGCGGGCGCCCTCGCCCAGGCGCTGGTGGAGAAGGGCTTCGCCAAGGCGTCCAAGGACACCTCGTCCGCGCTCTCCGAGGAAAGGACCGTGGTCCGTCATCCGGGCGACGAGTTGGCGGGCGACGCCCGGCGCGTCGCCGATGTGCTGGGAATTCCGGCGAGCGCGGTGCGCGAGTCGACGGACGTGTCCGGGATCACGCTCACGGTGGGAGCGGACTGGCGCTCGGGGACGTCCTATCCGAAACAGGAGACGCCCGAAGCCGGAAACCTGCCGGAGAACAGCAACGCCCTCAACGGTTCGGACACCGACGAGTGCATGGACGTGTACAAGCCCTACAGATGGTAGGAGTTCATGAAAATAGGAGGAATTGCCCTGTTGTAGGGCCGTCGAATTTGTCACCAGTGTCGTTCGACGCTGAACTGGGCCGATAGTGTGAGCGCTCCAGTGCCCCCGCCGCGAGGTCCGCCCTGGCGTCGTGCACATGTTGACCCTTTATCGTGCACCTTCCGGGGAAGGTGCCGCGTGGCGCCGCCGGAGGATTGGGAGACCGTGGACGCGCAAGGACGTGGGCGGGCAGACAATGTCGATCCCGCAGACCAGTGGGTACTGAATCCGCGCACCGGTGAATACGAACTGCGACTGTCCCCTTCCGCACCGCAGTCGGCCGTCCCGGGCCCCCGCAGGGGCGCCCGCCGCGCAGGCGACGCCACGGCCCCCTCCGCCGCCGACGGCAGCGCCGGCACGGCACGTCGCCGTACGGCCACGCCCGGCCGCGAGGTCCCGCCCCAGCGACGGCGCCGGCCGGTACCCGAGGAGACGGCGCCGGGGCGGCGCGGGCGCCGGCCCGAGAAGAAGAAGTCGAAGGGCAAGAAGGCCCTGCTGTGGGCCGGCGGCAGCACGGCGTTCGTGGTCCTGGTGGCCGGCGCCGGCGGCTACGTCTACCTCAAGCACCTCGAGGGCAACGTCTCGACGACGGACGTCGGCAACGCCGGCAGCAGCAGCTTCAAGAAGGACGAGGCCTTCAACATCCTCATCATCGGCACCGACAAGCGCACCGGCGCCGGCAACGAGGGTTACGGCGACGCCGGCAGCGTCGGCCACGCCGACACCACGATCCTGCTGCACGTGGCCAAGGACCGTTCCAACGCCACCGCGCTCAGCATCCCCCGCGACCTGATCGTCGACATCCCCGACTGCGAGACGACGCAGGAGGACGGAACGAAGACGGTCGTCCCCGGGGAGCAGGACGTCCGCTTCAACAGGAGCCTCGGCGAGGGCGGCCGGAACGCGGGCTGCACCATGCGCACGGTGAAGGAGGCGACCGGCATCCAGCCGCACCACTTCATGATGGCCGACTTCAACGCGGTCAAGACGCTCACCACCGCCGTCGACGGGGTCGAGGTCTGCGTGGAGAAGGCCGTCGACGACAAGAAGTCCAAACTCAAGCTGCCCGCGGGCGAGTCCGTGGTCAAGGGCGAGGACGCCCTCGCCTTCGTCCGCACCCGGCACGCCTTCGGCAACGAGGGCGACCTGGACCGCATCAAGGTGCAGCAGCAGTTCCTGGGCTCGCTCATGCGGAAGATGTCCTCGAGCGACACGCTCACCAGCCCCACCAAGCTGGTGAAGCTGGCCGAGGCCGCGACCAAGGCCCTGACCGTGGACGAGCCGATCGGCAACGTGGGCACGCTCAAGGACATCGCCCTGGAGCTGAAGAAGGTACCGACGAAGAACATCACGTTCGCCACGGTGCCGGTGGTCGACAACCCCGCCGAGAAGGTCAAGGCGACGGTCGTCGCGAACGAGGCGAAGGCACCCCAGGTCTTCGAAATGATCGCGAACGACATCTCCTTCACCGAGGTCAAGCAGCAGGAGAAGAAGGAGGCCGCGGCCGTCTCCGCCCGGCTCAAGGGCGAGAAGTCCGACCCCTCCGAGGTCCGCGTCCGCGTCCTCAACGGCGGCGCCCCCAGCGGCAGCGCGGGGCAGGAACTGACCTACCTCCAGACCCGGGCCGGCGTCACCAAGTCCGAGAACGCCGGCAACGCCGACGCGGAAATCGCCAGGACCACCCTCGAATACGCCCCCGACCAGGCCTCACAGGCGCGCGCCCTCGCCGAGATCCTCGGCCTGTCCGGCGCCGCCATGAAACCCGGCGAGAGCACCACCAACGCCCAGGGCCTGCCCACCATGACCCTCACCCTCGGCAAGGACTTCAAGGGCGCCGGCGTCAAACTCAACGCCAAATCGATCGAGACGCCGGACCTGCCGAAGTCCACGGCCGACCAGAAGCAGTGCGCCAGTTGACCTGACGGGCCTGTCGTACGTCTCACAGGACGGGGACGGTGACGGGCCCGCGGTCTCGGCGCGGGGGTGGGGAGGGACGCGGACATGACGCGGAGCAGTGTGCAGGGGGAGGACACGCGGAAGGGCGCATCGGATGCCCCCGAGCGTGTGGAGAGCACCGTCGAGGGAGCGGAGGAGACGGCGGGCGAGGCGGGCACCACAAGCGCCGCGGACGCCACGGGTACCCCCGGCACCGACGACGGCGACAGCGGTGCCGAAGCCGTCAGACATCGGCCCCGCAGGAGGCGCCGTGCGCTGCGCTGGACCGCGGTGACCCTCGCCGTGCTCATAGTGGGCACGGCGAGCGCCGGATACCTCTACTACGAGCACCTCAACGACAACATCAAGAAGGTCCCGCTGAACCTGGGTGACAGCAAGGTCGCCCCGCCGACACCGAACGCCGCCGGGCAGACCCCGCTGAACATCCTCGTGATCGGCTCGGACGCGCGCAACAGCGAGGAGAACCAGAAACTCGGCGGCGCCCGCGAGACGTTCGGCTCCACCCCGCTGGCGGACGTGCAGATGCTGGTGCACCTGTCCGCCGACCGCAGCAACATGTCGGTCGTCAGCATGCCGCGCGACACCCTCGTCGAGATACCCCGATGCACCGACCCCGACGACGGCAAGGTCTACCCGGCGAGCGAGGGCCGGACGATGACCAACCAGAGCCTGGGACACGGCGGTCCCGGCTGCACGGTGGCCACCTGGCAGGAGCTGACCGGCATCCACATCGACCACTTCATGATGGTCGACTTCGCGGGCGTGGTGTCGATGGCGGACGCCGTCGGCGGCGTCCCCGTCTGTGTGGACGCCAACATCCACTCACGCGACAGCCAGGGCCACGGCTCCGGTCTGAAGCTGGAGAAGGGCACACATCCCATCAAGGGCGAACAGGCCCTCCAGTGGCTGCGCACCCGCTACGGCTTCGCGGACGGCAGCGACCTGGCGCGGGCCAAGGCCCAGCACATGTACCTGAACTCGATGGTCCGGACGCTGCGCGAGAACGCGACCCTGAGCAGCCCGAACAAGCTGCGCAGGCTGGCCGAGGAGGCCACCGGGGCGCTCACGGTCGACCCGGGCCTCGACACCGTCAAGAAGCTGTACGACCTCAGCAACGAGCTGCGCGGGGTGAAGCCGGAGCGCATCACCATGACCACGATGCCCAACCGGTACGTGGGCGCCCGCGTGGAGCCGACCGAGGACGCGGAGCAGCTGTTCCGGCTGGTGCGGGAGGACATCGCGCTGGACGGCAAGGACGCGAAGAAGAAGGCTTTTGAGGAGGAGCCGAAGGTCCCGGACGACCCGGCCGCCGCCGACGACGAGATCGCGGTCCAGGTCCGCAACGGCACCCGCACCGACCGTCTGGGCCTGGCCCGCGGACGTGCGACCACGGTCGCCGGACTCCTGGTGGAGCAGGGCTTCGCCAAGGCGGTCGCCGACTCCTCGGTGCTGCCCAGCGAGGACCGTACGGTCGTCCGCTACCCGAGCGCCGACCTGGAGGGCGACGCGCGGCGCATAGCCAAGTCCCTGGGGATTCCCGCGAGTTCGGTGCACAGGTCGACCGACGTCTCGGATGTCACGCTCGTCGTCGGAGCCGACTGGCGCGAGGGTACGGCGTACAAGGCGCCCGTGAAGGACGACAGGACCCCGGAGTCGGCCGAGGCCCTCAACGGCGCGGACGAGGACGCCTGCATGCACGTGAACCCGGCGTTCACCTGGTCCTGACGGCCGTCACCTCGTACCGCGACGACCGTCACCACGAGGCGCGGCAGCCCGTCACCGCGCCCCGGCGGCGTCCGCGTCCGGCTGGACCGCCGGGCGCCGCGAGGCGATGACCCGCTTGGCCAGCGACCGCGGACTGGTCAGGAAGCCCCAGCCCCAGGACATGTGCATGGTCGCCAGCGCCACCGGGATCCGCGCCCGCGCCTTCGGTCCCAGCCCCTTGCCGGCCGGGACCGAGCCGGCCACGATCGCGGCCAGGTAGCCGCCGGGGATCACGAAGCCCCACGGGGTCAGCGCCGCGCCGACCACGACACCGGCCGCGATGGCGCACACGGCCGTCGGCGGGGCGAGGTAGCGCAGGTTGATGGAGCCGGAGTGGTAGCGGGCGACGACGTGCCGCCAGCGGCCGTAGTCCTTGTACTGCTTGGCCAGCGCCCGCACGCTCGGCCGCGGCCGGTAGGACACCCTCAGCTCCGGCGAGAACCAGATCAGACCGCCGGCCTCGCGGATGCGGAAGTTCAGCTCCCAGTCCTGGGCGCGGATGAACTCCACGTTGTAGCCGCCCTGCCGCTCCAGCGCCTCGCGGCGGAACACTCCCAGGAACACCGTCTCGGCGGGACCCGCCTGCCCACCCGTGTGGAAGGCGGCGTTGCCCACGCCGATCTTCGACGTCATCGCGGCGGCGACGGCGTCCTCCCAGGCGTTCTCGCCCTCGGCGTGCATGATGCCGCCGACGTTCTGCGCGCCGGTCTCCTCGAGGAGCCGTACGGCCGTGGAGATGTAGTTCGGCGACAGCATGCCGTGGCCGTCGACGCGGACGACGACCGGATGGCGCGAGGCCTTGATCGCGGCGTTCAGCGCGGCGGGCGTACGGCCGGTGGGATTCGGCACGGTGTGCACGCGCGGATCCTCGGCGACGAGTTCTGCGGCGATCTCGTCCGTACGGTCCGTGGAGGGACCGAGGGCGATCACGACCTCCATCTCGCCGGCGTACTCCTGGGCGAGGATGGCGCGGACTGAGCCGCGCAGATGCCGCTCCTCGTTGAGGACGGGCATGATCACGGAAACGGCGGGCGGCCGCACGTCGGACTTGGCGTTCATCGGTGCTCACGTTACCGCGAACGGGGGACAAGGGTGCGCGCCGCGGGGGTCGCTGCCCCGGGCAGCAGATCGTATGGGCCTACGGTGCTCACGGATCCCACGTCCGGCCGCACGGCCCGTCCCCGCGGAGGTGTCACCTTGCCCACGCCGCCCCGCTCCCCCCGGGTCCCGGCCGCGTCCCCCCGGGGCGGCCCCGAGCCGCGGCCCGGCACCACGCGTCCGTCCCGCCGCCCGCCGAGGCCCCCCGTACGACGGAAGAGGCCGCGCTGGGCCATGCGGGCGGTGACCGCCCTGTCGGTGGTGGTGCTCGCCTCCGCGGGGATCGGGCACGCCGTGCTCTCCAGCCTCGACGCGGACATCTCGCGGGTCGACGCCTTCAAGGACATGAAGAACCGGCCGCGGGCGGGCGACGGCATGAACATCCTGCTGGTCGGCACCGACGGCCGCGACCGGATCAGCGAGGAGGAGCGGCAGAAGTACCGCCTCGGCGGCGCCCCCTGCCACTGCACCGACACGGTCATGATCGTGCACATCTCGGAGGACCGGGAGCGCGCCAGCGTCGTCAGCCTGCCGCGCGACTCGTACGCCGAGACGCCCGACCACACCGACCGCACCTCCGGCGAGCGGCACGAGGGGCACCCCCTCAAGCTGAACGCGGCCTACGCCGAGGGCGGCCCGCAGCTGACCATCCGCACCGTCGAGAACATGACCCGCGTGAAGATCGACCACTATCTGGAGGTCGACTTCACCAGCTTCATGAAGACGGTGGACGTCCTCGGCGGGGTGGAGATCTGCACCGTCGAGCCGCTCAAGGACGGCCACACGGGGCTCGACCTGCCGGCCGGCACCCACCGGCTGATGGGCGGGCAGGCGTTGCAGTACGTCCGCGCCCGCCACCTCGACGGGGCCTCCGACCTGAGCCGGATGAAGCGCCAGCAGCGTTTCCTGGCCGCCCTGATCGACCGGGCGACCTCCTCCGGGCTGCTGCTGAACCCACTCAAGTTCCGCGACGTCACCCAGGCGGTGCTGGGCTCGGTGCGGGCCGACACGGGCTTCGGCACGGACGAGCTGCTGGCGCTCGGGCGGGCGATGCGGAACTTCTCGCCGTCCTCGTCCGAGTTCACCACCGTGCCCATCGGGCAGATGGGCCACGACGTCAAGGGCGTGGGCTCGACCCTGAAGTGGGACCCGGCCGAGTCCGAGCGGATCTTCGACGCCCTGCGTGAGGACAGGCGGCTGGCCGCGCCCGAACCGAAGCCCGAGGGCCCGGCGCCGGTACGTGTCCCGGTGGACCCGAAGCAGGTGCGGGTCCAGGTGGAGAACGGCACGCGCACGCCGGGGCTCGGCAAGCGGGTGGACGACGCCCTGGCCGCGGCCGGGTTCCGCACCACCCGGGTCCCCAGGAACGCCGTCGACCGCGCGGTCGAGCGGACCGTCGTCGCCTTCGACCCGCGCTGGGACCGCTCGGCGAAGTCGCTGGCCGCCGCCCTGCCGGGCAGCGAGCTGCGGCCGGTCGAGGGCCAGGGCCCCACGCTGAAGGTGATCGCGGGCGCCGGCTTCGAGAAGGTCGTGAAGGTGCGGCCGGCGGACCCGCCGCAGGAGTCGGGCACCGTGGTGCGCGGCGACGAGGTGGTCTGCGGGAAGCGGTGACCGGGGCCGGGCGTGCGCCCCGGCGTCAGTTGCCCTTGACGGTGACCTTCTCGTCGTTCTTCAGCTGCTCCACGAGCTGCTTCACCTTGGCGTCGTCCCACTTGAGGTTTCCGCCGACGCTGCCCGAGACCGGCATGTTCATCGACGTGCCGTCGCCGCCGCTGACGCTCTTCATCGCCCAGAACATGCCGGCCAGGTCGAACAGGCCCATGTCCTTGTCGACGATGAGGGAGTCCAGGCCTGCGCCCATGGTCGGGTACAGCTTGAACGGGTTGAGGACGGTCGACGGGGTGGCCACCTGGCTCGCCAGCGCCGACAGGAACTTCTGCTGGTTCTTCGTACGGTCCAGGTCGGAGCCGGCCAGCGCGTAGCGGGTGCGGACGAAGGCGAGGGCGTCCTCGCCGTTCAGGGTCTGCTTGCCCTTCTTGAGGTCCGCGCCGGACTTGGGGTCCTTGATGTCCTGCGGGATGTCCATCTCGACGCCGCCGACCGCGTCCACGATGTTCGCGAAGCCGGCGAAGCCGATCTCCACGTAGTGGTCCAGGCGCAGTCCGGTGTTGTGCTCGATGGTCCGCACCAGCAGCTCGGGGCCGTCCTCCGCGTACGCGGCGTTCAGCTTCACGCGCCGGCCCGTGGCCTCGTACTTCTTGCCGGACTCGGAGCCGACGAAGCTCGGGATCTCCACGTCCGAGTCACGGGGCAGCGAGATCAGCGTCGACCCGTTGTCCCCGGTGTGCAGGATCATCATCGAGTCGGTGCGCTTGCCCTCGGCGGAACCGGTGTGCAGGTCCTTCTTCTGCTCGTCGGTCATGCCCTCGCGGCTGTCGGAGCCGACGATCAGGTAGTTCGTGCCCTCACCGGCCCCGGGCCGCTCGATGACCTTGGACAGGTCGACCTCGCGGTTGAGCTTGGAGTCGGCCCAGAAGTAGGTGCCGACGGTGGTGACGACCAGCGCGGTCACCACCGTGATCGCGGTCCACTTGATCCGGCGCCGCCAGTCCGGCGCGGGCCGGCCCGGACCGGGACCGCCGGGGCCCGGGCCGGAGCCCCGGCCGCCGGGGCTGCCGTAGACCTGGCCGGTGTTGTAGCCGCTGTCGTACGTGTCCTGGCCGCCGTGACCGTCGACGTAGGAGGGCTGCTGCGGCACTCCGCCGCCGTAGGGCGGCGCCGAGGGGCCCGGGCCGGGCGGGGGCGCCTGGCCGCGGCGGACCTGTCGCATCACGCGGGCGCTCTCGGGTCGCGCGCTCGCACTGCCGCGTCCGTACCGGCCGCCGCGGTTGTCACCGGTCGATGCCTCGGGCCAATCAGTCATGCGCACCAGTGTGCAGGTCCGCGCCACGGGCCATAAGGGCCGTCGGAAAATAGGGTCAGCGCTGTTGCGAAGCTGACACAAATTACTCCGATGTCGTCCCGGCATAAGGTGGATGCCATGACAGACCAGGCAGAACAGGCCTCAGCCGCGCACTCGGCGACTCCGGAGATCCCGGGCAAGCCGACCTCGGCGTCCCGCACCACCCTCAGCCACATCATGACCCACAGCGACACCAACCTCCTGGGCACGGTGCACGGCGGAGTGATCATGAAGCTTGTCGACGACGCGGCCGGGGCCGTGGCAGGACGGCATTCCGGCGGCCCCGCCGTCACCGCGTCCATGGACGAGATGGCGTTCCTCGAACCGGTCCGCGTCGGCGACCTCGTCCATGTGAAGGCCCAGGTCAACTGGACCGGCCGCAGCTCCATGGAGGTCGGCGTCCGGGTCCTGGCCGAACGCTGGAACGAGTCCACCCCCGCCACCCAGGTCGGCTCGGCGTACCTGGTCTTCGCCGCGGTCGACGCGGACGGCAAGCCGCGCACGGTGCCGCCGGTCCTGCCGGAGACCGGGAAGGACAAGCGCCGCTACCAGGAGGCCCAGATCCGCCGCACCCACCGCCTGGCCCGCCGCCGCGCGATCATGGAGCTGCGGGAGCAGCGGGTGGCGGAGGGGTACGAGGACTGACCGTCCGGCCCGAAAAGCGTGAACGATCGGCCGCCAGTGTCCTTGAGGCGCTCATCTGAGCGCCTGAGGGACGACAGTGGCCGATCGTTCACGCTTTCCGACGGAGGGCCGGGGGCGCGGCCCGTGCGTCTCGCCGGGCCTTAGGGCAGGTTGCGCGCCATGACGATGCGCTGGACCTGGTTCGTGCCCTCGTAGATCTGCGTGATCTTCGCGTCGCGCATCATGCGCTCCACCGGGTAGTCACGGGTGTAGCCGTAGCCGCCGAGGAGCTGGACCGCGTCCGTGGTGACCTCCATGGCCACGTCGGAGGCGAAGCACTTGGCGGCGGCGCCCTGGAAGGTGAGGTCGCTGTCGCCGCGCTCCGACTTGGCCGCGGCGGCGTACGTCAGCTGGCGGGCGGCCTCGATCTTCATGGCCATGTCGGCGAGCATGAACTGGATGCCCTGGAAGTCGGCGATCGGCTTGCCGAACTGCTTGCGCTCCTTGACGTAGCCCTTGGCGTAGTCGAGGGCGCCCTGGGCGATGCCGAGGGCCTGCGCGGCGATGGTGATGCGGGTGTGGTCCAGCGTCTTCATCGCGGTGGCGAAGCCGGTGCCCTCCTCGCCGATCATGCGGTCGGCGGGGATGCGGACGTTGTCCAGGTAGACCTCGCGGGTCGGCGAGCCCTTGATGCCGAGCTTCTTCTCCGGAGCGCCGAAGGAGACGCCCTCGTCGGACTTCTCGACGACGAAGGCGGAGATGCCCTTGGAGCGCTTGGCGGGGTCGGTGACGGCCATCACCGTGTAGTACTCGGACTCGCCCGCGTTGGTGATCCAGCGCTTGACGCCGTTGAGGACCCAGAAGTCGCCGTCGCGGACGGCCCTGGTCTTCATGCCGGCCGCGTCGGAGCCCGCGTCGGGCTCGGAGAGGCAGTAGGAGAACATGCCGTCGCCCTTGGCGAGCGGGGTCATGTACTTCTTCTTCAGCGCCTGGGAGCCGGAGAGGATCACCGGGAGGGAGCCGAGCTTGTTCACGGCCGGGATCAGGGAGGACGACGCGCAGACGCGGGCGACCTCCTCGATGACGATCACCGTGGCGAGGGCGTCGGCGCCCGCGCCGCCGTACTCCTCGGGGACGTGCACCGCGTGCAGGTCGTTCGCGGTCAGGGCGTCGAGGGCCTCCTGGGGGAAGCGGGCCTCCTCGTCCACCGCGGCGGCGTGCGGCGCGATCTTCGCCTCGGCCAGGGAGCGGACGGCGTCCCGGAGCATGTCGTGCTCCTCCAACGGGCGGTACAGGTCGAAGTCAGCCGATCCGGCCAAGGTCTCTCACGCTCCAAAACGCTGTGATGCTGGGCACGCTAACTACCGTTAAGTAACCCAAATTTTAGAGCCCCGTCCACGTCCGTGGATAGGTGAGCTTGACGACAGCCGACCGGAAGGGTTCTCCCGCGTCCCGGATATGCTCGGGCGCGCACCTTCGCCGTACACCTCTGGAGCACCCATGGCCCTCAAGATCACTGTGATCGGCACCGGCTATCTCGGCGCGACCCACGCGGCGGCCATGGCCGAGCTCGGTTTCGAGGTGCTGGGTCTGGACGTGGTGCCCGAGAAGATCGAGATGCTCCAGCGGGGCCAGGTCCCGATGTACGAGCCGGGGCTCGAGGAGCTGCTGGGCAAGCACGTCGCCGGGATCGAGGGATCCAGCGGGCGGCTGCGTTTCACCACCGACTTCGCCGAGGTCGCGGCCTTCGGCGACGTGCACTTCCTGTGCGTGAACACGCCGCAGAAGCACGGCGAGTACGCGTGCGACATGTCGTACGTCGACTCCGCGCTGGCCTCGCTGGCACCGCACCTGACCGGTCCCGCGCTCGTCGTCGGCAAGTCGACCGTGCCCGTGGGCTCCGCCGACCGGCTGGCCGCCTACCTCGCCGAGCACGCGCCGGCCGGGCACGACGCCGAGCTGGCCTGGAACCCGGAGTTCCTGCGCGAGGGCTTCGCCGTCAAGGACACACTGCACCCCGACCGGATCGTGGTCGGCGTGCGCAGCGAGCGGGCGGAGCGGCTGCTGCGCGAGGTGTACGCCACGCCGGTGGCGGAGGGCACGCCGTTCGTCGTCACCGACTTCCCGACGGCCGAGCTGGTGAAGACCTCCGCGAACTCTTTCCTCGCCACCAAGATCTCCTTCATCAACGCGATGGCGGAGGTGTGCGAGGCCGCCGACGGCGACGTGGCGAAACTGGCGGAGGCGATCGGGTACGACGACCGGATCGGGAAGAAGTTCCTGCGGGCGGGGATCGGGTTCGGCGGCGGCTGTCTGCCGAAGGACATCCGGGCGTTCATGGCGCGCGCCGGTGAGCTGGGCGCCGACCAGGCGCTGACCTTCCTGCGCGAGATCGACTCCATCAACATGCGCCAGCGCGGCCAGATGGTGGAGCTGACCCGGCAGGCGCTGGGCGGCGGCCCCCTCCTCGGCAAGCGGATCGCGGTGCTCGGCGCCACCTTCAAGCCCGACTCGGACGACGTACGGGACTCCCCCGCGCTGAACGTCGCCGGGCAGGTGCACCTCCAGGGCGCCCAGGTGACGGTGTACGACCCCAAGGGCATGGAGAACGCCCGGCGGCTGTTCCCGACGCTCGGCTACGCCGACTCCGCGCTGGAGGCGGTGCGGGGCGCGGACGTCGTCCTGCACCTGACGGAGTGGCGGGAGTTCCGCGAGCTGGACCCGGAGGCGCTGGGCGAGGCCGTGACGGCCCGGGTGATCCTCGACGGGCGCAACGCCCTGGACCCGGTGGCCTGGCGGAAGGCCGGCTGGACGTACCGGGCGATGGGCCGCCCCACGGCGTAGCCCGGCCGGTCGACGGGTGACGCCGGTTCGGCCGGGGCTCAGTCGGCCGAACCCGCGTCATCCGCGTTCTGCCCCGCGGGGCGGCCCGGCGGCCGGTGGCCCCCCCTGCGGATCACGCCTCCTTGGCCCGGTACCGGCGCATCTTGGCGCGGGCCCCGCACACCTGCATCGAGCACCAGCGCCCGCGTCCGGCGGGGCTGCGGTCGTAGTACGCCCAGTGGCAGTCGACGGCCTCACAGGCCTTCAGCCGGGTCCGCCGTCCTCGCCCCAGCCAGGGGAACCTCCCTGACTGGGGCGAGGACGGCGAAGCCGTCGGCCGCGTCGGCCGTCACCACTGGTGGGATCCAGGCCAAACAACTCGTTCGTTGTCCTGGACTGTCCCGACCGTTCCTGTGGACCAAGCGGGCCTGGAGTCCGTTCAGCCGCACGCCCCGAACGGTCTTGGGCGCACTGGTCTCCGGCGTACTCAACCCCAGGGCAGCGACACGGATCCTGTCCGTGGTCCGATCCTAGGAGGCCGGTTCCCTCACGATCTGAGCAATCGGTGCAGCCAGAGGCGGCGGGGAGGCCCTGAATCATCACTCCGGTGGAACGGGGGCCCCGCGCACTGACGCCCTATCCGCGTCTCAGATCGCACGATCACGTTGCCCGGATGGCCCAGGCCACCGCAAGCCGGGAGGGCAACGACCACACGATCGAGCTAAACCACCCACACGTGCTCCTCCGCGGCCAACAGTTGTGAACCACCGCGCGCTCGCCCGTTGGCACGCCGCCGTACTCGGCGGCACCGTCGAGGGCGAGGGCGACTGGGTCGACCTGAAGCTGCCGGGCGGGCGGACGCTGGCGTTCCAGGCCGCACCCGGATTCGTACCGCCGAAGTGGCCCGGGCCCGACGGCGCGCAGCAGTTCCACCTCGACCTCGACGTGAAGGACCTGGACGCGGCGGAGAAGGCCGTGCTGGAGCTGGGCGCGAGGCCGCTGGACGCGGAGGACCGGGCCCGGACCTTCCGGGTTTACGCGGACCCGGCCGGGCACCCGTTCTGCCTCTGCGCCTGCTGAGCGAGACCCGGACCGCCCACACCGAAAGGTTCCCCATGGCACCCGTGGCACGTTTGCGTTCCGTCGTCGTCGACTGTCCCGAGCCCCGCGAGCTGGCCCGCTTCTACGCGCGGGTCGGCGGCGGCACCCCCGACGAGCAGGACCCCGACTGGGTGGTGCTCCAGGTGCCCGGCGGGCCGAGGCTGTCCTTCCAGCGGGCGCCGGGGCTCACCCCGCCTCAGTGGCCGCGCGCCGACCGCAACGCCCAGCAGTTCCACCTCGACTTCGACGGCGGGGCGACCTGGGAGGAGATGGACGCGGCGCACGAGAAGGTGCTCGCGCTGGGCGCCCGGCCGCTGGACCTGGAGGACCGGGAGAAGAAGGACTTCATGGTGTACGCCGACCCGGCGGGGCATCCGTTCTGCCTGTGCCGGATCGAGCACGCGTGACGGTCATCCGTCGAGTTCGGCGATCGTCGCCGTCGAAGGCTCCCGGCGCAGCTGTGCCGCCCGTGCGGTGAAGGCCGCCCCCCGCAGGACCCGCTGGACGTTGCCCCAGGTCAGCAGGGCCACGTCGGCCTCGTCCCAGCCGCGTCGCAGCAGCTCGGCGATGAGCCGGGGGTAGCAGGAGGCGTCACCGAGTTCCAACGGGTGGGCGGTGCCGGCGTCGTAGGTGCCGGACAGGCCGACGCTCCGCGGGCCGGCCACCGTGCGGACGTGGTCGAGATGGTCGGCGACGTCCCGGACGGTCGGGCCGGTCTGTTCTGCGGTCAGCGGCACCATGCACAGGCCCCCCGCCGCGCCCAGCTCGACGAGCAGGTCGTCGGGGAGGTTGGCGGGATGCGGGCGCAGGGCGCGGGCGGCGGAGCGGGTGCACAGCGCCGGAGCCTTGGAGATGGCGAAGGTACGGCGGAAGGTGTCGGCACAGGCGCCGGAGAGGTCGGCGACGACACCGAGCCGGTTCATCTCGCGCACCACCTCCTCGCCGAACCGGGTCAGTCCCGCCTCGCTCGCCCAACTCGCCCCGGTCAGCGTCAGTACGCGCAGGCCGAGGGCGTGCAGGGAGCGCAGGATGCCGAGGCGGTCGCCCAGGGCGGCGGCGCCGGCGGGGCCGGGCAGCACGGCGACCCGGCCGCAGTTGCGCGCGTCGATGACCTGCCCGGCGTCGTACGCGAGGCGCAGTCCCTCCGGGTAGGCCCGCACCACCGTCTTGACCAGGTCCAACTGCTCCAGGGTCGCGCCGACCGCCCGGTCACCGTCGGCCTCGGGCAGGTGCAGCGACCAGAACAGCGCGCCCACCCGGCCCTCGCGCAGTCGCGGCAGATCGGTGTCGACGGCGCTCTCGCCGAGCTCCAGGTCGTACCAGGGCAGGTGCTTGAGCGTGCGGGGCAGACCGCTGTAGCCGTCGGCGACGGGGTGGGCGGCCAGCACGGCGTGGGCCCGGGCCGACGGCTCGTCGTCGGGGTCGGACACGGGCGCGTAGGGCTCCGGCGGGAAGGCCTCCGCGGCGGGCGGCACGGCCAGATCGTCGAGCCCGCCGGCCCCGGTGCTGGTGTGCAGGTCGTCCTGGAGGTCTGCCATGGCCGGCTCCGTACGGTCGTCGTGCGTTACGGTCACCGTCGCACGGAGCGGGAGCGGCTTCCTGGCGGGCGGGGCGTTCGGGGTACGAGCGCCCCGCCCTGGCCAGGACGGAGAGGGCCGGCTCAGCCGTCCAGCTCCTCCGGCGTCGCGTTGGACGGCCCCCGGGTCGCCTGGACACCCCGGGCCACGTCCTCGGCCGCGCCCAGTACCCGGACCGCGTTCTTCCAGGTCAGCTTGGCCAGGTCGGCCCGGGACCAGCCGCGGTCGAGCAGTTCGGCGATCAGGTTGGGGTAGCCGGAGACATCGCCGAGACCGTCCGGGGTGAAGGGCGTGCCGTCGTAGTCGCCGCCGATGCCCAGGTGGTCGACGCCCGCGGCCTCGCGCATGTGGTCGAGGTGGTCGGCGACCGTGGACACCGTGGCGACCGGGCGCGGGGAGCGCTCCTCGAAGGCGCGGTGGACCTTCATCGCCTCAGGGCCGGTATCGAGGTGGTGGAAGCCGTGCGCGCGCATGTTCTCGTCGGCGGCGACCGTCCAGTCCACGGCCGCCTGGAGGACGAACTTCGGCACGAACGTCACCATCGCCATGCCGCCGTTGGCCGGCAGCCGCTCCAGGACGTCGTCCGGGATGTTGCGCGGGTGGTCGCAGACGGCACGCGCGGAGGAGTGCGAGAAGATCACCGGCGCCGTCGAGGTGTCCAGCGCGTCGCGCATCGTCGTGGCCGCCACGTGCGAGAGGTCGACCAGCATGCCCTCGCGGTTCATCTCCCGCACGACCTCGCGGCCGAAGGCCGACAGGCCGCCGACACCGGGCTCGTCGGTCGCCGAGTCCGCCCACGCGATGTTGTCGTTGTGGGTGAGGGTCATGTAGCGCACGCCGAGCGCGTACAGCGCGCGCAGCGTGGCGAGCGAGTTGTCGATGGAGTGGCCGCCCTCGGCACCCATCAGGGACGCGATCCGGCCCTCGGCGCGCGCGGCCTCCATGTCGGCGGCGGTCAGCGCGGCGCGCAGGTCCCCGGGGTGGCGGTCGATCAGCCGCCGTACGCAGTCGATCTGCTCCAGCGTCGCGGTCACCGCGCCGGGCAGGTCCGAGCGGACGTACACCGACCAGTACTGCGCGCCGACGCCGCCGGCCCGCAGCCGGGCGAGGTCGGTGTGCAGGTGGGCGGACTGGTCGGCGGCGATGTCACGGGCGTCGAGGTCGTAGCGGACCTGCTCGCGCAGCGCCCAGGGCAGGTCGTTGTGGCCGTCCACTACGGGGAACTCGCGCAGCAGCTCCCGGGCCTGGTCGAGGGAGGTCACGGGCCTCACTTCCCGAATCCGAAGGCCGCCGACCCCTCGACCTTGGTGCGCAGCCGCTTGCCCTTCTCGGTGGCCTGGTCGTTGAGGTCCTGCTGGAACTCGCGCATGCGGCCGAGGAGCTCTCCGTCGTGCGCGGCGAGCATCCGCGCGGCCAGCAGGCCGGCGTTGCGGGCGCCGCCGACGGAGACCGTGGCGACGGGGACGCCGGCCGGCATCTGCACGATGGACAGGAGGCTGTCCATGCCGTCGAGGTACTTCAGCGGCACCGGCACGCCGATGACCGGGAGCGGAGTGACGGAGGCGAGCATGCCGGGCAGGTGGGCGGCGCCGCCGGCCCCCGCGATGATCGCCTTGAGACCGCGGCCGGCGGCCTGCTCGCCGTACGCGATCATCTCGTGCGGCATGCGGTGCGCGGAGACGACGTCGACCTCGTAGGCGATCTCGAACTCGTCGAGGGCCTTGGCGGCGGCCTCCATCACGGGCCAGTCGGAGTCGGACCCCATGACGATGCCCACGACCGGACTCACCGGGCTTACCGCGTTCATTCGGTGATCGTCCCTCTCAGGTAGCCGGCGGCGTGACGGGCGCGCTCCAGCACGTCGTCCAGGTCGTCGCCGTACGTGTTGACGTGACCGACCTTGCGGCCGGGCTTCACGTCCTTGCCGTACATGTGGATCTTCAGCTGGGGGTCGCGGGCCATGCAGTGCAGGTACGCGGAGTACATGTCCGGATAGTCACCGCCGAGGACGTTGACCATGACCGTCCACGGGGCGCGCGGGCGCGGGTCGCCGAGGGGGAGGTCGAGGACCGCGCGGACGTGGTTGGCGAACTGCGACGTGATCGCGCCGTCCATCGTCCAGTGGCCGGAGTTGTGCGGGCGCATCGCCAGTTCGTTGACGAGGATGCGGCCGTCGCGGGTCTGGAACAGCTCGACGGCGAGGTGGCCGACGACGTCCAGTTCCTTGGCGATGCTGAGCGCCATCTCCTCGGCCCTGAGCGCCAGGGCCCCGTCGAGGCCGGGGGCGGGCGCGATCACCGTGTCGCAGACGCCCTTCACCTGCTGGGACTCGACGACGGGGTACGCCACGGCCTGGCCGTGCGGGGAGCGGACCACGTTGGCGGCCAGCTCGCGGACGAAGTCGACCTTCTCCTCGGCCAGCACGGGCACACCGGCACGGAAGGGCTCGGCGGCCTCCTCGGCGGAGTCCACCACCCACACGCCCTTGCCGTCGTAACCGCCGCGCACGGTCTTGAGGACGACGGGGAAACCCTCGCCCTCGTCCGCGAAGGCGGCCACGTCGGCCGGATCGCGCACGATCCGGTGCCGTGGACAGGGCACGCCGATCGCGTCGAGTCTCGCGCGCATCACGCCCTTGTCCTGGGCGTGCACGAGCGCGTCGGGGCCGGGGCGCACGGGGATGCCGTCCGCCTCCAGGGCCTTGAGGTGCTCGGTCGGCACGTGCTCGTGATCGAAGGTGATCACGTCACAGCCGCGCGCGAACTCGCGCAACGTGTCCAGATCGCGATAGTCGCCGACGACGACTTCGTTCACGACCTGCGCCGCAGAGTCCTGAGGAGTGTCACTGAGAAGCTTGAACCTGATGCCCAACGGGATGCCCGACTCGTGTGTCATACGAGCGAGCTGGCCACCGCCGACCATACCGACTACCGGGAACGTCACCCCCCTAGCGTATCGGCCGCGCGGGGCCCACCTGTTTACCGGCCGTTTCCCCGGCGCTCCCGCCCTCCGCGGCCGCCGCCCCGGGGCCGTCCGCAGGAAGATCGCGCGTCCGGGTGGTTAGCATGAACGGATTGACGCCAACCGATGGACGGGGGCCTGCACGACCATGGAACATGGTTCCTCGGGTGCTCATACGGCTCCCGCGACGCCCCCGGCGTCACCCGCTCCCCCGGCCCCGCGCGGCCCGGTGCGGCACCGGCTCGAAGGGCTGGTCCGTGAGGTCGTGAAGTTCGGCGCGGTGGGCGGCGCGGGGGTTCTGGTCAACCTCCTCGTCTTCAACCTGATACGGCACGTGACCG
Organism: Streptomyces sp. NPDC017225; assembly: GCF_044331465.1. Classification (NCBI taxonomy): domain Bacteria; kingdom Bacillati; phylum Actinomycetota; class Actinomycetes; order Kitasatosporales; family Streptomycetaceae; genus Streptomyces; species Streptomyces sp. NPDC017225. The sequence continues at coordinate 381,698 of NZ_JBIRNE010000006.1, read as the reverse complement.
AGCTCCACGTGGTGCGGGCCAGCATCGTCGCGACCGTCGTCGCGATCGCCTTCAACTACCTGGGTTTCCGCTACTTCACCTACCGGGACCGCGACAAGAGCCGCCAAACCCGCGAGATGTCGCTGTTCCTGCTGTTCAGCGCGGTCGGGCTGGTGATCGAGAACGGCGTGCTGTACACGGCGACGTACGGCTTCGGCTGGGACAGCCCGTTGCAGAGCAACATCTTCAAGTTCCTCGGCATCGGCATCGGCACGCTGTTCCGCTTCTGGTCGTACCGCAGCTGGGTCTTCCGCACCCGGCCGGCCCGCGAGCCGGTGAGGCGGGCGGAGACCTTCCTGGAGCACGAGGATCCGACGGCCGTACGCGCCCCGGACGGCGCCCCCGCGGCACAGCGCTGACGGCGGCCGGGGCCGCCCTCCCCGCGCGGTGCGCGCGGCGATGCGCCTAGCGCACCGTCCCCCCCGAGTCCCCGGACGACTTCTTCGACGGCGGCGTACGCGACAGGAACAGGCCGAACACCGGGGGGCGGCCCTGGAGGAGCTCCAGCCGGCCGCCGTCCGCCTCGGCCAGGTCGCGGGCGACGGCGAGGCCGATACCCGTCGAGTTCCGCCCGCTGATCGCGCGTTCGAAGATCCGCGCCCCCAGGTCGGCCGGGACGCCGAGCCCCTCGTCGGTGACCTCGACCACCGCCTGGTTGCCGGTCACCCGGGTCCGCAGGGCCACCGTGCCGCCCCCGTGCATCAGGGAGTTCTCGATCAGCGCGGCCAGCACCTGCGCCACGGCGCCCGGGGTGCCCACGGCGGTCAGGTGCCGTTTGCCGGAGCTGACGATCGCCCGTCCCTCGCTCCGGTAGGCGGGGCGCCACTCGTCGATCTGCTGCTGGATGACGTCGTCCAGCTCGAAGGTGACGGCGGAGCCGCTGCGCGGGTCGCGGGAGTTCGTCAGCAGCCGGTCCACGACGTCCGTCAGCCGCTCCACCTGCGACAGCGCGATCGTCGCCTCCTCCTTCACCGTCTCCGGCTCGTCGGTGAGGGTGATCTCCTCCAGCCGCATGGACAGCGCCGTCAGCGGCGTACGCAACTGGTGCGAGGCGTCGGCGGCCAGGCGGCGCTCGGCGGTGAGCATCCGGGCGATGCGCTCGGCGGAGGAGTCCAGCACGTCCGCGACGCGGTCCAGCTCGGGGACGCCGTAGCGCTTGTGCCTCGGGCGCGGGTCGCCGGAGCCGAGGCGTTCGGCGGTCTCGGCGAGGTCGGTGAGCGGGGAGGCGAGCCGGTTGGCCTGCCGGATCGCCAGCAGCACCGCGGCGATCACCGCGAGCAGCGCCACCAGGCCGATGATCAGCAGGGTCCGGCCGACCTCACGGGTCACCGCGGAGCTCGGCTCCTCGACGAGGACGGTCTCGCCCTCCTCGCCGGTGGCCTTGCCGCGGATGACCTCGCCGGTCGGCCGGCTGCCGACCTCGATGACCGGCTTGCCGGGGATCCGGATCTCGGCGTACCGGGCGTCCCGGACCTGCTCCCGCAGGAACGTGGCGTCGACCGATCCGGTGCCGAGCAGCCGGCTGTCCACGATGCTGGCCAGCCGCACCGCCTCCAGGTCGACCCGCTCCTGCGCGGAGCTGCTGATCGTCCGGGTCTCGACGATCACGAGTGAGACGCCGAACACGGCGATCACGATGAGCACCACGGCGAGCGTGGACTGGATCAGTCGACGGCGCATGTCCTCTTACCCGGGCAGGCCCCTGCGGGCGCTCAGCCCTTCTCGGAGCTCAGTTCTTCTCGAAACGGAAACCGACACCGCGCACGGTGGCGATGTAGCGGGGGTTCGCCGCGTCGTCCCCCAGCTTCTTGCGCAGCCAGGAGATGTGCATGTCGAGGGTCTTGGTCGACGACCACCAGGTGGTGTCCCAGACCTCGCGCATCAGCTGGTCGCGCGTGACGACCCGGCCGGCGTCGCGCACCAGCACCCGCAGCAGGTCGAACTCCTTGGCGGTGAGCTGGAGCTCCTCCTCCCCCATCCAGGCCCGGTGCGATTCGACGTCGATGCGCACGCCGTGCGTCGCGGGCGGCTGCGGGGGCTCCACGGAACCGCGCCGCAGCAGGGCCCGGACCCGGGCGAGCAGCTCGGCGAGGCGGAAGGGCTTGGTGACGTAGTCGTCGGCACCCGCGTCCAGCCCGACGACGGTGTCCACCTCGTCGGCGCGCGCGGTCAGGATCAGGATCGGCACGGCGAGGCCCTCGGACCGCAGCCGGCGGGCGACCTCCAGCCCGTCCATGCCCGGCAGGCCCAGGTCCAGCACGACCAGGTCGATGCCGCCCTGCAGGCCGGCGTCGAGTGCGGTGGGTCCGTCCTCACGCACCTCGACCTCGTACCCTTCCCGGCGCAGTGCGCGGGCCAGCGGCTCCGAGATGGACGCGTCGTCCTCGGCGAGCAGTACACGGGTCATGAGCTGATGGTAGTCCGCTCGGAGCAGCGCCCGGGGCGTGATCGACCCGAGGATCTCCCGCCTGCGGACAAGCCGGGCATCCGCCGCGGCGGCCCGCCCGCCCGGCCCGCCGCGGACCCCCTGTACGAACCTGCGGCTGTGGGGTGCCATCCTGTGATGGACCTTCGAAAGATCGTTCGCGGTTCCAGTATCACCTGTGATCCGCGTCTCAAGTCCTTCCATACCGGGCGGTGTCCTGCCGTATGGTGAATCAGCGCCTGTAGCACCCAGGGGACCCTTTGGCGACAGTACGACGCTGAGGGTCTCTTTTGTGTGCGGGCCGGCCCCCACGGCCGGCCTTGAAAGGAATGACCTGTGGCCGGGCCTCAACGCGTGCAGCGCCGCGCGCGGAGGCGTGGATCCCGGTGGCCGCCGTCCACCGCTTCGTGATCCGGAGCGGAATCCCTCAGGCGTGGGATGGACGGGTGACGAGCCGCCGGTGCCGGCCGCCTCCCCCACCGGGCGCGCATCGCCTCATGAGCGCGTCCCGACCAGCAAGGATCGACCATGGCGTCCAGCCTGACGAAGGACTCGGTCTCTCCGGGCACCCCCGGATCCGAGAAGACCTTCTTCGGCCACCCCCGCGGACTGGCCACTCTCTTCATGACCGAGATGTGGGAGCGTTTCTCCTACTACGGCATGAGGGCTCTGCTCCCGCTGTACCTGGTGGCCCCCGGCGGTCTCGGCATGAACGCCGGCACCGCGACCGCGATCTACTCGGTGTACCTCTCGCTGGTGTACCTGCTCACGATGCCGGGCGGCTGGTTCGGCGACCGTGTCTGGGGACCCCGCAGGACCGTCGCCGTCGCCGGTGGCGTGATCATGCTCGGCCACCTCACGCTGGCGCTGCCGTCCTCCGGCACGTTCTTCGCGGGCCTCGGTCTGGTCGCCATCGGCTCGGGTCTGCTGAAGGCCAACATCTCCACGATGGTCGGCCAGCTCTACAGCGGCCCCGACGATCCGCGCCGCGACGGTGGCTTCACCGTCTTCTACATGGGCATCAACCTCGGTGCCTTCGCCGCGCCGCTGATCATCGGCACCATCGGTGAGAACGTCAACTGGCACCTGGGCTTCGCGCTCGCCGCGGTCGGCATGGGTCTGGGCGTGGTGCAGTTCCTGCTCGGCAGCCGTCACCTGGCGCCGCACTCCAGCGTGGTCCCCAAGCCCCTGTCGGCGGCGGAGAAGACCTCCACCCTGCGCAAGGCCGCGTTCTGGGCCGCCCTCGCGGTCGTCTTCTACGCGATCGTCGGCTTCTCCGGCACCTACACCCTGAACTGGATCCTGGTCCCGCTGACCCTGCTCGGCGTGATCATCCCGGTGCTGGTGCTGACCCGCATCAAGCGCGACAAGGACCTGGACCGCGCCGAGCAGTCGAAGATGTCCGCGTACATCTGGTTCTTCGTCGCCGCGGCCATCTTCTGGATGATCTACGACCAGGGCGGCTCGACCCTGTCGCTCTTCGCGGACTCCTCCACCGACACCAGCGTCTTCGGCTGGGAGTTCCCGGTCTCCTGGTTCCAGTCGGTCAACCCGGTCATCATCATGGCCCTGGCCCCGGTCTTCGCCACGGTGTGGCTGGCGCTCGCGCGGCGCGGCAAGGAGCCGAGCACGATCGTCAAGTTCTCGTTCGGCCTGGTCCTGGTCGGCGCGTCCTTCTTCCTCTTCCTGGCCCCGCTGGCCATCGCGGACGGCGGTCACAAGGCGGCCGCGCTGTGGCTGGTGGCGATCTACTTCGTCCAGACCTGCGGTGAGCTGATGCTCTCCCCGGTCGGCCTGTCGGTCACCACGAAGATGGCGCCCGTGAAGTACGCCTCGCAGATGATGGGCGTCTGGTTCCTGGCCGTCACCGCCGGTGACGCCACGACCGGCCTGCTCTCCATCGCCGGCGTCGACCTGAACAGGACGGGCATCGTGGCCGCGGAGGCCACGCTCGCCGTGGTCGCCGGTGTCGCGATCTGGATGTACCGCAAGCGCGTGAAGGAACTCATGGGCGACGTCCGCTGAGCCCAGCCGGCCTGGCGGTCCTGTTCCGCGGAGGGTCATCGCGTCCGGGTGGACGCGGTGGCCCTCCGGGCGTTTCAGCGATGCTGAGACAGGTCCCCGTGCCTCGGTCACTCGAAAGCCGGACACTGGACAGGGGAGTCCGTGGTCGGTTCGGCGGGGGTCCGCGAGGAGCAGACGCCCTTGTCGTGGCAGGCGGGCGCGGGGCGGCCTGAACGGGCAGCTGGACTACCCCCGAGGCTCTTCCCGGCCGTGTTCCCCCTCCACTATGCAAGGTGCGGGCCGCGTGCGGAGGCGCGTGAGCGCCCGCCACCCGTACAGGCGAGAGGGCACACGATGCATCAGCACGGACGCGGCTGGCAGCGGGAGAAGAAGCCCGCCGGCACCGGTCTGCCGGCTCCGGCGCCGCACCAGCAGCCGCCCGAGGCAGCCGTGCACCGCCTGCAGGGCCTCGCCGGTAACGCCGCCGTCGCCCGCACCGTCGCCCGCGGTTCCTGGACCGGGACCGGAACCCCGGTGCAGCGCTCGCTCGTGGTCGGGCGGATCGACTACACGATGCGCTACCAGCGGAAGACGCGGAACCTGCCGGAGGAGAAGCACTCGACGGCCGTCGATGAGTTGTCGCACGAGGTGCTCTCGCATCTGGCCGAGACGGTTGACAAGGACCTCTCGCCGGAGGAACGCCAGCAGTTCATGAACCACCACTCCCGGATCATCGACCAGCTCAGGAAGGCGATCGTCGCCCCGGTCGGCCACAAGGGCTACCACCCGGCCCTCAAACGGGAGATCGGCGCCCACCCCGACTTCGGGGCGAAGAACCACAAGATCCTGGTGAACGACTACACGGAACTGGCCCGTCACCTCATGGGCTGGGTCGCCGCCAAGGGGAACCGGAGGAAAGAGAAGGAGATCGCGCAGAAGATCCAGGCCGAGGGTGACGTCGAGGCCTTCCTGAACGTGCTGCTGAAGCGTCTGTACCGCAGGTTCGAGGACGAGAAGAACGAGCGCCTCGGGAAGCAGAAGTTCACGGACGACGCCGCTCAGGGCATGGCGCGCGAGCTGACCACGGGCCTGTCCGACCCGAAGCTGCAGCCGGTGCTGCGGGACGCGAGGGGCGAGACGGCCCCGCCGCCGCGGCCGATCGGGACCTACGGGGGTTACTTCGGCGCCGAGAAGTTCGAGGGCTCCCACCTGCGCCCCGGGATGCTGGACAACGGGGGTTACCTGGCGGTGCTGCGGACCCCCGAGAAGTTCGGTTTCCGGGACAAGGTCATCACGCTGCACGACCTCCAGGAGTACTACGCGGCGCCCAACCCCCACACGCCCCGCACCCGGGGCAGCGGATGGCTGCCGGGCAACACCGAGGAGGAACTGCGGAGCACCGCCGGGTTCGACGCCGACGGCAAGCGGCTGCCCACCCAGGACCGGGGCAGCACCAACCTGCGGGTCTCGCCGCCGAACACGGGCAGGAGACAGCCGTCCGTACGCAACGAGAACTCGGAGACCACGAAGCTGGCCCGGTCCAAGAACCTGCCCGTGTGGGCGGGACAGTCCCGCCGGGCCGCCCGCATGCTGAAGCTGGCGAAGACGGCCGGAGCGTCGCAGGAGGAGATCGCCGCGGTCGCCTGGGGCGTCTTCTCCTTCTGGCGGCTGCACTACGACCACACGGCCGAGCTGGCCTACCACACGCTGCACGAAGTCATGGACATAGCCCAGAACTTCGGCGTGCCCTACGACATGGACCGCGCGCACGAGGGCGGGACCGTGCCGACCGGGCAGCGGTTGCGGCAGCGGCTCGTCGGCCTGGCCGACGAGGTGACGGCCGCGCACGACGAGGCGGACGCCGAGATCGAGGCGATCGAGTCGGGCACCGACCAGGCAAACCGCCAGGGACTGCGGGAGTTCCTGATCGTGGCGAAGCGGGCGCGTGAGCAACTCGCCGCGCTGCGGCTGGTGCTCCAGGAACGGATCGACGCGTTCGAGGGCTGGGAGGAGGGGACACTGACCACCAACGACAAGAGCCGGCTCGTGGAGCAGAGCCTCCGGTCGCTGGATGTCGTCAAGTCGCACCTGGTGATGCTGTCCGGGTGGATGGCCATGTGGCGGCCCAAGGAGGCCGCCGAGGGCAGCGGGCGGGAGCGTAGGGGCAGTCCTGGAACCAGTGCCGGCTGAAACAGCCGCAACTCCGAAGCCCATGATCGCTCGGCGTCTCGCCCTGCACCCCTCCCGCTGCCCCTGCCCGGCATCTGGGTGGATGCTCCCGAGCGCGAGGCGTCCGGGTCACGTGACCACGGTTGACGGAACGGGAAACCGCGCAGCCTCCGCCAAGGCTGGGTGCGTCGTCACTGCGAGGAAGTCCGCCCATACGGTGCGGGGGAAGGCGAGGTGCGCTCCCGCGCGGCTCTTGGAGTCGCGGACCAGGATGACGGTCGCGGTGGTGGCTATCTCGACCCAGTTCGAACCGTCGGGGCTCTAGGTGGACTTGCGCCAGGTGAGGGGCTGCACGCCAACTGGACGGTGTGGAGTTGAGGGACCGGGCCGGCCGCGTAGTCGAAGGGCCGGCCGTTGCCCGGGAAGTGGGGCGAGGCGTACGGGATGACCCGGACGGTCACGTTGCCCTGTTCGCTCAGTTCAAGGATGTGGAACAGCTGGGCACGGGTGGCGGAGCCCCAGGAGCGGGAGCTCCTCGGCCGACCGAGACGGGTGGGTGGGTGAACCCGGTGCAGGCGTCGCCGGCGCAGGCCTACGCCGGCGCCCCCAACTCCGCCCACACCCGCTTGCCCGCGACCCCCGGCGTCCGCACCACGCCCCAGTCCAGGCACAGCCGCTGCACGATGAACATGCCGTGCCCGCCAGGACGCCCGGCGCGGTGCGGGGTGCGCGGCGCGGGCTGCCCCGTGCCCCGGTCGGAGACCTCCAGCCGGATCACCTTCTTCTCGCAGGTGATCCACAGCTCGTCCGGCCCCTCGGCGTGCAGACAGGCGTTGGTGACCAGCTCGGACACCACGAGCAGTACGTCCTCGGCGGCGGCACGCTGGTCCGCGGTGGCGGAGGGCAGCCAGCCCCAGGCGTACAGCGCCTGGCGGGTGAAGTCACGAGCGAGCGGGACCACCCCGCTCTGGTCGTCGAAGCTGAGCCTGCGTACCTGCCGCCCCCCGCCACTCGCGGGGCCACCCGAGGACGCCGCCCCGGACGGAGCCGTGGAGGTGGGCCCGGAAGCCGCCCCGGGAGCGGGCCCGGGCGACGCCCCGGACGCGGCTGCCCCGGACGCGGCTGCCCCGGACGGGGACGAGGACACGGACCCCCCGATCACGGCGGCCTGCCCGGCGGACACGCCCCCCTCGGACTCCCCGGTCCCGGGCACGCCCCCCTCGGACGCCCCGGAAGCGCCGCTGGGCTCCGGACCACGGTCGCCCGGCGAGTAGGGCCGGGTGGTGCTCATCAGCGCTTCACCTCACCGATTCACCAGTTCACGTTTCAAAGTCGTACGTCGTACACAGTCGGTTCAGGGGGTCTCCTGCCCGACCGGACCGTCCGAACACCCCTGTATTCGGCACGAAACATCGGACGGGGCGAAAACCCCTGCCCCAGGGGGCGCGCGAGACCCGTCGCCGGCTGGACAAGGACCGGCTCAGCCGGTCGCGTCGGCCAGGGCGGCCTCAAGCGTGTCATGGAGGGTGAAGACCGCTTCGGCCCCCGTGATCTCGAACACGCGAGCCACTACGGGCTGCATGGCCACCAGATGCACACCGCCCCCCGCGGCCTCCGCCTTCAGCCGCGCGCCGAGCAGGACGTTGAGCCCTGTGGAGTCGCAGAACTCCAGACGCGAGCAGTCGACGACAAGCCGGTTGAATCCCTTGGCGAGACAGTCCTCCAGGGGCTCGCGCAACAAATCGGCGGTGTGATGATCCAACTCACCCGCCGGAGTCACGACGGCACTGGGGCCCTCGTCCCGCACCTCCACCAGTAGCCGGCCCGACTGGGCACTGCCGACCGTCCCGCGGTCCATGCCGTTTCTCTCTCCCGAGGTCGTGACTGCTTGCTGACGCCCTCGAACACTACGCCTTCCCAGCGCACTCCGACACCCGAACAACCGCACACAAACGGACATACTTGCACATAACACACTTGCGGTGGGCTCGGTAAACCCGGTAGGGCTAGTAGGACACGTAAACCGACACGGCCGGCTTTGGAGGCGCCGCACACCGCAGTGCACGTAACTGGCTTCGGCAGCCGTATGCCGAGAACGATGGAGGACATCATGTCACCCCGGCTCGACGGATCGCGTACCCAAGAAGCGACGTCGACACTCCCTCCGGAACATCTGGATCCCATCGAGCATCATGACGCGGTCGTCGACCACGACGGCGCACTCGCCGGGCTTCCGGACATCCCCGCTTACGACGAGGTTGCTCCGGCGGACGCCCGGGCCCTGTCCAAGACCCTCTTCGAGCGGCTGGAGTCGCTGGAGGAAGGCACGCACGAGTACGCGTACGTACGCAACACGCTCGTCGAGCTCAACCTCGCGCTGGTCAAGTTCGCCGCCTCCCGCTTCCGCTCCCGCAGCGAGCCGATGGAGGACATCATCCAGGTCGGCACGATCGGCCTGATCAAGGCGATCGACCGCTTCGAGACGTCCCGCGGTGTGGAGTTCCCCACGTTCGCGATGCCGACCATCATCGGCGAGATCAAGCGCTTCTTCCGCGACACCTCGTGGTCCGTGCGCGTCCCGCGCCGCCTCCAGGAGCTGCGGCTCGACCTGGCCAAGGCCGGCGACGAGCTGGCCCAGCGCCTCGACCGCGCCCCCACGGTGAGCGAACTGGCCGAGCACCTCGGCCTGTCCAAGGACGAGGTCGTCGAGGGCATGGCGGCGTCCAACGCCTACACCGCCTCCTCGCTGGACGCCCAGCCGGAGGAGGACGACGCCGAGGGCGCGCTGGCCGACCGCATCGGTTACGAGGACCACGGGCTCGAGGGCATCGAGTACGTCGAGTCGCTGAAGCCGCTGATCGCCGAACTCCCGTCCCGGGACCGGAAGATCCTCTCGCTCCGCTTCGTCGCGGGGATGACCCAGTCGGAGATCGGCGAGGAACTGGGCATCTCCCAGATGCACGTCTCACGCCTGCTGTCGCGGACACTCGTACGGCTGCGCAAGGGGCTCACGGTCGAGGAGTAGGACCTCACCGCGTGACGCTTGCCCTGAAGGGGGGCGGTCCGGAACCGGGCCGCCCCCCTTCGGGCTGTCGGGGGCCGCGCCGCCCTCCCGGCCGCGCTCCCGCCGAGGCGCGCGCCGCTCACACCATCCGTACGCCCCGTCGCCACACGCCCGCGACCAGCGGAACGCCGGGCCGGTAGGCCAGGTGGACGTGGCTGGGGGCGTCGAGAAGGGTCAGGTCGGCGTGGGCGCCCGGGGTGAGGCGGCCGATGTCGTCGCGGCGCAGGGCGGCCGCGCCGCCCGCGGTGGCCGCCCAGACCGCCTCGTCGGGAGTCATCCCCATGTCCCGTACGGCGAGCGCGACGCAGAAGGGCACCGAGGACGTGAAGGACGAGCCGGGGTTGCAGTCGGTGGACAGCGCGACCGTCACGCCGGCGTCGAGCAGGCGCCGGGCGTCCGGCCACTCGGCGCGGGTGGAGAACTCGGCGCCGGGGAGCAGGGTGGCGACGGTGCGGCTGTTCGCGAGGGCGTCCACGTCGGCGTCGGTGAGGTGGGTGCAGTGGTCGGCGCTGGCGGCGTCGAGTTCCACGGCGAGCCGGACGCCGGGTCCGTGGGAGAGCTGGTTGGCGTGGATGCGGGGGTGCAGGCCCTTGGCCTTGCCGGCGGTGAGGATCGCGCGGGCCTGGTCGCCGTCGAAGGCGCCCTTCTCGCAGAAGACGTCGATCCAGCGGGCGTACGGGGCGCAGGCGTCGAGCATCTCGCCGGTGACGAGCGCGACGTAGGCGGCCGGGTCGTCGGCGAGTTCGGGAGCGACGATGTGGGCGCCGAGGAAGGTGACCTCGTCGGTGTGGCGGGCGGCGACCCGCAGGGCGCGGGACTCGTCGGCGGTGGTCAGGCCGTAGCCGGACTTGGTCTCGAAGGTGGTGGTGCCCTGGCGCAGGGCCTCTTCGAGATAACGGGTGAGGCCGGTCTCCAGTTCCGCGTCGCTCGCGGCCCGGGTGGCGGCGACGGTGGTGCGGATGCCGCCGGCGCTGTAGGGGCGGCCGGACATGCGGGCGTTGAACTCCTCGGTGCGGTCGCCGCCGAAGAGGAGGTGGGAGTGGGAGTCGACGAAGCCGGGGAGGACCGCCCGGCCGCCGGCGTCGAGGCGATTGTCAGTGGCGGGTGCTTTGCTTGATTCACCGGTCCACGCGACGCGGTCGCCGTCGATGACGACGGCCGCGTCCCGGACCAGTCCGAGGGGGGAGTTGTCACCGAGGGAGGGGTCGTTGGTGACGAGTGCGGCGATGTTGGTGATGACGGTGCTGCTGCTCATGATGTCCGTGACGTCCTCGTGGGGGCGGGAGCGGAAGTGGGGGCGGGCGGTCGCGGTCACGCGCGCAGGGCTTCGACGGCCCGCGCGAGGGCCTGCGGCACATCGGGTACGAGAGTGTGCGCCCCGTCGCGCACGACGTGCCGCCCGCCCACGATCGTGTGCCGTACGTCCGCTGCCGTCGCGGCGAATACGGCCGTCTCGGCGCCGAGCCTGGGCAGCGGCCCCGCTGTTCTGACGGAGTCGAGGGCGAGGGTGGTGAGGTCGGCGCGGGCCCCGGCCTCGATGGTGCCGAGGTCGTCCCAGCCGAGGGCGGCGTGGCCGTCGGCGGTGGCGGCGCGCAGCAGGGCGGCGGCGGTCCAGTGGCCGCGGGTGCGGGTGCGCAGACGCTCGTTCAGCTCCATGGCGCGCGCCTCTTCCAGCAGGTCGACGACGGCGTGGCTGTCGGAGCCGAGACAGAGCGGGGAGCCCGCCCGCTGGAGGGCGGCCGCGGGTCCGATGCCGTCGGCGAGGTCCCGTTCCGTGGTCGGGCACATGCAGGTGCCGGTGCGGCTGCCGCCGAGCAGGGCGATGTCCTCGTCGGTGAGGTGGGTGCTGTGGACGCCGGTGGTGCGGGGTCCGAGTACGCCGTGGTCGGCGAGGAGCCGGGTCGGGGTGCAGCCGTGGGCGTCGCGGCAGGCGTCGTTCTCGGCGGTCTGCTCGGACAGGTGCGCATGCAGCGGGGCCCGCCGCTCCTCGGCCCAGCGCGCCACGGTCGCCAGCTGGTCGGCGGGTACGGCCCGTACGGAGTGGATCGCCGCCCCCATCCGTGCGTGATCCCGTTCCTTGAGAAGTGAACAGCGTTCCGCCCAGGCCTCCGCAGTGCCGTCGCTGAAGCGGAGCTGGTGGGCGTTCGGGGGCTGCCCGAAGCCGGCGGACAGGTAGCAGGTGTCGAGGAGGGTGACGCGGATGCCGGCTTCGGCGGCGGCCTCGATCAGGGCCTCGCCCATCGCGTTGGGGTCGGCGTAGGGGGTGCCGCCGGGGGCGTGGTGGACGTAGTGGAACTCGCCGACGGTGGTGATGCCGGCGAGGGCCATCTCGGCGTACACCGCGCGGGCGAGTTGGCGATAGGTCTCGGGGGTCAGCCGGTCGGCGACGGAGTACATGACCTCGCGCCAGGTCCAGAAGGTGCCGGAGCCGACCTGGACGGTGCCGCGCAGGGCGCGGTGGAAGGCATGGCTGTGGGCGTTGGCGAGGCCGGGAAGGGTCAGTCCGCGCAGGGGCTCGGCGCCGGGGGGCGGGGTGGCGGTGTCCCGGCGGACGGCGGTGATGCGACCGGCGCGCACGTCGAGGGCGACGCCCGGTTCGACGTGGGTGCCGAGCCAGGCGTGTTCCAGCCAGTACGTCCGGGTCCGCCCGGTCTCGGTGGGGGTCACGTGCGGGCCAGCCCTTCCAGTACGTCGGCGAGTGCGCTCACCCCGGCCACACAGTCGTCCTCGGCGGCGTACTCGGCCGGGGAGTGCGACACGCCGGTGGGGTTGCGTACGAACAGCATGGCGGTCGGGATGCGTCCGGAGAGGATTCCGGCGTCGTGTCCGGCGCCGGTGCCGAGGACGGGCACCTCGGGATCCGTTTCCGTGTCGCCGCCGAGGATGCGGGCGAGTTCGTCGCGCAGCGCGTGGTCGAACTCGACGACGGGCGTGAAGGACTCGCGTTCGACGTCGAGGTCGACGCCGTGGGCGGCGGCGTACTCGCGGGCGGCCTTCTCGATGCCGGTCACCACGGTGTCCAGGCTCTCCTGGTCGGCGGCGCGGGAGTCGAGCCAGCCGCGTACGAGGGAGGGGATGGCGTTGACGCCGTTGGGCTCGACGGCGATCTTGCCGAAGGTGGCGACGGCGCCGGCGAGTTCGGCCTCGCGTCGGGCGGCGAGGACGGTCTCGGCGTAGCTCAGCATGGGGTCCTGCCGGTCGGGGAGCCGGGTGGTGCCGGCGTGGTTGGCCTCGCCGCGGAAGTCGAACCGCCAGCGGCCGTGCGGCCAGATGGCGCTGGCGAGGCCGATCCGGTCCCCGGACAGGTCGAGGGCGCGGCCCTGTTCGACGTGGAGCTCGACGAAGGCGCCGATGCGGGCGAGCCGCTCGGGGTCGGGTCCGATGGTGTCCGGGTCGTACCCGGCGGCCTCCATGGCCCGCGGGAGCGTGATGCCGTCGCCGTCGGTCAGGCGGTGGGCCTGCTCGACGGTGAGCGCGCCCGCGGTGAGCCGGGAGCCGACGCAGGCGAGGCCGAAGCGGGCGCCCTCCTCGTCGCCGAAGTTGACGATGCCGAGGGGTCTGGTGAGGCGCGCTCCCCTCCCGCGCAGTTCGTCCAGGGCGGCGAAGGCGGACACCACGCCGAGAGGGCCGTCGAAGGCGCCGCCGTCGGGCACGGAGTCCAGGTGGGAGCCGGTGACGACGGCGTTTTGGGCGGCGGGGTCGCCGAGCCAGGCCCACTGGTTGCCGTTGCGGTCGACCTCGTAGGCCAGTCCGCGTCTGCGGGCCTGCTCCCGGAACCAGGTCCGGCAGTCGGCGTCGGCACCGGTCCAGGCGTAGCGGCGGTAACCGCCGGAGGCGGAGCTGCGGCCGACCGGCAGCAGCTCCGCCCACATGCTGTGGAAGCTCACGCGCCCTCACCCTCGCGCGTCCCGTCGCCCTCGCGCATGGGTACCCGCACGCCCCGCTCCCCGGCGACCGAGTCGGCGAGGTCGTACCCGGCGTCGACGTGCCGGATGACGCCCATGCCGGGGTCGTTGGTGAGGACCCGGCGGATCTTCTCGCCGGCCAGCGCGGTGCCGTCGGCGACGGTGACCTGCCCGGCGTGGAGGGAGCGGCCCATGCCGACGCCGCCGCCGTGGTGGAGGGAGACCCAGGAGGCGCCGGAGGCCACGTTGACCATGGCGTTGAGCAGCGGCCAGTCGGCGATGGCGTCGGAGCCGTCGAGCATGGCCTCGGTCTCGCGGTACGGAGACGCCACGGAGCCGCAGTCGAGGTGGTCGCGGCCGAGGACGAGGGGTGCGGCCAGCTCACCGCTCGCCACCATGTCGTTGAACCGCTCGCCGGCCTTGTCGCGCTCGCCGTAGCCGAGCCAGCAGATACGGGCGGGCAGGCCCTGGAAGTGGACCCGCTCCCCCGCCATCCTGATCCAGCGGGCGAGGGATTCGTTCTCGGGGAAGAGATCGAGGATCGCCTTGTCGGTCTTGGCGATGTCGGCGGGGTCGCCGGACAGCGCGGCCCAGCGGAAGGGGCCCTTGCCCTCGCAGAAGAGGGGGCGGATGTAGGCGGGGACGAAGCCGGGGAAGGCGAAGGCCCGGTCGTAACCGGCGAGCCGGGCCTCGCCGCGGATGGAGTTGCCGTAGTCGAAGACCTCGGCTCCGGCGTCCTGGAAGCCGACCATGGCCTCGACGTGCCGGGCCATGGACTCGCGGGCGCGGGTGGTGAAGCCGGCCGGGTCCTTGGCGGCGGCGTCGGCCATGTCCTCGAAGGCGATCCCGGTGGGCAGGTAGGCCAGCGGGTCGTGGGCCGAGGTCTGGTCGGTGACGATGTCGACGGGGGCGCCCATGGCGAGCAGCCGCGGGACGAGGTCGGCGGCGTTGCCGAGGACGCCGACGGAGAGCGGCTCGCGCCGGTCGCGGGCGTCGGTGGCCAGTTGGAGGGCGTGGTCGAGGGAGTCGGCCTTCGTGTCGAGGAAGCGGTGCTCGATGCGGCGGTCGATGGCTCGCGGGTCGCAGTCGATGCAGATCGCGACACCGTCGTTCATGGTGACGGCCAGCGGCTGGGCGCCGCCCATGCCGCCGAGGCCGGCGGTGAGGGTGATGGTCCCGGCGAGGGTGCCGTCGACCCCCTTGCCGGTCGCGTGCAGCTTCGCGGCCACGGCGGCGAAGGTCTCGTAGGTGCCCTGGAGGATGCCCTGGGTGCCGATGTAGATCCACGAGCCGGCCGTCATCTGCCCGTACATGGTCAGGCCGAGGGCCTCCAGGCGGCGGAACTCCTCCCAGTTGGCCCAGTCGCCGACGAGGTTGGAGTTGGCGATGAGGACGCGCGGGGCCCACTCGTGGGTCTGCATGACGCCGACGGGGCGGCCGGACTGGACGAGCATCGTCTCGTCCTGCTTGAGGGTGCGCAGCGTGCGGACCATGGCGTCGAAGGAGCGCCAGTCGCGGGCGGCCTTGCCCGTACCGCCGTAGACGACGAGCTTGTCGGGGTGCTCGGCGACCTCGGGGTCGAGGTTGTTCTGCAGCATCCGCAGGGCGGCCTCCTGCTGCCAGCCCAGGGCGCTCGGCGTCGTACCGCGCGGCGCTCGGACAGGGCGGGGTCCGGACATGGTCTGCCTCCTGGTGGCTTGCTCCCGGCGGATTGTTACTGCGGATATTCACATACTCACCTCGTGAATAGAGCTAGTCAATACGTCTCGTGTCCCGGCGCGGACGCGTCGCGGGTGTTTGGCTGGATGTGTGGGGCAGGCAGCGGGACGTACCGGCAGGCAGCGAGGGACGGAGGGTCGCGTGAGCGACGGAACGAGCACGGGTGTGAGCGACGGCGCCGGCGGCACGGCCGCGCGGGCGGAGGAAGTCGCGCGGCGGGAGCGGGCCGTGCGGGCGGCCCGGCGGGACGACGCCGTGCGGGCGGCCGTGGAGCAGGGACTGCTCGGGCCCGACGCCCCGATCGTCGGGCTGCTGGACGTGGCCGGCATACGGGAGTCGGCGGCGGAGCTGCGGGCGGCGTTCGAGGCGGTGACGGCGCCCGGGACGTCCGTACTGCACGCCTTCGCGGTCAAGGCGACCCCGCTGGTCCCCGTGCTGCGGCTGCTGCACGAGGAGGGCATCGGCGCGGAGGTCGCGAGCCCGGGTGAGCTCGCGCTGTCACGGGCGGCGGGGGTACCGCCGGAGCGGACGGTGCTGGACTCGCCCGCCAAGACGCCGGGCGAGCTGCGGGAGGCGCTGGCCCTGGGCATCGCCGTCAACGCGGACAACTTCCAGGAGCTGGAGCGCATCGACGCCCTGATGGCCGAGGGGGCGAGCGCCTCCCCGCTCGGCATCCGGGTCAATCCCCAGGTCGGCGGGGGCTCCATCGAGGCGCTGTCGACGGCGACGGCCACCTCGAAGTTCGGGGTGGCGCTGCGCGACGAGGGGGCGCGCGAGTGGGTGGTGCGGGCGTATCTGGACCGGCCGTGGCTGACCCGGCTGCACGCGCACACCGGTTCCCAGGGCATACCGCTGGCCCTGATGGCCGAGGGCGTGGCCGCGACGTACGCGCTCGCCGAGGAGATCAACGAGCGGGCCGGACGCCGGCAGGTCGACACGCTCGACATCGGCGGTGGGCTGCCGGTGAACTTCGCGTCGGACGAGACCACTCCGACGTACGCCGAGTACGCGCGCGTGCTGCGCGAGGCGGTGCCGGGACTGTTCGACGGGCGGTACGGGCTGGTCACCGAGTTCGGGCGGTCGCTGCTGGCCAAGCACGGCACGGTGGTGGCGCGCGTGGAGTACGCCAAGAGCGCCGGGGGGCGGCCGGTCGCGGTGACGCACGCGGGCGTGCAGGTCGCGACGCGGACGGTCTACACGCCGGGGGCGTGGCCGCTGCGGATCTCCGCGTACGACGGCGAGGGGTCGCCGAAGGAGGGGCCGGACGTGGTGCAGGACGTGGCGGGGCCCGCGTGCTTCGCGGGGGACCTGCTGGCCGTGGGCCGGGCCATGCCGTTGCTGGAGCAGGGGGACTACGCGGCCGCGCTGGACACGGGGGCGTACTACTTCGCGCACCACTACGCGTACAACTCACTCGCGCGTCCCGGGGTTCACGGCTTCCTGACCGGCGGCCCCGGGGACGTCGCCTTCGCGACCGTGCGGGAGGCCCAGACGGTCGGGGAGATCGTCACCGAGGCGGGAGGGGAGCACGCCGCCGCGCTGACGGAAGCCGTCCGCCGCAGGGGTTAGCGGCAGGGCGGCGTCGCGGTCCCCCGCGGGGACGGGATCAGACCAGCGCCGCCTGTTTGCGCCGGGCGCCGCCCGGGGCCGCGTCGCCCGCCGCGATGCCCGTGCTGCGGTAGGCGCGGACGGCCTTGCCCGCCGGGCGGCCGGCACCGTGGGCGAGCCAGTCGACGCGGACCCACAGGAGGGCGTCCTCGGCCTGTTCCCGGCGGCCGATCCAGGCGGACTTCAGCCACAGTCCGGCGCCGCATCCCGCCATCAGCAGCCCGGCCGCGGCGGGGACGGCGAAGGCGCTGCCCAGGGCGGCGAGGAAGGCGAGGAGCAGCCACCAGCGGTGGCCCCGGCGCCAGTTGCGCAGGGTCACCGCGCGGTCCTGGAGTACGTCGTGCTTGCCGGCGTGGGCGGCCGAGCGGGCCAGGGCCGTGTACCGCCCGCGCCGCACGGTCGCGACGACCGCCGCCGCGACGATGAACAGCGCGGCGCCCGCCAGGACGCCGATCCGGCGTCCGGTCAGTCCCGGCACCAGCACCCCGATGCCCGTCGCGAACACGCCCAGCCACCACAGCGGTGCCGCCCCCGCCCTGACGACGACGGCGACCCGAGCCAGCCCCTGTCCTCCGCGCGCCACGTCCGGCCTCCTGTTCCGTTCTGCTTTCGCGAATCGTCTGAAGGGTGTGCGGCGAGGCAGGTTAACGGGAGAAAGTGAGACGAGTCTGAGAAGAAGGAGCGCCCGGGCCGGCACCTCGCCTCAGTCCACGAAGAGGCCCCGCGCCGCCGCCTTGGTGTCGAACTCCTCCAGCCGGGCCTGGGCGTCCGGCAGGTCGTCGCACATGACCTCGAGCAGCACCCGGCCGAGCAGCATCGGCGCGCAGGCGGTGTCGAAGGCGAGGCCGGTGCCGACGGCGGCGGGCAGCAGCAGGTCGGAGACCTTGGCGACCGGCGCGAAGGCGGAGTCGGCGACGGTCACCACCGTGAGCCCCGCCTCCTTGGCGTGGGCGAGCGCGTCGACGACCTCCCGCGGGTGCCGGGGAAGGGCGAAGCAGAGCAGGGCCGTCGCGCCCGCCCGGACCGCGGCGTCGATGCGGTCGTGGAGCATCGTGCCGCCCTCGCCCAGCAGCCGCACGTCCGGGTGGACCTTGGCGGCGAAGTAGGCGAAGCCGTGGGCCTGGGCCGCGGCCGCCCGCAGCCCGAGGACCGGCAGGGGCCGGCTGGCGGCGAGGGTCCGGCCCGCCTCCCGCACCGGCCCCGGGTCGGCCAGCACCTCCGCCAGGTGGCGCAGGTTCGCGATCTCGGCCGCCACGGCCTGCTGGTACTCGTTGCGCGAGCCGGTGTCCGCCACCGCTTCCGCGGGGGCGACCTCGCGCAGATGGCGGCGCAGCGCCGGGTACCCGTCGAAGCCGAGGGCGACGGCGAAGCGGGTCACGGACGGCTGGCTGACTCCGGCCAGCTCGGCCAGTTCCACGCTGGACAGGAAGGGCACGTCGAAAGCGCGCCGCACCATGCTGTGCGCGATGCGCCGCTGGGTGGGCGTCAGCCGGTGCCCCTCGAAGAGCGCCTGGAGCCGCACGGCCGGGCTGTCGGTCCCGCCGGTCCCGCCGCTCGGTGCGTTGTCGCCGCCGCGCTCGCTCGGCACGTCAGTGCCGCCGGCCCCGCTGCTCCCACCCGTCCCGCTGGTCCCGCTTGCCCCGCTCATGACGTGCTCCCCCTCGCTCTATTCACCATCCCCGAATTCTGCATACCGTTATACAGCGAGGTGGCGGCAGGCACGACGCCCACCGGTCGTCCCCCGCTCGAGACTGGGGCTATCCCCAGTGCCGCCGGCCCCCCGGCTGCCTACCGTGGGGGCATGACGGGAATGGACGCGCGGGACACCGACCTGAAGAAGGAACTCGACGCCACTCTGCGGACCCGCAGGGAGCTGGGCGAGGAGTACGAGTCCGCGCTGGTCGACTCGTTCCTGGAGAAGGTCGACCAGCGCATCGACGGAACGGTCGAGCGCCGGGTGCGCCGACAGCTCGCCGAGCAGCAGATGTCGGCGGCCCGGGACAGCCGTTCGCCGAAGCCCATGGACACCTTCGGCGAACGCTTCGGCTTCGGCATCGTCTCGCTGGTCCTGGCGATCCCGCTGTCCGCGATCGGCGGCGGCGTCGGCGACCTCCCCGGACTGCTGGTCGCGTGGGCGGGAATCGTCGGGGTCAACGTCGTCCAGGTGGCCCGGACCAACCCCGGCCTCTTCGGACGGCGCCGCCGCGCCGACAAGGACGACGCCTGGGAGGACTGAGGGAGGACCGAGGGAGGACCGAGGAAGCGGTGAGGAAGCGCTGAAGGAGCGCTGAGGCGGGTGCGGGGAGAAGACTGCGCGGGGACCGCCGCACCCCCATCGCTGGGGGGCGGGACGACGGCGGTCCCCGCGGTGGACGCGCGGTGCCGGGGCCTCACGGCCGGGGCGGCGCGTCCATGGCGTCCTTGGAGGTCCGGGAGCCGCTCCGGAAGTTCCTTGACGCCGTTCGGTGCCGGCGGGGCGGGGACCCTCCCCCAGTGCTGAACGCCTGGGAGGTACCTCCACCTCCCCTGCCGACAACCGCTACTCTGCCGGGCCCGTGTTAAGCGTGTGCTGCGCCGACGTGACGTGCGCGTACCACTTCCGCGAAGTCCGCGAAGCCCGCCTGGCTCCCCACCCGCTCGCCGCTGCCCGCTACTTCCCGCTCCTGGCGAGGAAGGACAGCAGGTCCTGACGGCTCACCACACCGGTGGGCCTGCCCTCGACGAGGACGATCGCCGCGTCCGCCGTACCGAGCACCGACATCAGGTCCGCGACCGGTTCGCCGGAGCCGACCTGCGGCAGCGGGGCCGACACGTGCTTCTCCAGCGGGTCCTCCAGCGAGGCGCGCTTGGTGAACAGGGCGTCCAGCAGCTCGCGTTCCACGACCGAGCCGACGACCTCGGCGGCCATCACGTCCGGGTGTCCGGCGCCGGGCTTGACGATCGGCATCTGCGAGACGCCGTACTCGCGCAGCACCTCGATGGCCTCGCCGACCGTCTCGTCCGGGTGCATGTGGACGAGGGAGGGGATGGAGCCGCCCTCCTTGTGGTTCAGCACGTCGGCGACGCGCGCGCTGGGGCCGGCGTCCTCCAGGAAGCCGTAGTCCGCCATCCACTCGTCGTTGAAGATCTTGCTCAGGTAGCCGCGCCCGCTGTCCGGGAGGAGTACGACGACCACGTCGTCCTCGCCGAGCCCTTCGGCGACGCGCAGCGCCGCGACGACGGCCATGCCGCAGGAGCCGCCGACCAGCAGGCCCTCCTCCTTGGCGAGGCGGCGGGTCATCTGGAAGGAGTCCTTGTCGGAGACGGCGACGATCTCGTCGGCCACCTCCTGGTCGTACGCCGTCGGCCAGAAGTCCTCGCCGACGCCCTCGACGAGGTAGGGGCGTCCGGAACCGCCGGAGTACACCGAGCCCTCGGGGTCGGCGCCGACCACCCTGACCGCGCCGTCGCTGATCTCCTTCAGGTACCGGCCGGTGCCGGAGATGGTGCCGCCGGTGCCGACACCGGTGACGAAGTGGGTGATCTTCCCCTCCGTCTGCTCCCACAGTTCGGGGCCGGTCGAGTGGTAGTGGGAGAGCGGGTTGTGCGGGTTGGAGTACTGGTCCGGCTTCCAGGCGCCCGGCGTCTCGCGGACCAGCCGGTCGGAGACGTTGTAGTAGGAGTCCGGGTGTTCGGGGTCGACGGCCGTCGGGCAGACGACCACCTCGGCGCCGTACGCGCGCAGTACGTTGATCTTGTCGGTGGACACCTTGTCAGGGCAGACGAAGACGCACTTGTAGCCCTTCTGCTGGGCCACGATCGCGAGGCCCACGCCCGTGTTGCCGCTGGTCGGCTCGACGATCGTGCCGCCCGGCCGCAGGGCTCCGCTCTGTTCCGCGGCCTCGATCATGCGCAGGGCGATGCGGTCCTTCACGGAGCCGCCCGGGTTGAAGTACTCCACCTTGGCCAGGACGGTCGCCCTGATGCCCTTGGTCACGCTGTTGAGCCGCACCAGCGGGGTGTTGCCGACGAGGCTGATCATCGAGTCGTGGAAATGCACCGTGGTCTCCGGATGCTGCAAAAGGTGTGGTCGCTATCGGTCCGGCCAGCCTATGGCCTGCCCGGCGGATTTCCGCCGTCCGCCCGGAGGGCGGCAGGCGGAAATCCGCTGGGCAGGCCAACGGCCTGCCGGCCCGGCCCATACCCCGTGACGGTCGTTCACTCCCCGTTGAGATTGGGCGACCGTCCGTACGGGGCAAGCACTGGGTGTACGGGTTGGAGGAGGTGGCGGCGACGTATGACGAGTATGTCGAGGGCGAGGGTGGCCCGGCGGATCGCGGCCGGCGCGGCGTACGGCGGCGGCGGCATCGGGCTGGCCGGTGCGGCCGCGGTGGGTCTGCTGCTGGCGGAGGTGCAGCTGGCCAGGCGCCGGGTGGGCATCGGGGGCCCCGACCGGGTGCCGAACGCGCGGGGGCTGTACGGCGGCTCCCTGCCGGTGGTCGGCGGGCCGCCCCTGCGGCTGATGATGCTGGGCGACTCCACGGCCGCCGGCCAGGGCGTGCACCGGGCCGGGCAGACGCCGGGCGCGCTGCTGGCGTCGGGGCTCGCGGCGGTGGCGGAGCGGCCGGTGGATCTGGGGTCGGTCGCGGCGCCGGGGGCCTGTTCGGACGACCTGGACCGGCAGGTGACGCTGGTGCTGGCGGATCCGGGACTGGTGCCCGACATCTGCGTGATCATGATCGGGGCGAACGACGTCACGCACCGGATGCCGCCCACCCGCTCGGTCCGGCACCTGTCGGGGGCGGTACGGCGGCTGCGCACGGCCGGCGCGGAGGTGGTCGTCGGCACCTGCCCGGATCTGGGCACCATCGAGCGGGTGCGGCAGCCGCTGCGCTGGGTGGCCCGGCGGGCCTCGCGGCAGCTGGCGGCGGCGCAGACGATCGGAGCGGTGGAGCAGGGCGGGCGCACCGTCTCGCTGGGTGACCTGCTGGGCCCGGAGTTCGCGCAGAACCCGCGGGAGCTGTTCGGCCCCGACAACTACCACCCCTCCGCCGAGGGGTACGCCACGGCCGCGATGGCGGTACTGCCGTCGGTGTGCGCCGCGCTCGGCCTGTGGCCGGCCGACGAGGAGCGTCCGGACGCGCTGCGGCGCGAGGGCTTCCTGCCGGTGGCGCGTGCGGCGGCCGAGGCCGCGGCGGAGGCGGGCACGGAGGTCGCGGCGGCGATGCCCACGGGCCCGCGGGGGCCCTGGGCGCTGCTCAAGCGCCGGCGGCGGCGCCGGGTGACGGAGCCGGAGCCCGCGAGGTCGGCGCAGCCGAGGTAGGCGGGGCCGGCACTCACCGGCGCCGGCGGGGTGCCGGTGCGCCCGTCCGTGCCGCCCTCAGCGGCGCGGACGGGCGCAGCCACGACGGCACCAAGCAAGCGCTTAGAAAGTTGCGGTCCATGTCACACACCCATACCCGTGACCCAGGCCATACGTCCGGGTAACTTCCCCAGCAGCCGCCCAACCCTCTCTTCCTCCCGCCACCCGACCACCAATCCCTCAACGAGGCGCTACGCGCCGCATCTTCTTCCTTGGAGCCGTGATGCCCGAAGCCGTGATCGTCTCAGCCGCCCGCTCCCCCATCGGCCGCGCCTTCAAGGGCTCCCTCAAGGACCTGCGCCCCGACGACATCGCCGCCACGATCATCCAGGCCGCCCTCGCCAAGGTTCCCGAGCTGGACCCCCGGGACATCGACGACCTGATGCTCGGCTGCGGCCTGCCCGGCGGCGAGCAGGGCAACAACCTCGGCCGGATCGTCGCCGTCGAGATGGGCATGGACCACCTGCCCGGCTGCACCGTCACCCGGTACTGCTCCTCGTCGCTGCAGACCTCCCGCATGGCCCTGCACGCCATCAAGGCCGGCGAGGGCGACGTCTTCGTCTCGGCCGGCGTCGAGATGGTCTCCCGGTTCGCCAAGGGCAACTCCGACAGCCTGCCGGACACCCGCAATCCCCTCTTCGCCGAGGCCGAGGCCCGCACCGCCGAGGTCGCCCAGCAGGAGGGCACCACCTGGCACGACCCGCGCGAGGACGGCCTCGTCCCCGACCCGTACATCGCGATGGGCCAGACCGCCGAGAACCTGGCGCGCGCCAAGGGGATCACGCGGCAGGACATGGACGAGTTCGGCGTCCGCTCGCAGAACCTCGCCGAGGAAGCCATCAAGAACGGCTTCTGGGAGCGCGAGATCACCCCGGTCACGCTGCCCGACGGCACGGTCGTCTCCAAGGACGACGGCCCCCGCGCCGGCGTCACCCTGGAGGGCGTCCAGGGCCTCAAGCCCGTCTTCCGCCCCGACGGCCTGGTCACCGCCGGCAACTGCTGCCCGCTCAACGACGGCGCCGCCGCCCTCGTGATCATGAGCGACACCAAGGCCCGGGAGCTGGGCCTGACCCCGCTCGCCCGGATCGTCTCCACCGGCGTCTCCGGCCTCTCCCCCGAGATCATGGGCCTGGGCCCGGTCGAGGCGAGCAAGCAGGCACTGTCCCGCGCCGGGCTGACCATCGACGACATCGACCTGGCCGAGATCAACGAGGCGTTCGCCGCGCAGGTCATCCCCTCCTACCGCGAACTGGGCATCCCGCTGGAGAAGCT
This sequence comes from Streptomyces sp. NPDC017225, assembly GCF_044331465.1. Classification (NCBI taxonomy): domain Bacteria; kingdom Bacillati; phylum Actinomycetota; class Actinomycetes; order Kitasatosporales; family Streptomycetaceae; genus Streptomyces; species Streptomyces sp. NPDC017225. Next base: position 358,152 of record NZ_JBIRNE010000006.1, on the reverse strand, counting down.
GAACGTCAACGGCGGCGCCATCGCCGTCGGCCACCCCTTCGGCATGACCGGCGCCCGCATCACCGGCACGCTCATCAACTCCCTCCAGTGGCACGACAAGCAGTTCGGCCTGGAGACCATGTGCGTCGGCGGCGGCCAGGGCATGGCCATGGTCATCGAGCGCCTGAGCTGACCCCGCCGAGGGACCGTCGGTAGCCCCTCGCGGACCCAACGTGACACCACGGCCCGGAACCCCGCTCACCCCAGGGTTCTGGGTCGTTTTGTGACCCAATCTCCCCCAGGATGTGACCTACCTCTCCAGCACCCTTGATTTACGCAGGTCAGACCAGCCACACCCCCACCGCCCAGGCCCAAAGTCCTGTCCGCTTCGTGACGTTACGCACTGACAGACGGTTAGTCCGCCCTTCAAGCTGATGTAGGAAGTCGGGGGTCGACTTTGAACCGGGAGTACGTCAGTGAGCGCCATGCCGATCGCCCTGCTGCTCACCACGGCCGCCACCGGCGCCGTGGGCGTCGCCGTCCTGCGCAGCATCCTGGTGCTGCGCCGCCAGGTGGCGGCCCTGCGCACCGAGCTGGCCGAGAGCCGCGCCGCCGCCACGCGGGGCCGTGTACCCGCCGCCCGCGGCAGCGCCGACGCCGAGGAGATACGCGCCGCCGTCGCGGAGGCGCTCGCCGAGGAGCGCGAGCGGGAGCTCGCCGAGGCGCGGGCCTTCTGGGCGGCCCAGGACTCCAGGGACGTCTCGGACGCGCCCCTGCTGCTCGGCCTGTCCGACAGCGAGCTTTTCATGCCCCGCCAGGCCGACCTCGTGGGCCTGGAACCGGTGGCGGAACCGGGCACGGACACCGACGAACCGTCCTCGGTGGACGCGGTGGACGCGGGTCCCAGGGAGTCCGCCGAGCTGGCCGCCGCCCGCCGCCGGCACCCCTCGCACCCGGACTTCGTACCGAACCCGGCACCGGCCGTGGGCGACCACGAGCGCACCGTCGCCACCCTCGAGGAGCTGGCCGAGTCGAGCATCGCGCTGGCGGACGTCCGTCCGGGCCCGCTGGGCACGCTCGACGTGTACGTCTTCGCCGACGGCACCACCCTGTGCATGACCCCGGGGCACCGCGAGACCGCGGAGCGCCTGGCCGCCGCGCTGGGCGCGGGCAGGACGCCGTACCTGCTCGGCGGTTCGGGGATCTCCGGCGCCTACACGCTGACCTTCGCCTGCGGCGAGGAGAACGTGTACATCCTGGCGGACCGCGTCATCGCGTCCCTCTAGCCGCTTCCGCGGCCGCGCGGCGGCGGCCTGAGGGCCGCTGCCGGTGCGTCGGTCCGCGGCCGTCAGACCCCGGCCCGCTTGCGGGCCTCCTCCACCAGCCCCACCGCTTCCTCCACCTGGTCCTCGTCCGCCAGTACGAGGGCAAGGTCGTGTGCGGCGACGGCGATCTGGTCGGCGGCGGCGAACATCCCCGCGTCCGGCATCTCGCGCGGTTCCGTCCCCGGTTCCTCCACGAGCTGGGCGCGCCGGGCCAGCTCCCTGGCCAGCTCCAGCGCCTCGGCGGCGGCTCCGCGTTGCAGCCTGCTCTGCGGGGCGGCCCGCAACCGGTCGGCGAAGTCGTCCACGGCACGGGTCAAAGGCGTCGTATCAACCACGGCGCGAGCGTACGCGCCCCTCCGGGACTGTTGCCAACGGGCAAACGCTCAGGCACGGTGACCTGAAGGACCGGCTTACATCCCCTTTCGCCCGGAGGCGCCGATGTCCCACGTCTTCTCCGAGGAGACCCATCGCAACATGCTCGCCCGCATCCCCCACTGCACCGGTCGTGAGATCTCCGACTGGCTGCGCGCCGTCGAGGACGGCCCCTCCCTCTTCCGCTTCGAGGAGAAGGTCAGCTGGCTCCGTCACGAACACGACCTCGCGTACGGCCACGCGAAGGCGATCATCCACGAGTACGACCTGAGAAGGGCCGCGCGCAAGCTGCTCTAGGCGCGCCGTCCCCACGACGACGAAGGGCCCCGGGCTCGAAGCCCGGGACCCTTCGCGTACTCGTCACTACTGGTTCGCTACTGGCTCGCCACTGGTGCAGGTGCTGCCAGTCGTCGCTAATCGTTGCTGTTCAGGATCGCGATCAGCCGCAGGAACTCCAGGTACAGCCACACCAGCGTCAGCGTGAGACCGAAGGCGGCGAGCCAGGCCTCCTCGCGCGGGGCGCCGTAGGCCAGACCGTCCTCGACCTGCTTGAAGTCCATGGCCAGGAAGCAGGCACCGAGGATGACGCCGACGATGCCGAAGACGACACCGAGGGTGCCGCTGCGGAAGCCGAGGCCGTCACCGCCGCCGAAGACGGCGAACAGCAGGTTCACCATCATCAGGAAGACGAAGCCGAGCGCGGCCGCCATCACGAAGCCGTAGAAGCGGCGGTTGACGCGGATCCAGCCGGCCTTGTACGCGATCAGCACACCGGCGAAGACCGCCATCGTGCCGATCACGGCCTGCATGGCCGCGCCGTCGGCGATGCGGTTGTCGACGACGCTGGAGATGACGCCGAGGAAGACACCCTCGAACGCCGCGTACGTCAGGATCAGCGCCGGCGAGGCCTTGCGCTTGAACGACTGGACGAGCGCCAGGACCATGCCGACCAGCGCGGCACCGACACCGATACCGATGGAGCGGCCGAGGTTGGCGTCGTCCACGGGCAGCAGCGCCCAGGCGAGCGCGGCCGTCACCACGAGCACGCCGAGCGTGCTCGCCGTCCGGATGACGACGTCGTCCATCGTCATGCGGCCGGTGGTGGCCGGCGCCTGCGGCGGCGCGCCGTACTGCTGGTCCTGCTGTGCGTACGGGTTCTGCGCGTAGGGGTTGCCGGCGGGCTGGGCGTACGGAGCGCCCTGCGCGTACGGGTTGCCCTGCGTGGCGACGGCGGGGCCCCCGGCCTGCGGCGCGGCGTTGAAGCCCGCGTAGCCGTTGTCGCGGCTGAACCCCCGTCGCGAGAAGACCGGGTTTCTGCTCCTCATTTCACTCCTCCATGGCCACACGACGCAGCCTTGGCTCAAGAGTAATAGAACGGCAAAGGAATGACCCTACTGCTTGGGGAGGATCTTTCCCTCGCCTTGCCGCACAACACGCTACGCGGATCAGTGATTCCCCCCACGGGCGGGGTTGTGCGCGGGTCCGGGTACCCCTTGCCCGGTCGGTCACCCCATCGGATCACCGGTTCGGACCACCGGATCGGTTCACCCGATCGGGAACCCGGTGTAGGCCTCGGCGAGGTCGGTCTCGGCGGCGCGGGAGGAGGCGATCCGGTCGAGGCGGGCGAGTTGGAGCCGCTCCTCGAAGGGGGTGGCGTCGGGGGCGCGGTGCAGGAGGGTCGTCATGTCGTACGAGAAGCGCTCGGCCTGCCAGACGCGGCGCAGGCAGGTCTCGGAGTAGGCGTCGAGGAGGTCCTCGGAGCCGGTCCTCGTGCGATGGGCCAGCGCGCGGGCGAGGGTGACGACGTCCCCGACGGCGAGGTTGAGGCCCTTGGCGCCGGTGGGCGGCACGATGTGCGCGGCGTCACCGGCCAGGAAGAGGCGGCCGTGCCGCATGGGCTCGTGGACGTAGGAGCGCATGGGGGTGACCGACTTCTGGGTGATCGGGCCCCGGTTCAGGACCCAGTCGTCGTCGGTCTCGAAACGGCGTTCCAGCTCGGTCCAGATCTCCTCGTCGCTCCAGCTCTCGGCGTCCGTGCCGGCGGGTACCTGGAGGTAGAGGCGGGAGACGGACGGGGAGCGCATGGAGAGCAGGGCGAAGCCGCGGTCGTGGCGGGCGTAGACCAGCTCGTCGTGCGAGGGGGCGACGTCGGCGAGGATGCCGAGCCAGCCGAAGGGGTACGTCCGTTCGAAGGTGCGGACCGGTCCGGCCGGGACCGCCGCCCGGGCCACGCCCCAGAAGCCGTCGCAGCCGACGACGTAGTCGCACTCCAGGACCTCCTCCGCGCCCTCTGCGCCCTCGGTGCCGCCGCGCCGGAAACGGACGCGCGGGTGGTCGGTCTCCGCGCCCTCCACGGCCAGCGCCTCGGCCTCGAACAGCAGCGGGCCGCCGTCCTTCAGCTGGAGGGCGATGAGGTCCTTGCAGACCTCGGTCTGGGCGTAGACCATGACGGACCTGCCGCCGGTGAGCGCGGGGAAGTCGACGCGGTGGCGCCGCTTGGCGAACCTCAGCTCGATGCCGTCGTGGGGCAGGCCCTCGCGGTCCATCCGCTCCCCGGCCCCGGCCGCGCGCAGGACGTCCACGGTGCCCTGCTCCAGGATTCCGGCGCGCTGCCGCCGCTCGACGTAGGCGCGGTCGCGGCTCTCCAGGACGACCGAGTCGATCCCGGCGTTGTGGAGCAGCCGGGCGAGGAGGAGTCCGGCGGGGCCGGCCCCGATGATGCCGACGGTGGTGCGCATCGGTCGTTCCCTTCGATTGGCGTCGTTGCCGTCACGGTGGGCGATGAGTCCGCTCACCACACCTCTACTGTTCGCGTGGTGAAATTTCTTTCACCTCCGCTGCGCAGAGTTTCGGTCTCCCGCGCGCGGCTGTCAACGGGTGTGTGACGCGCTCCCGAGGATCGTGCGACGGCCCGACGGTCGAGGGACAGGCCGGGGACGGGCCGGCGGCGGTGTCCGGGGCACGCCGCCGCCGCCGGTCCCCTCATCCCTCCCGGTGGTCCCGCAGCAGCCGCTGGATCTCGGCCAGCGTCTCCCGGTCGGTGCCCCGGCCGCCGCCCGCGAGGGCGTCCAGGCGCTCGGCGGTGCGGAAGTCGTAGGCGCGTTCCTCGCCCTCGCCCGGTACGGCGTCGTACGTCTCCTCGGCGGCGAAGCCGACGACGACGTCCACGACCTTGGCGAGGATCCAGGTCAGGACGAAGGAGAACGCGGCCACGGCGAGGATGGCGACGATCTGCTTCCAGAGCAGGGAGCCGCCGCCCCCGTAGAAGAGGCCCTTCTTGCCGCTGACCTCGGCCGTGGCGAACAGGCCGACCATGATCAGGCCGACGAGACCGCCCGCGCCGTGCACACCGACGACGTCGAGGGTGTCGTCGACGTTCAGGCGGTACTTCAGGGTGATGGCGTACGCGCAGACGGCGCCGGCGACGAGTCCGGTCACCAGCGCGCCGGTGGGGTTGGAACTGCTGGCCGTTGAGGGCGCGTGAGTGTGTTCTGGCGTGTGTGAGTGAGTGTGGAAGCGTGGTTCGGAGGCGGGATGTTGCCCTGTGGCACCGCACCGAGGGAGGGAACGGGAGTCCGCCTGTCGAATGCGTGACCTTTGACGGGTCTACTCGTTTGGTGTGGTGAGCGGGTTTTCAGAGCTTGGCGGGGGGTGCATGGTGGGTGGTCTACGGAAGCTTGCGGCGCCGTTCGTCACGCTAGGCCCGTCGGGTGTGGCGGTCTGCACCCGGCTCAAGCAGCTCACCGCGGTGGACCTGGAGGTGCTGCGGCGGGTGGGCGCGCATCTGGGCACCCTGGCCTCCCGTGATCTGAAGGCACGCTGCCGGGATGGCCTGGACCACAATGCCGGGGCCTGGGCAGTGCGCAAGCGGGAACTGACACCGCAGTCGTCGGCTCGATGGGCGGGTGCGATCACGAAGGCCACACACGATCAGTGGGCCTTGGCCCGCCGCTGCGCCCGCACCCACATCCAGTCCCTTGAGGCGGGGGTACGGACGCTTCGGGGCCGGTTGTCGCTGCCGGTCGGGCAGAAGGGTTCGAAGAAGGCTCCGGGTGGTTACCGCAGTCGGCGGGAGTGGCATGCCAAGGCCCGCCGCCTGCGCGTTCTGGAGGACCGGCTGGAGCGGGCACGCGCCGACTGGGCGGCCGGGACCGTACACGTCGTCCGGGGCGGCAAGAGCCTGGCCCGCACCCGGCATCATCTGCCCGCCGCGCAACTGTCCGCCTCCCAGTGGCGTGCACGCTGGGAAGTGGCGCGGTGGTTCCTACAGGCGGACGGGGAGAGCGGGAAACGGTTCGGGAACGAGACCCTGCGCATCAGCCCGGATGGTGAGGTCAGTGTCAAGCTGCCCGCCCCGCTCAAGGAGTGGGCCAACGCCCCGCACGGCCGGTACGTCCTCACCGGCCGCATCCGGTTCGCGCACCGAGGGCAGGAATGGGCCGACCGGGTCTCGGCGAACAGGGCCGTCGCCTACCGCATCCACCACGACGCGGTCCGCGACCGCTGGTATGTGACGGCGTCCTGGCAGAAACCCGTCACCCGCACACCCCTGGCCACGGCACTGGCCGACGGGGTGATCGGGGTCGACATGAACGCCGGCCACCTCGCCGCCTGGCGCCTGGACACCCACGGCAACCCGGTAGGCAACCCCCGCCGCTTCACCTACGACCTCACCGGCACCGCACAGCACCGGGACGCACAGGTCCGCCACGCCCTGACCCGGCTCCTGCACTGGGCCCGGACCTGCGGGGTCAAGGCCATCGCCGTCGAAGACCTCGACTTCACCGCCGAGACAACCCGCGAGAAACACGGCGGCAGGAAACGGTTCAGACAGCTGATCTCCGGCATGCCCACCGGCCGGCTCCGCGCCCGCCTGACCTCCATGGCCGACCAGACCGGGATCACGGTCATCGCCGTCGATCCCGCCTACACCTCCCGATGGGGCGCCCAGCACTGGCAGAAACCCCTCACCAGCACCACCCGCAGGACAACCCGTCACGATGCCGCGAGCATCGCGATCGGGCGACGCGCCCAGGGCTATCCGGTCCGGCGTCGGACGGCACCGCCCCGCACCCACCAGAGTGATGGATGCGGGCATCGGACCGTCCAGGCCCCACCGGAGGCCTCTGGGCGTGAGGGACCCCGCCCCCGTATCCCCGGACCACGGACACGATCCGTGCCACCGGACGCAGCGAGAAAGCGGGCGACCAGGACACCCAAAACCGTTCGGGATGTCCGCAGTAGGCAGGAATGGGTCCAGCACTCACTCCTGCACACTGAATAGGAACGGTGATGGCCACCATGCTGGCTGTCCGGCCTGCCCACGCGTCAGGCCCCGCCGCCACCGCGCCAGAGCCTGACGAGGCGGGAGCCGGCTACGTCGTGAGCCCGGTGACCTTGGCCAGGAAGTCGGCGTTCGCGGCCACGTCGTGCCCGAGGACGACCGAGTGGTGTGGCAGCTCCACCACGCGCTGGGCGACGTTCTCGCGGGCGGCCGCGGGGCCGCCGTCGTCGACCCCGAGGAGCGCGAACACGTCCGGGTAGCGGTCCTCCGTCGCGCCGCTCATGAAGTCCGCCCCGCCCAGCACGCGACCGGTCTCCTCGACGGCCGGGGCCGCCCCGGCCTCGATCCTGGGGAACACCAGCGCCGCTGCCTCGCCCTCGGTCGCCAGGGGGACGCCGAACCAACCGGTGAACTGGTCCGGGAACACCTGCGTCTTCAATTCCTTGCCGCGCTCCCACAACGGCGTGCGGTCCCCGGCCAGCAGAGCCTCCGTGACCCGCTTGTCCTGTGTCGGGTGCAGCGCCTCGCCTGCCTCCAGACGCTCCCGGGCGGTCTCGAACCAGCCCAGCGCCTCCAGCAGGCCGAGGCCGACGGCCGCCGCCGAGGGCCAGGGCAGGACGTCCACGCCGCCCCGCTCGCCCGGCCGGACGAAGACGCGGTCGTTGGCGAGCAGGCCGTAGCCGTGACGGGAGGCCAGGGCGAGAGCGGTCGTCGTCTTGCCCGCGCCCTTGCCGCCGAAGGTCAGGACCGTGCGCCCGTCCTGGACGACGGCCGAGGCGTGCAGCACGGCCCAGCCGTCCCGCAGCAGCGCCCCGCACCACCTCCCGTGCCAGGCGGGCGGTCGCCGTGGCGACGTCCTCGGTGCGGCAGCCGACGACGTCCAGCCGCGGCACCCCCGGCTCCGACCGGTAGGCGAGCGCGCCCTCCGGCGACACGGCCCGGATCACTCCCCCGGACGCGTCCGCCGCAAGGAGCAGTTGGGCCCGCGCGTAGGTGGTGCTCGTGTGCGGGGACTACGTCACGGCCGAGGCGATGTCGTCGTACTCGCGGGTGTCCACGCGGGCGGTGACCAGGGCCCCGGCGCTGACGCTCGCGGGGTCGGCCTCGGCGGCCTTCCACCAGGTTCCGAAGTAGCGGGCGGACCAGTCGGTGACGGCCTGCTCGGCGGAGACGACGGTCACGGCCGCGCCGGCGCTCTCCAGACGTACGGCGTGGTTGGTCATGGTCAGTTCCTCCTGGACGGAGTCAGTAGCTACGGAGTACCGGGCACGGCCTGAAAGGCGCCGCGCCGGCTCACACGTCGGCCTGGTTGACGAACCCCAGCGATGCCAGGCCCTCGGCCCGGCAGAGCCGGTCCGAGGTGCCCCCGACCTCGGTCTGCAGGAGCTGGTAGGCAGCCCCGTGCTGGTGCCCCCAATGCATTGCTGCGCGCCACAGGGCCCGCCCGTAGCCGCGGCCGCGGTGCTGGGGCAGGACGCCAAAGTACTGAGGCAGTAGTCGCACGTACCCCCGGGCGTCGTTCATGGTCTCCATCGGACCGATGGCGCCGGCGACCAGCCCGTCGTGGAGCACAGTCAGGACGGGGCCGACCGTCCCGGCCTGCATCTGTCCGTACAGGAACGCGAACCCGTCCTCGGCCATCGCCGTGGCGAACGCCTGGAACCCGGCGTCCTCGGGCAGCTCCTTGTACTCCTGGATCGGCACACCTGGCGCATCCCCGGGCCCGGCGGTGAGGTCCTTGAGCTGGACGCGCGTCCCCTGGGCGGACGCGTCGGGCTGGTCGGCGCCCAGGAACCACACGATCCGGGCCTTGGCCGCGCCGTGGGCGGGGGCCAGTTTCCGGGCCAGGTCGGCGCCGGCCGACAGGCTGTCCGGCGCTGCCCCGTAGACGTGGACCTTGACGACGCCCCGGCCGCGCTCGGCGAGGGTCGGGACGAAGGTCTGCGCCTGGTCGTGCTCGATCGCGTCGACCAAGACCCGTTCGGTCTTGGTCTCGGCCCAGCGGCGGTCTTTGTCGTGCGGGAGGAAGCGGCCGGTACCGGCGCTGTCCACCACAGCCTCCAGGAGTTCGTGGAGCGGGTCTCCCCAGCGCGCGGGCCCGAGGGTGGGCACATACGGCACGGGCATCACGGGCTCGATCCAGCCCCAGTGAAAGCGCATGACCGCACGCTACCCACGCCGCGCACACGCCGCAGGCCCCGGCGCGAACTGGCCCGGAGCCTGCGGCGTCACCCGCCGGTCAGGGGACGGCTAGTGCGGGTTGTCGTCACCGGCGGCGCACGAGCACTTGGCGCTGTCCATGACGGTGTCCATGTCGCTCACGGCGGTGATCCGGGTCACGGGCTCCACCGGCACCAGGACGGGACGCGTCAGGTACGGCTGGCCGGTCTGGGTCGGTCCTTCGTCCGGCAGCGGACGCCGCGGTGAGATTTCGACGGTTACAGCGGTCATCTGTTCACCCTGCTTTCTTATCTCCGTGCTGGCAGTACGCCGCCAGCGGGGCCTTCGCCTCCTGGTAGTGCTTGGCCAGGGGCCTGCACACCCGGCAGGAGCCGGCCAGGCTGCATCCCGAGCAGCCTCCAGTGCGAAGCATCAGGCGGTCCGCGATCGCGCCCAGGCGGGCCAGGCCCTCGATCCCCTCGTGGGGCAGGCTGATCTGGTCGTCGCGGCCGATCTTGCAGATGGACACCAGGCCGTGGGGGTCCATGTGAAAGAAGGTGTGGCCGGCGTTGCAGCCGGTGAACTGCTTACGGACGCGCAGGTGCTCCTTGGACTGCGCGGTCAGCACCTCGCCCCCGCCGTAAATGGTGGGCGTCATGTTGGTGAAGACCTCGTACTCGACGCCCCACCGCTGACACAGGTCGACCATGTTCTGTTCCTCGTGGCCGTTGTCCTCGGTGACGACGATGCTCATGCGCAGCGGCAGCCGGGCGTGGCGGGCGGCGTTCATGCCCTGCACGAACTGGTCCCAGGCACCCGGGCGCTGCGTCAGCGCGTCGTAACTGGCCTTGGCCGCTCCGTACATGGAGACGGTGACGCGGTAGGGCGGGCACTCCCGGAAGAGGCGCAGCAGGTTCTCCCGCCACAGCAGCGACCCATTGGTCGAAACCGTGACCATCATGCCCAGCTCGAACGCGTGCCGGTAGGACCGCATGAAGTCCTTGTCGATGGTGGGCTCGCCACCGGTGACCTGGAGAAAGAGCACGCCGGCCTCGGCCATGACGTCCAGGCAGCGCCGCTTGTCCTCCCACGGCATCCCGGACTGCGTTTTCAGCCCCAGGTAGCAGTGCTTGCAGTCGTAGTTGCAGCCGAGGTTGACCTCCCAGGACGCCTTGCCATAGCCCCAGGAGGACGGCTGACGGACGAGGAGGTACTCCCCGGTCGGCCGGCCGGTCACGTCGAGGTCGGGCCACTGTCCACGGACCGCGTCGACGAGCCAGGCCGGGGCAGGTTTGGCGGGGTCATGGGCGCGCAATTCCTCGTACCGGGCCTCTGGCAAGAGGGCCCCGCCACGGCTGCCTGGCCGCACGAGCGTGTGCTGTTCCAGGAACGGGCTGGCGATCAAAGAGTGCACGAAGACTCCTCGGATGGGTTGGTGCCGCTCCCTGCCGTACGCACCGGGCAGCACGGCCAGGAGCGGAAAGCCGACTGTCAGGACGGTGTGGACGGGAGACCGATGGCAACGAGCTGCCCGGTCTCTTCCTCGTGTGAGCAGATCGCGGCCAGGGCACGGCAGTTCAGGGCGAGGTCTTCGAGGTGGACAGCGGCCGTGCGGTTGTCCGGGCCGGGCCCTTGGCGCAGGGTGTGGTCGACGCGGCCGAGGAGCCAGCGGGCCGTCTCTCGGTCGGCAGTATCGTGGCACTCGTCGTTGATCGCCTCGTCCACCTTCGGCGCCAGGTGCCCGACATGCTGGCGCAGGCGGGCGGTCAGCTGGTCGACCTGCTCGCGGCCCGGTACGCGCAACGGCAGGCAGGAAGTGATGCTCAGCGCCTCAGTCCAGTCCTGCCGAGGGTCCGCCGTCGGCTCCGCGGGCCTCACCGCGCACCTGCTTCGGCCGTCTTCTTCCTCGTCACGTGCACGAGTTGGCTGATTGCGTCGGGGTTGCACAGATCGGCGGGTCCGTCCATCGGGACCACCCAGCAGGAGCGCGCCCGGGGGTGCCGGAAGTCGATTCCAGGGCAGGGCACGCCGAGGTAGTGGTCATCGCCGAAGCACTCGGTCTCGGGCTCTCGCCAGGAGTCGCAGGCTTTCGAGGGGACGAGGCAGTAGTACCAACCTGCGGTCTGGTCGACGAAGACCGGCCCTCGGTGGAGCGCCGCGCTCAGGTAGGCACTCACCCTGACACGCTCCTCGCTGCCGGCAGCGGCGGTGATCAGGGAGGCGGGGACGCGGATGGCGGTGAACGCTCCGCCGCAGCGCAGCAGCGCCACTCCTCGGTCGTTCCATTCCCTCTGGGCCCGGTCGCGGTTGTCCGCAGCGGCGAGCAGCCAGTTCGAGACGGCCCTGTCCCGGGCCTGCACCAGCGCACCCGCGGTGGTCACGACTGCGACCTTCGATCCGTCGACTTGCCGAACGGGTCCCATGTCTGGCTGCCCCCCTCTACGCTCGATTCCGTGATGGCCTCGACACTAGAAACCGCAGGTGGGGGCTGGAACTGACTGCGAGTACAGGTGGCTTGAGCTCTAGCCGTCAGGATGGACACCCCATGCGGCCTCGCCCGGACCGAACCCTGACCGCCAGTACGGGTACGCCTCCGCGTCCCCGCGCCGGCCTCATCTCCGGTTACGTCCTGCGCGTCATAAGGGAGCAGCAGGGTTACACGCAGGAGGAGGCGGCCGAGCACCTGGGCGTGAGCCTGGACACCGTCGCGGGGTGGGAGACAGCTCGCCGACCGCTGACCGCCGTACCGTACGGGCAGATGCTCACGTACCGGCACAAACTGATGTTGATGGGCGTCTCGGCCGCGCTGCTCCAGGCGTGGGGGAGGGCCCTCGAGGCAGACGTGCTCCTCACAACCGTCCTCGACGAGGAGGTCCCCGTCGAGGAGAGCCCTCTCGCGGTGATGGTGATGCAGCGCGAGCTGGGCGCCGTGCTGGCGTGGCCCCTCAACGGTGTACCCCCGGAGCCGGTGCGGACCCTGCCCGCCCCTGCCCGGCCCCGGCGCGGACCGGCGCCGCCCGGGCCGCAGCTCTCCCTGGAGGAGCGCCGGCGCTTCTTCACGCATATGCGGACCACCGCCGAGCAGGCCCGCGGCCCCGGCCGGTTCCTGCTGCGCCGTCAGGCCCTCTACCTGTCGGGGTACGACACCGCCACGGACACCGCCGACTGGCTTGCCCACCAGCAGAGGACCGAGCGCCCCGACGACTGGCTGACGGGCTGGCTCAACGGTCGTTCGGTGGCGGCCGTCGCCGCCCGCCAGGGCGACCGCGACCGCATGGACCACTGGATCGACACGGCCCTCCGTGACAACGACGCAGGCGAGACCGCCAACCTCAACTACTGGGCGTACTGGGTCGGCGAGATGCAGCACGTAGAACTGTCCGACGATTTCATCGCCGACCGCACGCCACGGCCCTGGCCCGGAGACCGGCTCCTCGACCATCTCGTCCAGGGCGTGGCCCCCGAGCACGGATACGTGGACCTCAACATCCACACCGTGTGGTCCCTGCTCCAGCTCCGGCCCAACCTCCTGCGCTCAGGAGCTGCCTCCCGCGCCCTGCGCGACCGGCTACCGATCATGTTGGATAGCCGGGAGCTCTCGCCACGTGGCAGACGGGAGCTGGAGAGCATCCACTATGCAATCCGCCTCGCCGAGGCGTGAGAGGAGCCCGAAGTGTCAGACGACCTTTCCGCGGTGGCGAACTTCCTGTACGAGGCGGGGACGCTCAAGCAGACCAAGCGCACCGGATGGTGGATGGCGGGCGTCCGGGACCCTGAGTCGGTGGCCGAGCACTCGTGGCGCACCAGTCTGATCGCGTCGATCATCGCGAAGCTGGAGGGCGCCGACCCGGCGCGGGCCGCGTTCCTCGCCGTCTGGCACGACACCGGTGAGACCCGGACCGGGGACGTCAACCACCTCGGCAAGAAGTACACCGACGGTGAAGCCGACGCGCGCGCGATCGCCGCCGATCAGGTCACCGGCATGCCCGAGGCCTTGGCGCAGGCCGTGACCGACCTGATCGGCGAGTACGAGGCACGGGAGTCCCCCGAGGCGGTGTGCGCGCGGGACGCCGACAAGCTGGAGTGCATGATCCAGGGCATCGAATACCGAGCCCAGGGATACGAGAACGCTCAGCGGTGGATCGACAACAGTCGCGGCCGGATCGTCACCAGGAGCGGCCAGGCCCTCGCGGACGCTGTCCTGGAGACCGGTTCGCTCGACTGGCTCCGCGCCGCCCTCGGTGAAACGAAGCGCTGACCGAGCTGCCCGGTCGTCCTAGGCAGTGGAGGACGGCCGGGCGCCGCACACGAGCCGACCGCGCCTCGGTGTCGCAGTAGTCGTACAGCAGACGGTCATGATCAGCGCGCTGTCCCTTGACGGCGAACTCTGAGCTCTTGCCGACGAAGTAGCCGCCCGTGCACTCACGGTGCACCACACGGAAAGAGAGAGACGGCCCCGCAGGACCGTTGTCACTGGTCACGCAGGGTGACAGCGGTGGTGCCCGGAGCCGGACTTGAACCGGCACGCCCGCGAAGGGGCAGCGAGGTTTAAGCTCGCCGTGTCTGCATTCCACCATCCGGGCAGGCCATGGGCTCCGCGTTGAGCGCCCCGAGCCTATCGGGACGGGTCCCTCGAACAGCGGGCGGGCGGAGCGATGTTGTCTTATTTTATTGGCGCCTGAGGGAGCATCAGCTCGGGGGGCGGGTCATCCGCACTTGCCAACACCCTTGCGCGCGGTGGCCGGCCTTGTATGCGGAATGACGGAATTTCACCGTCTCTACAAGGGCGCCCGCCCTGTTATCGCCCGGGGGCGCCGCGGTGGAGCCTGTCAGGGGCGCCTGTCATCCCCAGGTATGACGCCGGCCCGCGTGGTCCGACCGAAGTCGCCCCCCAGAACCGGAACAGCGGCTGACTACACGGCGCTCCGCGGCCGGAAGGATGGAGAACGTCCCCGAGCACACGCCGTACCGACAGGAGCGCCCTTCCCGTGACCACCGCACCCATCGCCGACCGGTCCACCACCGTGGCCGCACGCGCCACGGAGCTTTCCAAGATCTACGGCCAGGGCGAGACCCAGGTGGTCGCGCTGGACCGGGTCTCCGTCGACTTCCGGCAGGCCGAGTTCACCGCGATCATGGGCCCCTCCGGCTCCGGCAAGTCCACGCTGATGCACTGCGTCGCCGGGCTGGACAGCTTCTCCTCCGGCTCGGTGCGCATCGGCGAGACGGAACTGGGCTCCCTGAAGGACAAGCAGCTGACCAAGCTGCGCCGGGACAAGATCGGGTTCATCTTCCAGGCGTTCAACCTGCTGCCGACGCTGACCGCGCTGGAGAACATCACCCTCCCGATGGACATCGCGGGGCGCAAGCCGGACAAGCAGTGGCTGGACTCCGTGATCCGGATGATCGGTCTGTCCGACCGGCTGGGCCACCGTCCCTCCCAGCTCTCCGGCGGCCAGCAGCAGCGCGTGGCCGTGGCCCGGGCGCTGGCCTCCCGGCCGGAGATCATCTTCGGTGACGAGCCGACCGGAAACCTCGACTCCCGCTCGGGTGCCGAGGTGCTGGGCTTCCTGCGCAACTCGGTGCGGGAGCTGGGGCAGACCGTGGTGATGGTGACCCACGACCCGGTGGCCGCCGCCTACGCGGACCGGGTGGTCTTCCTCGCGGACGGACGCATCGTCGACGAGGTGTACGGGCCGACGGCCGACTCGGTGCTGGACCGCATGAAGCAGTTCGACGCCAAGGGCCGCACCAGCTGACGTCCCGCCCGCCTCTCCCCCGTACGTCTGGACAGAGAAGACCCATGTTCCGTACCGCCTTGCGCAACGTGTTCGCGCACAAGGCCAGGTTGTTGATGACCGTGCTCGCCGTGATGCTCGGCGTGGCGTTCGTGTCGGGCACCCTGGTCTTCACCAACACCATCTCCGACGCCCTGCAGAACAGCTCCGCCAAGGGCTTCGACCACGTCGACGTCGCCGTCACGACCGAGTACCAGGAGGCCGAGGGCGACAAGGTCGGCGAGGTCCCCGAGCTGACCGAGGCGCTCCTCGACGACAGCGCGAAGGTTCCCGGCGCGGCCTCCGCCATCGGTGTGGTCTCCGGCTTCACCGCCGTCGCCGACAAGGACGGCGACCTGATAGGCGACGGCTGGAGCACGCGGGGCGGCAACTACTGGGGCGCGAAGGACCCCCGGTACCCGCTGACCGACGGGCGCGCCCCGAAGGGTGAGGGCGAGATCCTCATCGACTCCAAGACCGCCGAGCGGTCCGGTTACGGCGTCGGCGACACCGTGCGGATGTCCGTCGACGGCCCGGTCCTCACCCCCAAGGTCGTCGGCGTCTTCACCACCGACGACGGCGGCGTCGCGGCCGGCGGCAGCCTCACCCTGTTCGACACGGCGACCGCGCAGAAGCTGTTCGGCAAGGCGGGCACGTACTACGAGATCGACGTCAAGGCGAAGGCCGGTGTCACCCAGGCCGCGCTGAAGGCGGAACTGGACAAGGCGCTGCCGAAGGACCTCGTCGAGACCACCACCGCCGAGGAGCTGGCCGACGACCAGGCGGAGATGATCGCCTCGTCGATGAGCGGCATGAAGCAGGGTCTGCTGGTCTTCGCCGGCATCGCGCTGTTCGTCGGCACGTTCATCATCGCCAACACCTTCACGATGCTGGTCGCCCAGCGCACCAAGGAACTCGCCCTGATGCGTGCGGTCGGCGCCTCCCGCCGGCAGGTGACGCGGTCGGTGCTGATCGAGGCGTTCGTCGTCGGTGTCGTCGCCGCCGTGACCGGCCTGCTCGCGGGCGTCGGCATCGGTGCCGGGATGCGCTCCCTGATGGGCTCGCTGGGCGAGGTCGTGCCCGACGGGCCGCTGGTGGTCTCCCCGGGCACGATCGTCGCGGCCCTCGCGGTCGGCGTGCTGGTCACCATGCTGGCGGCGTGGCTGCCCGGCCGCCGGGCCGCGAAGATCCCGCCGGTCGCGGCGATGAGCAGCGTGCACGCCACGGCCACGACGAAGTCGCTGGTGCTGCGCAACACGCTGGGCGCGCTGGTCTCGGCCGCCGGCGTCGCGGTCGTCCTCGCGGCGACGACGATGGAGGGCTCGGACGGGCAGGCCCCGATGGGCATGGGCGCGGTGCTGCTGATCATCGGCGTGTTCATCCTGACGCCGCTGCTCTCCCGCCCGCTGATCGCCGCCGCGGCACCGGTGCTGCGCGTCTTCGGCGTCGCGGGCAAGCTCGCCCGGCAGAACTCGGTGCGCAACCCGCGCCGCACCGCCGCCACCGCCTCCGCGCTGATGATCGGCCTCACCCTGATCACCGGCATGACGGTGATGGCCGGCAGCCTGCAGAAGTCGATCGACAAGATGGCGTCGGCGTCGATCGAGGCCGACTACGTGGTCTCCATGGCCAACGGCAGCCCCCTCAGCCCGGACGTCGCAGAGAAGCTCGGCGGGGCCGACGGCATCACCGCCATCAGCCCGCTGCGCAACGCGGAGTCCCGTATCGACGGGGAGACCGAGTACCTCACCGGCGTCAACGGCTCCACGATCGGCGAGCTGACCGACCTGGAGGTCGAGCAGGGCGCCTTCGAGATCGGCGGCACGAACGTCGTCGTGGACGCCGACACCGCGAAGGACCACGGCTGGAAGGCCGGCTCCGCCTTCACCGTCGCCTACGAGGACGGCGAGAAGCAGCGGCTGGAGGTCGCCGGTGTCTACGAGGGCAACGACATGATCCGCGGCATCATGGTCGACCTCGCGGGCGTCACCCCGCACCAGTCGGACCCGGTCGACATGCAGGTCATGGTGAAGATGTCCGACGGGGCCTCCTCCGCCTCCAAGGACAGCCTGGTGAAGGCGCTGGATACCAACCCGGCGATCAAGATCCAGGACAAGCAGGACATCTCCAACGAGATCGCGAAGATGTTCACGCTGATGCTGAACATGCTCTACGGTCTGCTGGCCATGGCGGTGATCGTGGCCGTCCTCGGCGTCATCAACACCCTGGCCATGTCGGTCTTCGAGCGCTCGCAGGAGATCGGGATGCTGCGGGCGATCGGCCTGGACCGCAAGGGCATCAAGCGGATGGTCCGCCTGGAGTCCCTGGTGATCTCCCTCTTCGGCGGTGTGCTCGGCATCGGCCTCGGCGTGTTCTTCGGCTGGGCCGCCGGACAGCTGATGGGCTCGACGATGCCGACGTACGAGCTGGTCCTGCCCTGGGCCCGGATGGGGGTCTTCCTCCTGCTGGCCGCCGTCGTGGGCGTCCTGGCGGCGCTGTGGCCGGCCCGCCGGGCGGCGCGTCTGAACATGCTCGACGCCATCAAGGCCGAGTAGGCGGTACGTGTGGACAGGGCCCCGTTCCGTCAGGAGCGGGGCCCTTCGCGGTGCGCGCGGGGGTCAGTTCCAGGTGCGGGCGCGCAGCGGCATCCCGGAGCCGCCCGGCTCGGGGGTCCGCACGGCGAGGACCTGGTTGACGCCGATGCGGTTGCGCTCGAAGGCGAGTGCGGAGGCGGCCATGTACAGCTGCCAGACGCGGGCCCGGCCGGGGCTGACGAGGCGGGTGGCCGCCGCCCAGCCGGACTCCAGGTTGGCGACCCAGCGGCGCAGGGTGAGCGCGTAGTGCTCGCGGATCGACTCGACGTCGCGCACCTCGAACCCGGCGCGCTCCAGCTGGGTGACGGTACTGCCGACCGGGGCGAGTTCGCCGTCGGGGAAGACGTAGGCGTCGATGAACTCGTCCACGCTGTAGGCGGACTCGTCCCGTCGGGGGCGGCGGGCGATCTGGTGGTTCAGCAGCCGTCCGCCGGGCTTGAGGAGCCTGAACAGGTCGACGGCGTACTCCAGGTACCGCTCGGCGCCGACGTGCTCGGCCATACCGATGGACGAGACGGCGTCGTACGGTCCGTCGGCGACGTCCCGGTAGTCCTGGACGCGGATCTCCACCCGGTCGGTGAGTCCCTCGTCGGCGACGCGCTTGCGGGCGAACGCGGCCTGCTCCTGGGACAGCGTGACGCCGACGACGCTCACCCCGTGCTCACGGGCCGCGTGGATCGCCAGGGAGCCCCAGCCGCAGCCGACGTCGAGGAGGCGCTGACCGGGGCTCAGTCCCAGCTTGCGGCTGACCAGTTCGAGCTTGTCGCGCTGGGCGTCCTCCAGGGTGCCGCCCTCGGACGGCGGGACCGGCCAGTAGGCGCAGGAGTACACCATGGACGGGCCGAGGACGAGCTCGTAGAAGTCGTTGCCGACGTCGT
Source organism: Streptomyces sp. NPDC017225 (assembly GCF_044331465.1). Lineage (NCBI taxonomy): Bacteria > Bacillati > Actinomycetota > Actinomycetes > Kitasatosporales > Streptomycetaceae > Streptomyces > Streptomyces sp. NPDC017225. The sequence goes on along the minus strand of NZ_JBIRNE010000006.1, from coordinate 339,783 downwards.
AGTGGTGGCTGATGGCCCGTCGGTCGCTGCGCTTGGTGTGCAGGTGGCGGCGGGCCCGGCGGACCTCCTCCGGCGGCGGGGCGGGCGGCAGCGGCGGCCCGGCCAGCCGGACCAGACCGCGCACGGCGGACCGGACCTCGGGGTCGCGGAGCGCCTCGGCGAGGCCGCGGGCGTCCTCGCCGCGCTCCCAGAGGAGACCGGCGAGCAGACCGAGGGCGGTGTAGAGGTCGCCGTCCACGTCGAGGTCCCCGGCCACCCAGGCACGGGCCAGACCGAGTTCGCCCGGCTTGAACAGCAGGCGCCGCAGGGCCCTGCGGTTGCGGACGACGAGTGTCGGCGCGCCCGGCGGGCCCGCCTGTGAACCGTCCCAGGCGCGGATGCGCACCGGGAGTGGTGTTCCCAGCAACTGTTCGAAGAGGTTCTGCAGCCGCAGCGCGGCGTCAGCCATGGCGTACCTCCGTGACGAGCGAGCCCGGATGTCCCACATGAATGTCCGACAGGAATGTCCGACACCACGTAAACACCTGGGAGCCCGCCGCACAGTCCCCGGCGCGCGTGACGACTGAGCAAAATACCTGTACACGCCACGAGGTTTTTCGCCCCGTCGGCGCAACGCGAAGGGGCCGTCCGCACCACGGATGGCGGACGGCCCCTTCGGGGAACTACTGCGGGAGATGACCGGAGGTCAGGAGGCCTTGGCCTTCTCCTCGGTCTTCTCCGACCTCGCGGCCTTCTCGCTCTTGTCGGCGGCCTTCGGCGCGGCCGGCGCCGGCTTGGCGGCCTCGTAGAACTCCTCGCGCGGGGTCTCCATCGCGCCGAGGGAGACGACCTCGCGCTTGAGGAACATGCCGAGCGTCCAGTCCGCGAAGACGCGGATCTTCCGGTTCCAGGTCGGCATCGCGAGACCGTGGTATCCGCGGTGCATGTACCAGGCGAGACGCCCCTTGAGCTTGATCTTCATCTTGCCCATGACGATCATCGCGACGCCCTTGTGCAGGCCGAGGCCCGCCACCGCGCCCTTGTTGGCGTGGCTGTACTCCTTCTGCGGGAAGCCCCGCATACCGGAGATCACGTTGTCGCCGAGGACCTTGGCCTGACGCAGCGCGTGCTGGGCGTTCGGCGGGCACCAGGCGTTCTCGTTGCCGGCCTTGCGGCCGACCAGGTCCGGCACCTGGGCGTTGTCGCCCGCGGCCCAGATGTAGTCGGTTCCCTGGACCTGGAGGGTCGGCGCGCAGTCGACGTGACCGCGGGGGCCCAGCGGCAGGCCGAAGCGGGCCAGCGCCGGGTTGGGCTTGACGCCGGCCGTCCACACGATGGTGTTGGAGTCGACCTCCAGGCCGTTCTTCAGCACCACGTGGCCGTCGACGCAGGAGTCCATGGAGGTGGACAGGTAGACCTCGACGCCGCGGCCCTCGAGGTGCTCCTTGCCGTACTGGCCGAGCTTGGGACCGACCTCGGGGAGGATCTTGTCGGCGGCGTCCACGAGGACGAAGCGCATGTCCTCGCGGGAGACGTTGTTGTAGTACTTGGCCGCGTCCCGGGCCATGTCCTCGACCTCACCGATGGTCTCCGCGCCGGCGAAACCGCCGCCGATGAAAACGAAGGTGAGCGCCTTGCGGCGGATCTCCTCGTCGGTGGTGGAGTCGGCCTTGTCCAGCTGCTCCAGGACGTGGTTGCGCAGGCCGATGGACTCCTCGATGCCCTTCATGCCGATGCCCTGCTCGGCGAGGCCGGGGATCGGGAAGGTGCGGGAGACCGCGCCCATGGCGATGACCAGGTAGTCGAACGGCAGCTCGTACGCCTCGCCCACGAGGGGGGCGATCGTGGCGACCTTGCGGTCCTGGTCGATGGTGCTGACCCGGCCGGTGAGGACCTCCGCCTTCGGAAGCACGCGCCGCAGGGGGACGACGACGTGCCGCGGGGAGATGCTGCCGGCGGCGGCTTCGGGGAGGAAGGGCTGGTAGGTCATGTACGACCGCGGGTCGACGACGGTGACGGTCGCCTCGCCGTAACGCATCTTCTTCTGGATGCGTCGAGCTGCGTACAGGCCTACGTACCCACCGCCTACTACGAGGATCCTGGGACGCTCCGTGGTGCTCATGCCATCGAGTATCCACCCGGTTGAGGGGGGTGGTTCGTGCGCCCCTTCACAAGCTTCGGCGGTGGCTGTGCTACCATCCGCCGCCCACGTGACGGAGATCATGATGGAGCAAGGAACCGGTGCGTGGCGCACCCCGTTGTCAATGCCGCGTGAGCTGCCCCTCCGCACCTTTACGGGCGTTGGGCCACCCTCCTGGAGCGTCTGCCCAGGAGACTCTCCGGACACCGTCCTGAACACGTTCAAAGGGCAGTTGAACCCCCAAAAGGGTCAACCGACGCGCTTTCGTCGTCCGACTGGGCCCAATTCCTTGTGAAGAACTTCACGAAGTTTCCCGACAGGATGTCACCGAGGGGCCCCGAAGGGCCCCCGGCACCCGCTCAATCGTCGTCCGTCCCGCTCGTCCGTCCTGCTCAGACCACGACCGCGAGGACCCCTACGCCAACGACCACGCGATGCCGTCGAGGATGTCGTGCTCGCTCACCACGACCTCCTCCGCGCCCGTCCGCTCCATGATCGAGAGCAGGACGAGCGCTCCCGCTCCGATCACGTCGACGCGGCCCGGGTGCATGGAGGGAACCGCCGCGCGCTCGGCGTGGGTGGAGCGCAGCAGCCAGTCGGTGATCTCACGGACCCGGTCGCGGGAGACGCGGGAGTGGTGGATGGCGGCCGAGTCGTACTCCGGCAGCTCCTGGGCGATCGCGGAGACGGTCGTGACCGAGCCGGCCAGCCCCACCAGCGTGCGGGCCTCGCGCAGGGGCACCGTCCGCTCGGCCAGGTCCAGGGCGGCCTCGATGTCGGCCCGCATCGCCGCGACCTGCCCGGCGGTGGGCGGGTCGGTCACGGCGCCGTCGCGCACCAGGTGCCGCTCGGTCATCCGGACGCAGCCGACGTCCACGGAGCGGGCGGCGCGCACGTGGTCCTCGCCGACGACGAACTCCGTCGAGCCGCCGCCGATGTCGACGACCAGGTAGGGCTTGTCGAGGTGGTCCCGCCCGCTCAGTTCCCGCGTGGCGCCGGTGAAGGAGAACTCGGCCTCCTGGTCGCCGGTGATGACCTCCGGCTCGACGCCGAGGATGTCCAGCACCCCGCGCACGAACACGTCCCGGTTCTCCGCGTCCCGGGAGGCGGAGGTCGCCACGAAGCGCAGCCGCTCGGCGCCGTGCTCCTTGATCACCCCGGCGTACTCCCGGCAGGCGGCGAAGGTCCGCTCCAGCGCCTCGGGCGCCAGTCGCCCGGTGCGGTCGACGCCCTGGCCGAGCCGCACGATGGTCATGCGGCGGTCCAGGTCCGTCAGCTCGCCCGTCTCCGGGTCCACGTCGGCGACCAGGAGCCGGATGGAGTTCGTACCGCAGTCGATGGCGGCGACACGGGTCACTTGCCGTCCTCCCCACAGGTCTCGGAGACCGTCACGCACGGCCCCTTGCGCCACCACTCGGGCAGCATCGCGATCGCCTCGTCGCCCAGCGGGTTGACGCCGGGTCCGGCCGCCAGCGAGTGGCCGACCAGCACGTGCAGGCACTTCACCCGGTCCGGCATGCCGCCCGCGCTCGGGAAGCCGGTCAGCTCCTCGATCTCGTCGCGGCGCCGGATGTAGTCCTCGTGCGCCGCGCGGTAGGCGGCGGCCAGTTCCGGGTCGGTGGCCAGCCGCTCGGTCATCTCCTTCATCACGCCGTTCGCCTCCAGCGTGCCGATCGCGGAGGCCGCCCTCGGGCACGTCAGGTAGTACAGCGTGGGGAACGGAGTGCCGTCGGGCAGCCGTGGGGCCGTCTCCACGACGTCCGGCTGCCCGCACGGGCAGCGGTGCGCGATGGCGCGCAGGCCGCGCGGGGGTCGTCCGAGCTGCTGCTTGAAGGCCTCGACGTCCGCGTCGGTGGGCTCGGTACGCGGGGTGGTCGGCGGGGGAGTCTGCATGACTGTCTTCTGCTGGTCTTCCTGTTGAGTCACTGCCTGCACGGTCGGCTCACCGCCGGCCGGGCCGGTTCACTGCCGTGATCGGTCACTGCCGGCATGGTCGGTCACTGCCGGTGGGCGGCGGCGTCGGCCTTGTCGACCCCGTCCCAGACGTTCCGGTACCAGGGCCGGTCGGCGGCGCCGGCCTCGGCGCGGGCCTGCTCGGCCGCGTCCGGGTCGACGACGACGAACCCCGTCTCCCCCGGCATCACATAGTGCAGCCGCAGCCGGATCTGCTGCTCGGCGTAGGCGTCGTCCTGCCAGCGCGCCTTGAGGTCGCGCAGGTCCTCGACCCGGTCCCGGGTCTCCTGCCGCTCCCGCTGGAGGTCGGCGATCTCGGCGCGCTGGGCGACGTACTGCCGTATCGGGTAGGCGAGTGCCACGACGAGCGAGCAGAGCACCATCGCGAGCAGCGCGGCCCGGCCGGTCAGCCGGGAACGACGGGCCTGGCGCTTGGTCTGCGAGCGGTAGACCCGGGCCGCGGTCTGTTCCCCGATGATCCGGATCCTGGTCGCGGTGGAGAAACGGTCCCGGTCCTTCACCGCCATGTCTGTCCCCGCCTTAAGTCCACACGTGCGTACGTCCCCGCACACGGTACGGGACCGAGTACGGGGACGTACGTACGACGCTGCCCTACAGGGGCGGTGCTCAGCCCTTGCCGTGCCTACTGGTTCGCAGAGCGAAACCGCGGGAACGCGCTGCGGCCGGCGTACACCGCGGCGTCGTCGAGGATCTCCTCGATGCGCAGCAGCTGGTTGTACTTGGCGACGCGCTCGGAGCGGGCCGGGGCGCCGGTCTTGATCTGGCCGCAGTTGGTGGCGACGGCCAGGTCGGCGATGGTGACGTCCTCGGTCTCGCCGGAGCGGTGGGACATCATGCACTTGAAGCCGTTGCGCTGGGCCAGCTCCACGGCGTCCAGGGTCTCGGTCAGCGAACCGATCTGGTTGACCTTGACGAGCAGGGCGTTGGCGGCGTCCTCCTCGATGCCGCGGGCCAGGCGCTCCGGGTTGGTGACGAACAGGTCGTCGCCGACGATCTGGACCTTGTCGCCGAGCTTGCCGGTGAGCACCTTCCAGCCGGCCCAGTCGTCCTCGAACAGCGGGTCCTCGATGGAGACCAGCGGGTACGCCTCGACCAGCTCGGCGTAGTACTCGGTCATCTCGGCGGCCGAGCGGTCCTTGCCCTCGAAGGTGTAGACGCCGTCCTTGTAGAACTCGGACGCGGCGACGTCGAGCGCGAGGGCGATCTGCTCGCCGGGGGTGTAGCCGGCCTCCTTGATCGCCTCGAGGATGAGGTCGAGGGCCTCGCGGTTCGAGCCGAGGTTCGGGGCGAAGCCGCCCTCGTCTCCGAGGCCGGTGGCCAGGCCCTTGCTCTTCAGGACCTTCTTCAGGGTGTGGTAGACCTCGGCGCCCCAGCGCAGGGCCTCGGAGAAGGACTCCGCGCCGATCGGGGCGATCATGAACTCCTGGATGTCCACGTTCGAGTCGGCGTGCGACCCGCCGTTCAGGATGTTCATCATCGGCACCGGCAGCAGGTGCGCGTTGGGGCCGCCCAGGTAGCGGAAGAGCGGCAGGTCGCTGGCCTCGGAGGCGGCGTGGGCGACGGCGAGCGAGACGCCGAGGATGGCGTTGGCGCCCAGCGAGCCCTTGTTGTCGGTGGCGTCCAGGTCGGACATGGCCTGGTCGATCAGGCGCTGCTCGGTGGCGTCGTAGCCGACGAGCTCCGGGCCGATCTGCTCGATGACGGCGAGGACGGCCTTCTCCACGCCCTTGCCCAGGTAACGGCCCGCATCGCCGTCACGGAGTTCGACGGCCTCGAAGGCGCCGGTGGAGGCGCCGGACGGAACGGCGGCACGACCCGTGCTGCCGTCGTCGAGGCCGACCTCGACCTCGACCGTGGGGTTGCCTCGGGAGTCCAGGATTTCCCGGGCTACGACGACGTCGATGGACGGCACGAGCATCTCCTTCTTCAATGTGACGCTTAGGTGTGACGCGCGGGCCCACAGGACCGCAGCGGCTCTGCGGGACCGAGCCTAACCGGCTCCGGGCGATCGGCCAGCCGATCGCCCACCCGCTGGACAGAACCGAGAGTAAATTGTTTCCGAACGGAACAAAGACGTTTCCGGAAACCGGGGCGGGCCGGGGCGTGAAGCCCGTCCGGGCCGGGGCGTCAGAAACCCGTCCGGGCCCGGGCGTGAAAAACCCGTCCCGGTGCGTACGGGGGAACACGCACCGGGACGGGAGCTGGGGGCCGCTGCCTACTTGAGGTGCAGCTGCTGGCCCGGGTAGATGAGGTCGGCGTCGTCGACGATGTCGTCGTTCAGCTCGAACACCTTCGCCCAGCCGCCCTTGACGTCGTGCTCCTCGGCGATCGAGCTGAGGGTGTCGCCCTCGACGACCTTGTACTCGCCGTCACCCTTCTCGACCTTCTTGCCGGTCGGGGTGGTGACGGTCTTCTTCTCGGGGGCCGGGCGCTCGTCGGAGCGGGAGGCCTTCTGCTCGGTGGAACGGTCGGCCGTGGAGCCGCCGCCCTGGCTCTGCGAGCTCTCGGAGCTGCCGGAACCCTCGGAGCTGCCGGAGCTCTCGGAGGAGCCGCTGTCCTGGCTCTCGCCGGAGCCGCCGCCGGTGTACGCGGCGCCCGACAGGCCGGTGCCGCAGACCGGCCAGGCACCCTTGCCCTGGCCCGCGAGCACCTTCTCGGCGATCTCGATCTGCTGCGCCTTGCTGGCCTGGTCGGCGGTGGAGGCGTACTGCGTACCGCCGTAGCCGGCCCAGGTGGAGGCGGAGAACTGCAGACCGCCGTAGTAACCGTTGCCGGTGTTGATGGACCAGTTGCCGCCGGACTCGCACTGGGCGACGGCGTCCCACTCGGAGGCGGTGGCGGCGGAGGCGTTGCCGGCCGCCATCAGCGGGGCGGCGACGGCGGCACCGGTGACGCCGGCGACGGCGATGACACGGGTGGCCTTGGACGGGCGGCGGTGCTTGCCCTTGCCGGAAAACAGCATGGTTGATCCCCTCACCGACGCCTGCGAGGTGAGCTGTCGGGTTCGGGCCGGTTGAGTTGCCCGGCCGGGTTCCTCGCGGAACTCGGCTCCACCCCTAGCCGCTCCGGCTCAACTGCCCGGTGCGGCACTTACCTTGGGTCCCCCGCTCCTGCCTTCGGCGCTTGCGCGACGACTGTTCCCGGACGGCCGCTGGCAGGATTCGGCGTTGCGGCAGCCGGGGCCCGCGATGGCGAGCGGTCATGACCGTAGACACGCGCGCCGCGGATTTTCAAAGACGATCACGGCTTCTGAGACCTATCTCTCACGTGATCCAAAACGGACATACGGTCTCTAACCATGACGCGAACTGGCCCTACTTTTCGCCCGATTCGCCCCTGACCGTGAGCGTCTGACCGGGCAGGATGTGGTCCGGGTCAGCACCCACGACCTCCTTGTTGCCGGTGTAGAGCGAGCGCCACCCGCCGTCGAGCTCAAGGGAGTCGGCGATACCCCAGAGACTGTCGCCGGAACGCACGGTGTACGCGCCGTCCACGACCTCTCGCGCCTGCCCCTCTCCGCGCGAGGCGTGCCGTCCGGACGACTCGGCCGTACGGCCGCTCGCCACACCCTCTTCGGCACTGCCGCCGCGATGCCGGCCCTCACCGGACTCACCGGTGTCGGTGAGTGCCGAAGAGCCGCCGCTCCGACCCGACTTGTCCCGTTCACCGACCTCCGGAGAGGCTGTGGGTGAATTGTCGGCCCTCTGTGGATCGACACTCTCCGCGGAGCCGGATTCAGTGGATCTGTCGGACTTGGTCGAATCGTCCTCACTGCCCGACGAGGAGTCAGGGGTGGGCGAGGCGGACGACGAAGGGGACGAAGCGGACTCCTCGGGCGCGGGTTCCGCCGACTTCGTCGAGCCGGTCGACCCGTTCGAGCCGGAGGAGCGGGTCGAGCCGGAGGAACCGGACGAGTCGGACAGGCCGGGCGAGCCGGGGGCGTCCGACGTCCCCGAGGTGCCCGAGCCCTTCGACGAGCCGTCACCCGTCGAACCCGCGCCGCCGCCCGCGGACCCCGAGTCGTCGCCCAGGCCCGCGAGCAGACCGCAGGTCGGCCAGGCGGCGATGCCCTGGTCCGCATGCATCTTCTCGGCGACGGCAATCTGCTGGGAGCGGCTGGCCTGGTCGGCGCTCGGCGCGTACTCCAGGCCGCCGTAGCTCTCCCACGCGTCCTGGGAGAGCTGGAGACCTCCGTAGTACCCGTTGCCGCTGCTCTGGCTCCAGGCACCGCCGGTCTCGCACTGCGCGACCTGGTCCCAGTTCGCCCCGTCGGCCGCGTGGGCGCCGGTGGCGCCCAGGAGCGGGATCGCGATGGCGGAGCCGGTCACTCCGGCGGCGACGACCAGGGCGGGAGCCTGGCGGGGGCGACGGTGACGACCGTTCCCGGAGAGCATGCGACGACCTTTCGGAGACAACGGGGACCGCGCGGCGGTGATGCTCGGCGCCACGCTGATTCGTGAACGTATAGGCAGATGATCGCTTGTCACAAGTTCATGCCGCGCAGATCACGTGAAGATCACAGAGTTGAGCGCGTGTCACTTTTGCATTGGTGACGAACCGTTGCCCGCCGATGACGACGGGACGGGTGTGAACGACACGGGCAAGGTGCGCAGACCGCGCATGATGAGCCCGCCGCGCCAGCGCAGATCGGCCGGGGCCGCGTCGAGGCGCAGGTCCGGGAGGCGGGTGAGCAGCGTGGCGAGGGCGGTCTGCCCCTCCAGCCGGGCGAGCGGGGCGCCGAGGCAGTAGTGGATGCCGTGGCCGTACCCCAGGTGCTGGCTGTCCCGGCGGGCGAGGTCGAGGGTGTCCGGGTCCGTGAACCGCTCCGGGTCCCGGTCGGCGGCGGCGAGGACGACCAGTACGGGGTCGCCGGCCGCGATGTCCTGCCCGCCGATGGTGAGCGGCCGGGTGGCGAAGCGCCAGGTGGCCATCTCCACCGGGCCGTCGTAGCGCAGCAGTTCCTCCACGCCGGTCTCCAGCAGGGCGCGCTCGCCGGCGGCGAGGGACGTCTGGAGCCGGGTCCGCTGTTCCGGGTGGGTGAGCAGGGCGTACGTGCCGTTGCCGATCAGGTTGACCGTGGTCTCGAAACCCGCGAACAACAGGATGAAGGCCATCGCCGCCACCTCGTTCTCGGTGAGGTGCTCGCCGTGGTCGGAGGCGCGGATGAGCGCGGAGACGAGGTCCTCGTCGGGGCCGGGCTCGGGCGGCAGCGCCGCGCGCTTGCGGTGGATGAGGTCGGCGAGGTAGCCCCGCATCTTCTTCACCGACCGCGCGACCCCGCCCCTGGGCCCGCCACCGTGGCGGATCATCATCCCCGCCCAGTCCCGGAAGTCGTCCTGGTCCTCGCGGGGTACGCCGAGCAGATCGCAAATGGCGTAGATGGGCAGCGGGAAGGCGAACTCGTGGATCAGGTCTGCGGACCCCGTGCCGGCGAACCGGTCGATGAGGTCGTCGGCGAGCTCCTGCACCCGGGGCGCGAACTCGGCGACCCGGCGGGGCGTGAACGCCTTGCTGACCAGTCGGCGCAGCCTGGTGTGGTCCGGCGGGTCGATGTTCAGCAGGTGGGTCATCAACTCGGCCTTCCGCTCCCCCGGAATGCCGGTCTTGCCCTTGGCGTGCGCGGGCTCGTCGTGGTGGGCCGGGTTCTTGGACAGCCGCGGTTCGGCGAGGGCCTGCTTGGCGTCGGCGTACCGGGTGACCAGCCAGGCCTCCACACCGCTGGGCAGCCGCGTCCGGTGCACGGGGGCGTGCTCGCGCAGCCAGGCGTAGGCGGGGTAGGGGTCGCCGGCGAACTCCCAGGTGAAGAGCTCGGGGGCGGGGACGGCGCTGTCGGGGGCGGCGCCGTGGGGCGTGGGGTGGTCGGGCGTGGGGTGGTCGGTCACCCCTTGACCGTATCCGGGGAGCCAGGGGCGTCCTCAGTCCCCGGCGCCCTCGGTCCGCCTGATCGCGTCCCGGTACGTCCGTGCCGCCGCTCGCAGTGCCGCCTCCGGGTCCGTGCCCTCGGCCTCGGCGCGTGCCGCCAGGGCCAGCAGCTCGTAGCCGACGCCCTCGCCCGACGGGAGCGGGACCGGGAGGTCCGCCGTGCGCACCCGGGAGGCGAGCTTGGCGGCGAGGGCCAGGCCGGGCTGGCCGAGGGGGACGCCCTCGGTGACCGAGGTGCGCTGCTTCTCGGCCGCCTTGGTGCGCAGCCAGTGCTCCCTGACCTCCTCGGGGGTGGACGCCGTCTCGTCGCCGAAGACGTGCGGGTGGCGGTGGATCAGCTTGGCGACGATGGTGCCGGCGACGTCGTCGACGGAGAACGGCGCGTCGGGGTCCTCCTCGGCGATGCGGGCGTGGAAGACGACCTGGAGGAGTACGTCGCCCAGCTCCTCGCGCAGTTCGACGCGGTCGCCGTCCTCGATCGCCTCGACGAGTTCGTACGCCTCCTCGATGGCGTACTTCGCGAGGCCCTGGTGGGTGCGCCGCGACGACCAGGGGCACTCGGCGCGGATGCGGTCCATGACCTGGACGAGGTCGAGCAGGCGGGCACCCGGCAGGTCGTAGGAGGCGGGGAGCAGCTCCAGGTCCGGCATGCGGAGGCGGCCCGATCCGGCGAGGCGGGCCAGTCCGTCGGTGAGGGCGGGGTCGCCCTCACCGGTCGCCACGACCACCACCGTGTGCCCGCCGGCGCAGGCGGCGACCAGTTCCTCGGCGGTGGGGGCCGTCTCGTCGACCCGTATGCCCGCCTCGCGCAGATACGGCAGCTGAGGGTGGGCGCCGTCGGCGCACAGCACGCGGTCGGCGGTGCGCAGGGCCTGCCAGGCGGGCCAGGACAGCAGGCCGGGGGCGACGCGGTGGCTGGTGGTGAGCAGGACGACGCGGCCGGGACCGGGAGTGGTGCCGGGAGCGGTGTCGGCGGTGGTTGCGTTCACGAACAGAACGTAACGCACGCGGCCGACAGCCCCGTGAGTTGTCCACAGGGGCCCCGTGCCGTCCGGCAGGGCCCGCCCCCGCGGGACTGCTACGCCGTCTGTCGCGTCTGCGCCGCCGTGGTCTCCCGCAGCCACGGCACCTCGGTGTCGACGCGGCTGCTCTTCTGGACGTCCCAGGCGCCGTAGCGCGGATTGAGGTCGACGTCGAGCTTCTCGGAGGCCTCGGACAGGGCCTGCCAGAACTCGGGCCGGCTGGTGTCGGTGCCGAGGGTCTCGGCGAGCTTCTGGGCCTCCAGCTGGACGCGGAGGTTGTCGTCGAGGCGCTCGGGCGGGACGCCGTACTGCTGGAGCCAGACGGTCTCCAGCTCCTTGGCGCCGCCGGCCTGCTCCTCGAGTCCGCCGCGCATCCGCTGGACGTCCTTGCGGGTGACGGTCACGCCCGCGTCCTGGGCCGCGCGGTGCAGGACCCGGTCGAGGACCATGCTGTGCAGGGTGTCGCGGGTGAGGCCGCCGGTGCGGGCGAGGACCTGCTGGTACTGGGCGTCGTCCGGGACGGAGGCCCGCTGTGCCTCGCGTACCTCGTCGACTCGGTTCTCCAGCTGGGCGACGGTGATCCGCTGGTCGCCCACGACGGCCGCCGCTCCCGGATGCGCGTCGTTGCCGCAGGCGGTGAGCAGGGGCGCCGCGACGGCGATCGCTGCGGTGAGGAGGAGCGCGGTGCGACGGCGGCGGTGCAAGGAAACCTCCCGAGGAGAGCTTGTGCGACGGTGCACAAAGTCTTGCGATGATCGATGGTAGGCAGTGGCCGGGCTCTGGCCAACCCATTCGACCAACGATTCACCAGGACTTCGGGCACCGCCTCGCCCCTGCCGGGGTGGTGGCGGTCGTCAGCCGCGTACCTGACCGAGCCACTGGAGGGTGCGCCGGATCTCGGCCGCGAGCGGGTGGCCGGGGCCGTGCAGGCGCTCCACGTCGTGCAGCAGCCGGGCCAGCGTCTCGTGGGCGGCGGCGCGGTCGCCCAGGGCGAGGAGCAGGTGGCCGATGCGGCGGCGGACGTCGTGGGCGAGGCCTGGGTCGCCGGCGACGTACTGGTTCTCGTAATAGGGCAGCAGCGCGCGGTACTCGGTGAGGGCGGCGGCCGGTTCGCCGAGCTGTTCCAGGCACTGGGCGGCTTCGTAGCGGTGACGCAGGGACTGCGGGTCGGCCTGGCCGGCCTCTGCGGCGCGTTCGTCGGCGAGGAGGCGCAGCTCCGGCAGGGCGCGCCGGTACTGGCCGTCGTCCATGAGGGTGGCCGCGTACTGCTTGCGAAGGGTGCGCACGACCGGGGAACGCTCGCCGTGCTGTTCGGCGGCGGCGGGCAGGATCGAGCCGAGGATGTCGACGGCCTGGGTGATGCGGCCCTCCCCGAGGAGGCGTTTGACGTCGTCGACGGCGCGGGCGACGTCCGGCTTGTCGGCCTCGGCGGCGGGCGCCACGGGGGCCGGCCGGGGCGCGGGGGTGCGTGCGCGGTCGGGCCAGGGGGCGTGCGGGCGTACGAAGGGGCGGGTGGGGTCGAGGGGCCCGCCGGTGGGTACGCCGCGCGCGGGCAGCAGCAGCGCCAGGTGCTCGTAGACCTCCTGGGCGGAGGCGGGGCGGTGCTGCGGGTCCTTGGCGAGCAGGCGCAGTACGAGGGTTTCGAGCGCCTCGGGGACCTCGGGGCGGATGCGGCGCACGGGCAGCGGCGGTTCGTACAGGTGCCGGTGGAGCACGCCGAGGGCGGTGGAGCCGGCGAACGGGACGTCGCCGCTGAGCAGTTCGTGCAGAAGCACGCCGAGTGCGTAGAGGTCGGTGTACGGGCCGACCGCGCCGCCCATCGCCTGCTCGGGTGCCATGTAGGCGGGCGAGCCTATGGGGGTGCCGGTGTGGGTGAGGCGGGTGGTGTCGGCGTCCATGACGGAGGCGACGCCGAGGTCGAGGACGGTGACGGTGCCGTCCTGCTTCACCATCACGTTGCGCGGCTTGAGGTCGCGGTGGACGATCGGCACGGCGTGCACGGCGCTCAGGACGGCGCAGAGCTGGGCCGCGACGGCGACCGACCACTGCCACGGGTACGGCTCGTGCTCGGCGAGGTGGTCGGAGAGGTCGGCGCCGTCGACGTACTGCATGACGAGGAACAGCTCCTCGCCCTCGCTGCCCGCGTCGTGCACGGTGACGAGGCCGGGGTGGTCGACCTGGGCGGTCACCCGGCACTCGCGAACGAACCGGCGGCGCAGTTCGTCGGCCTCCTGGCCGGCCACCTTGTCGGGGCGCAGCAGCTTCACCGCCACGCGCCGGTCGAGCCGCCGGTCGTACGCCGTCCAGACCTGGCCCATGCCGCCCTGCCCGATCAGCGTGGACAGCTCGTACCGGTCGGCGACGACACGTCCGGTCGTCACGGTCACCTTCCGCCCTGGTTGCCGCCGTTGCCATGGCCGGGGCCGTTGCCGTCGTGGTTGCGCAGGTAGTCGCTGAGCTCGTCGAGTTCGGCGCGGACCTGGTCGATGCGGGCGGGGGCGGGGTGCCGGGGCGGCGGCGGGCTGGAAGCGGGGCCCTGGGGCACGGGCGTCCGGGTCACCGGCGCCTGGGGTATCGGCGCCTGGGGTATCGGCGCCTGGGGTATCGGCGCCTGGGGTATCGGCGCCTGGGGCGCGGGGTGCGTCTGGAACCCGGGGTGCGCCGGCCTCGGGGCCGGGGCGAGCGGGGGCTGCGACACGACCGTGGGCGCGTACGGTCCCGCGGGGTGGGACTGGCCGTAGTACGCGGCGGGGGCCTGCCGCGGCGGCGCGTAGCCGGCGAACTGGCGCGGTGCGGCGTGCAGGCGTATGTCGACCACGAGGAAGTACGCGCTGGCCGCCGCTCCGATCAGCAGCAGAGCGATCATGGCGAGGTCCGTGCGGCGGTCGCTCTCCGGCAGCTCACCGACCACGGCGAGGCAGCCGATCGACACCGGCAGGCTCAGCCAGGCCACGGTCCAGTCGAGCCCGCGGCCGCGCAGCACGGCGATCCGGAACAGCGGGACGCAGGCGAGCAGACCGCACGTCAGGAAGCCCGCGGCGGCGAACAGTACGCGCAGGGTGATGACGGTGGCCGCGCCGCGGGAGGGCGGCGGCCCGGCGGCGCTGTTGCCGTACATGACTGCTCCTGGACGATGATGCCGACGTGCCGAACGGACGAACGGGCCGTTCAGTGTGGAAGTCCGAGCGTATAGGCCCGGACCGACAGTGGTCCCCGGTTGTACCGAACCGTTGCCGTACCGATCACCACCAGGTCACCGGCCGGGTGCCACCGTGCCGTCCGTGAGCCCGTCGTACATCCCGCGCACGAGCTGCTCGCCGAGGCGGCCCGCCAGCCTGAGCGCCCGCTCGAACTCGTCGAGGGCGCGGAAGCGGGCGCCGTAGCGGTGCTGGGCGTCGAGCGGGAGCCGGGGTAGCTGGAGGCGGCGGACGTCGAGCCGGGTGGCGGTGGAGGCGTAGCTGCTGGCCTGCCGGTTGTTGGCGGTGCCGCGCAGGAACCCGGCGAGGAACCAGGGGTCGAGCGCGGCGGGGTCGGGCCGCAGGAGGACGAGGTTGCGGCCCAGGGCGGCGCCGGCGGTGGCGTCGTCGATCACGCGCGCGACGGAACCGCCGCCGAGGACCGGGACGACGACGTCGCCGGGTTCGGTCAGTACGGGTTCCTCGTCGCTCTCGGGGAGGGTGCCGGAAGGGGCGGTGCCGGCGAGTACGTCGTGGTCGGTGAGCACCGGTACGCGGGCGTGGCCGCCGTTGGTGCCGGTGCGCAGCACGAGGGCGCCGCCTCGGGCGAGTTCGCCGACGGTGGTGAGCGGCCAGCGGGGCGCGGGCTGTGCGGTGCCGGTGGCCGAGGGGGTGGGGTCGGGGGCGATGCCGGGGGTGAGGTCGGCGGTCAGGCGCAGGGTCTCGTCGAGGCGCTCGCGTACGTCGGTGAGCCGTCCGGCGCCGTCGGCCGCGGCGGGGGGCGGCAGGTGGCGGGCGGGGGCGAGGTCGACGTCGTCGTCGAGGAGTTCGATGACGGGCAGGGAACGGGCCAGGCCGGGGCGGTCGTCGAGGCGGCCGGCGCGGTCGAAGTCCCGCCAGGCGTCGAGCACGGAGTCCCGCACGGCCCGCCAGTCGGGACCGCCGCGCCCCTCGCCGGCGAACCGCCCCACGTCGGCGAGCAGCACCTCGGGCTGCGCGGGCGCCTTCTCGGGCCGGCGCAGCACCCACAGGTGGAGCGGGATGTTGTACGGAGGTGCCGCCCCGACGGGCAGGGCGATCACGGCCCGCAGCGCGCCCCGGCGCAGCAGGTCGGCGCGGACGCGGCGGCCGGAGCGGCGGGAGGCGGCGGCGGGCGGCATGAGGAGGACGGCCGTGCCGCCGTCCCGCAGGCGGGCGAGCGCGTGCTGCACCCAGGCCAGCTCGGACTCGGTGCGGGCCGGGAAGCCGTACTCCCAGCGGGCGTCGTAGGCGAGTTCGTCGTGTCCCCAGTTGCGCTCGTTGAACGGCGGGTGGCACAGGACGGCGTCGGCGCGCAGCTCGGGGAAGGCGTCGGCGCGCAGGGTGTCGCCGGCGGCGGCGCGGACGCCGGCCCGGGTGTGCAGGGCCAGCCGGATGCCGGTGAGGGCGGCGAGGTCGGGGGCGCCGTCCTGGGCGTACAGCCGCTGGTCGGCCCGCTCGGCGCGGGGGGCGGGGCCGTCCGGCGCGGCGGCGCGCAGGAGGGCGCCGGTGCCGCAGGCGGGGTCGAGGACGGTGCGGGCGGGGCCGGCGAGGTCCGCCATGAGGCCGGCGAGGTCGGCGGGGGTGAGCGTGTACTGGCGGGGGTTGGCGTCGAGGTGCCGGCCGAGCAGGAACTCGAAGGTCTGCCGGGCCCCGAGTTCGGCGGCGAGTTCGGCGGTGCCGCGCAGGAGGGGAGCGGAGGGGAGGACGGCTGGGCCGGTGGGGGCGTGGAGGGCGGGGGTGTGCACGATCGGCGCGGCGGGGATGTGGCGGGCGGGGGTGTGCACGATCGGCTCGACGGGGGTGTGAACCCTCGGCGTGGTGTTCACGGAGGCCGGCGCTTTCCCGGAGCGTCCCGCGTGAACAGGGGCGACCGCACGGTCAGCGCTGGAGGCGTTCACAGCAGCCGTCCCGAAGCGCGCCGTCAGCATCTGGTCCAGCGCCTCGGGCAGCATCGCGGCGAGCCGTACGTCGGAGCCGGCGCTCACCTCCAGCCAGCGCGTGGGGCGGTCGTGGATCAGCAGCAGGACGCAGCCGGCGTGCTTGAGCGCGGTGACCGGGCCCTCGGGGTGGCCGACGAGTTGCTGCCAGACCCGTTCCCGCAGGGGAACCTCGGCGAGTTTGCCGTGTTCGCGCAGCCAGCCCTCCACCTCGGCGAGGGCGAAGGAGGGGCTGGTCTCGCTGCCGCCGACCGGCTTGGGGAAGTCGGCGTGCCGACGGCGCCAGTTGCTGACGGCCGCCCGGCCGACGCCGGCGAGCCGGGCGATTCCAGCGGCGGTCACTTCTGTCGCGTTGTCCTGCACCCGCACGGCCCCCTCGTCGATGGTGTGTCGGCGAGCATACCGACGTGGACGCACCCTCCTCGATTCACGCCGTGTACGCGCACAGCCCTGTGAACTTGGTTGACTCGGTTCACACGCTCTGATCTTATTGACCCCGCGAACAAGCAACCGCCGAGAAGGTGGCGGTTGCCGCATGGGGAGGGAACACAGCCATGGGCATGAAGACCAAGATTGCGCTGGGGGCCGTCGTGGGGCTCGTCGTCATCGGCGCGGTGTCGGCGAACTCCGGTGACGGGGGCGGCGACGGCAAGAGCGACAGCCGGACCTCGGCGAGCGCGGGCGAGAAGTCCGGCGACGCGAAGCCGGACGGCAGGTCCGACGCGAAGCCCGCCGAGGACAAGGCCGTCGAGAAGGCATCCCAGGCCGATCAGTTCAAGGCGTTCGTGCGGAAGAACGGAACGGCGGCGGAGAAGGACGCCGTCTCCCACGTCACCAAGGTGCAGGGCGCCGACGAGCAGAACGACATCCTCGATGCGGCCGACGTCTACACCAACTTCACCGGCGGCCTCATGGGCGAGGGCACGGGTCCCGCCAATCTCATCGCCTCCGCGTTCGCCGACTGGAAGCAGAGCGAGAACGGCCTCGTCACCGTCTACGACGCCGACGGCGAACTGCTCGGCAACGGCGAGTTCTGACGGGCCGGGACCCGAGAAGCTCAAAGCGCGTGGCGCATCCACACGTTCGGCTCGACGTACACCGCGTATCCGCGCTCCGGTTCGCAGCGCACCGGCACCAGGGCGCCGGGAACCTCGACGTCCCCGGCGGTGTCGAAGGGCAGGCCCGTCCAGCGCCGCCACTCGTCCAGCGAGCCGGAGACGGTCATGGAGGCCGGGGCCACTGAGTCGAGGGCGGCGCCGGCCCGGGCGTGGACCCGCAGCCAGGGATCGTGGGGCAGGCCGTCGGGGCGCAGGCGCCGGGCGCACTCCTCGATGGGGGCGTGGGGTTCGAGGTGCTTCGCGCTGGGGCGGACGGGGGCGACGACCTCGCGGAAACCACGGGCACGGGCGTTGTCGCGCATCGCGGCGAGCATCCGGCCGGACAGGCCGAGCCCCTGGGCGTGCGGGGCGACGGTCACCGAGACGGCACTGACGGTGTCGGGCCGGACACCGTGGCGCAGGTCACCGAAGGCCCGGACGAGCACCTCGCTCCAGCCGCGCGCGGGCAGCGTGCCACGCCCCTCGGCGTGCAGAGCGAACGGCACGCTGTGGCCGTGGGCGACCACCTCGCCGTGCTCGTCCTCGGCGAACTGCACGTACTCGGGCAGTTCGGCGGCGATGCGCGGGTAGTGGGCGTTGCCCGACATGTCCTCGACCGCGAACGCGGGCCAGCTGTCGGCCATTCCACGGACCCGGTCCAGCATCTCCGGGCGCTCGGCGAGACTCGACACCTTCAGCTCCATGGAGTCACGGTAGGCAGGAGCGCCGACGGCCCGGAAGCGGTTTTCGTCACCACTCCCCAGGCCCGCGTCAGCCGCCGCACTGCTTCAGCATCATCTGCCTGTCGGACGCCGTCACCGCCAGTTCGTACTTGTCGGCGACCTGCGCGAAGCGGACGGCGTACGCGCACCGGACCGTCCTGCTGGGCGGGAGCCAGGTGGCCGGCCCCGAGTCCCCCTTGGCGGAGTTGGCCCGGCCCTCGACCGGCAGCAGGTTGAGCGGGTCGTTCGCCAGTTGTTCGCGCTTGCTCTCCGCCCACCGCGAGGAGCCCATCTGCCAGCTGTACGACAGCGGCACGACGTGGTCGATCTGGACCTCGCTCGCGTTCTGCTTGCGCCACTCGATGCTCGTCCCGGTGTACGGATCGTCCAGGGTCATGGCGACGATCACGCAGTCGGAGCCGGAGCGGAAGCGCAGCTTCTCACCATCGCGTTTCAGCAGGTCGTTCCGCGTGTCACAACCGTTGCGGGCGAACGGCACGCCGTCGGCCGTGTCCATCCAGGCGTAGCCGAACTCGTCGCGGTCGTACCCCGTCTTGGGGCCGCGCCCCTTGGTCTCCAGGCCCTCGATGAGCTTCCGGGCCGTCGACTGGCGGGTGTCGCCCGTGACCGGGGCGAGACCGGGTTCGGTTCCGTCCGGGTTGTCCAGCGGGCTGACGGCCTGGCCCGCGGCCCGCCCCTCGGCCGGCGCCCCGGCAGCGCTGCCCGAGCTCGAGTCACCGTCGCCGTCGAGGCCCTCGCACCCGGTGACCAGGGCCAGAGCGAGGGCCGCCCCCGCCGCCCATCCGGTACGGATCCTGCTGTGTCGCCTCATGCGGGCCCCTCCCCTTGCCGTTTCGCCGTACCACCGTAGCGACGGAGAGGTCCAGACCATAGTGGGCCTTATCGGCCTCTATTGGGCATACGGAACATATGTGCCGTAACGTCGGAGGTGAGTCACGTCTCGGAAGGAGCTCTGCATGGGCATCCTCGACAAGATGAAGAACATGGCCGGCAAGGACAAGGACAGGTCAAGGAAGATGTCCGACGCCGCCGAGCAACAGGTCAACAAGAGGACCGGCGGCAAGCACGCCAAGCAGGTCGACGCCGCACAGCAGCGGGCCGAGGGCAAACTCGGCTTCGGGCGTGAGCGTGGCGGCGGCAGGCCCGACCAGTAGCGAGGCGCATCAGGGCGCCGCGCACCCCGAACCCGCCGAAGCCGTCCACGGGCCTGTCCCCGTGGACGGCTTCACCACATCGGCGAGCGGCTACCGGCCCAGAGCCCCAGGTCAGGGCCCGACAACCGGATCACGGGCCCAAGGCCCGGATCACGAGCCCAGGGCCCGGATCGCGAGCCCAGGGCCCGGATCACGAGCCCAGGATCGAGGTCAGGAACTCCCCCACCCAGCCGAGCAGTTCCCGCCCGACCAGCGGCTTTCCGCCCACCTTCGCGGTCTTCGGGCGCGGCACCAGGACCTGGTGGGCGCCCGCCTTGATGACGCTTCCGGGGTAGAGGCGCTTGAGCCTCAGTTCCTGGGACTCGCGCAACTCGACCGGCGCGAACCGGATGTTGTTGCCTTGGAGCACGATCTCGCCGACGGCGCACGCCCGCGCGAGCATCCGCAGGCCCGCAACCAGCAGCAGGTTTTCCACCGGCTCCGGCAACTTGCCGTAGCGGTCGACGAGTTCCTCGCGTACGGCCTTGACGTCCTCCTCGCTGTTGGCGGAGGCGATGGACCGGTACGCCTGGAGCCGCAGCCGCTCGCCCGGGGCGTAGTCGTGCGGGACGTGCGCGTCGACGGGCAGCTCGATCTTGACCTCGAGCGGCGGCTCCTCCTCGGCACCGCCCTCCAGGGAGGCCCGGTAGTCGGCGACCGCCTCGCCGACCATCCGTACGTACAGGTCGAAGCCGACGCCCGCGATGTGGCCGGACTGCTCACCGCCGAGGAGGTTGCCCGCGCCGCGGATCTCCAGGTCCTTCATCGCCACGTACATGCCCGCGCCCATCTCGGTGTGCTGGGCGATGGTGGCGAGCCGCTCGTGCGCGGTCTCGGTCAGCGGCTTCTCCGGCGGGTAGAGGAAGTACGCGTAGCCGCGCTCGCGGCCTCGGCCGACGCGGCCGCGCAGCTGGTGGAGCTGGCTGAGGCCGAAGTTGTCGCCGCGCTCGACGATGAGGGTGTTGGCGTTGGAGATGTCGATGCCGGACTCGACGATGGTCGTGGAGACCAGCACGTCGAACTTCTTCTCCCAGAAGTCGACGACGACCTGCTCCAGGGCCTGTTCCGACATCTGGCCGTGGGCGGTGGCGATGCGCGCCTCGGGGACGATCTCGCGGAGCTTGGCCGCCGCGCGGTCGATGGACTCGACGCGGTTGTGGATGTAGAAGACCTGGCCCTCGCGCAGCAGCTCGCGGCGGATCGCGGCGCCGATCTGCCTGTGCTCGTAGGGGCCGACGAAGGTCAGCACCGGGTGGCGCTCCTCCGGCGGGGTGGTGATCGTCGACATCTCGCGGATGCCGGTGACCGCCATCTCCAGGGTGCGCGGGATGGGCGTGGCGGACATGGTCAGGACGTCGACGTTGGCGCGGAGCTTCTTCAGCTGCTCCTTGTGCTCGACGCCGAAGCGCTGCTCCTCGTCGACGATGACCAGGCCGAGGTCCTTGAACTTCGTCTCGGAGGAGAAGAGGCGGTGGGTGCCGATGACGATGTCCACCGAACCCTCGCGCAGACCCTCCAGGGTCGCCTTCGACTCGGTGTCGGTCTGGAAGCGGGACAGCGCCCTCACGTTCACCGGGAACTGGGCGTACCGCTCGCTGAACGTCCCGAAGTGCTGCTGCACCAGCAGCGTCGTCGGCACGAGTACGGCCACCTGCTTGCCGTCCTGGACGGCCTTGAAGGCGGCGCGCACCGCGATCTCGGTCTTGCCGTAGCCGACGTCGCCGCAGATCAGGCGGTCCATGGGGACCGTCTTTTCCATGTCCTCCTTGACCTCGGCGATGGTGGTGAGCTGGTCCGGGGTCTCCACGTAGGGGAAGGCGTCCTCCAGCTCGCGCTGCCAGGGGGTGTCCGTGCCGAACGCGTGCCCCGGCGCCGCCATCCGCGCGCTGTACAGCTTGATCAGGTCGGCGGCGATCTCCTTGACCGCCTTCTTCGCGCGGGCCTTGGTCTTGGTCCAGTCGGCGCCGCCCAGGCGGTGCAGCGTGGGGGCCTCGCCGCCGACGTACTTGGTGATCTGCTCCAGCTGGTCGGTGGGGATGTAGAGCCGGTCGCCGGGCTGGCCGCGCTTGGCGGGGGCGTACTCCACGACCAGGTACTCGCGGGTGGCGCCCTGCACGGTGCGCTGGACCATCTCGATGTAGCGGCCGACGCCGTGCTGCTCGTGGACGATGTAGTCGCCCGCTTCCAGGGTCAGCGGGTCGATGGTCTTGCGGCGCCGGGCCGGCATCCGGGCGCCCTCGCGGCCGGCGGCCTTCTGCCCGGTCAGGTCGGTCTCGGTGAGCACGGCGAGCCTGAGGGCCTGGTCGACGAAGCCGTAGTCGATCGAACCGCAGGAGACGTGCACGACGGAGGGGCTGAGGGTGCCGAGGTCGTTGTCCAGGCGGGCCGCGATGCCCTCGCCGCCGAGGACCTCGACGGTGCGGGCGGCCGGGCCGTGGCCCTCGGTGACGTAGACCGCGCGCCAGCCGTCGGCGAGCCAGCCCTTGGTGTCGGCCAGCGCCTTGGCGGTGTCGCCGCGGTAGGTCTCCGGGGCGTGCATGCCGAGCTTGAGCGTGTCGGCGTCGTCCAGCGCGTCGTCGGCGGCGAACGGCGACACCGACCACCACATCATGTCCAGCTCGCGGGCCCGCTCCCGGACGTCCGCGATGGACCACAGGGAGGCGGCGTCGACGTCGATCGGCGCCTCGCCGCCGCCCGCGGTGGCCGCCCAGGAGGCCTGGAGGAACTCCTGGCTCGTGGCCACCAGGTCGGCGGCGCGCGTGCGCACCCGCTCCGGGTCGCAGACCAGGGCCATCGAGCCCTTGGGCAGCACGTCCAGCAGCAGTTCCACGTCGTCGACGAGGACGGGGGCCAGGGACTCCATGCCCTCGACCGCGATGCCCTCGGCGATCTTGCCGAGCAGTTCGCCCAGCTCGGGGTGGTCCTCGGCGAGGACCCGGGCCCGCTCCCGTACGTCGTCGGTGAGCAGCAGCTCACGGCAGGGCGGGGCCCACACCCCGTGGTCGGCGACCTCCAGGGAGCGCTGGTCGGCGACCTTGAAGTAGCGGATCTCCTCGACGTCGTCGCCCCAGAACTCGACGCGGAGGGGGTGCTCCTCGGTCGGCGGGAAGACGTCCAGGATGCCGCCGCGCACGGCGAACTCGCCGCGCTTCTCCACCAGCTCCACCCGCGCGTACGCGGCGGCCGCCAGGGCCTCGACGATCTCGTTCAGGTCGGCGCTCTGCCCGGTGCGCAGCGCCACCGGCTCCAGGTCGCCGAGGCCCTTGACCTGCGGCTGGAGCACGGAACGCACGGGCGCGACGACGACGGAGACCGGGCCGGTCTCGGGGTCGTCGGGGCGGGGGTGGGCCAGGCGCCGCAGGACGGCCAGCCGACGGCCGACGGTGTCGCTGCGGGGGCTGAGCCGCTCGTGCGGGAGCGTCTCCCAGGAGGGGTACTCCACCACGCCCTCCGGGGGCAGCAGCGAGCGCAGGGCCGCGGCCAGGTCCTCCGCCTCGCGCCCCGTCGCCGTCACCGCCAGCACGGGGCGGCCCGTCTCGCGGGCCAGCGCGGCGACCGAGAAGGCGCGGGCCGCGGGCGGGCCGACCAGGTCGACGTGCATGCGGTTGCCGTCCGCGGCCGCGGAGATCGCTTCCGCGAGGGCGGTGTCCTTGACGACGGCGTCGAGCAGACCGTGCAGGCTCATGGAGGGGGCGCTTCCGTCCTGGGGTGCTGGGTGCGGGTGCTGGGGTGGACAACACGAGTAACCCGGCGGTGTGAGGGCCGGGGGTGTCCAGCGTACGACGCTGCGCGGGCCGGCGTGGGGGGCTGTGGATGACGCCGGCGCCAGGTTGACCGGCATGGCGGTGCCCCACCGGGGGCTCCGCCCCCTGGGCCCTCTGCCCGTGGCCACCCACCACCCGGCTCGGCGGACTGGAAGGCGGCGCACCAGGCGCACCGGAAGGAGCCCGGCGCCGGAGCCCCCTCGGGACTTCCGGCACCGGGCTCTCTCCTCCGCAACCCCCGTATGCGGTGGCTTCTCGGTCGCTACTCCGTCATTCCTGTCACTCGGTCACTTGGTCACTCGGTCTCTTGGTCACTCGGTCTTTTGGTCACTCGGTCTCTCGGTCACTCCGTCGCGATGGCGCTCAGGACGTTCATCCGGCCCGCGCGGAACGCCGGCACCAGGGCGGCGAACAGGCCTACGAAGGCCGAGCCGATGAAGACACCGATGATCGTCGGCCACGGGATGTCGAGGACGTTCAGACCCTCCAGGGCGAGCAGCCTCTGCGCCGTGGCGCCCCAGCCCATGCCCAGTCCCAGGCCCAGCAGGGCGCCGAAGAGGGCGATGACGACGGACTCCATGCGGATCATGCGGCGCAGCTGGCGCCGGGAGAGACCGATCGCCCGCATCAGGCCGATCTCGCGGGTCCGCTCGACCACCGACAGCGCCAGCGTGTTCACCACACCGAGGACCGCGACGATGATCGCCAGGGCGAGCAGACCGTAGACCATGTTCAGCAGCTGGCCGACCTGGTCCTTCAGCTCCTGCTTGTAGTCGGTCTGGTCGGCCACCTGGTACTGCGGGTACGCGTCCAGCGACTTCTTCAGCGCGGCGTACGCCTGCTCCCCCTGGCCGTCCTTCGCCTTGGCGAACATGATCGTGTTCGGCGGGACGCTGTCGGCCGGCAGGTACTTCCGCATCGTCTCGATGCTGATGTACCGGGCGCCCTGGTCGATGGCCACGTCGTCGTCCGTGATCGCGGCGACCTTCAGCTTCGCGGTCTCGCCGCCCTTGAAGGCGACGGAGATCGTGTCGCCGACGTGCACGTCGTGCTTCTTCGCGTAGTCCGCGCCGACCGACATGGCGTCCGGCCCGTAGGCGGCGGAGAGCTTGCCCTCCGTCGTCACGCGGTTCACGTCCTGGGCGTAGGTCGGGTCGGCGGCCGTGATGCCGTCGTCGTCCGTCTTGCCGTCGGGCGAGGTCAGCGTGGCGTCGAGCATCTTGTAGCGGGTGACGTGCTCCAGTCCGGGCGTGTCCTGCATCGCCTTCTCGGCCTGCGGCACGATCCGCTGGTTGCCCTGGACGATGAAGTCGGCGCCGACGGTCTTGTCCAGCTCGCTCGTGGCCGAGGCGACCATGGAGGAGCCGACCACCGACAGACAGGCGACCAGTGCGAGGCCGATCATCAGGGCGGCACCCGTGGCGCCGGTTCGGCGCGGGTTGCGCAGGGCGTTGCGCTCGGCCAGGCGGCCGACCGGGCCGAAGGCCCGCAGCAGCACCGCGCTGATCATCCGCACCACGAAGCCCGCCAGCAGCGGGCCGACGACGACGAAGCCGATGAGGGACAGCACGATGCCCGCGCCGAGCATCAGCGAACCCTCGCTCGCCTTGTCGGCGGCGGCCGCCGTGAACAGGGCCGCGGCACCCGCGCCGGTGAGGACCAGACCGATCAGTCCGCGTATCCGGCCGGCCTTGCCGTCGGCCGGCGTACCGGCGTCGCGCAGGGCGGCCATCGGGGAGACCTTGCCCGCGCGGCGGGCCGGCAGGTAGGCGGCCAGGACGGTGACCACGATGCCGAGCACCAGGCCGACCACCGGGGTCGCCGTCTTGATGGTCAGGTCGTCGGTGGAGAGGTTCATCCCGGCCGCCGACATCAGCTTCATCAGGCCGACGGCGATTCCGACACCGGCCGCGACACCGAGGATCGAGCCGACGATGCCGAGGAGGAAGGCCTCGACCAGCACCGAGCGGTTGACCTGCTTGCGGGAGGAGCCGATGGCCCGCATCAGGCCTATCTCGCGGGTGCGCTGGGCGACCAGCATGGAGAAGGTGTTGATGATCAGGAAGATGCCGACCAGGAACGCGATGCCGGCGAAGCCGAGCATGGCGTACTTGATGACGTTCATGAACTCGCCGAGTTCCTTGCGGTTCTCGTCGGAGTTCTCCTTCGCCGTCTGCACCTTGTAGGTGCCGTCCATGGCCTGGGAGACGTTCTGCTTGAGCTGCGTGTCGGAGACACCGGCCGCGGCGACGACGTTGAACTGGGTGAACTTGCCGGTGGAGCCGAGCAGTTCGCGCTGGGCGGTGGGCGTGTCGAAGTAGATGACGGCGGCACCGGGGTTGGTCACCGTGAAGGAGGCGATGCCGACGATCTCCGCCTTGAAGTCGCCGGTCTGCGCGATGGTGCGCAGTTCGTCACCGAGCTTCAGGCCGTGCTTGTCGGCGGTGTCGGCGTCGACCATCAACTCGGTGGGCCCGCGCGGGGCGTGCCCGGACGTGATCTCCATCGACCGGAGGTCGTTGTTCGTCCAGTTGCCGGCGATCGTCGGGGCGCCACTGGTGGCGCCCACGTTGTCGTTGTCACTGTCGACGACGGTCACGTTCATCGAACTGACCATGCCCTCGGCCGACTCGACCCCGTCGACCGCGCGGACCTGCTCCAGCGCGGACTCCGGCAGCGACTCGGGCACCCCGCTCTGCGGGGTGTCCTCGCTCTTGGCCTCCTTCGGCATGACCGTCACGTCCGACGAGGTGACCGCGAAGAGCTTGTCGAAGGTGGTGTTCATCGTGTCCGTGAACACCAGGGTGCCGCACACGAACGCCACCGACAGCAGCACCGCCACCGCCGACAGGGCCATACGCCCCTTGTGCGCGAGGAAGTTGCGCATCGAGGTCTTGACGACGGTCATGACGTGCGCCCCCGGGCGTCGAAGTCCTTCATGCGGTCCAGGACGGCGTCCGCGGTCGGCTTGTGCATCTCGTCCACGATCCGGCCGTCGGCGAGGTAGAGCACCCGGTCCGCGTAGCTGGCGGCCACCGGGTCGTGGGTGACCATCACGATGGTCTGGCCCAGTTCGGTGACCGACTGGCGCAGGAAGCCGAGCACCTCCGCGCCGGCGCGCGAGTCGAGGTTTCCGGTCGGCTCGTCACCGAAGATGATCTCGGGCCGCGCGGCCAGCGCCCGCGCCACCGCGACCCGCTGCTGCTGGCCGCCGGAGAGCTGGTTCGGCCGGTGCTTGAGCCGCTCGGCGAGCCCCACGGTCTCCACGACCCGGTCCAGCCACGCACGGTCGTACTTGCGCCCGGCTATGTCCATGGGCAGCGTGATGTTCTCGATCGCGTTGAGCGTCGGGAGCAGGTTGAAGGCCTGGAAGATGAAGCCGATCCGGTCCCGGCGCAGCTGCGTGAGCCGCTTGTCCTTCAGGCCGGTGATCTCGGTCTCGTCGAGGTAGATCTGCCCGCTGGTCACGGTGTCCAGGCCGGCCAGGCAGTGCATCAGCGTCGACTTGCCGGACCCGGACGGTCCCATGATCGCGGTGAACTGGCCGCGGGCGATGTCCACGTCCACGTGGTCGAGGGCGACCACCCGGGTCTCACCCGTTCCGTACGCCTTCACGACCTGCCGCGCTCGCGCGGCAACGGCCGTACGTCCTCCAGTGCTCCCGTGCGTGGGAATACTTACGGCCGATGTCATGTCAAGTCTCCTATGTCGGTCATCAGATGAGCCGCCGGTGCCGTCAGCCCGCCTGAGCGGTACCGGTGAACGTGTGTGCTGCGGTGCTGCGATCCCTCGCGGTGTACGTACCGCCGTGCGTGTGCCGTGCTGCTGCGTGTGCCGTGCTGCTACGTCGAAGAGTCTGGCCGGAACCAGGGGGCGACCGCGCTGGTGTTCAGCGCACTCTTTTCCTGTGGAAAACCCCACCCCCGGGGGTCCGGTTCGCCACCCCCCAGCGGCGTAAAGCCAGATTAAGGACGTCACCGGGCCCGTCTCGTCCTCCGTCGGTACGAACCCTCCCCAGGCCGTAGTACGGAGGTACCCCTAGGGGTAGTCCCCCCTTCGGCGGAGGAGACCTCGGGGTTGTCCCCCGCCCGAGACGCCTCGAGCATCCACCCTCCGGCTACGTCAGGGTCAAGACGCCGAGGTCAGGACGTCAGGATCAGGACATCGGGGTCGAGTGCGGCCGGACGGCGGGCGAATGCCGGACACGTGGGCCGTCGCGTGGCCCCTCCTCGCACGGTGCGGGGGTGGGCCGCCGCGTGGCCCCTCCTCGCACGGTGCGGGTCCGGGTACGACGGCCCGCGGGGAGGTGGGGGCGGGCTCAGCACCCTCATCGGCGGCTCGCCGGCCGTCCTGCTGTGGACGCCGGGCACCGATCTGGTCTCCGGCTCAGCCAGGAACAGCGCCGCCGCCAGGAGGCCGTGGAGGGCACGTTCCTGGCTGGGGCGGTACGCCGGGGCGAGGGACGGCGCAGAGAAGGCCGAGGAAGCCTAGGAAGCCGAAGAAGCCGAGGAAGCGTGGAGCCGTGGAAGCCCTGGAAACGGGCCTTCCGGCGTCGCTCACTCCACCGCCCGCCCCGTCAGCGAACTGAGGTTGCTGCGTACGGAGGCCATGTGGGCCTGGAGTTCGTCCCACCGCTCCCCGTGCTCCCGCAGCACCCGCTCCGTCTCGCGGGCGATCCGCTCCTGACACTCCCGGGCCTCGGCGACCACCTCGGCCGCCCGGGCCCGGGCCTCCTCCTGCCACCGCCCCGCCGCCTCCCCGGCGTCGGCCAGGGCCCGCCTCGCCTCGCACACATCCTGTTCGGCAGCGGCCTCCAGCTCAGCGTGGTGTGCGTCGAGGGCCCTCGCCCGCTCCTCCTCCGCCCGTTCTTCCCCGGCCCACCGCTCCGCCTGCTCCCGGCTCTGCTCGGCGAGCATCCCGGTGGTCCGCTTCCGCATCTCGCGCAGCGCGGACAGCGCCTCTCCGCGTCCCGCCCTCACCTCGCGCCGCGCCTCGATCCGCGCCTCGTCGGCCTCCGCGCGGGCCGCCAGCAGCCGGTGCCGGGCCCGTTCGTCGGCCTCGGCGCGTACGGCGTCGGCGTGCGCCCTCGCCGCCTCGTTCACGCCGACCGCGTGCGCCCGGGCTTCCTCCAGCAGGCTCCGCGCCGCGCTGCGCGCCCCCTCACGTACGGCCTCGGCCTCCTCCTGACCGAGCCGGAAGAGGTGCCGCGCGCGCTCCCCGAGCTCCTCGTAGTCCTGCGAGGCGAGCTCCGCGACCACGTCCAGCAGGTCCTCCAGCTCCTCCTCCATCTCCCGGGCGAGCACGGTGAGCCGGGCGGCCCGCTCCCAGGCCGCGTCGCGCTCCTCGAAGAGGGCCGTGGCGTACGCCTCCACCTGTTCGGGACGGTAGCCGCGCTCACGCCCGCGTACGGTCACGAAGCCGTGAGGGGACGCCGATGCGCTGCTCATGCCTATCACCCCTGCGGTGAACTGTCGCACTAAACGGACTTAACCGACTTTATGGATCGGAGGTAAAGCCTCATAATGCGACACACCGCACAGATACGGGCGGGGCCCGGTCGCCTCACAGGTCGACCGGGCCCCGCCCGTCGGTCACGTCAGCGGCCGGGCCGCCTCACAGCAGCCCGTCCCACATCTGCTCCAGCAGCACCGACCACCAGCTCTCCGGCGACCCGAGCGCCGCCGGGTCCAGCGCGGCCAGCTGCGCCTGGAAGTCCACCGTCCAGCGGCCCGCCTGCTCCTGGTTCAGACCGAACCTGAGCCGCCACATCCGGCCCAGCAGCGCCAGGCAACGCGCGAACTCCGGCAGCCCCGTGTTCACGAACTGCGGCGGCACGGGCGTACCGCCCGGCCCCGCCTCCACCGGCACCGCCACGATGGCCGCCGTGCCGTACTGCACACAGATCGCCCGGCCGAAGTCGCTGCCCACGACGAGGTACGAGCCCGCGTCCGAGGCCGGCTGCACACCCCGCTCGGCCGCCAGCTCCGCCAGCGTCGGCACCGGACGCCCCGGCTGGGCCTGCGCCCAGAAGAACGGACCCATGTCCATCGGCAGACCCGCCGCCACCAGCGTGTGCGCCACGACCGGCGGCACGCCCTGCCGGGACACCGCGGCCTGCTCGAACCGGAAGACGCCCGGACCGAACGCGCCGCCCAGCTCCTGCCCGATGGCCTCCGGCGGGACCGGCGGCGCCGGCTGCACCTGCGGCAGCGGAGCACGCACCGGTGCCGGACGGGCCGGCCCGTCGGCCACCTGGTGCAACTCGCCCTGGTGCACCAGCAACTGCCGCATACCCTGCTGCCGGCTGGCGTGATCCGTGCCGTACGGCGCGATGGAGGTGATCCGCGCCTGCGGCCACTGCTCCCGGATCATCCGCGCGCAGTACGCGCCCGGCAGCTCGCACGACTCCAGCTCCGTGTGCAGCTCCAGCACCTGGTCCGGCGGCACGTTCATGGCCCGCAGCTCGTGGAAGATCTGCCACTCCGGGTGCGGCGTACCCGGCGCCGAACGCCGGATCAGCTGCTGCTCGGAACCGTCCTGGGCGCGGTAGCGCAGCACGGCCTGGTAGCCCGGACCGACGGTCGGCAGACCGGACGGCGGCTGCTGCGGATAGCCGTACGCCGGCGGCTGACCCGGCACCGGCCCGCCGGGCGGCGGCATGGCACCGGGCGGCACGGCACCGGGCGGCACGGGCTGTGCGGCACCCGGGCCGCCCGGAGCGCCAGGCGGGCCCGGGACTCCGGGCGGACCGGGGACACCCGGGGCGCTCGGCGGCGGAGGCGTGCCGGGGCCACCCATGGAAGGCCCGGCCAGCACGGTCTGCGCGTGGTGCACGGCACCGCCCGCGCCCCCCGAAGAGCCCTGGGGGCCGGGCGCCCCGGGAACTCCGGGAGCGGCTGGGGGCGGCGGCGTGCCCGGGCCACCGGGCCCGCCTGCGACACCTGGAGCGCCAGGCGCACCGGGCGGACCCGGCGGCTGGGGAGCACCGCCGCCCGGCCGGCCGGGGCCGGCCAGCATCGTGGCGGCATGGTGCATCCCACCGGGAACACTCGGCGGGGGCGGCGTACCCGGCATGCCCGGGGTGCCCGGGTTGCCCTGACCGGCCGGAGGCTGCGGCGCACCCGGCGGGGGCGGCGTGCCCGGACCGGCCGGACCGCCGGAACCTGACGGGCCACCAGGACCGGCCGGACCACCAGAACCGGCCGGACCACCGGGACCGGCCGGGCTCTCGGGACCGAGCGACGACACCAGCTGCGTAGGCACATAACCGCCGCCCCCCGGCGCCTGAGGCCCCGTCGGCGGAGGCGTGCTCCCCGGCCGCGCGCCCGGCATGCCAGGAGCACCCGGCGGAGGCGGCGTGGTCGAACCACCGCCACGGCGCGGCGGAGGCGAGGCCTTGCTGGTCGCGGCGTCGGCGATGTCCCCGGCGTTCGGCGCGAGCGGCCGGGCCGGCGTGGTGGACGCCCCCGGACCGGCGGGCGGCTGCGAAGCGGGCGGCGTCGGCGGTGCGGGCGGCGGCGTGTCCGCACCCGCGGACGCGGCCGGCGCGTTCGGGCCGTCGATCGCCGGCGAGAGCGCCGTCGGCGGAAGCCCGCTGCCGCCCGACATCAGCGCCGTCTTGGCGTCCGGCTTCGCCGCGGGCGGCCTGTCGTCGTCGGAGCCGCTCAGCGGCGGCGCGAACACGGTCTGGGGCAGCGGTACGGAGCGGTCCTCGCCGGCGTCCGCGTTGGTGTCCGTCCCCGCCCAGGGCGTCGCCCCGGCAGGCGCACCCGGCGCACCGGCCGCACCCGCCCCGGAGCCGGAACCCGCCCCGGCGGCGGGCCAAGCCGCACCGCTCCCCTGCGCGTCCGACGAAGCGGCGGACGTCACGGGAGCCGCAGGAGCCCCGGGCGCCGACGGCACCCCGGCCCCAGTCCCGGCACCACCACCGACACCGGTACCGACACCGGCACCGGCACCACTGGCGTCACCACCGGCACCACTGGCGTCACCACCGCCACCACCGTCGTGATCCCCCCGCCGCCGATCCGGGATGCCCAGCTTGTCCGCCGCCTCCTGCAACCACTCCGGCGGAGTCAGCAAGAACGACGTCTGGTTCAGGTCCACCCGCGCCGCGGGCGCCGGCGCGGGATCCGCGGCCCCGTCGGGACGGCCGTACTCCTCCTCGTACCGGCGGATCACCTCACCCACCGGCAGCCCCGGCCACAGCGTGGCCTCACCGCTGTCCCGCGCCAGCACCAGCCGCTGCGCGCCCCCGTCCGAACGGGGCCCGTCCGCGCGGTCCTCGGCCCACACCACGAACCCGAGCTCGAACTCCCGCACCCGCACCTCACGGTGCTGGTACGCCGGGAGCTCGCCGTTGACCCACTCCTCCGCGCGCTCCTGCGCCTGCGCGAACGTCACCATCGCCAGCTCACTCCCCTACCGACGCCGACGTCACGGGCACCGCACGCGCGAAACCGCCGTCCACCATCAGGTTCGCCACCGTCTCCAGCTCCGGCGGGGACCCCGCCAGCCTCGACAGGAACGCGTCGAAGTCGTCACCGCACGGCAGCAGCAGCCGCTCCACGCGATCCGCCGGCGGCCACGACGGGTCCACGTCCCGCACGTCGTCGTAGGCGCAGAACCACACCGAACCGATCCGCTCGCCCTTCACCTTCACCGCGAGCAGACCGCCCTGGACGAACGCGACGCCCAGGTAGTCCTTCGTCAGGTGGTCCCGCAGACACTTGTTGACATAGACCAGGTCGTTGACCGCCGCCTCCTCACGCACCGTGAAGAACGGCTGGTCGACCAGCAGCCCCAGCTCCGCGTCCAGCGCCGTACCCACCGGCGCGCAACCACCCGCCGCCTTCAGGAACGACCGGTACGCGCCCGGCAGCCGGTACCCGAGGTCCTCCTCGACCTCCTGCACCTGCTGCTCCGACACGGCCACACCCGACTTCGGCAGACCGAAGTGCGCCGGACGCGTCTCCTGCAACGGCCGCGTCCCGCGCTTGCCCTGGTCCACGGCAGCCGTCGCGATCCCGCCGTGGTGCCTCAGGAGCGCCTTGACCTCGACCGGGACCAGCTCCATCCGCCGTGACCCGGCCACGTGGTGCCACGTCCAGCCGTGCGGCGTCGCCACCGCCGGCACCGTGTCCCACAGCTCGTGCCCCGACGCCGACAGCGCGGCGTTCGCCGACACGTAGTCCGTCAGCCGCAGCTCGTCGACGCCGAATCCCTCCGGCGGGTCCGCGATCTCCGCGATCGCACGGGCGTACGGCGTGAAGACGGGGTAACCGCCCTCGTCCACCCGTACCCCTCTGGGGTGACGTGCCGCCCGCACCGGATCCGGGAAATGTACGACCTGCCCGGCATAGGCCGCGTTCGGCGGCGCGGCGTGTCCCCCGGCCTGGCGGCCGGGAGGTGCCCCCAGCCCGAGCCGACCTGTCGTCATGGCGGTTGCCCCCTGCGGCGTCTGTCTGATCTGGGTCTGTCTGATCTGGGTCCGACCGCACCTGTCTGCACTGTCCGGTCACCGCACGCGATCGCGGTGCCGACAGCCTATGCGGTACGACGGGACCGGTCACCGGCGCCGGACCTCGCACCCACCACCCGCCCCTCCACTTCCGTGACCAGCCGTCACCCTCCCGTGACGCAACGCCCACGCCCGGGCGTGTCAACACGCCCCAGCTTCCGCAGGAGCCACGGGATTTGGCACTCTGTGACCTTCGGGGGGATGCTCAGGAGGGGAAGATGATCATGAGTGCGACACAGGCGGGACCCCACACGGGGCGGTCCGACGGCCCCCGCGGCGGCGATCCCCGCGGCGGCCACTTCCGCGACGGCGACCCCCGCGGCGGCGACCCCCGCATCGGCTGGAGCGCCACCGAAGCCCTCCAGACCCCCACTCTCCAGCACCGGCGCGACGGCATCCTCCCCACCGTCGCCGCCGCGCTCTCCGTCCGCGGCACCACCCTCACCGGCACCGCCACCCGCGCCGACACACCCCCGGCCCTGCACCACCTCGTGCAGGACTTCCTCGACACCCTCACCAGCGGCCAACGAGACCGTTACACCGGCCGGTGCGCCGAGACCATCCTCATCTCACGGCACCTGGCCGCCGCGGACGCCACCCGCAGCAAACGCGCCGCCCGAAAACCCATGACCAACGGCGAAGCCCGCAAAGCGCTCAAACACGCCAAACTCACCACCCGCCGCATCCGCGAGGACGGCGACCCCCTCCACGGCAGCTTCGCCACACCGTGCCGCGCCTGCACCGCCCTCAGCGCCCACTTCGGTGTCCGGGTCGTCGACCCCACGACGAACGACGACTGACCCCCGGCGCCCACGCCAACGACCACCCGCGCCGCACGACACGGCACGCGGCACGTCACCACCGAGCCGACCGAGCCGACCGAGCCGACCGAAACGAACCCAAGGGCAGATGCACGCCGACCGCACCTCCACCACCCGCTTCCCCGTCCCCGTCGACGCCGCCCTGCGGGACGCCGGCTGGCAACCCGGACGCTGGGACATCAAGCAGGCCGAGATCTGGGCCGACACCCTGCGCGAACACACCTCACCCGCGGGCCACCGGCACACCGTCTTCCCCGCCGCGGTCGAGGCCTGGGCCGAATTCGGCGGCCTCCACATCGCCCCCACCGGCCCCGGCCGCCAGATCGCCCCCGCCACCCTGCACCTGGACCCCCTGCACGGCCTCCACTTGGCCCGCACCCTCGGCGACCTCGGCCGCGCCCTCGACACCCAGACCTGCCCGCTCGGCGCCGAGAGCGACAGCCAGTCCCTCATCGCCATCGACACCGAGGGCCGCGTCTACGCCCTCGACCACACCGGCGACTGGTACCTCGGCCCCACCATCGACCAGGCCCTCGCCACCCTCGTCGCCGGCACCCAGCCGACCCGCCTCACCACGGGCTGACGGACGCCGACGGGCGTTGACGGACGCCGACCGGTGTTGACGGGCGTTTGGCCAGACCCTCGGCCACGAAGCCCGGCTACGAAGCCGGAATCACCGCCGACACCCGGAAACCCCCCGCGTCCGTCGGCCCCGACACGAACACACCCCCCAGAGCGGCCACCCGCTCCTTCATCCCCACCAGCCCGTTGCCACCCGACGGCAACCGCGCCGACGACTCCGACGACACCTCCGGCGGCGGCTCGTTCTCCACCTGCATCGCGACCTCCGACACCCGGTGCGCCAGCCGTACGTACGTCTTCGCGCCCGCCGCGTGCTTGTGCACGTTCGTCAACGCCTCCTGCACCACCCGGAACGCCGTCTGCTCCACCTCCGCCGCATACGGCCGCCGCTCCCCCTCCACCGACAGGTCCACGGCCATCCCGGCCGCCTCCGACTGCCCGATCAGCTCACCCAGCTCGGACAGAGACGGCCCCTCGGCGAGCCGCTCACCGTCGCCCGCCGCCCGCGAGGCCGCCGCCGCCGCGGCCACCCCCACCGCGGCCAACGGCACCGACGCCCGCTCCGCACGCGCACCGGCCCCGCCGCTGCGCAGCACCCCGAGCATCTCCCGCAACTCCGTCAGCGCCTGCCGCCCCATGTCCCCCACCAGCGCGGCGTTCTTCACCGCCTTCTCGGGGTCCTTCCGCGCCACCGCCTGCAACGCCGCCGCGT
The DNA here is from genome assembly GCF_044331465.1 of Streptomyces sp. NPDC017225. NCBI lineage: Bacteria > Bacillati > Actinomycetota > Actinomycetes > Kitasatosporales > Streptomycetaceae > Streptomyces > Streptomyces sp. NPDC017225. Next base: position 305,180 of record NZ_JBIRNE010000006.1, on the reverse strand, counting down.
GCACCACCATCAGACTCACCCGATGCGCGACCACGTCGTGCATCTCCCGGGCGATCCGCGTCCGCTCCTCGCCCCGCGCCCACTCCGCGCGCTCCTCCGCGCGCTCGGCGAGCAACTGCAGCTCCCGCTCCAGGCTGTCCGCCCGCTCCCGCAGACTCTCCATCAACCGCCGTCGCTGCCCCACGTACAGGCCCAGCAGCAGCGGCGGCGCCGTCGCCCCCACCGACATGGTGATCGCCGCGAAAGGCAGGATCCAGTCCCCTACCGCCAGGTCCTCCCGCACCATGTCCTGCCGCACCCGCACGAACGTCACGATCAACGTCCCCAGCATCGACATCCCGGCCAGCGCGCCGATGACGCGACGCGGCAGCTCGCACGCCGCGAGCGTGTACAGGCCGACGATGCCCATCAGGAAGCCCATCTGCGCGGGCGTGATGGCGATCGCCACCAGCACCACCGCGATCGGCCACCGCCGCCGCACCACCAGCACCGAACCGGCCAGCAACCCGAAGACGACCCCCGCCGCCCACGGGATCCCGGCGTCCCGCGCGAACGGAACCCCCTCCGCCGCGCACTCCAACGCGGACACGACACCGAGGCTCACGTCGAGCACCGCACCGCGCCGCCTGTCCCACCACCAAGGCCCACCCCGGGCCGGTACGTGGTCTTCCCCCGTCGTGGTCATGTCCTCCAGCCTACGGGCGGCGGGCGGCACATTTCCGGCGACTTTCGACAAGCGATACGACGCGATACCCCTCGTCCCTCCCGACCGCCCACCCGAGCCCCGCAGAGCGGCATTTCGGCGCCGAGTTGTACCGTCGCACGGAAGGCACCCGGTACGGCATAGTGTTGGGTGCCGACTCGGCGGCCTGACGGAATGTCCGGTTAGTTGAGTTTCATCCCCCATGGTGTAATCAGGCAGCACTGAGGGTTTTGGTCCCTTAAGTTCAGGTTCAAATCCTGATGGGGGAGCTGCGGCTTCCGGGCCCTGACATCTGCGTCGGGGCCCGCACTCATGTCCCCCACGAACCACCCCGGTATCCTGCGGATGTCCACCCCCACCCCCTCAGCCGAAGGGCATCCCGTGAGCGCCATTCGCCCGGCCGCCGTCGTCGTTCTCGCAGCGGGTGAGGGCACCCGTATGAAGTCGGCCACACCCAAGGTCCTGCACGAGCTGTGCGGCCGGTCCCTCGTGGGGCACGTGCTCGCCGCCGCCGGTGAGCTGGACCCCAAGGAACTCGTCGCCGTCGTCGGGCACGCCCGCGAGAAGGTCACCGCGCACCTCGCCGAGGTCGCCCCCGACGTGCGCACCGCCGTGCAGGAGCAGCAGAACGGCACCGGGCACGCCGTGCGGATGGGGCTGGAGGCGCTGGGCGGCGCCGTGGACGGCACGGTCGTGGTCGTCTGCGGTGACACTCCCCTGCTCACCGGTGGGACGCTGCGGGCCCTCGCCGCCACCCACTCCGCCGACGGCAACGCCGTGACCGTGCTGACGGCCGAGGTGCCGGACGCGACGGGGTACGGCCGGATCGTGCGGGACGGGGCCTCCGGTGCCGTCACCGCGATCGTCGAGCACAAGGACGCCTCCGAGTCGCAGCGGGCGATCCGTGAGATCAACTCGGGTGTCTTCGCCTTCGACGGGCGGCTGCTCGCTCAGGCGCTGGGGAAGGTGCGGACGGACAACAGTCAGGGCGAGGAGTACCTCACCGACGTGCTCGGGATCCTGCGCGAGGCCGGTCACCGGGTGGGCGCGTCCGTGGCCGGTGACCATCGGGAGATCGCGGGGATCAACAACCGGGTGCAGCTCGCCGAGGCCCGCCGGACGCTCAACGACCGGTTGCTGACCGACGCCATGCTGGCCGGCGTGACGGTCGTGGACCCGGCGACGACGTGGGTGGACGTGACGGTGACGTTCGAGCAGGACGTCGTCGTCCACCCGGGTACGCAGCTGCTCGGCTCGACGCACCTGTCGGAGGGCTGCGAGGTCGGGCCGAACTCCCGGCTCACCGACACGCGCGTGGGCGCGGGCGCCCGCGTGGACAACACGGTCTCCCTCGGTGCCGTGGTCGGTCCGGAGGCGACGGTGGGACCGTACGCGTATCTGCGTCCCGGTACCCGTCTCGGGCCCAAGGCCAAGATCGGTGCGTACGTGGAGACGAAGAACGCCTCGATCGGGGAGGGGACGAAGGTCCCGCACCTCTCCTATGTGGGTGACGCGACGATCGGTGAGTACACGAACATCGGTGCCGCGAGCGTGTTCGTGAACTACGACGGGCAGGACAAGCACCACACCACCGTCGGCTCGCACTGCCGTACGGGTTCGGACAACATGTTTGTGGCTCCTGTCACGGTCGGGGACGGCGCGTACACCGCCGCCGGCTCGGTGATCACGAAGGATGTGCCGCCCGGTTCGCTGGCCGTGGCCCGTGGCCAGCAGCGGAATATCGAGGGTTGGGTGGCTCGGAAGCGTCCGGGGAGCGCCGCGGCGAAGGCGGCCGAGGCGGTGTCCCGGGAGGCCGGCGGCGAAGGCTGACCGGAAACCGGCGCGTCGAACACGGCGTACCGTGATAAGTGCACATCCGCACCCCACCAGCTGAGACGCCCTCCCGCACCCAGCCGGAAGAGCGTCCGTGACGTTCAGCTGCGAAACCTCTGAGGAGAAAGTGCTGTGACCGGGATCAAGACGACCGGCGAAAAGAAGATGATGTTCTTTTCCGGCCGCGCCCACCCCGAGCTTGCCGAGGAGGTCGCCCATCAGCTGGGTGTCGGGGTCGTCCCGACGAAGGCCTTCGACTTCGCCAACGGCGAGATCTACGTGCGGTACCAGGAGTCGGCCCGTGGCGCCGACTGCTTCCTGATCCAGAGCCACACGGCTCCGATCAACAAGTGGATCATGGAGCAGCTGATCATGATCGACGCGCTGAAGCGCGCGTCGGCCCGCTCCATCACGGTCATCGTGCCGTTCTACGGTTACGCGCGCCAGGACAAGAAGCACCGGGGGCGTGAACCGATCTCGGCGCGTCTGATCGCCGACATGATGAAGACGGCGGGCGCGGACCGGATCCTGACCGTGGACCTGCACACGGACCAGATCCAGGGCTTCTTCGACGGGCCCGTCGACCACCTCTTCGCGCTGCCGCTCCTCGCGGACTACGTGGGCGCGAAGGTGGACCGGTCGAAGCTGACGGTGGTGTCTCCGGACGCGGGCCGGGTGCGGGTGGCGGACCGGTGGTGCGACCGGCTGGGCGCGCCGCTGGCGATCGTGCACAAGCGGCGCGACAAGGACGTGGCGAACCAGGTGACGGTGCACGAGGTCGTCGGTTCGGTGGAGGGCCGGATCTGCGTCCTGGTGGACGACATGATCGACACGGGTGGCACGATCTGCGCGGCGGCGGACGCGCTGTTCGCGCACGGTGCGGAGGACGTCATCGTGACGGCGACGCACGGTGTGCTGTCGGGTCCGGCGGCGGACCGGCTGAAGAACTCGAAGGTGAGTGAGTTCGTGTTCACGGACACGCTGCCGACGCCGAACGAGCTGGAGCTGGACAAGATCACGGTGCTGTCGATCGCGCCGACGATCGCGCGTGCGGTGCGTGAGGTGTTCGAGGACGGTTCGGTCACGAGCCTGTTCGACGAGCAGTGAGCGTCGCGCGGTAACCGTTCCGCACAGATCGTTTTGGGTACGGCCTCCCTCTCCGAGTAGACTGTCGAAGTTGCTCGGCGAGGGAGGCCGTACCCGTTTTCACGGGTGTGGCGGTCCGTTATCGACGCGCTCTTCGTAGCAGGCCGTTCGTGGCCGGGTGACCACGTCCGATTCTGTTCATACGAGGAGTGACCATGGCTGAGGTAAAGATCGCCGTCGAGACGCGCACCGAGTTCGGCAAGGGTGCCGCGCGTCGTATCCGCCGCGACAGCAAGGTTCCGGGTGTTCTGTACGGCCACGGTTCGGACCCGCTGCACCTGACGCTTCCGGGTCACGAGCTGCTGCTGGCGCTGCGTACGTCGAACGTGCTGATCGCGCTGGACATCGACGGCAAGACCAACGAGCTGGCGATCCCGAAGTCGGTCCAGCGTGACCCGATCAAGGGCTTCCTGGAGCACGTCGACCTGCAGCTGGTGACGCGCGGCGAGACCGTGTCGGTCGAGATCCCGGTGCAGGCCGAGGGCGAGCTGGCCCCGGGCGGCTTCCTGCTGGAGTACGTCCTGGACGCGCTGCCGGTCGAGGCCGAGGCCACGCACATCCCGCAGCAGGTCACCGTGTCGGTGGCGGGTCTGGAGGCCGGCGCCTCGATCCTCGCCAAGGACATCGAGCTGCCGTCCGGTGTGAAGCTGGACGTCGAGGGTGACACCGTGGTCCTGCAGGTGCTGTCGGCGCAGGCCGAGGAGGCCCCCGCCGAGGGTGGCGACGCGGCCGCCGAGGCCTGATCCTCAGCACGGTCATCGTTGGGTCGGCCGCTGCTCCCGTGCGGGGCAGCGGCCGACTCGTCTGCATGTGACGGGTACGACGTGACGGGTACGACGTGACGGATACGAAGGAGACACGGACGTGACGACGGACGCGGGTGCGCCCTGGCTGGTGGCCGGTCTCGGCAATCCCGGCCCCGAGTACGCCTCGAACCGGCACAACGTCGGTTTCATGGTGGCGGATCTGCTGGCGGAGCGGATCGGGGCGCGGTTCAAGCGGCACGGCAAGGCGCAGGCGCAGGTGGTCGAGGGGCGGATCGGACCGCCGGGGCCGGCCGGCCGGCGGGTGATCCTGGCGAAGCCCATGTCGTTCATGAACGTTTCGGGCGGGCCGGTGACGGCGCTGCGGGACTTCTACAAGGTGCCGGTCTCCAACATCGTGGCGGTCCACGACGAGTTGGACATCGACTACGGCGTCCTGCGGCTGAAGCTGGGCGGCGGGGACAACGGGCACAACGGGCTGAAGTCGATCACGAAGGCGCTGGGTCCGGACTACCACCGGGTGCGGTTCGGCATCGGACGGCCGCCGGGGCGCATGCAGGTGGCGGACTTCGTGCTGCGGGACTTCTCGTCGACGGAGCGCAAGGAGCTGGACTACTTCGTGGACCGGGCCACGGACGCGGTGGAGGCCCTGGTGATCGAGGGACTCGAGCGGGCGCAGAGCGCCTACAACTCCTGACCCGCCACTCCTGACGTACGCGCTCCGACCCGCGGCCCCCGGCGTACAACTCCTGACTTGTCCCTCGATGGCGCGCGGGCGAGTTGACCGAGCGCGCAGGTATGGCCAATGATCCCGGCCATGCCTGCCTCAGCCACCGCCGCAGCCGCCGCCCGTCCCCGCCGGGCCTCGCACGCCGTGCGTGTGCTCGGGCGGTTCGGCCGGGTCGCGGCGATGGGGACGGTCACGGCGCTGATCCTGATCGCGGGTGTGTGGGCGTCCTGGGGTACGGCGCAGCACGTGCTGCTGACCAAGGGGCGGGAGCAGGGCACGGTCGAGGTGTCGCGGTGCGGCGAGGGGTCGTGCAGTGGGCCGTACTCGCCGGTGTCGTCGGGGTCGCAGGCGCGGGAGCGGGTCGTCATCGACGACTCGGTCGCCGTGGCGAAGGGGCGGACGTACGCGGTGGTGCTGAAGCCCGGCGGTGACGACGTGGTGCGTTCGGGTCCGGCCGGGATGCTGTACGCGTGGGTGCCGTTGGGCGGGGCGCTGCTGCTCGCCTCGGTGGTGGTGGCGGGCGGTCTGCGGCGGACGCGGGCGGCGTGGGGGATGGCCGGCGCGGGTGTGGCGTTGCTGACGGCGGCGTTCTTCGCGGTGTGATCCGCCGAGCGCACGGACGTGACGGTGCCCCCGTGCTCGAGTGGTGAGCGCGGGGGCACCGTCGTGTGCGGGGCGGTTCGGGTCAGCCGGTGTTGCGCAGGCCCGCGGCGACGCCGTTGACCGTGAGGAGCAGGGCTCGGGCGAGCAGCGGGTCGGCTTCCTCGCCGGCGGCGGCGGCTTCGCGCTGGCGGCCGAGGAGGGCCACCTGGAGGTAGGAGATGGGGTCCAGGTAGGCGTCGCGGATGGTGAACGTCTGCTTCAGGACGGGGTCGGCGTCGAGCAGTTCGGTCTCGCCGGTGACGCGCAGGACTTCGGCGACGGTGAGCTCGTGCTCGGCCTTGATCCGGTCGAAGACGTGCTTGAGTTCGTCCGGGACGAGGGTGTCGACGTAGTGCTGGGCGATGCGGAGGTCGGTCTTGGCGAGGGTCATCTCGACGTTGGAGATGAAGTTGCGGAAGAAGTGCCACTGCTGGTGCATCTCGTCGAGGACGGTGTCCAGCCCGGCCTCCCGCAGCGCCTTGAGGCCAGAGCCGACGCCGTACCAGCCGGGGACGATCTGCCGCGACTGGGTCCAGCCGAAGACCCACGGGATGGCGCGCAGTCCGTCGAGCGAGACACCCGAGCCGGGGCGGCGGGAGGGCCGCGAGCCCAGGTGCAGGTCGGCGAGCTGGTCGACCGGCGTGGAGGCCAGGAAGTACGTCGGCAGGTCGGGGTCCTCGACCAGCTTGCGGTAGGCCGTGTGGGCCGCGTCGGAGACGACGTCCATGGCGGCGTCCCAGCGGGCGAGGGCCTCGTCGGACTGGCGCGGCGCGGTGTGCAGGGCGGAGGCCTGGAGGGTGGCCGCGACGGTCAGCTCCAGGTTCTCCCTGGCCAGCGCGGGGATGAGGTACTTGTCGGAGATGACCTCGCCCTGCTCGGTGACCTTGATCTCGCCCTCCAGGGTGCCCCAGGGCTGGGCGAGGATCGCGTCGTGGGTGGGGCCGCCGCCGCGGCCGACGGTGCCGCCGCGGCCGTGGAAGAGACGCAGGCGTACGCCGTAGCGGTGGGCTACGTCGCGCAGGCGGCGCTGGGCGCGGTGGATCTCCCACTGCGAGGTGGTGATGCCGCCGAACTTGGAGGAGTCCGAGTAGCCGAGCATGACCTCCTGGACGTCGCCGCGCAGGGCGACCAGGCGCCGGTAGGAGGGGTCGGCGAGGAGGTCCTCCAGGATGGTGTCGGCGGCCTTCAGCTCGTCCGTGGTCTCCAGGAGCGGCACGATGCCGATCTTGGCCCAGCCGGCGTGCAGGTCGATGAGGCCGGCCTCGCGGGCCAGTACCGCCGCGGCGAAGACGTCGTCGGCGCCCTGGCACATGGAGATGATGTAGGACTCGATGACCTCGGGGCCGAAGACCTCCAGGGCGCGCTTGACGGTCTGGAAGACGCCGAGGGTCTTCTCGCCGGCCGCGTCCACGGGTGCCGGGCTGGACGCCAGCGGACGCCGGGACCGCAGCTCCTTGGCGAGCAGCTTGGCGCGGTACTCGCGGGGCATGTCGGCGTAGCGCCAGGACTCCTCGCCGAGCCGGTCGAAGAGCTGGCCGAGGGCGTGGTGGTGGGCGTCGGCGTGTTCGCGGACGTCCATGGTGGCGAGCTGGAGGCCGAAGGCGGCCAGCGTGCGGATGGTGCGGGCGAGGCGGCCGTCGGCGAAGAGACTGCCGCGGTGTTCGCGCAGGGAGGTCTGGACGAGCCGCAGGTCGTCCAGGAGCTGTGCGGTGCCGAGGTAGTCGCGGCCCTCCTGGTGGGGGGTGCCCTTGGCGAGGCGCTGCTTGGTGTTCTCCAGCTTCTGCCGGATGCAGGTGGCCTTGAGCCGGTAGGGCTCCTCGGCGTTGAGGCGCTTGTAGCGGGGGCTGATCTCGGGGAGCAGCTCCAGGTCGGTCTGGAGGGACCCCAGGAGTTCCTCGGTGGCGCCGGCGTAGCGGATGGAGTTGGAGAGGAAGCCGCGCAGCTCGTCGATCATCTCCAGGGCGTCGTTGATGCCGTGTTCGTGCTGGAGGATCAGGACGTCCCAGGTGACCTGGGGGGTGACGTTGGGGTTGCCGTCGCGGTCGCCGCCGATCCAGGTGCCGAAGGTGAGCGGGCGGGTGTCGTCGGGCAGCTTGACGCCGGCGCGCTCCAGTTCCGCCGTGAGGTCCTCCAGGACGTCGCCGACGGCGCCCGCGTGGAGTTCGTCGAGGTAGTAGATGGCGTTGCGGGCCTCGTCGGCGGGTTCGGGGCGCACGACGCGGAGTTCGTCGGTCTGCCAGACGAGGTCGATGTTCTCGGCGAGGCGGGTGTCGAGGCGGCGCCGGTCGGATTCGATGACCGGGGTGTCCAGGAGGGCCGCGATGCGGCGCAGCTTGTTGAGGACGGAGCGGCGGGCGGCCTCGGTGGGGTGGGCGGTGAAGACGGGCCGGACGTTGAGGTTGCGGACGGTGTCGCGCAGGTGCTCGGGGTCGGCGTCCTTCAGCCGGTCGGCCGTACGGGCGAGGAGTCCGCCCTCGGCGGCGCGCTTGGCGCCCAGTTCGCGGCCTCGGTGGACCTGTTCGGTGACGTTGGCGAGGTGGAAGTAGGTGGAGAAGGCGCGGACCAGCTTGGCCGCGGTCTCCAGTTCCGTGCCGCGCAGCAGCTCGGCGGCGGCCTCGCCGTCCTCTCGGGTGAGTCGGCGTACCTTCTCGACGAGTTCCAGCAGCTCGGGGCCCTCCTGCCGGACAAGGGTCTCTCCGAGGAGATCACCCAGCCGGCGGATGTCGGCGCTCAGCTCGCTGCTGGCCGTGGTGGTGGTCTGGTCGTCGGCACTGCTCACAGGTGCGGCTCCTTGCAGTGTTGAAGCTCGTCTGGGAGGGAACCCGGACGGCGTCTCGCGCGGCGGGAGCCGCTTACGGGGCCGGACGTCCGGGAAGAAATCAGAGCGGACCGCGCTGTCCGACCGACCCCCAGGATAGGTGTCGACCAGGACGCGCAGGGCCTCGGGCTCTTGCCGCGGCGTGACGCGCTGCCATACTTACGTCGCCGTAGGTTACGGAACGGTAGGAAACCGTGCATGGTTCCCGAAGCCCGGCACCGGACAACCGGACACACCCCCGACCCCCACCCTCGACCCCACAGGGGACGCGCATGACCACGAGTTCCGATGTGATCCCAGACGCTCCGCAGCCGCCCCCGGAGGGCACCCCCGCGCCCTCCGCCACGCTGGGTGGTGAGCAGAAGCGGTCCCTCGAACAGATCACGCTGCTGCTGTTCATCACCGTTCCGTTCCTCGCGCTGGTGGCGGCGGTGCCGCTGGCGTGGGGGTGGGGCGTGAGCTGGCTGGACCTGGGCCTGCTGGTCTTCTTCTACTTCCTGGGCTGCCACGGCATCACCATCGGCTTCCACCGCCACTTCACCCACGGCTCCTTCAAGGCCAAGCGGCCGCTGAAGATCGCGCTGGCGATCGCGGGCTCGATGGCGGTCGAGGGGCCGCTGGTCCGCTGGGTGGCCGACCACCGCAAGCACCACAAGTTCTCCGACGACGAGGGCGACCCGCATTCGCCGTGGCGCTACGGCGAGACGGTTCCGGCCCTGATCAAGGGCCTGTGGTGGGCCCACATCACGTGGATGTTCGACGAGGAGCAGACCCCGCAGGACAGGTACGCGCCGGACCTGATCAGGGACCCTGCGCTCCGTGCGATCTCCCGCCAGTTCGTTCTGTGGACGCTGGTGTCCCTGGCCCTTCCGGCGCTGATCGGCGGGCTGGTCACGATGTCCTGGTGGGGGGCGTTCACCGGGTTCTTCTGGGGGTCACTCGTCCGGGTGGCGTTGCTGCACCACGTCACGTGGTCGATCAACTCGATCTGCCACGCGGTCGGCAAGCGCCCGTTCAAGTCGCGGGACCGTTCGGGCAACGTGTGGTGGCTGGCGATCCTGTCCTGCGGTGAGTCCTGGCACAACCTGCACCACGCCGACCCGACCTCGGCGCGGCACGGCGTGATGCGCGGGCAGTTGGACTCCTCCGCCCGTCTGATCCGCTGGTTCGAGCAGTGCGGCTGGGCCTACGACGTGCGGTGGCCGTCACGCTCGCGTATCGATTCCCGCCGCAACACGGACCAAGACGGCTCCCGCCGCCGGAAGGAAACCGTCGAAGCGGCATGATGGTCGGCGTGGCGACCGACTCCAGCAGCACCCCGAGCAATGAGAAGCCGCGGCGCGCGCGTCGCACCCGGATGACCGGTGCCGAGCGCCGCCAGCAGTTGCTGGAGATCGGTCGCACCCTCTTCGCGGCGAAGGGTTTCGAGGGCACGTCGGTGGAGGAGATCGCGGCGAAGGCCGGGGTCTCCAAGCCGGTGGTGTACGAGCACTTCGGCGGCAAGGAGGGGCTGTACGCGGTGGTGGTGGACCGTGAGATGCGGCGGCTGCTGGACATGGTGACCAGCTCCCTGACCGCCGGCCATCCGCGCGAGCTGTGCGAGCAGGCGGCGTTCGCGCTCCTCGACTACATCGAGGAGTACACGGACGGCTTCCGCATCCTGGTCCGCGACTCCCCCATCCCGCAGTCGACGGGTTCCTTCGCCTCGCTCATCTCCGACATCGCCACCCAGGTGGAGGACATCCTGGGCCGCGAGTTCAAGAACCGCGGCTTCGACGCGAAGCTGGCCCCGCTGTACGCGCAGGCGCTGGTCGGCATGGTGGCGCTGACCGGGCAGTGGTGGCTGGACGTGCGCCGCCCGAAGAAGGCGGAGGTGGCGGCGCACCTGGTGAACCTGGCGTGGCACGGCCTGGACGGCCTGGAGCCGAAGCCTCGGCTGATAGGGCACCGCAAGAACTAGGGCCGTACCCGGAAGGGAACACATGCAGCCGCTGCGCGGAATCACCGTCGTCTCACTCGAACAGGCGATCGCCGCCCCTTACGCCAGCCGCCAGCTCGCCGACCTCGGCGCGCGCGTGATCAAGGTGGAGCGCCCCGGGGCGGGGGACTTCGCCCGGTCCTACGACACCCGCGTACGGGGCCTGAGCTCGCACTTCGTGTGGGCCAACCGCAACAAGGAGTCCCTCACCCTGGACTTCAAGGACCCGCGCGGCGCGGACGTACTGCGCCGCCTGATCGCCGGCGCCGACGTCTTCCTCCAGAACCTGGCACCGGGGGCGGCGGCCCGCGCCGGTCTGGGCGCGGAGGACCTGCGGGCGTCGCACCCGAAGCTGATCGTCTGCGACATCTCCGGCTACGGCGAACCCGGCCCCTACGCGGGCCGCAAGGCGTACGACCTGATGGTGCAGGCCGAGGCGGGGCTGCTGTCCGTCACGGGCACGCCGGACGACATGGCCAAGGTGGGCATCTCGGTGTCGGACATCGCCGCCGGGATGTACGCGTACAGCTCGATCCTGGGCGCCCTGCTGGAGCGCGGGCGGACGGGGCGGGGCACGCACCTGGACGTGTCGATGCTGGAGGCCACCGTGGAGTGGATGGGCTTCCCCCTCTACTACGCCTTCGACGGAGCCGAGCCGCCGCCCCGGGCGGGCGCCGCGCACGCGACGATCCATCCGTACGGTCCCTTCACGGCGGGTGACGGCGACGTCGTCATGATGGCGGTCCAGAACGAGCGCGAGTGGCGCGCCTTCTGCGCCGGCTTCCTGGGCCGTCCGGAGCTGGCCGATCACCCGCACTACGCGACCAACGTGGACCGCGACACGCACCGGGAGGCGCTGGGCGCGGTGATCGCGGCCCGGTTCGCGGAGCTGACCGGCACGGAGGCGGTCGCCCTGCTCAGCGCGGTGCCGGTGGCCAACGCCCGGGTGAACACGCTCGCGGAGGTGTGGGACCACCCGCAACTGGCCGCGCGCGGACGCGTGCACCGGGTGCCGACGCCGGCCGGTCCCGTCCCGGCGATGGCGCCGCCCGGCCCGGCCGGGGACACGCCCCGCATGGAGGCGGTGCCGGCGCTGGGTGAGCACACCCGCGCCGTACTCGGCGAGCTGGGTCTGTCCCGGGAGGCCGTCGACGCGCTCGTCGCGGAGGGCGTCGCGTGAGCGGAGGGCGTCGCGTGAGCGGAGGGCGTCGCGTGAGCGGATGCGGACGGCCCCGGACCGTACCCCTCCTGGCGTGACCGACTGCTGTCACGTGACCGGCCGCGTCGGTCAGCGGTTCGTCTTCCGGGCGACGGCGAAGACGCGGCGGAAGGGGAACGGTGTGCCGTGCGCCCCGGCGGGATAGGCGGCGCGCAGGACGGTCCGGTACTCCTCGACGAACGCGTCGCGGGCTTCCGGTTCGTCGTCGAGCGCGGTGAGTACGGGCCGCAGCCCCGTCCCTTTCACCCAGTCCAGCACGGCGTCGTCGCCGGTCAGCAGATGGACGTACGTCGTCTCCCACACGTCGGCGGTGCAGCCGAGGCCGGTGAGGCGGGCGAGGTAGGCCTCGGGGGTGAGGACGGCGTCGTCGTGGCGCAGGGTGCCGGCGAGGCGGTCCCGCCAGCGCCGGGAGTGGGCGAGTTCGCGCATCAGGCGGTGGCTGGGGGCGTCGAAGTTGCCGGGCACCTGGAGGGCGAGGGTGCCGCCGGGGGCGAGCCCGGCGATCCAGTCGGAGAAGCGCTCGGCGTGGCCGGGGACCCACTGGAGGGCGGCGTTGCTGACGAGGAGGTCGTACGGCTCGTCGGGGGTCCAGGTGCGGGCGTCGGCGGGGGCGAAGTCGAGGTGGCCGCCGCCCGGTGTGGGGCCGGCGTGCTCCTGGGCCCGTTCGAGCATCCGCGGCGAGTTGTCGTAGCCGGTGACGCGGGCGGTGGGCCAGCGGTCGGCGAGCAGGGCGGTGGCGTTGCCGGGGCCGCAGCCGAGGTCGGCGATGCGGGGCGGGTCGCCGGGCAGGTCGTGGACGCGGGCGAGGAGGTCGGTGAAGGGGCGGGCGCGGTGGTCGGCGTGCCGGAGGTACTGGGCGGGGTCCCAGGTGGGGGCGGTGGCGGGCATGAGGCCTCCAGGGGATGTCCGTGCGGGACGGGTACCCGGCGTCGCCCCGGAATTCTCTCGGTTTCAAGATAATCGATATCAAGAGACTTCACGTCGACACAACCACTACACTGATCGTCATGGAGGACGAGGTCGATCGGCTGGTCGCAGCGTGGCGCCGGGAGCGCCCGGACCTCGACGTGGAACCACTCGAGGTGCTGAGCCGGGTCAGCAGGCTCGCCCGGCACCTGGACCGCGCACGCCGCCTGGCCTTCTCCGAACACCACCTCGAACCGTGGGAGTTCGACGTCCTGACGGCGCTGCGCCGCGCGGGCACCCCGTACCAGCTCTCGCCGGGACAGCTCCTCACCCAGACCCTGGTCACCTCGGGCACGATGACCAACCGTATCGACCGCCTGGCCAAGAAGGGCCTGGTGGAGCGTCTGCCCGACCCGAGCGACCGACGCGGCGTACTGGTCCGGCTCACGGACGAGGGCCGCGACCGCGCCGACCAGTCACTGGCGGGCCTGCTCGCCCAGGAGCGCGCGATCCTGGCCGAACTCTCCCGCGCCCAGCGCGGCGAACTGGCCGCGCTGCTACGCCAGCTGACCGCCCCGTTCGACAACATCCCCGGTTAGGTCCGCCGGCCCCACCCCGGCCCTCCTCGCCAGTGCCACGGCGGCGAGGGTGGAGTGGACGCCCAGCTTGCCCAGGACGTTCTGCATGTGTGTCCGCACGGTGTGCGGGGACAGGTACAGCCGCTCGGCGACCGCCTTGCGCCCGAGCCCGGCGACCATGCAGCGCAGCACCTCCCGCTCCCGCGGGGTCAGCGACTCCACCAGCCGCTCGCTCTCGGTGCGGTGCTTGCGGGCGGCGGTCAGTTCGCGCAGGACGCCGGTGAGCAGGGCGGGCGGCAGATGCGTCTCGTCGCGCAGAACCCCCCGTATGACGCTGAGCAGCCGCGACAGGGAGCAGTCCTTGGCCACCCAACCTGAGGCGCCGGCGCCCAGCGCGAGGGCCGCCCGCCGGGGGTCGTCCTTCTCGGCGAGGACCACGGTCCGTACGCCCGGCTGCCCCGACCGCACCCCTGCGACCAGCGAGATCCCGTCCACCAGCCCGTCCTCGTTGCCGTCCCGCACGGGCACGGCGGCGGGACGCGCACCGGGCGCGTGACCTCCCAGGTCGGCGTCGACGAGCAGCACGTCGTACCGCCGCCCCTCGGACGCGGCCCGCTCCAGGCAGCGCAGCGCGGCCGGGCCGCTGCCGGCCGCGGAGACGTCGACGTCCGGCTCGGCGGCCAGCGCCGCGGCGAGCGACTCGGCGAAGATACGGTGGTCGTCGACGACCAGGACTCGGATACGAACCACGAAACCCCCTCCCCCGAGCTCCTGGAGGAGCAGGGGATACCCATCGTCTGTCCATCCACGGAACACGGAAGACGACACCGGCACGGGTACGGCGCCCGAAGCCCCGTATCCGACTGTGCGCTCGGTACTCCGGGACAGGTCGCCGCGGCCGCACGGCCGCCGCCGTGCAGTAACCGCTACCCCCGCCCCGGGCGCCGTACCCGGCTGTCTCGCCCCCTGAACGGCACCGGCCCCCACCGGTGCTGCTCATCAGAGTACGGACGGTCGCCGGGAGCGGAAGGCTATTTGCAGAACTGACAGTCCCGCGCGTTTATGGTGAGCCGCATGTTTCGTCTTGTGACAGAAGTCGACAAAGCACGGCGCGATCTGCTGCGCACCCGCCTGCGGGAGACGAACACGGTTGCCTCCTCCACCCTCCGTTCCCTGCGCGGAACCCCTCACGAACGCGAATTCCCGCTGCACGTCTGGGTGCTGGACGAGAGAGGCGGCCTGGCGGGCGGCCTGGTCGGCCACACCTGGGCGACCTGGCTGCACGTGACGTACCTGTGGGTGGACGCCGGGTGCCGGGGCGCGGGCCTGGGATCGGCCCTGCTGGCGGAGGCGGAGCGCACGGCCCGCGACGAACGGCGCTGCGCGGCCGCCCGCGTGGAGACCTGGGACTTCCAGGCACCGGACTTCTACACGGGACACGGCTACGAGGTGATGTGCGTGATCCCCGACTACCCGCCGGGGATCACGGAGTACACGCTGGTGAAGCGGCTGAACCGGCAGCCGGTCTGAGGTGTTCAGAGCTCGTCGAGCGCGTCCGAGGTGATGTCGATGTCCATGTCGTACGGCACGCCGAGTTTGAGCAGCTCGCGATGGGTGCCGGTGAGGTCGTACGTCTTGGAGACGGGGTCGAGTTCGTAGACCCGGACCACCGGGTGCTTGCCGGCACCGCCGCCCGTCTCGACCAGCCAGAAGTGCGGGATGCCCGCGGCGGCGTACTTGTGCGGCTTGGCTGGACGAATCGGCACTACAGCGGGAAGTGGGCGGAAGGCAGGTGATGAAGGCCCAGCTGGAACACCTGCTCGACGTCACCGAACGCTACAAGCACGTGACTGTCCAGGTGCTCCCTTTCACCCATGGTTCCCATGCAGGCATCGACGGGCCGTTTCACCTGCTGCACTTCTCTGCCGGTCCCCCCGTGGCTGTGGTGCAGCCGATGACAACGTCCCTGTACCTGGAGGAAGATAGCGACATCGGGCGCTACGAAACCGCGTTCAATCACCTCCGCGCCGAAGCCCTCGACGTGGAGGCGTCCCGTCACCACATCCACGATCTGATCAAGGACCGCTACACATGAACAAGAAGGTCGACCTCACCAACGCCGCCTGGGTCAAGAGCGACCTGAGTGACGGAGGCGACAACTGCTTGGAGGTCGCGTTCGTCGAGGGTGTGGTCGCCATGCGCGACTCGAACGACATCGGCGACCCCGACGCCCCGGTACTCATAGTCTCCGAGGACGACTACCGGGCCTTCGTGGGCGGCGTCGCCCAGGGACAGCGCAGTCTTCTGCTGCCGTAGCCCGGGTCGCTCCCAGAGAAAGTGGAGCCCGCTGCCCGAACCGAGAGCGGCGGACCACCGCTCCGGGGCAGAGCACGACAGGAGCTGTCCTCATGACCGGCATAGCACCTTCTTCGACCGAACACATGACTGTGAACTGGTTCAAGAGCAGCTACAGCGGCGGCGAGGGCAACGAGTGCGTCGAGGTCGCCGATCGCGGCCCATGGGTGTCCGTGCGGGACTCGAAGGCGCCTGATGCGACCGTGACCGTTTCCACCGGCGCCTTCGTCGCGTTCGTCGAAGGCCTGCCGACGACTCGGCGCGACGGCGTCCGGCCATAGACACCGGCATCAGAAGGGGAACGGTTCACTCTGGACGGCCCCGGTTTCCCCCTGCGCACCATCGGTGAGCTGCGTACCGCCCTCACCATGGGGTACGGCTTCCCCGGCGATGCCGACGACTTCGAGGCCGAGCTGGCCCGGGAGCTCAACCGTGCCGATCCGGCCGACCTCTCCGGTGTCGTCCGCCTCGTCGAGGAGTTCCGCGGTCGGGTCGCCGCCCGCCAGGATCCCGCCTTCGGCACCGCTGTCGCCGTAGCCGTCGCAGAGATTCGGCTGGCTAGGAGGGCAGCCTTCGTGGGCGGTGGCACCGGGCTCAATGCCGCCGCCCGAGGCGTCACCCCACCCGCCGCGCCCCCGCCGAAGGCACCGCCTCGAACACGCGGGGTGCCGTGAAGCCCGCCGAGGCGAAGGCCTCCTCCACCGCCTTGGTGATGGCGTCCACGTCGGCCGCCTCCGTCAGGACGATCGCCGAGCCGCCGAAGCCGCCGCCGGTCATGCGGGCGCCCAGGGCGCCGGAGGCGAGGGCTGTGTCGACGACCAGGTCCAGCTCGGGGCAGGAGATGCGGAAGTCGTCGCGCAAGGAGGCGTGGCCCTCGACCAGGACGGGGCCGATGGCGCGGGTGTCGCCGGACTCCAGCAACGACACCACCCGCTCGACCCGGGCGTCCTCGGTGACGACGTGCCGGACCAGGCGGAGCACCTCCTCGTCGTCGGCCAGCCGCTCCAGTGCCGCGTCGAGTTCGTCGTACGCCACGTCGCGCAGCGCGTTCACGCCCAGCAGCGCGGCGCCCTTCTCGCAGCCCGCGCGGCGTTTGCCGTACTCGCCCTCGCTGTGCGAGTGCTTGACCTGGGTGTCGACGACGAGCAGGCGCATGCCCTCGGCGGCGAGGTCGAAGGGGATCTGGCGCTGGGAGAGGTCGCGGGTGTCGAGGAAGAGGGCGTGGCCCGCTTCGCAGCAGGCGGAGGCGGTCTGGTCCATGATGCCGACGGGGGCGCCGACGTAGACGTTCTCGGCGCGCTGGCACAGGCGGGCCAGCTGCCGGCCGCGCAGGCCGAGGGAGTAGAGGTCGTTCAGGGCGAGGGCGACGACGATCTCCAGGGCCGCCGAGGAGGACAGGCCCGCGCCGGACGGGACCGTGGACGCCAGGTGGATGTCGGCGCCGGTCAGCTCGTGGCCGGCCTCGCGCAGCGCCCAGACGACGCCCGAGGGGTACGCGGTCCAGGACCGGTCCGACTCGGGGGTGAGGTCCGCGACGCGCAGCTCGACGGGGCCGGCCGCGATGTCCGCCGAGTGCAGGCGCAGGATGCCGTCGTCGCGCCGGGACACCGCCGCGACCGCCGTGTGCGGCAGGGCGAACGGCATGACGAAGCCGTCGTTGTAGTCGGTGTGCTCGCCGATGAGGTTCACCCGGCCCGGCGCCGCCCACACCCCCTCGGGGTCCGTCCCGTACAGCTCCCGGAACCGCTCGCCGACAGCTCCTGCGACGTCCCCTGCGACAGCCTCGCCCATGCCCTGACCCCTCGCCCTTCTCGTCCGTACGGTCTACTTCGCGCGCTGCTGCGCGAACTCCCACGCGTCCGCCACGATCCCCGCGAGGTCCGCGCGCGACGGGTTCCAGCCCAGTTTCTCGCGGGCGGCGCCGGCCGAGGCGACCAGGACCGCCGGGTCGCCGCCCCGGCGGGGGGCCACGACCTCGGGGATCGGGTGGCCGGTGACCTGGCGGACGGTCTCGACGACCTCGCGGACGGAGAAGCCGTTGCCGTTGCCCAGGTTGCAGATGAGGTGCTCGCCGGGGGTGGCCGCGTCCAGGGCGAGCAGGTGGGCGTCGGCCAGGTCGGCGACGTGGATGTAGTCGCGGACGCAGGTGCCGTCCGGCGTCGGGTAGTCGTCGCCGAAGACGGAGATCGCCTCACGCCTGCCCTGTGCCACCTGGAGGACCAGCGGGATGAGGTGCGACTCGGGGTCGTGGCGCTCTCCGTACGCGCCGTACGCGCCCGCGACGTTGAAGTAGCGCAGCGAGACCGCGCCCAGACCGTGGGCCGCCGCCTCGCCGGTGATCATGTGGTCGACGGCGAGCTTGGAGGCGCCGTACGGGTTCGTGGGCTTCGTCGGCGCGGACTCGACGATCGGGACCTGGTCCGGCTCGCCGTAGGTGGCGGCCGTGGAGGAGAAGACGAGGCGGCGCACGCCCGCCGTGCGCATCGCCTCCAGCAGGGCCATGGTGCCGCCGACGTTGTTGTCCCAGTACTTCTCGGGCTTCACGACCGACTCGCCGACCTGGGAGAAGGCGGCGAAGTGCAGGACGCCGTCGTACGACGGGTCCAGCCACTTGGCGGCGTCACGGATGTCGCCCTCGATGAACGAGGCGCCGGCCGGCACGCCCTCCCTGAAGCCCGTCGAGAGGTTGTCGAGGACGACGACCTCGTGGCCGGCCTCCAGCAGATGCTGGGCGACCACACTGCCTACGTAACCGGCCCCGCCCGTCACCAGGTACTTCCCGCTCATGAACTCGCTACCTCTCGCAGTCGCTCGGCCGCGCGCTCCGGGGGCACGTCGTTGATGAACACGTTCATGCCGGACTCGGAGCCCGCGAGGAACTTCAGCTTGCCCGATGTCCGGCGGATGGTGAAAAGCTCGAGGTGCAGCGCGAAGTCGTCCCGCGTCACGCCCTCGAAGTCCTCCAGCTGCCCGAACGGTGCCTGGTGCCAGGCCGCGATGTACGGCGTCGGGGGCTCACCGGCGCCGAAGATCCGGTCGAAGCGCCTCAAGAGTTCCAGATAGACCTGGGGAAACTCCGTGCGCGCCGCCTCGTCGAGGCCGAGCAGGTCGGGCACCCGGCGCTTGGGGTAGAGGTGCACCTCGTAGGGCCAGTGCGCGGCGTACGGCACGAAGGCGGCCCAGTGCTCGGTCTCCAGGACGACCCGCTCGCCGGCCAGCTCCTCCGCCAGGACGGCGTCGAACAGGTTCTCCCCGCCCGTCGCCTCCTTGTGCGCGGCGAGTGAACGGAGCATCAGGGCGGTGCGGGGCGTGGTGAAGGGGTAGGCGTAGATCTGCCCGTGCGGGTGACCCAGCGTCACACCGATCTCGGCACCCCGGTTCTCGAAGCAGAAGACCTGTTCGACGGAGGGCAGATGGGAGAGTTCCGACGTCCGGTCCGTCCAGGCGTCCAGCACCAGGCGGGCCTGCTCCTCGCTCAGGTCGGCGAAGGAGGCGTTGTGGTCGGAGGTGAAGCAGACGACCTCGCAGCGGCCCGAGTCGCCGGCCAGCGAGGGGAAGCGGTTCTCGAAGACCACCACGTCGTACGACGAGTCCGGGATCTCGCTCAGCCGCTCGCCCTGCGAGGGGCACAGCGGGCACTCGTCGGCCGGCGGGTGGTAGATGCGGCCCTGGCGGTGCGAGGCGACGGCCACCGAGTCGCCGAGCAGCGGATCGCGGCGGACCTCGGAGGTGGTGACGGTCGGCTCCAGCGGGCGGCGGTCGACGGCGTCCCGCACGGTGTCGTCGCGCAGGTCGTAGTAGACGAGCTCGCGACCGTCGGCCAGTCGGGTCGAGGTCTTCTTCACTGCCGGACTCCTCTGCACCTGCATCCGCACCCAATCACCCAACACAATCAAACATAACACGTCACAACCAATCAGCAATCGAACCGGCGGGCACCGCTCGACCAACCAGCGATCCATCGGCGGTCCATCAGCGATCCACCAGCGTGCCGATCATCACGATCAAACAAAGAACATCACCAGAAGTGTTCAATTACTGAACGCGGAGGCGTAGGTTCCGCTCTGATCAGTTCGCGCAACGAAGCGAGTTCGTATGCATACCCCCACATATCTAGCCGCTGAGCTTCGACTCCCCACCAACTGGCTCGACTACTCGATCCTCGGGATCTACTTCCTCGTCGTGCTCGGCATCGGCTTCGCCGCCCGGCGCTCGGTCAAGACCAGCCTGGACTTCTTCCTGTCCGGACGCTCGCTGCCCGCCTGGGTCACCGGCCTCGCCTTCGTCGCGGCCAACCTGGGCGCCACCGAGATCCTGGGCATGGCCGCCAACAGCGCCCAGTACGGCGTCTACACGACCCACTGGTACTGGATCGGCGCCATCCCGGCCATGGTCTTCCTCGGCCTGGTGATGATGCCGTTCTACTACGGCTCGAAGGTCCGCTCGGTCCCCGAGTTCCTGCTGCTGCGCTTCGACAAGGCGGCGCACCTGCTGAGTTCGGTCCTGTTCGCCGTCGCCGCCATCCTGATCGCCGGAGTGAACCTCTACGCCCTCGCGATCGTCGTCGAGGCGCTGCTGGGCTGGCCCCAGTGGGTGGCCATCGTGGTCGCCGGCTTCTTCGTCCTGGCGTACATCACCCTGGGCGGCCTGTCCTCGGCGATCTACAACGAGGTCCTCCAGTTCTTCGTGATCCTGGCCGGACTCATCCCGATCACCGTCCTGGGCCTGAAGAAGGTCGGCGGCTGGGACGGCCTGTCCGACTCCCTCACCCAGACCCGCGGGGCCGACTTCATGACCTCGTGGGGCGGCACGGGCATCGGCAGCGACAACCCGCTGGGCGCCAACTGGCTGACCATCGTGCTCGGCCTGGGCTTCGTCCTCTCCTTCGGCTACTGGACGACGAACTTCGCCGAGGTGCAGCGCGCCCTGTCGGCGAAGAACCTCTCGGCGGCCAAGCGCACGCCGCTGATCGCCGCGTTCCCGAAGATCTTCATCGTCTTCGTGGTGATGATCCCGGGCCTGGTCGCCGCCGTACTCGTCCCGAAGATCGGCACGCCCGGCTCGGACCTCCAGTACAACGACGCGATCCCGTACCTGATGCAGCAACTGCTGCCCAACGGCGTCCTCGGTATCGCGGTGACCGGCCTGCTGGCCGCCTTCATGGCGGGCATGGCGGCGAACATCTCCTCCTTCAACACGGTCTTCACCGCCGACATCTGGGCGAAGTACGTCGTGAAGGACCGCGAGGACGGCTACTACGTGCGGTTCGGCCGCCTGATCACCGTGATCGGCGTCCTGGCCTCGATCGGCACGGCCTTCCTGGCGTCGTCGTTCTCGAACATCATGAGCTACCTCCAGACGCTGTTCTCCTTCTTCAACGTGCCGATGTTCGTGGTCTTCATCATCGGCATGTTCTGGAAGCGCGCGTCCATGAAGTCCGGCTTCTGGGGCCTGATCGCGGGCACCACCGCGGCGATGGTGAACTACTTCGTCCTCTACGAGCAGGGCATCATCGACATCCCCTCCGACCAGGGCGCCAACTTCGTCTCCGCGATCGCGGGCTTCGTCGCCGGCGCGGTGGTCATGGTCGCCGTCACCCTGTTCACCAAGCCGAAGCCGGTCGCCGAGCTGCAGGGCCTGGTCTACGGCACCACCTCCCCCGGCATGGCCGAGGCGCCCGCCGAGGGCGACGACGCGTGGTACCGCAAGCCGGCGCTGCTGGGCTGGGGAGCGGTCGTACTGGCCGCCGCCTGCTACATCCCGTTCTCGTTCTGATCGCGGGAGGATTGAGAGAACATGTCTGATTCCTACTCCGACAAGAACGTCCAGGACGAGGTCTCCGAGCTGGAGACCAAGTCCGTCACCGCCGCACGGCTGTTCGACATCCGGCGGATCATCGGCGGGCTGTTCGTGGTCTACGGCGTCATCGTGACGATCGCGGGCCTCGTGGCGTCCGACGACGAGATCGACAAGGCGCAGGGGGTGAACATCAACCTGTGGACCGGGCTGGGCATGCTGGTGCTGGGGCTGTTCTTCCTGGCCTGGCTGAAACTGCGGCCGACGGCTCCGCCACCGCCGCCGGTCGAGGAGGCCCCGAAGGAGGAGGCACCGAAGCAGTGACGTCCGACGCGGGGTGCCCCTCGCTCGCGGGGCACCCCGGCGTCGGCCGGCCGCTCAGCCGTCCAAGGCGCCCGCCCGGTCCAGCAGCCCCGTGCGCGCGGCCAGTGCCGCCGCCTCCAGGCGGGAGCCCACGCCCAGCTTCATCAGTACGCGCTGGACGTGCGTGCGCGCCGTGGAGGGGGCGATCCCCATACCCGCCGCGATCAGGCGGGTGTCCTCGCCCTCGGCGACCCGGACCAGCACCTCCACCTCCCGCGGCGTGAGCATCCGCAGCAGCCGCTGCCCCTCGTCGTCGGGCTGGGCCGCCGGATTCAGCAGCTCGCCGAACGCCCCCTGCAACAGCGACGGCGCCACCGCCGCCTCCCCGGCCCGCGCCTTCATGATCGCCCGCTCGACGCCCTCGATCCGCTCGTCGTGCCGGACATAGCCCGATGCCCCCGCCGCGAACGCCGCCGCGATCCCGCGAGGGTTCGGCACCGGCCCCAGCACCAGTACCGCCACCTGCGGACGCTCCCGCTTGATCCGCACCACCGGATCGAACATCCCCGGCTCGGCGGGGGTCGCCGTCCCCAGCAGGCACACCTCCGGCGCCCGGCTGATCACCAGCTCCGCCGCGCCCGCGGCCGGCGCCGCCGCGGCGAGCACCCGGTGCCCGCGCAGCTTCAGCGCCGAGGCCAGCGCCTCGGCGAGCAATCGGTGGTCGTCGACCACCATGAGCCGTACTCCCATAGAGCAACCCCCCAGTCACCCAGTCCCCCGGCACGTCCGGCCGGGGCCCCCGGCTCCCCCGCCCTCGGCCCCGCACCGACCCCGCCCTTCATGCCCCCGGAAGCTACACGCTTGCCCGCCCTCGCGCTGCCCCTACCGGTGATAACCGACCCGGATCGCCGAAATCCCCCGCAATACGGCCCCGCCCCTGGACAGGGACGGGGCCGTGAGCGAGGCACCGGGGAAAGCGACGAAAGGCCTCAGGCGCCGGCACCGAAGGCGACTACGAGGTACTCCTTGTCGTCCGCGCTGATCGGCTCACTCGCGTACACCTCCGACATGTAGAGGTGTCCCTGCGAGTAGATGAACTCGGAGTACTCCGGCGACATGCTGGTCTCCACGTCCCGCACCGCCTCGGTCGACGGGTTCTCCAGCAGCGTGGTCTGCTTGAACGTACCGCCGTCGATGCTCACGACCTGGCCGCCCTTGTCGTACGGCGGGACCTTGTAGGCGATCACGTTGCCGCCGTCCATGCGCAGCGGGATGATCGTGTAGTCGACGCCGGCGTCGGCGCGCTGCCCGGTCTGCTTCCCGGTGGCCAGGTCGAAGGCGACGATCTCGTTGGTCCGGCTGTACGACTCGCCGCCGCTGGCCTCGTGCTCCTCCGTGGGGACGTAGAGCCGGTCCTTGCCGACCGCGAGCCCCGTGCAGTTCTCCATCTCGGTGATGCCGTCGCACTCGGCCGCGAACTGGTCGCCCGGCGCCGAGATGCGGGCGAGCAGCTTGCCGGTCTTGTTGTCGATGGAGAAGAAGTCCGAGATGCCACTGCCGTCACCGGCGGAATCGCCGACATCGGCGGCCACGACCAGCGGGTTCGTCGACACGACGCTCGCGTACTCGATGCCCTTGGCCATCTTGTACTCCGAGATCACCTTCCCGTCCTTCGGGTCGATGGTCTGGATGTGCAGCTCCCGGGCGTCGTACGTACCGCACCGGCGCACCGCGACCAGCTTCTCGCCGCCGCCGTAGCCCGCGTCGGAGCAGGTGTCGGTCGTCTTCGGGGACCACAGGACGTTGCCGTTGGCGATGTCCCAGGCGACGCCGCCGTCATTGCCGCCGACGGCGACGGTGCCGCCGCTGATCGTGACGTTGTTGAAGGTCATCGGCTGGTCACCGGCGGTCTTGGTCCACAGCGTCTTGCCCGCCTCCAGGTCGATGAGCGCGACCTGGGAGCAGCCGTGCGAGGTCTTCGTCTTGGTCGGCATGGCGGGCTGGTGGACGACGACCGTCTTGTTGTCGTCGGTGACGTGCCGGGTGGCCGTGCAGACGGGGCCGGGCAGCTTGACCGACCACTTCTCGCTGCCCTTGTCGGGGTCGTAGCCGACGATCTCGGCGATGCCGCTCTTGGCGTACACCGTGTCGGTGAGCCACGAGCCGGAGACGACGACGCTGTTGTCGTCCTTGGCCACCGCGGGCGCGGGAACCTGGAAGAGCACCTTGGAGGCGGGGTCGGCGGGCACCTTCTCCTCCCCGCCGGTGGACGTGCCGCCCTCGCCGCCCTTCCCGTCCGTGCCGCCCTTGCCGCCCTCGTCGCCCTTGCCGCCGGAGCTCGCGGTGTCGTCCTTGCCGCCGTCCTTGCCGTCGGAGCTCGCGTACCAGACGCCGCCCCCGATGATCAGCGCGATCGCCACGACGGCCGACACGATGATCGCCAGCTGCGCGTTGATCTTCCGCCCGCCGCCCGGACCACCGGCCTGGGCCTGCATCGGCACGGTCACCGGCGGATAGGCGTATCCCGGCTGGCCCGGCTGGCCGTACGGCGGTGTCGGCTGCCCGTAGGGCCCCGGCTGCTGCGGCTGCCCGTAGGGGCCGGGCTGCTGACCGGGGTAGCCGTACCCGGGCTGGGGCTGGGGCGGGGCCTGCGGATAGCCGTACCCGGGCTGCGGCGCACCCGCCGGCGGGGCCGCGGGCGCCTGCGGAGGGGTCTGCGGGGTCTGCGGGGTCTGCGGGTAGCCGTAGCCCGGCTCGGGGGTCTTGCCGAGGTCCGGCGCACCGCCCGAGGGCGGGGTCGGCGGCTGCGGCGGCTCGTTCTGCGGCGGGCCGAAGCCTCCCCCCTGCGGGGGCTGGTTGGGTGGCGGGGGCGGCGGCTGGGTCATGACGTGAGTACCTCTGGGAGCGGAGACGACGGGAACGGCCGGGCGGGCGAACGGAACGAAGCGAAGAGAAGAGACCGAACGGAAGAAGAAGGTCACTTGCCGAAGGCGAGCATCAACTTCTCCTTCGACTCGTCGTTTCCGGTCAGGCGGGTGGTGGAGATGTAGAACCGCCCGTCGACCCAGTCGATGTCCTTGGAGTAGAAGCTGTTCTCGATGTCCGCGACGCCCTGCGGGTTCTGCAGCAGCTTGGCCGGTTCGTGGCTGCTGCCGCCGGTCGCGATCGACACGATCTGGCCGCCCGCGTCGTAGGACGGCCGCACGTAGGCGATGAGCTGGTCGCCCTCGACCTTCATCGGGATCATCGACTCGTCCGCGGGGGACTTCGCGCGCCACTTCTCCTTTCCGGTGGCGAGGTCGATCGCGACGATCTCGTTGGCGCCGGTGGTCGCCTCGGTCGGCAGGTAGAGCGTGTTGGCGGCGACCGCCACGCCCTCGCAGCCCTGGAGGTCGCGGTCGAGGATGGCCCAGCCGCACTCGGGGGCGAAGGTCTCGTCGACGCCGACCTGCTCGAGGACCGTGCCCTTGGAGGTGAAGGTGGAGATGTTCCAGACCTTCTTGTCCTCGTTGGTGGCGTAGACGACGAGCGGGTCGACGGAGTAGGCGCGCTCGACCCGCCAGCCCTTCTCGTACTTGTAGGTCCACAGGACCTTGCCGGTCTTCGGGTCGAGGCCCTGCAGCTCGTCGTGCTCGTTGTTGCCGCCGGCGCCGCAGGAGGCGACCTGGACGATGCTCGTCGGCCCGGTCGCGAACCCGGCGGGGAAGCAGGCGTCGCCGTACCGCTTCTTGTCGTACAGCTTCTTGCCGCTGGTGACGTCGTAGGCGGTGCCGGACTGGGAGCGGCCGACCATCATGACGTTGCCGCTGACGTTCAGTTCGACGGAGAGGGTGGTGTCGAAGAGTTCTCCGTCGTCGACCTCCCCCTTCCAGCCCTTCGCGCCGGTGGCGAGGTCGATCTCCTGCATCTGGTTGCACTTGGCGCGGTCGCTGGAACCGCTCATGTGGACGACGACGATCTTGTCCGCGGCCGTCTTCTGCGGGGTGACCGCGCAGATCTCCTCCGGGAAGGTGATCGGGTCCCAGGCGGGCTTGCCGTCACCGACGCCGTAGGCGAAGACCTGCTTGTACGCCGCCTTCACCGCGGTGTCGCCGGTGACCCACATGCCGGGGGCGTCGGCGCCGGAACCGGGGGCGTCGGGCGCCTCCTTGTACCAGAGCACCTTGGACTCCCCGGCCTGGCGGCCCTCGTTGAGGTCGTCGGGGTCCTCACCGCCGTCGCCACTGCCGTCACCGGGGTTGACCGGGGCGCCACCGGAGCCGGAGGGCTTGGGGTCGTCGCTCTTGCCGGCGACGGGCTTCTTGTCCTTGTCGTCACCGCCGGTCGCGGTGACCGCCCACACGCTGCCGCCGATGACCAGCAGGGCCGCGACCGCGGCGCCGACCGCCAGGGCGGGCTTGCCCTTGAACGGGTTGCGGGAGCCGGAACCGCCGGGCGGCGGGGTGCCGGGCGCGCCCGGGAACTGCTGCTGCGGATAGCCGTAGCCGGGCTGCTGGCCGTAGGGGCCGGGCTGCTGGGGCTGGGCGGCGTACGGACCGGAGTTGTACGGTCCGGGCTGCTGGCCGTACGGCCCCGGCTGACCCGGCTGCGGCTGCCCGGGCTGACCCGGCTGCGGCTGGCCGTACGGCCCCGGCTGCTGCGGATACCCGTACCCCGGCTGCGGCGGCGGACCGGACGGCGGACCCTGCGGGGGCGGCGGGGTCGGGGCCCCGAAGCCTGGCGGCGGTGGATCCTGCGGCGCTCCGAAGCCACCCGGCTGCGGCGGCTGGTTGGGCGGTTGGCTCATCAGCGCGTTCCCCCTTATTACTACTGTTTCTAGCCACGACCCGAGGTACGCGCTGGCCTCGAAGTCGTTGAACGGCAGTCACTCAGACAGTTCTCGGACGGCCTTTCTATCACCCGGGCACGACAGCACACCGGGCCGCGTCCGCCCCTGTACCCAAGGGAGAACCGGCCCGTGATGCCTCTGTTACGCGCCTTCACGTCCCCTGCACGCGGCGTGCGCCCGGTATCCGTACGGTTTCGGCCAGAGTCAGGCGTCCTCCGCCAGTTCCAGCCAGCGCATCTCCAGCTCCTCGCGCTGACCGGCCAGTTCGCGCAGCTCGGCGTCGAGTTCGGCCACCTTCGCGAAGTCCGTCGCGTTCTCGGCGATCCGCGCGTGCAGCTTCGTCTCCTTCTCGGAGACCTTGTCCAGCTGCCGTTCGACCTTCTGCAGCTCCTTCTTGGCGGCGCGCACGTCGGCGGCGCTCTTCACGGGCACCTCCGCGGCCGGCTTCGCCGCAACCGCCGGGGCACTGGACGCGGCGGCCTCCTCCATCCGCCTGCGGCGCTCCAGGTACTCGTCGATGCCGCGCGGCAGCATCCGCAGCGCGCCGTCACCGAGCAGGGCGAAGACCCGGTCGGTGGTGCGCTCCACGAAGAACCGGTCGTGGGAGATGACGATCATCGACCCGGGCCAGCCGTCGAGTACGTCCTCCAGCTGGGTCAGGGTCTCGATGTCGAGGTCGTTGGTGGGCTCGTCGAGGAAGAGGACGTTGGGCTCGTCCATGAGGAGGCGGAGCAGCTGGAGCCGCCGCCGCTCACCGCCGGACAGGTCGCCGACCGGTGTCCACTGCTTCTCCTTGCCGAAGCCGAACGTCTCGCACAGCTGCCCCGCGGTCATCTCCCGGCCCTTGCCGAGGTCGACGCGCTCGCGGACGCTCTGCACGGCCTCCAGCACCCGCCAGGCGGGGTCGAGTTCGGCGACCTCCTGGGAGAGGTACGCCAGCTTGACCGTCCTGCCGACCTTGACGTGCCCGCCCGCGGGCTGCTCCTCCCCGTCGCTGAACGCGGCGTTCGCGAGGTCCCGCAGCAGGGAGGTCTTGCCGGCGCCGTTGACTCCGACGAGGCCGATGCGGTCGCCGGGGCCGAGCTGCCAGGTGACGTGCTTGAGCAGCACCTTGGGACCGGCCTGGACGGTCACGTCCTCCAGGTCGAACACGGTCTTGCCGAGCCGCGACGACGCGAACTTCATCAGCTCGCCGCTGTCCCGGGGCGGCGGCACGTCCGCGATCAGCTCGTTGGCGGCCTCGACGCGGAAGCGGGGCTTGGAGGTGCGGGCGGGGGCACCGCGCCGCAGCCAGGCCAGCTCCTTGCGGACCAGGTTCTGCCGCTTGGTCTCCTCGGTGGCGGCGATGCGCTCGCGTTCGGCGCGGGCGAAGACGTAGTCGGTGTAGCCGCCCTCGTACTCGAAGACGTCGCCGCGCTGCACGTCCCACATACGGGTGCAGACCTGGTCGAGGAACCAGCGGTCGTGGGTGACGCAGACGAGCGCGGAGCGGCGCTCGCGCAGGTGCCTGGCCAGCCAGGCGATGCCCTCGACGTCGAGGTGGTTGGTGGGCTCGTCGAGGACGACGAGGTCCTGCTCGTCGATGAGCAGCTTGGCGAGCGCGATCCGGCGCCGCTCGCCGCCGGAGAGCGGCCCGATGACGGTGTCCAGGCCCTGCGGGAAGCCCGGCATGTCCAGCCCGCCGAACAGTCCGGTCAGCACGTCCCTGATCTTGGCGTTGCCCGCCCACTCGTGGTCGGCGAGGTCGCCGATGACCTCGTGGCGGACGGTGGCCCCGGGATCGAGGGAGTCGTGCTGGGTGAGGACACCGAGCCGCAGCCCGCCGGAGTGGGTGACGCGGCCGGTGTCCGGGTCCTCCAGCCTGGCGAGCATCCGGATCATGGTCGTCTTGCCGTCGCCGTTACGGCCGACGACACCGATGCGGTCGCCTTCGGATACGCCGAGGGACACGCCGTCGAGGAGCGCACGGGTGCCGTACACCTTGGTGACGTTCTCGACATTGACCAGGTTGACGGCCATTTCTCTCCTGACTGGGGGACGATCAGCCTTCCAGCGTAGGCCCTTCGGGGGGTGGGGTGACGCGGACGGGGTTCGTCACTCTTTGTGGTGACGCATGTCGGACCCGTCCGGCTACGGTGGGGAGCAGGCAGCAGGATCCCGCCCATGGGAGGAACCATGACCGCCGAGTCCGTAGAGCACCGCCGCCGCCAGCAGTGGCCGATGCCGCCCGTGGACGGTTACACCGTGGACGACCTGTTCACACTGCCTGATCTCCCGCCGCACACCCAGCTGATCGACGGGAGCCTGGTTTTCGTGAGTCCGCAGCGCGCCTTTCACGCCGACGCGATCGACCTTCTGGTCAGTGGCCTTCGGCAGTTCGTGCCGCCGGGTTTCAGGGTCAAACGAGAGATGACCATCATCCTCGATCAGCACAACGGCCCCGAGCCCGATGTGAGCGTCATCCGAACCGACGCCATCACCGGGCCGGGCCAGACGAACTATGCGGCGAAGGACGTCCTCCTCGCCATTGAGGTCGTCTCCCCGGATTCGGAATCGCGTGACCGCACGACGAAGCCGCAGAAGTACGCGGCTGCGGGAATCGCGAACTTCTGGCGCGTCGAGCAGGGCGGATCAGGCGGCAGGCCCATCATCCACGTATACGAACTCGATCCGATGACCAACGCCTATGTACACATGGGCATGCACCGTGAACGGATCAAGGTCGACAAGCCCTACTCCATCGACATCGACCTGACCGCCATCGACGAGCTCTGACCCCGACCGAGCCCCCTCAGACCACCGTCGCCCCCGCCACCGCCCCCACCGCCGTACGCACGTCACGGCACGTCCCCGACGCCCGCAGTACCCCGGCGATGTCCGACGCCGACCTCGCGTCGGTGGCGAGGAAGGCCGTCGTCGGTCCCGAGCCCGAGACCAGGGCCGCCAGCGCGCCCGCCGCCCGGCCCGCCGCGAGGGTGTCGGACAGCTCGGGGAAGAGGGAGAGCGCGGCCGGCTGGAGGTCGTTGGTGACGGCGACGGCGAGCGCGGCGGTGTCGCCCTTGGCGAGCGCGTCGAGCACGGGCTGTGCGGCGACCGGCTCCGGAATGTCCAGGCCCTCCCCCAGCCGGTCGAACTCGCGGAAGACGGCCGGCGTGGACAGCCCGCGCGCGGCCATCGCGAAGACCCAGTGGAAGTCGCCGCCGACCTCCAGCTCCGTCAGCTTCTCGCCCCGTCCGGTGCCCAGAGCCGCCCCGCCGACCAGGCTGAACGGCACGTCGCTGCCCAGTTCGGCGCAGATCGCGAGCAGCTCGGCGCGGGAGGCGCCGGTGCCCCACAGGGCGTCGCAGGCGACCAGCGCGCCCGCGCAGTCGGCGCTGCCGCCCGCCATGCCACCGGCCACGGGGATGTCCTTGGCGATGTGCAGGTGGACGTCGGGCTCGCGCCCGTACCGCTCGGCGAGGGCGAGGGCGGCGCGGGCCGCGAGGTTGGTCCGGTCGAGGGGGACCTGGCCGGCGTCCGGGCCCTCGCAGGTGACGCGCGGGCCGTCCGCTGAGGGGGTCGCGGTGATCTCGTCGTACAGGGAGACGGCGAGGAAGACGTTGGCCAGGTCGTGGAAGCCGTCGGGGCGGGCGGCGCCGACCGCGAGCTGGACGTTGACCTTGGCGGGGACGCGGACCGTCACGCTCACTTGCTCGTCACTCCTCGTGTTCGGCGATACGCCGCTCGGCGATACGCGCGAACTCTTCCACGGTCAGTGACTCTCCGCGCGCCTGCGGCGACACGCCCGCGCCGACGAGGGCGGCCTCGGCGGCCGCCGCCGAACCGGCCCACCCGGCGAGAGCGGCCCGCAGGGTCTTGCGGCGCTGGGCGAACGCGGCGTCGACGACGGCGAAGACCTCGCGCCGGGACGCGGTGGTCTTCAGCGGCTCACTGCGCCGGACGAGTGAGACGAGCCCGCTGTCGACGTTGGGCGCGGGCCAGAAGACGTTGCGGCCGATGGA
Organism: Streptomyces sp. NPDC017225; assembly: GCF_044331465.1. Taxonomy (NCBI): domain Bacteria; kingdom Bacillati; phylum Actinomycetota; class Actinomycetes; order Kitasatosporales; family Streptomycetaceae; genus Streptomyces; species Streptomyces sp. NPDC017225. The sequence continues at coordinate 274,580 of NZ_JBIRNE010000006.1, read as the reverse complement.
GCCGGCCCGGCGGACCTCCGCGTACCAGTTGGCCTTCACGGACGGCACGCCGTACACCCGCGAGCCGGGCCCGGCGGCGAGCCGGTCGGCGACCTCGGCCTGGACCATGACGAGGGTGCGCTCGATGGTCGGGAAGGTCTCCAGCATGTGCAGGAGGACGGGCACGGCCACGTTGTACGGCAGGTTGGCGACCAGCGCGGTCGGGGCGGGGCCCGGCAGCTCCCGCACGTGCATGGCGTCGGAGTGGACCAGCGTGAATCGGCCGGCGCGCTCGGGCATCCGGGCGGCGACGGTGGCGGGGAGGGCGCCGGCGAGGACGTCGTCGATCTCGACGGCGGTGACCCGGTCGGCGGCCTCCAGCAGGGCCAGGGTGAGCGAGCCGAGACCCGGTCCCACCTCGACCACCACGTCGTCGGGGCGTACCTCGGCGGTGCGGACGATACGGCGGACCGTGTTCGCGTCGATCACGAAGTTCTGGCCGCGCTGCTTGGTGGGGCGTACGCCGAGCGCTGCCGCGAGTTCGCGGACGTCGGCGGGACCCAGGAGGGCGTCGGAGGTGGGGCTGCTCACCCCGCAAGGGTAGCCGGGGGCGGGCGGGGCACGGCCGGGTCGTGCGCCGGCCGCGGCAGGACCCGGCAGGACGGGGCACGGCAGGACTCGGGCGCCGGGGCACGGCAGACCCGGGCGCGGGGTTTCCGGGCTACGGCCCACCGGCAGCCGGGGCGCCGTCGGTCACCCCTCCAGCCGTGCCCCGCAGTGCGGCCAGGAGTCGGCGCCGCCGCGTACGTACTGCTTCTTCGCGCGGTACGTCTGCTCCTCGGCCGGCGCGTCCTGGGGGCGGCCCTCGCCACCGAGGCTCTGCCAGGTGGGGGTGTCGAACTGGTACAGGCCGCCGTACGTCCCCGAGGGGTCGACCGCGTCCGGGCGTCCGCCCGACTCGCATGCGGCCAGTCCCTGCCAGTCCAGGTGGTCGGCGCCCCGCACGGACTCCGGCCGGGTACGGGTGCCGGCCAGTACGACCTGCGGGAGGGGTTCGCGCACCACCTCGGTGTACAGGCGGCGCGGCCTCTCCCGGACGCCGTTGACGGTGCGCACCGCGTACGTGGTGCGTCGCAGCCCGGGCCGGCCCGCCTGCTGGACGACCTCGGTGCCCCGGTAGAGGGAGGAGTCCTCGGCCCGCCGCACGCCGAACGGGATCGGGTCCTCGCGGATCTCCCGGGAGCCGGTGATCCGCAGCACCGTCACGGTCTGCCCGTCGCGGGGGAAGGCGGTCGCCGGGACGGAGACGGAGTCCTGGCCCCGCAGGGTGATCCCGGCCTCCTCGACGGCCTCGCGCACGGTCGCCGCGTTGGTGCGGACGGTGCGGGCCCGGCCGTCGGCCATGACCGTCACCACCCGCTCGGTCCGCACGTTCAGGGCGAGGCCCTCCCGCCCGATGCGCCGGGGGCCCTCGGTGGACAGGTACGCGCCCTCCGTCCGCACGCCGAGCTGCCTCAGCGCCCCCGCCACCGTCTCCGCGGTCGTCCACACCTGGCGCCGGCGGCCGTCGAGGGTGAGCAGGAGGGGCCGCCCGTAGCGGACGGCGACCTCCTCGCCGCTGGTCAGCGGGGTGCCGGGCGCGGGCACGATCGCGTCGTGGGCGCCGGTCTCGACGCCCTCCTGGGCGAGCAGCCCGGACACGTCGTCGGCGAAGGTGTGCAGCGTGCGCGGTGTGCCGTCGACGGTCAGCTCGACCGCCTTGTCCTTGGTGACGAAGGCGGTGGTGCCGCCCGCGAGGAACGCCAGGACCAGCGCGCGCGGCAGCAGCCGGCGCAGGGAACCGTCCGCGCGCCCGGCGCCCCGCTCCCGGCGCCGACGCGCGGCCCGTCCGTCGCCCGGCGGGTACGTCTCGTGCGTCTCGTACGTCGCCTCGTACGTCTCGTACGTCTCGAACTGCGTTCTGCTCACGCCGACACGCTCCAGGGGTCCGGATCGGGCCCCCAGAACCTAGCGGAGCGTTCGTCACTCCACAAAGCGGAACGACTACGCAGTGTGGCGAACCGCTTTCTCAGTACCCGAAGGCGCGGGCCGTGTTCGCGGCCAGGGCCGTCGCCAGCGTGTCCTCGTCGACGCCCCGCACCTCGGCCATGGCGCGCACCGTGACCGGCACCAGGTAGGGCGCGTTGGGCCGCCCCCGGTAGGGCACCGGCGTCAGGAAGGGCGCGTCGGTCTCCACCAGGACCAGCTCCGGCGGGGCGACGGCGAGGGCGTCGCGCAGGTTCTGGGCGTTCTTGAAGGTGACGTTGCCGGCGAACGACATGTAGTACCCGGCGCGGGCGCAGATCTCGGCCATCTCCGCGTCGCCCGAGTAGCAGTGGAAGACGGTGCGCTCGGGGGCGCCCTCCTCCTTGAGGACGCGCAGGACGTCGGTGTGGGCGTCGCGGTCGTGGATGACCAGGGCCTTGCCGTGCCGCTTGGCGATCTCGATGTGGGCGCGGAAGGACCTCTCCTGGGCCGCCTTGCCCTCGGGGCCGGTGCGGAAGTGGTCGAGGCCCGTCTCTCCGACGCCCTTGACCTGGGGGAGGGCGGCCAGCCGGTCGATCTCGGCGAGGGCGTCGTCGAGCGCCTCGTCCCCGCCGGGCTCGCGCGCCCCCTGCCTGGACCAGCCGTCGGGGTCCCCGTGCACGATGCGCGGCGCCTCGTTCGGGTGCAGGGCGACGGTGGCGTGCACGGCGTCGTACGCCGCCGCCGTCTCGGCCGCCCAGCGGGAGCCCGCGAGGTCGCAGCCGACCTGGACGACCGTCGTGACACCGACCGACGCGGCCTTGGCGAGGCCCTCCTCCACCGTGCCCGACTGCATGTCGAGGTGGGTGTGCGAGTCGGCGACCGGCACCCGGAGGGGTTCGGGGAGCGGAGGCGCGTCGTTCTTGTCGGACCGGGCGGCGTTCGAAGGCATACCCCCGATCCTACGAAAGGTCCCGCGGGGACCCGGCGGGGTCAGCTCGCCCGGCGGTGGAGGTGGAGGGCGTGCAGGAGGTCGGCGAGGTGCCAGTGCCGGCGCTCCGCCGAGGGCGCCGCAGCGGCGTCCGGCACCACCGGAACCTCCAGCGGTCCGGCCGGCGGCACCCGGTGCCGCTGTCCGGCCCCGGTACCGCGTATCGAGGCGACCCGCCCCGGCCGCATGATCCGTACGACGTGGTTGTCGCAGTTGGCGCAGGTCGGCCGGGTCAGCGGGGAGGGCACGACGCGGCCGTCCGCGACGTAGAGCACGAACTCGTGGCCGTCACCGGCCCTGTGGTGCTCGATCTCGAAGGACTGCTCCCAACCGCTGCCACAGCGCATGCAGGCGAAGGAGTACGACTCGTGGACGACGGCGGTGGCACCGGCACGCAGTCCGGTCCGTGCCGCGCTCTCACTCATGCTCATCCCGTCCCGGCTCCCTCGGTCGCTGGCCGTTCCTTCCGCTCCTTCCTCCAGTGGACTCCTCCAGCGGCGGGAGCGCACCAGATCTGCCGAGTGTTTGAGCCGAATTGGGGTGCCCTTGACGGAAAGGCCGCCAAGTCAGGAACGAGTCAAAAGCGGCCGGATCAGGTCCCCGCGTTCTTCGCCGCCACCACCGCGTCGAACACCTCGCGCTTGGGCACGCCCACCTGTGCGGCCACCGCGGCGATCGCCTCCTTGCGCCGCTCGCCGGCCTCCTCGCGCACCCGCACCCTGCGCACCAGCTCCTCGGCGCCGAACTCCTCGGGTCCCTTGTCCGGGGCGCCCTCGACGACGACGGTGATCTCGCCGCGCACCCCCTCGGCGGCCCACTCGGCGAGTTCCCGGAGGGGACCGCGCCTGACCTCCTCGTAGGTCTTGGTCAGTTCCCGGCAGACGGCCGCCCGCCGGTCGGTGCCGAAGACCTCGGCCATGGCGGCGAGGGTGTCGTCGAGGCGGTGCGGGGCCTCGAAGTAGACGAGGGTCCGGCGTTCCCCGGCGACCTCGCGCAGCCGCGAGAGCCGCTCGCCGGCCTTGCGCGGCAGGAAGCCCTCGAAGCAGAACCGGTCGACCGGCAGTCCGGACAGGGCGAGCGCGGTGAGTACGGCGGACGGGCCGGGCACGGCGGTGACCCGGACGTCCCGCTCGACGGCGGCGGCGACCAGCCGGTAGCCGGGGTCGGACACCGAGGGCATCCCGGCGTCGGTCACGAGCAGCACCCGCGCGCCGCCCGCCAGCTCCTCGACCAGCTCGGGCGTACGCGCGGACTCGTTGCCCTCGAAGTACGACACGACACGCCCCTTGGGCGTGACGCCGAGCGCCTGGGTGAGCCGGCGCAGCCGCCGGGTGTCCTCGGCGGCGACGACGTCCGCGCCGGCCAGTTCCTCGGCGAGTCGCGGCGGGGCGTCCCGGACGTCGCCGATGGGGGTGCCCGCGAGTACAAGGGTTCCAGTCACGCCCCCATCCTCCCAGGAGCGGACGGGCGTCCTCCCAGGAGCGGGCGTCCGTCGTCCCAGGAGCGGGCGTCCGTCCTCGCGGGGGTGGACGGACGCCGGACGCATCCGACCGGTCCGGGGCATGCGCGGGACGTGCACAGTACGGTTCCCTACGATGGCGCGGTGACCAGTACCGCGTCCTCCACGGACACCCGGCAGGACCAGGCCCCGCCCGACCAGCGGCCCACCTGGCAGCAGCGGCTGCGCCGCTTCGGCTACACGGCACCGCCCGCGGCCGACGACGTCCGCGACCGGCTGGTGCCGCCGTACACGCGCCCCGGCCCCCGCCTGTGGGCCTTTCTCGGGCCGGCCAAGGCGCCGGCCGACCGGATCGTGCGCTGGTCGGCCTGGGGCGGGCCGCTGCTGGTGGCGCTGCTGGCGGGCGTGCTGCGGTTCTGGAACCTGGGCAGCCCGAAGGCGGTGATATTCGACGAGACGTACTACGCCAAGGACGCCTGGGCGCTGATCCACCGCGGTTTCGAGGTCAACTGGGAGAAGAACGCCAACGACCTGATCCTGAACTCGGGCGGCGACGTCCCGGTCCCGACGGACGCGGCGTACGTCGTGCATCCGCCGGTCGGCAAGTACGTCATCGGGCTGGGCGAGCTGCTGTTCGGGTTCGACCCGTTCGGCTGGCGGTTCATGACGGCGCTGCTCGGCACGCTGTCGGTGCTGCTGCTGTGCCGGATCGGGCGCCGGCTGTTCCGCTCCACGTTCCTGGGGTGCCTGGCGGGCGCGCTGATGGCGGTGGACGGCCTGCACTTCGTGATGAGCCGCACCGCGCTGCTGGACAGCGTGCTGATGTTCTTCGTGCTGGCGGCCTTCGGCTGCCTGGTCGCCGACCGCGACTGGGCCCGCCGGAGACTCGCCGCCGCGCTGCCGGTGGACGCCGACGGCCGGGTACGTCCGGACGCGCACCTCGCCGAGACCTTCCGCTTCGGGTGGCGGCCGTGGCGGCTGGCGGCGGGGCTGATGCTGGGCCTGGCCGCGGCCACCAAGTGGAACGGTCTGTACATCATGGCGGCCTTCTGCGTGATGGCCGTGCTGTGGGACGTCGGCACCCGCCGGGTCGCGGGCGCGCACCGGCCCCGGCTGGCGGTGCTGCGGTACGACCTGGGCTGGGCGTTCCTGTCGACGGTGCCGGTCGCGCTCGTCACGTACGTGCTGTCCTGGCTGGGCTGGATCTTCTCCCCCGCCGACGGCACCGGCGGCTACTACCGCGACTGGGCGGCGACCGACGGCAAGGACAGCTCCTGGTCGTGGCTCTTCCCGGACTGGTGGCGCAGCCTGTGGCACTACGAGTCGCAGGTCCTCGAGTTCCACACCCACCTCACGTCGCCGCACACCTACGAGTCGAACCCGTGGAGCTGGATCGTCCTGGGCCGTCCGGTCTCCTACTTCTACGAGTCGCCGGCGGCCGGTTCGGACGGCTGCCCGGCCGACGCCGGCCAGAAGTGCGCCCGCGAGGTGCTGGCGCTCGGCACGCCGCTGCTGTGGTGGGTGGGCGTCTTCGCGCTGCTGTACGTGCTGTGGCGCTGGGTCTTCCGCCGCGACTGGCGGGCGGGCGCCATCGCGTGCGGCATCGTGGCCGGCTATCTGCCCTGGTTCTTCTACCAGGAGCGCACGATCTTCCTCTTCTACGCCGTCGTCTTCCTGCCGTTCCTGTGCCTGGCGGTGGCGATGCTGCTGGGGGCGATCGTGGGCCGGCCGGGCTGCGGCGACACCCGGCGGGTCGCGGGGGCGACGGCGGCGGGCGTGCTGGTGCTGCTGATCGCGTGGAACTTCATCTACTTCTGGCCGATCTACACCGGCACCCCGATCCCGATGGACGACTGGCGGGCGCGGATGTGGCTGGATACATGGGTCTGAGGGGCCCGATCGGACGGTGACCCGGATCATGATTCGGAGCCAGGTTCGAGTCATGATCCGGAACGTCCGCCCAGTGATCCTTTCCGGAAGCGACAGGCCGCCTCGGCGACGGCACCGAAAGCGATCCGGTCACCAGAACACCATTCTCCCCCGTATACCCCCGCCGCCCCTCGCGGCTCCATACGGTCGGCTCCTCATCAAGGCCAGGCGCGTGACCGCGCACCCGGTGGGTGACACCCATCGCGCCGAAAACAGGGGGAGCGGCAATTGGCCTACTCACGCGGTACGACGGACGTGCACATCAGCAAGGGCGCGCTGTGGATCGGGTCGGACACCTATCCGCTGCGCAACATCGCGCACACGTCGCTACGAGCACTTCACCCGGACCGTGCCGCCGCCCGGTCGAAGTTCGTCAAGGGCCTGATCGGCCAGCTGATCCTGTTCTTCTTCGGGATCGGGCTCGCGCAGGTGTCGGTGTTCGTCGGCCTGGCGGTGATTCTCGCCGCGACCGCTTTCGCGGTCCGCGGCTACCTGGAACTCCAGAAGGTCCTGAACGCCCCGACGCTCCACGTCCTCCAGATCACCACGTCGGGCAATCCGCAGACCGCCCTCACCACGGACGACAGGGCGGCGCTGGAGGGCCTCTTCCGCCAGCTGATGGAGGCGATGGACAACCCGGAGGTCCAGGTTCACCTCCAGATGCCCACGTACACGATCACCGGCGACCACATCTACCAGTACGGCGACCGCAACACCGGGAAGGTGACCACGTGAGCGGCGACTCGGTCACGCAGTTCGGCAACCAGAACATCGGCATCATCAAGAACCAGGGGGCGGTGGATCCGCAGGCCGCGCTTCAGCAGATGATCGGCGCCGCGCTGTCGCTGCGTGAGCAGGTCTCCGCCGACGACCGGGCGGTCATCGACACCGCCCTGGACGTGATCCGGGACCAGGGGCCGGCCGATCCGGGCCGGTTCCGTCAGGCGCTGGCCGGGATCGCGGGCATCGCGGCCCTGGTCGGCGAGGTGGGCGCCCCGGCGCTCGGCGCGGCGACCCGGCTGATGGAGGCGCTCGGCCTGCGGTGAGAGGCGCGGGACGGCCGACGGGCCGGCAGAGGGGCAGACCGGGCGGAACGGCGCGGGACTGACGCCGGCGCGGATCGGCGGCCGTCCCGCGTCGGCCGTCCCCCGCGTCGGCCGTCCCCCGCGTCGGGCTGCCCCGCGCAGCCACCCCGCACCGGACCGCCCGCGCGGCCATACCGCGCCGGCCGCCCCGTCGGCGTCCCGTCGGACGTTCGCCACGCTAACGATTACGTCACCCCCTCACCTCGCGCCCCCTGCCCCGCATACAGTTCGGAGTCGACCACGTCTTCTGAACGTGTTCAGAAGACGTCACAGAGGCACCCACGGGAGGGGAAAGCGCGATGCGCAAGGGGGTGAAGGCCGCCGTCATAGGCGGCGTGTTCGCCGTGATGGTGGGCGGGGCCGGATACGGCACCTACAACGTCGTGTCGGCACTGGACGGGGGCTCGGGCGCCGCCGGAGGGTCGGTCAAGAGCGGACCGCCGAGCGGCGACGAGGTCGAGGAGACGGCGGAGAAGTTCTTCACGGCCTGGGAGAAGGGCGACGCGACCGCGGCGGCCTCCCACACGAACAACTCCACGGCCGCCGGGACGATGCTGACGGCCTACGGCGAGGAAGCGCACATCACCGGCGTCGAGATCACGCCCGGCGAGGCGACCGGCACCGCCGTGCCGTTCACGGTGAAGGCGAAGGTGTCCTACGAGGGCGCGTCCAAGCCGCTGACGTACAAGAGCGAGCTGACGGTGGTGCGGGGCGAGACCAGCGGACGCGCGCTGGTCGACTGGCAGGCCTCCGTCGTCCACCCGGACCTGAAGGACAGCGACACCCTGGTGACCGAGGAGTCGGCGACCCCGCAGATCCAGGCGGTCGGCCGCGACGGCGCCGTGCTGACCAAGGAGAAGTACCCCTCGCTCGGCCCGGTCCTCGCCACGCTCCGGGAGAAGTACGGTGCCCAGGCGGGCGGCACCCCCGGCGTGGAGCTGGTGGTCCGGCACGGGAACGACGGCGGGCCGGACACCCCGCTGCTGACCCTGACCGAGGGCAAGCCCGGCAAGCTGGAGACGACGCTCAGCGCGAGCGTGCAGGCGGCGGCCGAGAAGGCGGTGAAGCGGTACGGCGAGTCGTCCGTGGTGGCCGTCGAGCCGAGCACCGGCGAGGTACTGGCCGTGGCGAACAACCGTGCGGACGGCTTCAACGCCGCCTTCCAGGGACGGGCCGCCCCCGGCTCCACCATGAAGATCGTCACCGCGGCGATGCTCATCGACAACGGCGTGACCTCGATGGACGGCCCGGCCCCCTGCCCGGACACGGCGACCTGGCAGAGCCAGACCTTCAAGAACCTCACCGGCATGCCCGCCAACGAGGGCGCCACCCTCGCCAACACCTTCTTGCGGTCCTGCAACACGGGCTTCATCAAGCTCATCGACGAGGAACCGCTCACGGACGCCTCGCTGACGGCGGAGGCCGAGGAGCGCTTCGGGCTGGGACGCGACGACTGGAAGACCGGCATCGTCTCCTTCGACGGCAAGGTCCCCGCCGTGAGCGGCCCGGACCGCGCGGCCAACGCCATCGGCCAGGGCCAGGTCCAGATGAACCCGCTCAACATGGCGTCCGTGACGGCGACCGCCATCACCGGCGAGTTCCGCCAGCCCTACCTGGTCTCGCCCGGCCTGGACGACCGGAAGCTCGCCACCGCCAAGGGCCTGCCGCAGGGTACCGCCACCCAGCTCAAGCAGATGATGCGCCTCACCGCCACCCAGGGCACCGCCCAGGAGGCCATGTCCGGGCTCGGCGGCGACATCGGCGCCAAGACGGGATCGGCCGAAGGCGACGGGAAGGCCACGTCCGACAGCTGGTTCACCGGCTTCCGGGGCGACGTCGCGGCGGCGGCCATGGTCGAGGAGGGCGGCCACGGCGGCGACGCGGCCGGCCCGATCGTGGCGGACGTACTGCGCGCGGGCGGCTGAATCCGGTCGGACGGGCCGGGCGAAAGACCCTAATGTGGTCGCCGTCGTTGAAAGCATGAAGCAAGACAACGAGGGCACCGCCGACCCCGTCCACGACGGGACAGCGCGCGGAGGAACGGGACGCAGTGGGCAGCAGAAGGGCCGCCGGCGAACGGCGGAGGACGAAACCCGCCGTGGTCGGCAGTGTGGCCGCCGTGGTCGTGGCCGGCGCCGGATTCGGTGCCTACGCGGTCTACGGCGGCCAGGCCGGCGGCGACGACACGGCCCGGACGACGGCCGCGGCGGCCGGGGAGAAGGCGAAGTCGGGCCCACTGTCGGCGGCCGAGGTCACCTCCACGGCCCAGGGCTTCCTCACCGCCTGGCAGCGGGGCGACGTCGCCGGGGCCGCCGCCGCGACCGACGACGCCGGGGCCGCGAAGGCGCTGCTCACCGGCTGGACCAAGGACGCCCGCGTCAAGGACTCCACGTTCACCGCGGGAGTCCCGGCCGGGGAGAAGGTCCCGTTCTCCGTGAAGGCCACCGTCGCCCACGAGAAGACGGCCGAGCCGCTGGCGTACGACAGCGCGCTGACCGTCGTACGCCGGGCCGGCGACGGCGAGCCGCGGGTCGACTGGCACGCCTCCGTCGTCCATCCGGAGCTGAAGGACGGCGACAAGCTGGTCACCGGGGAGGCCGGGGCCCCGCCGGTCAAGGCGCTGGACCGGGACGGCGCGGAGATCACCGCCGCGAAGTACCCCTCGCTCGGCACCGTCCTGGACGGCCTGCGCGAGAAGTACGGCGAGAAGGGCGGCGGCACCCCGGGCGTCGAACTGCGCGTGGTCCGCGGCAAGGAGTCCAAGGCGGCCAAGGCCTCCGACAAGACCCTGCTGGAGCTGAGCGAGGGCACGCCCGGCACCGTGCGGACGACCCTGGACCCCGCCCTCCAGGCCGACGCCGAGAAGCAGGTGGCCGGCAAGGCACGGGCGTCGGTGGTCCTGCTGCGCGCCTCCACGGGCGAGATCCTCGCGGTCGCCAACGGCGGCCACGGTTTCAACACCGCCTTCCAGGGCTCGCTGGCCCCCGGCTCCACGATGAAGGTCATCACCGGCTCGATGCTGATCGAGAAGAACCTGGCGTCGATGGACAGGAAACACCCCTGCCCGAAGTACTTCAGCTACGGCGGCTGGAAGTTCCAGAACGACGACGAGTTCGAGATCGAGGACGGCACCTTCAGGGCGAGCTTCGCCCGCTCCTGCAACACGGCCTTCATCAGCCAGGCCCCGAAGCTGGAGAACGACGACCTGACCAAGCAGGCGAAGGAGGTCTTCGGCCTCTCGATGAACGACTGGTCCGTCGGCGTGCCCACCTTCGACGGCTCGGTGCCGGTGCAGAGCGCGGCCCCGATGGCCGCCTCCCTCATCGGACAGGGCGGGGTGCGGATGAACCCGCTGAACATGGCGTCCGTGTCGGCGACCGTGAAGTCGGGCGGCTTCCACCAGCCGTACCTGGTCGCCCGGTCGGTCGACGGCCGCGAGTTCGCCACGGCCTCCCGCACGATGTCGGCGGCCACACTGGCCCAGCTGCGCGAGCTGATGTCCTACACGGCGGCGTACGGCACCGCGGCCGAGGCGATGGCCGGGGTGGGCGGTGACGCCGGGGCGAAGACGGGCTCGGCGGAGGTCGACGGCCAGGAGAAGCCCAACGGCTGGTTCACCGCGTACCGGGGCGACCTCGCCGCGGCGGGCGTGGTCCAGCAGGCCGGCCACGGCGGCGACACCGCGGGGCCGATCGTCGCGGCACTGCTGAAGAACGCCGGCTGACCGACCGGCGGCGCGGGACCGCGCGGCCGGTGGCTCAGTGGGCGACCGGCTGTGCCACCGCCGCGCGGGTCCGGCGCAGGAACCGGATGAGCGCCTTCGTCTCGAACTGGACCACCGAGCAGCCCTGCGGGGTGTGGAACTCGACGACGACCTGCACCCGCCCGCACGGCCACACCCGCACCTCGCCGGTCCCGGCGGGCGTGCGCAGCCCCTGTTCCAGCAGCTCCCTGGAGAAGACCCACTCGCGGGAGCCGGGACCGCGGCCCCGCGCGGGCAGTCCGACGCACACGGACCGCGGATCGCGGTCGGGGTCGTAGCGCAGCACGACGGGTATGGCTCCGCCGTCGTCCGCGTCCGCGCGATCGGTGTCCGTCAGGATGTGGGCTCGTGCGTACTGTTCGACTACGGACATCGGATCGCCCCTTACGCTGTGCCGCCGTTGCGAAAGCTGTGCGCCCACCCCGTACGCCACCTACTCCAATGTCCCATATTTCCCGGACCACACCCTTCGGGACCTATATCACATGCGAGATCGACCTTGATCCCGTTCCCGGAATCGCGGGCGGCCGGGGGCGGTTGCACCGACTGTCGCAGCGGTCGGAAGGGACGTAGGAAAGTGGGCGTGGACGTGGAAGCAGACTCGGAAGTGGACGTGGACGCGATCGTGGATGTGCGCGGCACGGTGGCCGAGGGTTTCGAGCCGGTCAGGGACGCGTTCGTACGGAACTTCACGGCGCTGGGCGACCGGGGCGCGGCGGTCGCCGTCTACCGGGACGGGCGCAAGGTCGTCGACCTGTGGGGCGGCACCAGGGACGTCGACGGCACCGCGCCCTGGCGCCGGGGCACCGCCCAGGTCGTGCGCTCGGCCACGAAGGGCGTCGCCGCCGCCGTACCACTGCTGCTGCACCAGCGCGGGGTGCTGGACCTGGACGCGCCGGTGGCCGAGTACTGGCCTCGGTTCAAGGCGCACGGCAAGGAGGGGGTGCTGGTCCGGCACGTGCTGAACCACCGGGCCGGACTGCCGGTCCTCGACCACCCGCTCACCCCGGACGAGGCGCTCGACCCGGCCCGGGGCCCGGAGGCCGTCGCCGCCCAGGAACCCGTCTGGGAGCCGGGCACCGACCACGGCTACCACGCGCTGACGTACGGGTGGCTGCTCGACGAACTGGTCCGCGGGGCGACGGGCGGGCGGAGCACCGGTGAGTGGCTCGCGGACGAGATCGCCCGGCCGCTGGGTCTGGACCTGTGGCTGGGCCTGCCGGCCGCCCAGGAGGCGGCGGGCCGGGCCGGACGGGTCGGCCGCGTCGAGGACCCCGAGCCGTCGGGGAACGGACCCCGCCTGCGCCCCAGACGTTCCGTCACCGAAGCCTACGCCGACCCCGGTTCACTCACCCGCCGGGCCTTCGCCGCGATCACGCCCTTCCCCGACCAGAACGACCCGGCGTACCGCGCCGCGGCCCTCCCCGCGACCAACGGCATCGCGACGGCCGACGGACTGGCACGCTTCTACGCGGCGCTGATCGGCGAGGTCGACGGCGAGATCGAAGGCGAACGCGACGGTGTGACGCGGCACGCGCGCCTGTTCGACACGGCCACGATGGAGCGGGCCCGCGCCCAGGAGTCGGCCGGTCCTGACCGGGTCCTCGTCGTGGGCACCCGCTTCGGCCTCGGCTACATGCTGCACGGCAGCGCGTCCCCGTTCCTGTCCCCGGGCTCCTTCGGCCACCCGGGCCGAGGCGGCGCCCTCGGCTTCGCCGACCCGGAGGCGGGCGTCGCCTTCGGCTATGTCACCAACGGCTTCCGCAGGACCGTGACGGCGGACCCGCGGGCGCAGGCGCTGGTACGGGCGGTGCGGGCAGCGCTGCGCCGGACCGGGACCGGCTCAGACGTGGATGGGGTGTGAGGTCCTCCCCGACGCCGCGTCGATGTCCTCGTGCGCCTTGGTGAGCAGTTGCATCGCCAGCTCGTTCAGCGCCCGCGCCCCCGCGACCTCCTCGCCGACTCTCGGCTGGTTGGCGTCGACGCGGTGACGGCTGGCGTGGCCGTGCGCGCGGACCTCGCTGCCGTCGGGCAGCCGCACCATCGCCACCGCCCGCGTGTGCTGGTCGTCCTCCATGAACTCCAGCTCGACATGCCACCCCACTGCGGTGTGCATCATGACGATCACCTCCGGACCTCCGGAACACCTCCTTCCAGGGTGCTCCTCGCAGCCGCCGTACGCACTATTCCGGCTGCCCGGGGCTCCTTCGCCACCCCGGACATACCGGCTGTCCCGGCTATCCCGTGTGGAGCATCAGCCCGATCCCGACGACGAGGAGGCCCGCCGCCGCGATCCGGGGCGCGCCGAACCGCTCCTTGAAGAAGAGCGCGCCGATCGCCGCGCCGACCAGGATCGAGGACTCGCGCAGGGCGGCGATCGGCGCGAGTTCGGCGCGGGTCTGCGCCCACAGGACCAGCGCGTACGCGGCGACGGACAGCACCGCGCCGAGCAGCCCGAGCCCGGCCTGCGGCCGCAGCAACGCCCAGGCCCCCGCGCGGTGGCGGTACAGGAAGTACGCCGGGAGGACCGTCCCCTGCACCGCCATCAGCCAGGCGATGTACCCGAGGGAGGACCCGGAGGCGCGTACGCCCAGCCCGTCGACGACCGTGTACACCGCGATGGTCACCCCGGTCGCCAGGGCCGCCCCGATCGCCGCCCAGTCGGGCCGGCGTCCGCGCAGTCCCCACAGGGCGACGCCGGTCAGCCCCGCGCAGGAGACCAGGATGCCGCCGGTCGCCCAGCCGTCCGGCACCTCGTGGGCGAAGGCGGCGGCGAGGACGGTGACCAGCAGTGGTGCGCTGCCGCGCGCGATCGGGTAGGCCTGGCCGAAGTCGCCCAGCCGGAAGGACCGCATCAGCAGGGCGTAGTAGGCGATGTGGACGGCGGCGGAGACCAGGAGGTACGGCCACGCGCCGGCCGCCGGGAACGCCGTGAACGGCACCAGCGCGAGTCCGATGAGCATCCCGCCGCCGGATATCAGCGCGAAGCCGGTCAGCTTGTCCGTGATCCGGTGGGCGATGGCGTTCCAGCTGGCGTGCGTGACGGCCGCGAGCAGGACGGCGGCGGTGACCAGCGGGGTCACTCGGGTCGCTCGCGCACGTCCACGACAGCGGCGCCGGCGGTGGCGACCAGTTTTCCGGGCTCCATCGGGAAGACGGCGTACGGAGTTCCGGCGGCGGCCCAGACGACCTCGTGCGCGAGGAGGGACCGGTCGGCGAGCACCCGGGTCCTGTTGCGGTGCCCGAAGGGCGGCACGCCGCCGATGGCGTATCCGGTCGTCTCCCGTACGACGTCGGCCCTGGCCCGTGTGACCTTCCCGGCGCCGAGCTCCTCGCGGACCCGCTCCAGGTCGACGCGGGAGGCGCCGTCCATGAGGACCAGCACCGGCACGCCGTCGGCGGCGAAGATGAGCGACTTGCAGATCTGGTTCAGCTCGCACCCGAGCGCGGCGGCGGCCTCGGCGGCGGTGCGGGTGGCCTCCGGGAAGCGCCGGGCCCGTCCGGCCAGTTCACCGAGGCCGAGTCCGTGCAGGGCCTCGGCGAAACGGGGGTGGGCGGCGGGGGCCGCGGAGGCGTCGTCGGTCGTCGTCATGGACGGCACCGTAGCGGTACGTGTAGCGGGCAGGCGACCGGTTCGCGGCGTACCCGCGCAAGAGGAAGCCGGTGAGGGCGGCCCCGTCCCCACGGAAGCCCTCACCGGCTGGTCTGTCGTCCTCCGGTCAGCCCTGTCGGTCCTGTCGGGTCCCGTCAGTTCTGTCGGAGGCTGTCAGAGGCGGAACGTCAGGTGCGTACCAGCTCCCGGTCCTCGTCGGGGCCCGGACCCCGCTCGTCGGCCGTGCGCAGGCCCTCGCCCTCGACGTCCACGTTGGGCAGGGCGCGGTCCAGCCACTTCGGCAGCCACCAGGCCCTCTTGCCGAGCAGGGCGAGCACCGCCGGGACGATGGCCATACGGACGACGAACGCGTCGAAGAAGACGGCGATCGCCAGCCCGAAACCGATCATCTTGATCATCGACTCGCTGGAGCCGACGAAGCCCGCGAAGACCGCCATCATGATGACCGCCGCGGCCGAGACGACCCTCGCACCGTGCTTGAAGCCGGTCACGACCGCCTGGTCGGGCTTCTCGCCGTGGACGTAGGCCTCCCGCATACGGGTGACCAGGAAGACCTCGTAGTCCATCGCCAGGCCGAAGACCACGCCGACCATGAAGATCGGCATCATCGACATGACCGGACCGGTCTCCTCGACGCCCAGCAGGCCGGACAGCCAGCCCCACTGGAAGACCGCGACGACGGCGCCGAGGGCCGCCATGACGGAGAGCAGGAAGCCGAGGGCCGCCTTCAGCGGGACCAGGATCGAGCGGAACACCACGATCAGGAGCAGGAAGGCCAGGCCGACGACGAGGACCAGGTACGGCAGCAGCGCGTCGTTCAGCTTCTCGCTGACGTCGATGTTCATCGCCGTCGAGCCGGTGACCAGGGTCTCCGCGCCGGTGTCCGCCTTGATGTCGCCGCCCGCGTTGCGGATGGCGTGCACCAGGTCCTCGGTCTGGACGGAGGACGGCTTGGAGTCCGGGATCACGGTGATCGTCGCGGTGTCGCCGCCCTTGTTGGGTGCGGGCGGGGTCACCGCCACGACGTCGTCGAGGTTCTTGATCTCGTTCGAGACGTCGGTGAACACCTGCTGCGGGGCGTCGCTGCCCTTGGCGTCCACGACGACCATCAGCGGACCGTTGAAGCCCGGCCCGAAGCCCTCCGAAAGCAGGTCGTACGCCCTGCGCTGGGTGGTGGACGTCGGCTGGGAGCCGTCGTCGGGCAGGCCCAGTTCCAGGGAGGCCGCGGGGATCGCGGCGGCTCCGAGACCGATGACGCCCAGGAGCAGGACGGCCAGCGGGCGGCGGACGACGAAGCGCGCCCAGCGGGTGCCCAGGTTCTCCTTCGGCTGATGGTCCGTCTTCTCCGAACCCTCGCGCTTGTCCGAGCCCTTGCGGCCGCCGCCCAGGAGCTTGCTCTTCGCGCCGACCGGCTTGACCCTGCGGCCGGCGTAGCCGAGCAGCGCGGGGACCATCGTCAGGGCGATCAGGACCGCGATGGCGACGGTGGCGGCCGCCGCGATGCCCATCTTGGTCAGCATCGGGATGTTGACGACCGCGAGGCCGACCAGGGCGATGACGACCGTGAGTCCGGCGAAGACGACCGCCGAGCCCGCGGTGCCGACCGCCCGGCCCGCGGCTTCCTCGCGCTCACGGCCGTCGGCGAGTTCGGCGCGGTAGCGGGAGACGATGAACAGGGCGTAGTCGATGCCGACCGCGAGGCCGATCATCATCGCCAGGATGGAGGTGGTGGAGCCCAGCTCAAGCGCGCTGGCCAGCGCCGTGATCGAGGCGACGCCGATGCCGACGCCGATCAGGGCCGTGAGGAGGGGCAGACCGGCCGCGACCAGCGAGCCGAAGGTGATGACGAGGACGACGGCGGCCACCGCGATGCCGATGATCTCCGTGGTGCCGGTGTGCGGGACGGCCTGGAGCGCGTCACCGCCGACCTCGACACTCAGCCCGGCGTCGCGCGCCTGCTGGGCGGCGTCCTCCAGGGCGTCCTTGGTGGTCTCCTCCAGCTCCATGCCGGAGACGTCGTACTTCACCGACGCGTAGGCGATCGTGCCGTCCTGGCTGACGGCGTTGCCCGTGTAGGGGTCGGCGACCGAGGCGACCTCGGAGCCGTCCGCCAGTTCGCCGACGGTCTTCTCGACGGTCGCCTTGTTCCCGGCGTCCGTCATCTTCTCGCCGGACGGTGCCTTGAAGACGACGCGTGCGGTCGCCCCGTCGGCGCTGGTGCCGGGGAAGCGCTCCTCCAGCAGGTCGAAGGCCTTCTGGGCCTCGGTGCCGGGGATGGAGAAGGAGGTGGTGCCGGCGGGCGGGGCAGTGGCCGCGCCGACGCCCGCGAGCGTCAGCAGCGCCACCCATATCAGGGCGACGAAATGCCGCCGGCGGAAGGCGAGCCGGCCGAGTTTGTAGAGGAACGTGGCCACGAGGGCGTACTCCCGGTCAGGTCGTGGGATCTTCAGGGCAGGGGTGATCGGCCCGACGACGTGAGCGGTGACGTCAGATGGGGCTCAGGTGGGAATCAGATGGATCTCAGGTGGGGATCAGCCCGGGGACGTGTCCGGGGTGGCATGTCTGGGTGACGTGCCCGGGGTGACGCGTCCGGAGTGACGTGCCTGGGGCGACGTGTCAGGTGGTGGGGACGCCGAGGGCGGGGAGGATCACGGCGTCGATGTAGGAGGTGAGGAAGGCCTGCGTCGGTGGCTGGTCCTCGATCAGCGCGCGGGTGACGAAACCGCCGACCAGCATGGGCACGAGGAAGTCCAGTGCCGGACAGCCCGGTCTGATCTCACCCCGGTCGACGGCGCGTTCCAGCAGGCGCCGGAACTCCACCATCTCGGGTTCGATGAGCTGTTCCCGGAAGGCCTGGCGCAGGTCCGGGTTCTGGTGGAGCGCCATGGCCAGACCTCGCATCAGGGCGGAGTTCTGTTCCATGGTGCAGTCGTCGTCGTGGGCGATGAGCGCGTGCAGATCGCCCCGCAGCGTGCCGGTGTCGACCTCACCGATCTCACCGGGCTTGTTGTGCCGCACGGCCTTGACGACCAGCTCGGCCTTGCCGCCCCACTGGCGGTAGAGCGTCGCCTTGCTGGACCGGGTGCGGGCCGCCACGGCGTCCATGGTGAGGGCGTCGTAGCCGACTTCGCGGAGCAGGTCGAGCACGGCCTCGTACAGCTCGGCCTCGCGCTCGGGAGTGATCCGACTGCGGCGCGCGGTGGTGACCACGGTCATCTCGCTCGCTCCTCTCGCCCACTCCGTCGTCCACTCCACTGAACGACACCGTTTCGTACAAGACCAAGGTACTCCACCCCTCTAGCGAAACGAAACGGTTTCGTTCGTGGTCTCGGTCACGCTTGTCGGTTACTCGTAAGTGGCGGGCCGAGTTGCCGGGGCCCGACCCCCGGCAAAGCATGGGGCAGGTGAGCTATCTGCGCCTTCCGCACCTCAGTGGCGGACAACTGTGCTTCGTGGCCGAGGACGACCTCTGGCTCGCGGACCTCGACGGTCCGGGCCGTGCCTGGCGGCTCACCGTCGACCGCTCCAAGGCCGGCCACCCGCGCTTCTCGCCCGACGGCCGCCACATCGCGTACACCAGCTGGCGCAGTCTGGTGCCGGAGGTCCACCTGGTGCCGGTGGACGGCGGCCCCGGACGGCAGCTCACCCACTGGGGCGGCCTCGACACCCGGGTCTGCGCCTGGTCGCCACCCGAACCCGACGGGCACGCCGCCATCCTCGCCGTCGCCTCGCACGGCGAGCCCTTCTCCCACCTGACCTGGGCCTACAAGGTCACTCCCGACGGCGACCCCGGCCGCAAACTGCCCTGGGGGCCGGTCACCGACATCCAGGCCGCCGATCTCGACGGGGAACGCAGGACCCTGCTCCTCACCGGCACCCCGCCGCACGAACCCGCCGCCTGGAAGCGCTACCGGGGCGGCGCCACGGGCCGGCTCTGGCTGCACGGGCGACGGCTCCTGCCCGGCCTCCGGGGGCATCTGCACTCCCCCATGTTCGTCGGTGGCCGCATCGCCTTCCTCTCCGACCACGAGGGCGTCGGCAACCTCTACTCCTGCGCCCACGACGGCACCGACCTTCGCCGCCACACCGACCACGACGCCTGCTACGCCCGGCACGCCGCGAGCGACGGCGACCGCGTGGTGTACCAGTGCGCGGGCGACCTGTGGATCGTCGACGACCTGTCGTCGGGCTCGGTGCCGCGCCGGCTCGACGTCCGGCTGAGCGGGCCGCGCGCGGGACGGCGTACGTACCAGGTGCCCGCCGCCCAGCACGTGGGCGGCATCTCCGTGGACGAGACGGGCCGCGCGAGCGCCGTCGTCGTACGCGGCAGCCTGTACTGGCTCACCCACCGCGACGGCCCGGCCCGCACCCTCGCCGACACGCCGGGGGTACGGGTACGGCTGCCGGAGATGCTCGGGGCGAGCGGACGGATCGCGTACGTGACGGACGCGGAGGGCGAGGACGCCGTCGAGATCTCCCACCTGCCCCGGGCGACCGGGGGCCGAGCGGCCCGGCGCCTGGCCTCGGGGAAGCTGGGCCGGGTGCTGGAACTGGTCTCGGACCCGGCGGGCGAGCGGCTCGCCCTCGCCTCGCACGACGGCCGGCTGCTGCTGCTCGACGTCTCGCAGGAGGACGAGGAGGTCGCCCGGGCACTGGACGCGGTGGACACGGTGGACACCGGGACGATGGCGGAGGCGGCGGACACCGGGACCCCGGCGGAGACAGAGGCCACGGCGGACACCGGCACCGTGGGGGGCGACGCGGGCGGCCCCGCCAGTCCCGCCGAAGGCGACGTCACCGAGCTGATCCGGTCCGTCAACGGCCCCGTGCGCGACCTCGCCTTCTCCCCGGACGGAGCCTGGCTCACCTGGTCCCATCCGGGCATCGGACGCTCGCTGCGGCAGATCAAACTGGCCCGGATCAACGGCCGGACAGGCCAAGCCGGCCAGAGTGGCCATACCAGCCAGACCGGCCAGAAGGACCAGCACGGCCCCCTCGTCATCGACGTCACCGACGGTCGTTTCGAGGACGAGAACCCGGTCTTCACCAGGGACGGCCGCTACCTCGCCTTCCTCTCCTGGCGCGGCTTCGACCCGGTGTACGACGTGCACACCGGGGACCTGTCCTTCCCGCTGGGCTGCCGCCCCTACCTGGTGCCGCTGTCCTCCGCGACCCCCTCCCCCTTCGCCCTGAACCCGGAGGGCCGCCCCGCCGCCGGGGGTCTGGACCCGTTGGAGGACGAGACCGGCGAGGGCGGCGCGGTGACCGTCGAGGCCGAGGGGCTGGAGTCCCGGGTGACGCCGTTCCCGGTCACCGCGTCCAAGTACTCGACCCTGTGCCCGGTCGCCGGCGGTGGCCTGGTCTGGCTGCGCTGGCCGATCTCGGGCGCGCTCGGCGAGACCTTCGCCAACCCGGCGGACCCGAGCGAACGGCCCACGCTGGAGCACTTCAACCTCGCCAAGGCGAAGAAGTCCGAACTGGTCGACCACCTGGACTGGTTCCGGGTCAGCGGCGACGGCAGCCGCCTGGTCGTGCTCGACGAGGGCGACCTGCGTGCCGTACCGGCGACCGAGGCGGGCGACAGCGACTCGACCACCTGGATCGACCTGCGCCGCATCCTGCACGAGGTCGACCCGGCCGCCGAGTGGCGCCAGGCGTACGACGAGGCGGGCCGCCTGACCCGCGGCTACTTCTGGGACCCCGGCATGTGCGGCATCGACTGGGACGCGGTGCTGGACCAGTACCGCCCGCTGCTCGAACGGGTCGCCTCCCCGGACGAGTTCGCCGACCTGCTCCGCGAGGTGCTCGGCGAACTCGGCACCTCGCACGCCTACGTCGCCGCCGCCCGGCGCAACGAGGGCCCGGCGCACTACCAGCGCCGCCAGGGCCTGCTCGGCGTCAACTTCGCCTGCCGGGACGGTCACTGGACGGTCAGGCGCATCCTGCCCGGCGACTCCTCCGACTCCAGGGCCCGCTCGCCGCTGGCCGGCACGGGCATCCGCGAGGGGGCGGTACTGACCCACGTGGACGGCAGGCCGGTCGACCCGGTGGCGGGGCCGTATCCGCTGCTGGCGGGTGCGGGCGGTACGACCGTGGAGCTGACCTTCGCACCGGCGGAAGGCGGCCCGGGACCGTCCCGCCGGGTCGCGGTCGTCCCGCTGGTCGACGAGCGCCCCCTGCGCTATCAGGACTGGGTGGCCAAACGCCGCGAGGTGGTGCGGGAGCTGAGCGGCGGGCGGTGCGGCTACCTGCACATCCCCGACATGGGCGGCTCCGGCTGGGCGCAGTTCAACCGCGACCTGCGCATGGAGGTGTCCCGGCCCGCGCTGATCGTGGACGTGCGCGGCAACGCCGGCGGGCACATCAGCGAACTCGTCATCGAGAAGCTGACCCGCACCATCCTGGGCTGGGACCTGACGCGCGACGCGCAGCCGGTGTCGTACACCTCCGACGCCCCGCGCGGGCCGGTCGTGGCGGTCGCGGACGAGGCGACGTCCTCCGACGGCGACATGATCACGGCCGCGTTCAAGCTGCTGCGGCTCGGCCCGGTGGTCGGGCAGCGCACCTGGGGCGGGGTGGTCGGCATGACCGGCCGGCACCGGCTCGGCGACGGCACGGTGATCACGGTGCCGATGAACGCGGCCTGGTTCGACACGTACGGCTGGTCCGTGGAGAACTACGGCGTCGACCCCGACGTAGCGGCGCTGCGCACCCCGCTGGACTGGGCCGAGGGCCGCTACCCGGTGCTGGACGAGGCGGTCCGGCTGGCGCTGGAACTGCTGGAGACCAACCCGCCCGCCACGCCGCCCGGTTACGACGACGTACCGGACCGCTCGCGACCGGCGCTGCCGCCGCGGGAGTAGGAACCTCCGTAAGACCTCCGCAACCTCTGATGGCACGGGAAAGGGCGCCCGCCGGCAACAGCCGGGGGCGCCCTCTCACTTCAGCGGCGGCGCGTCACGCGTCGAAGCTGTCCTGCAGCTCCTCGTCCTCGCCGCGGCGGCGCGAGGACGGGTTCTGGTGCTCCGACTCCCGGCGACGCGGGGACGACGGGTCCGTCTCGTCCTCGTCGCGGCGGCGGTCGCGGTTCTGGAACTGCTCCCTGGCCTGGTCGGCCCGCTGCTTGCCCTGCTGCTGCATGCGTTCGGCCTTCTCCTGGAACTGGTCCTTCATACCCATGTGGGTTCACTCCTGTGATGTTCGGGCCCGGCCGGATCGGCCTGGCCCGATCAGATTCACATGGGCCGTGACGCTGCGCATGTCGATCACTTACGGACGGTAACCGCGCTGGTCGGGCGCTGTTCGTCGGCCGCTCCGCCCGCGCCGACCAGGCCCGTGCGCACACTGTCGAGCCGGTCCCCGAAGCGTCGCATCTCGCGCTGGCCGACGGTGCCGATGACGGCCGGCAGGTAGCCGCGCACCCCCTGCATGCCGCGCAGCCACCACTGCCCGTAGACGTGGGCGGAGCGTCGCTCGATGCCCTCCACGAGCCGGTCGACCGCCGGGCCCAGCGGATAGGTCTTGTTGGACGGCCAGGGCAGCCGCTGCCGCAGTTCGCGCATGACGTCGTCCTGGTCGGCGCCGCGCACCATGTCGGTGTCGGTCCAGGACAGGTAGCCGACGCCGACCTTCACGCCCCGGTGGCCGACCTCGCCGCGCAGGCAGTGCGCGAACGCCTCGACGCCGGACTTGGAGGCGCAGTAGGCGCTCATCATCGGCGCGGGCGTGATGGCGGCGAGGGAAGCGACCTGGAGCAGGTAGCCGCGGCTCTCCAGCAGCGCCGGCAGGAAGGCGCGGGCGGTGACCGCCGAGCCGATCAGGTTGACCTCGATCACCCGCCGCCAGGACTCGGGGTCGGAGTCGGCGAAGGGCCCGCCGGTGGCGACGCCCGCGTTGGCGACGACGATGTCGATCCGGCCGAAGCGTTCCCTGACCTCCGCCGCCACCCGGGCCATGGCCTCGTGGTCGGTGACGTCGGCGTGCCAGTGGTCGCTGTCGCTGTGCAGGCGTGCGGAGACCCGCTTGAGCGCGTCCGGTTCGAGGCCGACGAGGGCGACCTTCACCCCGCGCGCGGACAGCTTGCGGGCCAGCAACTCCCCGACGCCCCGCGCGGCTCCGGTGACGACGGCGACCCGCCCCTCCAGGCTCGCCCTGCCGCTCCCCCTGCCGCCCCCCTTGCCGTTCCCCTTGCCGTTCCCCCTGTTGCTCAGGCTGCTCATGCGCTCTCCTCGGCGTGTACGGCGTTCTCGATGCGGTCGGTGGACAGGTGGGCGGCGGCGAGGGCGCGTATCTTTCCGGTGACCAGGTCCGGCGCCTCCACCGGCGTCATGTGGCCGAGGCCCACGAGTTCCGTCAGGCCCACGCAGTTGGGCAGCGCGGCGGCCAGCGAGCGGGCGTGCACGGGCGGGGTCATCCGGTCGGCGGTGCCGACGACGACCTCGACCGGCATCCTCAACTCCCGTACGCCGTGGTCGAGGTCGAGCAGGTCGAGCACCTGGGACCAGGCGTGCCGCACCCCGCGCGGGCAGGCGTGCACGACGTGGGCGCAGGCGTCGACCATGTGCGGGGCCGACCCGGGGCCCATCGTCCCGTACTTGAGGATCCGGCGGGCGAGTGGTGTGACCGGCCCGAGCGGCGCGCGGGAGCCGAGGATGCGCCGGGTCAGCCAGGTCCGCACCCGTCCCTCTCCCAGGGGCACGACGGTCGAGGAAGCCACCAGCCGGGAACTGCCCGTGCTGCACAGCAGGACGGCCGCCGCGTGCGTACGCACCGCGGGCCGGGTCGCGGCGGCCATCACCGTCATCCCGCCCATGGAGTGCCCGGCGATCACGGCCTGTTCGTCCGGCGCGAGCGTGGCCTCCAGGACGGCCTCGAGGTCGTCGGCGAGAGCATCGGTGCCGCACGCCGGGCCCGCCGGGCTGCGGCCGTGGCCGCGCTGGTCGTAGGCGATGACGCGGTGGTCGGTGGCCAGGGCGCGTATCTGCGCCGCCCAGAAGGCGGTCGAGCAGGCCCAGCCGTGCGCGAGGACGACCGCGGGGGCGTGCTCGGGCCCGTGCACCTGGACGTGTATCCGGGCGCCGTCGGCGGCGCTGACGGTCAGCTCGTGGGCGGGGACGGGCGGGGCGTACGGCCCGGCGGCGACGTGCAGGAGGCGGCTCACGCGCCCACCTCCGCGTCCGCGCCGGGCACCGCTTCGGCGTCCGCGACCGCGCCGGGCGCCGCCTCGGCGACGGCGGCCGGGCGCAGCACCTGGTACTCCGCGAGGTCCACACGCCGGGTCGCGCGCCGGAACTCGGCGGTGGTGCCGGGCCAGACGGTGGTGTTGCGACCGCTCGCGTCCAGGTACCAGCTGGTGCAGCCGCCGGTGTTCCACACGGTGCGCTTCATACGCTCCTGCACCCGGTGGTTCCAGTTCCGCACGGCGGCGGGCCGGGCGTCGAGAGCGACCCGGCCGCCGAGCACGTCGATCTGCCGCAGGTAGTCGGCCAGGTAGTTCAGCTGGGACTCGATCATGAGGATCATCGACGAGTTCCCGAGGCCGGTGTTGGGCCCGATGATCGTCATGAAGTTGGGGAAGCCGGCCGCCGAGCCGCCCCGCAGCGACTCCATGCCGCCCTTCCAGGTCTCGGCGAGGGTCCGCCCGTCCGCCCCCACGACGCGCTCGGCGATGGGCATGTCGGTGACGTGGAAACCGGTGCCGAAGATGATCGCGTCGACCTCGGCCTCGGTGCCGTCGGCTGCGACGAGGGTGGAGCCGCGCACCTCACCGAGCCCGCTGGCGACGACGTCCACGTTGGGCCGGGCGAGCGCCGGGTAGTACTCGCTCGACAGCAGGATCCGCTTGCAGCCGATGCGGTAGTCGGGCGTGAGTTTGGCGCGCAGGGCCGGGTCCTTGACGGCGGCGGCCATGTTGCGCTTGGCGATCTGCTCGACGAAGCCCAGCTCGCCCGGGTGCTTGGTGAAGGCCTGCACCTGGAGTTCCCGGATGCCCCACAGCAGCCCGCGGCGCAGCTTGGTGGTCACGGGCAGCGCCCGGTGCAGGGCGCGCTCGGCGGCGCTGATCGCCCGGTCCATGCGGGGCATCACCCAGGCCGGGGTGCGCTGGAAGAGGGTGAGGCCGCCCACCTTCGGCTGGATGGCCGGCACGATCTGGATGGCGGAGGCGCCGGTGCCGATCATGGCGACGCGCTTGCCGGTGAGGTCGTAGTCGTGGTCCCAGCGAGCCGAGTGGAACACCTTGCCGGGGAAGGAGTCCAGACCCGGAATGTCCGGGACCTTGGGGTCGGACAGCGGCCCGGTGGCGGAGACGACGACGTCGGCGGTCAGCCGGCCGCTCGCGGTCTCGATCTCCCACCGCAGCCGCTCGCCGTCCCACGCCATCCGCCGTACCTCGGAGTCGAAGCGGAGGTGGGGGCGCAGCCCGAAGGTGTCGGCCACGTGCTCCAGGTAGGCCCGGATGTGCTCCTGCCCGGAGAAGGCGCGCGGCCAGTCGGGGTTGGGCGCGAAGGAGAAGGAGTACAGGTGGGACGGCACGTCGCAGGCGCACCCGGGGTAGCTGTTGTCCCGCCAGGTGCCGCCGACGCTGCCGGACCTCTCCAGGACGACGAAGTCGGTGATCCCCTCGCGCCGCAGCCGCACCGCGGCTCCCAGCCCACCGAAGCCGGACCCGACCACCGCCACCCGAACGTGTTCTTGCACCTGCTCGTGCTCGGCCATCCCGAAGCCTCCACGCGTCGCCTAGAACTCCGCCAGTGAACACTGGCGCAATGGGGAGAGTAGAGCAGCTCCGTACTCATGGGTAGGGGTTGGGCCGAAGAAAGTTACCGCCGGTACGACTTAGGGTCGGGGCGTGACCGAGAAGCGTGAATACCGCATGGAGGAACTGGCCGGGCTGGCCGGCATCACGGTGCGCACCCTGCGCTTCTACCGCGAACGCAAACTGATCCCGCCACCCCGCCGCGAGGGCCGCATCGCCTGGTACGACGACCACCACCTGGCCCGCCTGCGCACCATCGCCGCCCTGCTGGAACGCGGCCACACCCTCAACGGCATCGCGGAACTCGCCGACGCCTTCGACCACGGCCGCGACGTCGGCGACCTGCTGGGCCTGGGCGAACCCACCGAGGAGACCCCGGTCCGCCTCACCCCCGAGGAACTCGCCGCCCGCTTCGAGGGCGAGGTCACCCCCGAGAACCTCGCCGCCGCGATGGACCTGGGCTATGTCGGCACCGACGGCGACGAACTCGTCCACATCAGCCACCGTCTGCTGGAGGTCTCCTCCGCCCTGGTCCGCGAGGGCATCCCCCTCGGCGAGGTCCTCCAGGCCGGCGCCCGCGTCCGCGAACACGCCGACGCCCTCGCCGACCTCTTCACCGACCTGATCCTGCGTCACGCCCCCGAGCGGGAACTCCACCGCCTGCGCCCCCTGGCCCGCAGCGTGGTGGAGGCGGAACTGTCACTGGCGATGGACCGGCGGTTCCAGCAACGGACGGACCAGCGGCCGGACTAGGGGGTCAGCGGCCGTAGACCACCGTGACCGGCGCGTGGTCGGACCAGCGCTCGGCGTGCGTCGCGGCGCGCTCGACGTACCCCTTGACGGCCTTGGCGGCCAGGCCCGGGGTGGCGGCGTGAAGGTCGATCCTCCATCCACTGTCATTGTCGAAGGCCCGCCCCCGGTACGACCACCACGAGTACGGCCCCTCGACGTCCGGGTGCAGGGCGCGTACGACGTCGACGTAACCCCCCTCGGCCGGATCGAGGACCCGGCTCAGCCACTCCCGCTCCTCCGGGAGGAAGCCGGAGTTCTTCTTGTTCGCGCGCCAGTTCTTCAGGTCGGCCTCGCGGTGCGCGATGTTCCAGTCGCCGCAGACGACGACCTCGCGCCCGTCGGCGGCAGCCCGCTCGCGCAGTTCCTTGAGGTAGCCGAGGAACTCGCCCATGAAGCGGACCTTCTCGTCCTGGCGCTCGGTGCCGACCTCGCCGGAGGGCAGGTAGAGGGAGGCGACCGTCACACCGGGCAGGTCCGCCTCGACGTACCGGCCACTGCTGTCGAACTCCGTCGAGCCGAAACCCACCTGGACCCGGTCGGGCTCGCGGCGACTGTAGAGGGAGACCCCGGCGCGGCCCTTGGCGGCGGCGGGGGCGTGCGTCACGTGCCAGCCCTCGGGCGTGCGGACGTGTTCCGGCAGCTGCTGGGGCTCGGCCCGCACCTCCTGGAGGCACAGCACGTCGGCGGAGGTGTCGGCGAGCCACTCCACGAAGCCCTTCTTCGCGGCGGCGCGCAGACCGTTCACATTTACGGAGGTCACGGTGAGCACCAGGGCACGATACCTGCCGCCGCACCGGGCCCCGCCCGGCGACGGCGGAGTCAGGGGGTGGAGGGTGTGTCGCCCCGGGAACCCTCTGCAGGCGACTCGACGACGAACGAGCCCTTCCCCCGCACCGTCATGATCAGGCCGCGCTCACCGAGGAGCTGCAGGGCCGCCCGCGCTGTCGGGCGGGACACGTTGAACTCCTCGCAGATGCCCGCCTCCGAGGGGACCCTGCGGCGGGGTGCGTAGGTTCCGTCGGCGATCCGGGCGGCGAGTATCGCGGCGATCTGCTCGTACAGGGGCTCGGGTCCTTCGAGGTCAACGGTCACCTAACGACCTTATTGAACCTACGACGATGCCTTTTGTCATATGCAGCCACCTGACAACACATGACACCACCTGACAAGTCACGCTACGCTCTCCCTCACGCAAAGACCCCCGCGACGCGGCGAACGTCCGGGGGCATGGCCGCCAGCTACAAAGGAGCTGACAACAATGAGCATTATCCACGCGTTCCTTCTCTGGGCTCTGCCCCTGCTGCTGCCCGCCACCGGGCAACGACGGGCGAGCACCCGCACCGTCCCTCCGCACACCGACGACGCCCATACCGGCGCGCCCCGCCTCCCGCTCCCCCGCTCCCCGTACGGCGCGGACCACCCTCTCGACGGCGCGGCGGCGATCCTCGTACGCCCCTACGTCGTCGCCTGCGAGCACGCACGTGAACGTGCACGCCGGCGCCGCCGCCGACTCACTCTCGTCATCGCCGCCGACTTCGGTCTCGACCTGGACCGGCACGTGATCGGCGCGAAGAGGGCCGTCTGATGCGCACGTCACCCGAGCGCACCGGGCTCGACACCACACAGGCAGGCCAGTCGTGAACGCCGGAA
Organism: Streptomyces sp. NPDC017225; assembly: GCF_044331465.1. Taxonomy (NCBI): domain Bacteria; kingdom Bacillati; phylum Actinomycetota; class Actinomycetes; order Kitasatosporales; family Streptomycetaceae; genus Streptomyces; species Streptomyces sp. NPDC017225. The sequence goes on along the minus strand of NZ_JBIRNE010000006.1, from coordinate 246,559 downwards.
CCCCACCCGAACCGGGCAGGTCCCGCCTGACGATCAGCACCTACCGCGTCACCCCGGAGGGACGCGAGAGCGGCAGGACCAGGGAACGCGCCTACACCGGTGGCGGCGACCCCGACTGGATCCCCGACTCCCTGACGTGGCCACCGTGCCGCTGCCCACTCTGCCGGAGCCGCAGGGAGCGGTAGCGGTACCGGCACACTGGACGATGCTCCACTCCAGACAGCGCATCGATCAACGGTAGGAAGCATGAACATACGCCGGGTCCCCTTCGACCACCCCGACGCCGTGAAGCTGAACGACGAGGTCCAGGCCGAGTACGACGTCCGCTACGGCGACGGCGGCGACGCCACGCACCTGGACCCGTCCGACTTCGCGCCGCCGAACGGCCTGTACCTCATCGCGTACGACGAGAACGACGTCCCGGTCGCCTCCGGCGGCTGGCGCGGCCAGGACGCCAACGACGAGGGCAATCTCGACGGGGACGCCGAACTCAAGCGGATGTTCGTGATCGAGCAGGTGCGCGGCCGAGGACTGGCCCGGCGCATCCTGGCCGCCCTGGAGGAGGACGCCCGCGCGGCGGGCCGGACCCGCATGGTGCTGGAGACCGGCACCAAGCAGCCGGAGGCCGTGGCCCTGTACACCTCCAGCGGCTACGAGCCGTGCGGGAAGTTCGGCTACTACCGCTTCCACGAGGAAAGCCTCTGCTACGCGAAGGCCCTCCAGGTCCCGTAGGCACGGGTAGGCACTGATAGGCACTCGTAGGCGCGGTCGGCGGCTCGGCAAAGGGCCCCGGGGACGGCGAGACGGCGTCCCCGGGGCCCTTCGGTCATCGACGTCGGCAGTCGATGTACGTGTCGTCAGACCGCGTCACTCGCCCTGCGGCGGCGTGAGACGGCGAACAGCACACCGCCCGCGGCCAGCGCCAGTGCCGCGCCGGCCGAGACGAGCAGCGCCGTGGAGCCGGTGGAGGCCAGCAGGCCGCCCTCGGTGTCCTGGCCGCCCTGGGGGGACTCACCGCCGGTCGTGCCGCCGGTGGAACCACCGGTGGACCCGCCGGTGGAAGCCGAGCCGCCGGTCGTGTCAGTGCCGCCCGTGGTGCCCGAGCCGCCGGCGGTGCCGGTACCGCCGGTGGCGCCACCGTCGGCCCCGCCGGTCGCGCCACCGGTGTCACCCGGCGTCTCCTCGTCACCCGTGCCGTTCAGCACGATCCAGCCGGCGTCGTTGGACGGGTTGCCCTCCCGGGGGTCGTCCCACTCCGGGAGCGCGATCTTGCCCTTGGCGCCCGCGACCACCTCGTCGATACGCAGCTGGAAACTGAAGGTGCGCCGGTCGTCCTCGAGGAACGGGGTGTCCGCCGAGCAGCGGTACTCGGACGTGGCTCCGTCGTTCACGGGGCGGCAGGGGCTGTCCACCACGCTGGCGCCCTCCGGGACCTGCACGGTGAAGTCCAGCGGCTCACCGCCCGAGCGGAGCGCCCCGATCCAGGCGGGCCCGTGGTTGCTCAGGGCGACGTCGACCGTGACGGTCTCGCCCTGCTCGCCCGCGACGCGCGCACCGGTGAGGTCGAGGTCGTAGGTGTTCCGCGTCGCCAGGCCGATCTCGGCGTACTTCTCGTAGTCGCCGGCGGAGCCGCCCTCGACCGGCTCGAGGGTCAGCGTCCGGCCGGAGCCCTCGCGGTAGTCGGCGTCCGCCCGCAGCGCACCGGCCTCCTTGGCGCCGACCGCGTCGAAGCCGTAGTGGAAGATGTCGCCGAGCGCGAAGTCCGCGGTCTTCACCTTGACCGGCTCACTCAGTTCGTAGGCCGTGTCCGGCAGGAACTCGCCCTCGAACGTGCACAGGGCGATCTTCTGATAGCGGATCAGGTCGTCCTTGTTCTCCTCCGCGTACGAGCAGTTGTCGTACGAGTCGGGGAAGGACAGGCCGCGCGTGCCGCCGAAGCGCAGGACGACGCCGTCGGCCGACATGCTGCCGACGTTGCGGAAGCCGAGCGGGGCGTCGTAGGTGTCACCGGCCCGGAAGCCCTCGGGTTCGGCGGGGAGCTTCTTCTTCAGCAGCTCCGGTCCGCCGACCAGTACGTCGACGGTGTGCTCGTTGAACGCCAGGCCCTCGCCCGCGCCGGTCACCTTGACCTTGCCGAAGTCCCCGGCCCCGGCGGTGTCCAACAGGTCGAGGCGGATGCTCCAGCTCGGGTTGTACGAGTCACCGGGATAGAGGCTGCTGCTGTTGCAGACGGCGATCAGGCCGCCGTCCGCCTCGCACGACGGCGGCAGGCCGACCTCGGCGAAGCCCTTGAGGGCGGTGGCGTCGATGGTGACGCTGTAGCCGTTGTTCGGGACCGGCTCCGGGTCCGTGTCGCTGTCCGGGTCGTACTCCCCGGGACCGGTGAGCCCCAGGCTGATCTGCGGCCTCCCGGGCTCGTCCTCGGCCCCGTCCAACGCCAGGTCCACCTTGTCCGGACCGGTGATGGTGACGGGGAGGGGCGTCTGGCCCTCCTCCGCCTGCGCGACACCGGCGAGTCCGACCGTGGCCAGTCCGACCGTGGCGAGTCCCGCGGCGGCCACCCCGGCCACGGCCGTGTGAGCCCACTGCGTGCGCAGGGAGCTACGTCTCATGGTTCTCTTCCGTTCCCCAGACGACAGGACGGCGCCACTGCGGTGACACCGTGCCCAGGTGACCCACCGGTAACAGTGAAGGTTGCCCGACGTCCGGTCACGGATTCGTTGCGGCCCTGCGGGGCTGTCTTACGGGCGGCCGTACGGACGGCCTTGCCTTACGGGACACTCCCCCGCAAACGACGAAGATCCCGTTCGATCGTGATGATCGAACGGGATCCCGTCAATGTGCGTGGACCTGTGGGGATTTGAACCCCAGACCCCCTCGATGCGAACGAGGTGCGCTACCAGACTGCGCCACAGGCCCTTGCAACGAGTGAAACTTTAGCACCCCGACCGGCCAGCTCAAAAATCGGTTCCGGGGACCACCTGGGACTACTCGTTGGCCGCGCGGGGACGGTCCCCGTCCTCGTACTGGTCGAAGAGCGGGGTCCGGCCGCGCTCCCGGGCCCGGCGGGCGGACGCGGCGCGGCGGGCGCCACTGCGGGCCGGGGCCTCCGGCCGGTCCTCGGCATGGGGAGCCGGGCGGTCCTCGGCATAAGCGGCCGGGCGGTCCTGGGCGGCCGGGCGGTCCGGCCCGGGGTCGGCCGCCGCGTCCTCCTGGTCGGCGACGGCGCTGGAGCGGGCCGAGCTCCACGCGTCCGGCGCCGCGAGATCCACGTCGGGCGTGGCCCGGGGGGCGACCGGCGCGGTCACGTAGGTGGGCAGGGGCACCGGCACCGGGTCCCAGCTGTCGCCCTGCGGCCGCCGCTGGCGTTCGCGCTGCTGGTCGACCCACTCGGCGTGGTCGGTCTGCTCCACCAGCGCGCGCCGGTCCGCGGCGAGCGCCGAGAGGCCGGCGTCGAGTTCCGCCTCGGGGCCGTCGTCCGGCTCCTCGGCATCGGGGTCGCCGGCGGGGCCGGTGGGATCCGCGAGGTCGGCGGGCGTGCGCCGGCGGGGACGGCGGTCGCCGTCGCGCAGCCGCTGCGCGGCGACCTCGGCCTGACGCCGGTCCATCTGGAAGGCGAACCGGTGGCGTTCCTGCGACCGCAGGTAGGCGATGTAGGCGCTGAGCAGCACCGCGGGCACCCCGGGCGCCCACAGGAAGGCGAGCCCGCCGACCGCCGCGACGACCGAGCCGAGCGTGAAGGCCAGGAACAGCATCACGGTCGTACGCCGACGGCGCGCGAGCGCCTTGGTGCGCCGGGCTCGGGCCGCGGCCGCCGGTGAGACGGGGGCGCGCCGGGCCTGCGGCACACGCTTGCGCGCCGCGGCCGCACCGGACCCGTGGGGTTCTCCCGACGCGGAAGGCTGCCCGGAGTCGGAGGGCCGCCCGGACGCGGAGGACGTCCCGGGGTCGGCGGACTGCCCGGGTCTGCGGCCCTGCGGGCGCCCGCCCGTGTCCTGGCCCGCCGGTTCGGACCGCTCCGCGTGCTGCTGCGGTGCGGCGGGCCGTGTGTGCCGTCGGGTTCTGGACACGGCGAACGCCCGGACGTCCACCGAGTCGGTGACGGCGTCCGGGGCGTCGGCGTCGGGCTCCGCCTCGTCGGCGTAGCGCGACCGCAGGTCCTTGGCGTACCGGCGCTCCATACCCGCTCTTCCGGACAGCAGCCGGATGGCGGTACTGAAGCGTTCCGTCGGACGGGCCTCGTTCAGCTCGTCCTGCCTACGGAGCCACATCGGCACCAAGTAGGCGGCCCAGGCCCCGACGATGACTGCGTAGATGAGGCCGCTGCTGCTCACGCCTCACACGGTAGAGGGGTTTGCGTGGGGCCATCCGCCAATTGAGCCGGTGTGTCGCACGATCTGGCTGATATTTCGAACTTTTTTTGTGACCGATGCGATCAGCCGACTACCAGGGTTGCGAAATTATCCGTTCCGGACGGTCACGGGCCGTCAATTTCGAACGTTTATTCAATTCCCGCTGTTGGGGGCACTCCGGTCCCGTGACCGGCGCCAGCGCCGCAACAACCCCTCCGGGACCTCTTCCGCGGTGAGCGCGAAGACGAGATGATCGCGCCAGGCTCCGTCGATGTGGAGATAACGCGGCCTGAGGCCCTCCTCGCGGAATCCGAGTTTCTCCACGACCCGGCGGCTGGGCGCGTTCTCGGGGCGAATACAGACCTCGACGCGATGCAGTCCGACGGTGCGGAAACAGTGGTCCGCCACCATCGCCACGGCCGTCGGCATCACCCCGCGGCCGGCCACCGCCTCGTCCACCCAGTAACCGACGTGCCCGGAGCACATCGAGCCCCAGGTGATGCCGGCCACCGTCAACTGGCCGACCAGCCGCCCCTGGTATTCGATGACGAAGGGCAGCATCCGGCCCGCGTGGGCCTCGGACCGGAGGTGCCGCACCATCTGGCGGTAGGTCGGACGGTGCGTGAGCGGACCGCCGGGCCCGGGCGGCGGAATGGTCGCCTCCCACGGGCGCAGCCAGTCGCGGTTGCGCCGGTTGACCTCACGCCAGGCCCGCTGGTCGCGCAGCTTTATCGGCCTGAGGACGATGTCGCCGTCCATCAGTTCCACGGGCCAGGAGGGGCTGTTCAGCTCGCACCCCCACCACTGGCGGGTCTGGGATGGTCACCGCCGCGGAGCTGGTCCACGGCGTGCTTCAGCAGCGGCTCCAGCACCGCGAGGCCGTCCTTCACCCCGCCGGAGGAACCCGGCAGGTTGACGATCAGTGTGCCGCCCGCCACGCCGGCCAGGCCCCGGGAGAGCACCGCGGTGGGCACCTTGTCCCGCCCGTAGGCACGGACGGCCTCCGCGATGCCCGGGACCTCGTAGTCGATCACCGCCCGCGTCGCCTCGGGGGTGCGGTCGGTGGGCGAGACGCCGGTGCCGCCGGTGGTGACGATGACGTCGTAGCCCGCCTCGGCGCCCGCGCGCAGGGCGGCCTCCACCGGGTCACCGTCGGGGACGACCCGCGGGCCGTCGACGGCGAAGCCGAAGCGGCGCAGGCCCTCGGCGACCAGGGGTCCGCCCCGGTCCTCGTAGACCCCCGCGGCGGCCCGGTTGGAGGCCGTGACGACCAGGGCTCCGTACGGCGCGGACAGGGCGCCCCCGGCCGACGCGTCGAGTGTCATGCCCGGCTCCAGGCACCCGACTTGCCGCCCGTCTTCTCCTCCACGCGCACGTCCGTGATGACCGCTCCCTTGTCGACCGCCTTGACCATGTCGACCACGGTGAGCGCGGCGACGGAGACCGCGGTGAGCGCCTCCATCTCGACACCCGTGCGATCCGTCGTGCGCACCGTGGCGGTGATCTCCACGGCGTCGTCCGCGACCGACAGGTCCAGTTTCACACCGGAGGCCGACAACGGATGACACAACGGGATCAGATCCGGGGTGCGTTTGGCGCCCATGATGCCCGCGATGCGCGCGGTGGCGAGGGCGTCGCCCTTGGGGACCCCCTCGCCGCGCAGCAGCTCGACCACACGGGGCGCGACGAGGACGCGTCCGCTCGCGCGCGCGGTGCGTGCGGTGACGTCCTTGCCGGACACGTCGACCATGCGGGCGGCGCCCGCCTCGTCGATGTGCGTCAGCCGGTCCTGGCCGTCGCGCGTGTCGTGCGCTTCCCGGCCGTCGTGCGTGTCGTGCGTGTCGTGCGCGTCCTGGCCGTCGTGCGGGGGTCGGTCCTGCGTACTCATGCTCGTGTGGCGCTCCCGGTCCGGGCCCGGCGCGGTGCGGCGCGTGGGCCTGCTGTGCGCGACACGGTACCGCCAACCAGGAGGTGTCAGCCGAGCAGGACCACCTCGACCTCGGCGCCCGGCTCGACGGACTCGGTGTCCTCGGGGACGACGATCAGCGCGTCGGCGTGCGCGAGGGCGGCCACGAGATGGGACCCGGCGCCACCGACCGGGGTGACCGAACCGTCGGCACAGGTACCGCGCAGGAACTGCCGGCGCCCCTTCGGCGAGGTCAGCGCCTTCTCCGTGACCAGGGTCGCGGTGGCCGTCGGGCGGTGGACGTCGGCGAGGCCCATGAGGGTGCGGATCGCGGGGCGGACGAACAGCTCGAAGGAGACGTACGACGACACCGGGTTGCCGGGCAGGGCGAGCAACGGGGTGTGGTCGGGGCCGACGGAGCCGAAGCCCTGGGGCTTGCCGGGCTGCATGGCGAGCTTGCGGAAGTCCACGCCGCTGCCCGGTTCGTCCTCGTCGCCGACGTGCGCCAGCGCCTCCTTGACGACGTCGTACGCTCCGACGCTCACCCCACCCGTGGTGACCATCAGGTCGGCGCGGACCAGCTGGTCCTCGATGGTGGAGCGCAGGGTCTCGGCGTCGTCGGCGACGGCGCCCACACGGTAGGCGATGGCGCCGGCGTCGCGGGCGGCGGCGGTGAGGGCGAAACTGTTGGAGTCGTGGATCTGACCGGGGGCCAGTTCCTCGCCGGGCTGGACGAGTTCGCTGCCGGTGGAGAGCACCACCACGCGCGGACGCGGGCGGACCCGGACCCTGCCGCGGCCGATCGCGGCGAGCAGGCCGATCTGCGGCGGGCCGAGGACCGTGCCGGCCTCCAGGGCGCGGTCGCCGGACCTGACGTCGCTGCCCTTCGCGCGTACGTGTGCGCGCGCCTCGGCCGGGCGGTACACGCGCACCTGGCCCTCGGCGGCCTCGGGAGCCAGGCTGCGGGCGCGCATCCCGGCCACCGGGCCCTCACCGAGCCCGCCGTCGGTCCACTCGACGGGAACGACGGTCTCCGCGCCGGGCGGGAGCGGGGCGCCCGTCATGATGCGCGCGGCCTGACCGGGGCCCACGGTGAGCGGGTCGGCCTGGCCCGCGGCGACGTCCCCGACGACCTCGAGGGCGGCGGGGAACTCCTCGCTCGCGCCCGCGACGTCGGCGACGCGCACCGCGTACCCGTCCATGGAGCTGTTGTCGAACGGCGGCAGGGAGAGCGGCACCGTGATGTCCTCGACCAGGACGCAGCCCTGGGCGTCGAGCAGGTTCAGCTCGATGGGTTCCAGGGGCCGGACGGTGGTGAGGATGTCGTCCAGGTGCTCCTGCACCGACCACAGCCGGTCGGGACCGAGGTCCGCGGCGGCGTGGTCGTGGCCGGTGTCACGGTGCGCGGCGCTGCTCAACGTCGTTACATCTCCTCGGCTACGTAACTGCGAAGCCAGGTCCGGAAGTCCGGGCCCAGGTCTTCACGTTCGCATGCGAGTCTGACAATGGCACGCAGATAGTCGCCGCGGTCACCGGTGTCATAGCGGCGGCCCTTGAAGACGACGCCGTGCACCGGGCCGCCGACCCCCTCGTCCTCGGCGAGCTGCTGGAGGGCGTCGGTCAGCTGGATCTCGCCACCGCGGCCGGGCTCGGTCTTGCGGAGTATGTCGAAGATGTGCGGGTCGAGGACGTAGCGGCCGATGATGGCGTAGTTGGACGGCGCGTCGGCCGGGTCGGGCTTCTCGACCAGTCCGCCGACCTTGACGACGTCGCCGTCCTCGGTCGCCTCCACGGCCGCGCAGCCGTAGAGGTGGATCTGCTCGGGCGCGACCTCCATGAGGGCGATGACGCTGCCGCCGTACTGCGCCTGGACCTCGACCATGCGCTGCAGCAGCGGGTCGCGCGGGTCGATCAGGTCGTCGCCGAGCAGGACCGCGAAGGGCTCGTCGCCGACGTGCGGGGCGGCGCACAGCACGGCGTGTCCGAGGCCCTTGGGGTCGCCCTGGCGGACGTAGTGGATCATCGCGAGGTCGCTGGACTCCTGGACCTTGGCCAGCCGGCTCGCGTCGCCCTTCTTCTGGAGGGCGGACTCCAGTTCGTAGTTGCGGTCGAAGTGGTCCTCCAAGGGACGCTTGTTGCGCCCGGTGACCATGAGGACGTCTCCGAGGCCGGCGGTCACGGCCTCTTCGACCACGTACTGGATCGCAGGCTTGTCGACGACCGGCAGCATCTCCTTGGGAGTGGCTTTGGTGGCCGGCAGGAACCGGGTACCGAGCCCGGCTGCGGGGATGACAGCCTTGCTGATCCTGGGGTGGGACTGAGTCATGCGCGCCACCATATCCGGTGACAATGGGGAGAATCCGTGATCCCGGATCTTCGGCGCTCATATGAGCACACTAGAGCGGTACGGGAGCGACCATTGAGTCAGATCGGACCTGCGGCCGGGCCCGGCAAACGGACGTTGCGGCGGGAGATCCTCGCGGCCCGGAACCGTCTGACCCCCAACGACGTGCACGAAGCCGCACACGCGCTGGCCGCACAAGCACTCGCGATGCCGGAGGTCGCGCGGGCGCACGCCGTGGCGGCATACGTCTCCGTGGGCGCCGAGCCGGGCACCCTCGCGCTGCTGGACGCGCTGCGCGCACGGGGCGTGCGTGTCCTGCTGCCGGCACTGCTGCCGGACAACGACCTGGACTGGGGCGAGTACGCCGGGGAGGGCTCCCTGGCGCGCGTGCGGCACGGCGGGCGGATGACGCTGTCCGAACCCGCCGGTGAGCGCCTGGGGCCGGACGCGGTGACGGACGCCGGCGTGGTGCTGCTGCCGGGCCTGGCCGTCGACGGGCGCGGCATGCGGCTGGGGCGCGGCGGCGGATCGTACGACCGGGTCCTCGCGCGCCTGGAGCGGGCGGGAGCGCGTCCCGCGCTGCTGGTGCTGCTGTACGGCTCCGAGGTGGTCGCGCAGGTCCCCGAGGAGCCGCACGACCGGCCGGTGGACGCGGTGGTCACGCCGTCGGGAGTGCGCAGGTTCACATGAGAGTGGCCCCCACGCGCGCGTGGGGGCCACTCCCGTCAGCCGTCGGCCACGGCTCGGTTTCCGGTACCGCTACGGCTTCAGCACCAGCGTGTCGCTCGTGCTCTCGTCGACCGCCTTCTTCGAGAAGGCCCAGGGCAGCAGCTCTCCGTCGGCCCACTTGTCCGTCTGGTCGGTGTAGTGGGCGCTGTAGGCGTGTCCGGAGGCGCCGGTGAGGTTGATCCACCGCGACTTGTCGAGGTCGCCGAGGTTGACCACCATCCGCATGGACGGCACCCAGACCACCCCGTAGCCGCCGGCCGCGTTCCAGCCGGCGGCGTTGACCGCCGCCTCGCCGCCGCTGAGCTTCCACGGGCCGCGGTTGAGGGCGTACTTCAGGAAGCCGGGGCCCTCGGTGCCCAGGGTCTGGTTCTTCAGGAACAGGCGGTGCAGCCGGCCCCAGTTCCAGGTGTCGATGTCCTTGCCGAGCTTGGCGGTCAGCTCCCAGCGGGCGTCGGTCATGGCCCGCTTGAAGAGGTCGTCCCGGTTGTCGGCGCCCTTGCGGGTGCCGGAGGCGGGAGTCTTCCACCAGTCGCTCTTGGGGTCGTCCAGCAGGGTGCGGACCACCTCGAACCAGCGGTCGCCGCCGTCGGGCTGCGCCTGGGTGGCATCCCGCTGACCGCACTCGCGGACCTTGTTCGTCTCGTCCGCGGGTCCGGTGGTGTTGACCGGGTCGACCCACAGGCACTGACCCTCCACCCGCAGCTCCTTGGGCAGCTTGTTGCCGAAGGCGAGCTTGAGGATGTTGCGCCAGACCGCGTTGAAGTAGGCGGCGGCCGCCGAGTCGGCGTCCTGGGTGTAGTCCCAGCCCTCCAGCAGCTTCTGCGCCTCGCGGACGTCCTTGTCCGCGACGTCGATCTTCAGCAGCTGGGGCACGAGCAGCTTGGCCATCTCGCTGCTGTTGTCCAGCTGCATCTGGCGCATGTCGTCGGTGGAGATCTTCCCGCCGTCCTTGATCTTCTGCTCGATCAGGGAGGTGATCCGCTGGCTGCGGGCGCCGTAGCCCCAGTCCGTGGTCAGCGTGTACGGGTAGTCGTCCTCGTCGACGACGGCCTGGTTGGCGGTCACGATGTACCCGCGCTCCGGGTCGTACTCGTACGGCAGCTCGTCCGGGTCGATGTACTCGCCGCTCCAGCGGTAGTCGGAGCTCCAGCCGGGCGCCGGAAGGGAGCCGTCGTGGCCCTCGGCGCGCACCGGGATCCTGCCGGGCAGCGTGTAGCCGATGCGCTCGCTGTCGGCGTAGACCAGGTTCTGCGAGGGCACTTCGAAGAGCTGGGCGGCCTCGCGGAAATCGTCCCAGTTCTTCGCCCGGTCGATCGCGAAGACGGCGTCCATGGTGGAGCCCGCCTCCAGCGCGGTCCAGCGCAGCGCGACGCCGTAGCCGTCGCCTCGGTCGGGGGCGGCGGTGTCGACGGTGGCCTTCTTGCCGGTCTTCACCAGTTCGTCGTCGCGGTCGGACAGGAGGGGGCCGTTGTTGGTCTCCCGGACGACGATCTTCTTGGAGTCGCCGCCGGCGACCTTGATGGTCTCCTCGCGCGTCTCGAAGGGGACCACCTTGCCGTCGTACTGGTAACCGGCGCCGGTGATCTTCTCCAGGTAGAGGTCGGTGACGTCGACGCCGGAGTTGGTCAGGCCCCAGGCGATGTCCTGGTTGTGGCCGATTATCACGCCGGGCATGCCGGCGAAGGTGTAACCGGCGACGTCGTACTGGCACTTCGCGGAGACGGTGCGGCAGTGCAGGCCCATCTGGTACCAGACGGACGGCAGCGACGGCGACAGGTGCGGGTCGTTGGCCAGCAGCGGCTTGCCGGTGATGGTGTGCTCGCCGGAGACGACCCAGGAGTTGGAGCCGATGCCGTTGCCGTTCACGCCGACGGCGGTGGGCAGGTCGTCCAGGACCTCCTGGAGGGTCCCCAGTTGGCCCTGCAGAGCGTTGCCGGTGCCCGTACCCGTACCCGTGCCAGTGCCCGTGCCAGTACCAGTCCCGGTGCCAGTACCAGTCCCCGTGCCCGTGCCCGTGCCCGTGCCCGTGCCGGACGAGGAGTCCTCGTCGCCGCCGGACGTGCCGCCGCCGTCCCACGTCTCGGTGAGCTCGTCGTACTGGCCCTCCTGGACGATCGCCTTGTTCCGGCCGTACGGATAGGCCGGGTACAGGTCGGCGATCTGCTTGGGTCCGAGGCGGCTGGTCATCAGGGCGCGGTCGATCTCGTCCTGCATGTTGCCGCGCAGGTCCCAGGCCATCGCCTTCAGCCACGCGACCGAGTCGACCGGGGTCCACTCCTGCGGCTCGTAGTCGTTGGTGAACCCGAGCGCGGCGTACTCCAGGGAGATGTCCTTGCCGTCCTTGCCCTTCAGGTAGGCGTTGACTCCCTTGGCGTAGGCCTGGAGGTACTTCTTCGTGGAGTCCGACAGCTTCTCGTCGTACTCCTTCTTCGCCACCCGGTGCCAGCCCATGGTGCGCAGGAACTCGTCGTTGTCGACCTGGCCCTCGCCGAACATCTCCGACAGGCGGCCGGAGGTCATGTGGCGGCGTACGTCCATCTCGTAGAACCGGTCCTGCGCCTGGACGTAGCCCTGCGCCATGAACAGGTCCTCGTCGGTGGAGGCGTAGATCTGCGGGATGCCGTAACCGTCGCGTTTGACGTCGACCGGACCCGACAGGCCGTCCAGCGTGATCGAGCCCTTGGTCTGCGGAAAGGACGCGCGGACGGTGCTGATGGACCAGTACGCCCCGTAGGCGAGGCCGCCGATGATGGCCAGAACCAGCACGAGGACGAGAAGGCGTAGTTTGCGCCCCTTCTTCCTGCCGGACTTGCCGGGCTGCTGACCCGTGGAGGCGGTGTTGGTGGGGGGCATCGCTGTCCTTGCTGTCCTAACACGAGCGGCAGGGGCGGGCTGTGCTTTGTACTGAACGCTGGAGCAACTGTAGGCGCAGGGCCCACTCCCCCTTGACGCGGAGTCGGGTACGGGCGGGCACGGGCGTTCGATCTTGCCAAGGTGAGCGTCAAGAAAGCGTCAAGAGTTAGGTAAGGTAACGAAGTAGTTGTCCGCAGAGCACCGCGGTCCCGTGTGCCATGGGTGTACGTACATTGCGCGGAGTGCGCTTGCGCGTACCGCGCGGGCGCCTTCGTCCGCGACGTGGTCCGTGCTGTGATCCGTGGTGATCCGCACTGTGATCCGTGCTGTGCGCCAGGGAAGGGAAACGGCCGCTGACTGTCCACCACCTCAACCAGCTCCTGCTCGTCTGCTCGCTCGTCCTGCTCATCGCCGTGGTGGCGGTCCGGATCTCCTCGCGCAGCGGACTCCCCAGCCTGCTCGTCTACCTGGCCATCGGCGTCGCCATGGGCCAGGACGGCATCGGCGACATCCAGTTCGACAACGCCGAACTGGTCCAGGTCATCGGCTATGCGGCCCTGGTCGTGATCCTGGCCGAAGGCGGTCTCGGCACGAAGTGGAAGGAGGCGAAACCGGCCCTGCCGGCCGCCTCCGCGCTGGCACTGGCCGGAGTCGCGGTGAGCGTCGGCGTGACGGCGGCGGGCGCGCACTACCTGACCGGGCTGGAGTGGCGGCAGGCACTGATCGTCGGCGCGGTGGTGTCCTCCACGGACGCGGCGGCCGTCTTCTCGGTCCTCCGCAGGATCCCGCTGCCCTCGCGCATAACGGGCATCCTCGAGGCCGAGTCCGGCTTCAACGACGCCCCGGTGGTCATCCTCGTGGTCGCCTTCTCCACGGCCGGCCCGATCGAGCACTGGTACGTGCTGCTGGGCGAGATCGCCCTGGAGCTGGCCATCGGCGCGGCCATCGGACTCGCGGTCGGCTGGCTGGGCTCCTTGGGACTGCGGCACGTGGCGCTTCCCGCCTCCGGCCTCTACCCCATCGCCGTCATGTCGATCGCCGTCGCGGCCTACGCGGCCGGTGCCATGGCCCACGGCAGCGGCTTCCTCGCCGTCTACCTCGCCTCGATGGTCATGGGCAACGCCCGGCTGCCGCACTGGCCCGCCACCCGCGGGTTCGCCGACGGGCTCGGCTGGCTCGCCCAGATCGGCATGTTCGTGCTGCTCGGCCTGCTGGTCACCCCGCACGAACTGGGCGACGACATCCTGCCCGCCCTGGTCATCGGACTGGTGCTCACCATGGTGGCGCGTCCGCTGAGCGTCGTGCTGTGCCTGGTGCCCTTCCGGGTGCCCTGGCAGGAGCAGGCCCTGATGTCCTGGGCCGGACTGCGCGGCGCGGTGCCCATCATCCTGGCGACGATCCCCATGGTGGAGGGCGTCGCGGGCAGCCGCCGGATCTTCAACATCGTCTTCGTCCTGGTCGTCGTCTACACCCTGATCCAGGGGCCGACGCTGCCCTGGCTGGCCCGCAAGCTGCGCCTGGGCAAGGGGGACGAGGCCGCCGACCTCGGCATCGAGTCGGCGCCCCTGGAACGGCTGCGCGGACACCTGCTGTCCGTGACGATCCCCGAGGGCTCGAGGATGCACGGCGTCGAGGTCAGCGAACTGCGGCTGCCGACCGGGGCCGCCGTCACGCTCATCGTCCGCGACGAGACGTCGTTCGTACCGCTGCCGACGACGGGGCTGCGACGCGGGGACGAACTCCTCGTGGTCGCCACGGACCCCGTCCGGGACGCCGCCGAGGCACGGCTGCGCGCGGTCGGACACGGCGGCAAACTGGCCGGCTGGCTGGGCACGGGCGACGCGAACGGGCGTCGCAGGTGAACGTGGGGGCGTGGCGACCGTGGGGGGCGTGACCGTGGGGGGCGTGGTGGACATGGTGAACGTGAGAGGGTGCTCGCTTTCACAGGCTGTGTCCCTCTTGATCCCTGTACGATGAATACGGCACCTGATCGAACCAACTCTGCCTGACGCAGAGCTGGCGCGACCGTATGGCGGCCGGAACGCCCTCTTCGGCACCGACTCCGGCATCTACCGCAGTCCGCGCAAGAGGACAGCTCTCGGCGCTCCCGCACGGTGACAACCGCGAGGCGGACCGCGCTACCAGGCGGCAGAAAGGCACGGGCCGTGGCATCCACGGTCACCCCGTCGAAGAAGTCGCCGGAGGGGGAGCGGCACACCGCGCCCGGCTCCGCCCGCCCGGGATACGGGCAGCTGCTGCGCACCCGCGGCGCCTGGACGTTCCTGCTCCCCGGCTTCGCGGCACGCCAGCCGTTCGCCATGCTGACGCTCTCCATCGTGCTGCTCGTACAGCACACCTCCGGCTCCTACGGCGTCGCCGGCGCCGTCGCGGCCGTCACCGGCGTCGCCATGGCCGTCTTCGCCCCCTACAGCGGCCGGCTCGCCGACCGCTACGGGCAGCGCGCCGTCCTGCTCCCCGGCGTACTCGTCCACGCGGCCTCCGGTCTGACCCTGACCGTCCTCGCGCTCGCGGACGCACCCCTGTGGGCGCTGTTCGTGGCGGCCGTGCCCACCGGCGCCTCGGTGCCGCAGGTCGGACCCATGGTGCGGGCCCGCTGGGGGGTGAAGCTCAAGGACTCCCCGCTGCAGAGCACGGCGGCCGCCTTCGAGTCCGTCACGGACGAGCTGACCTTCGTCCTCGGCCCGCTCGTGGCGACCGCCCTGTGCACGGCCGTGGACCCGGCCGCGGGCCTGGTCACGGAGGCGGCACTCACCCTGGTGGGCGGTCTGCTGTTCGCCGCGCAGAAGAGCACCCAGCCGGTGGTCGGCCGTGCCGACGGCGACCACGCGCGCGTGGAGCGCGTTTCGGCACTGCGCATCCCCGGGGTGCGCGTCCTGATCGTGGTCTTCCTGGGCATCGGTTCCGTCTTCGGCGGCATGCAGGTCTCGCTGGCCGCGTTCACCGAGTCGATCGGCGAGCCCGGGCTGAACGGCGTCCTGTACGGCGTCTTCGCAGCGGGCAACATGCTCTCCGGCCTGGCCTGCGGCGCCATCGCCTGGAAGGTCGCCCCGCAGCGGCGCCTCCTGGTCGGGTACGCCGCCCTCGCGCTGACCGCGTCCGGCCTGTGGGCCGCGCACTCGGTGCTCGTGCTGGCCGGCCTCGGCCTGCTCGTCGGCATGTGCATCGCGCCCGCCCTCGTCACCGGCTACACGCTGGTCGAGAGCCTGGTCCCGGCCGGCGCCCGCACCGAGGCCTTCACCTGGCTGACCGGCGCCGTGGCGCTCGGCCAGGCGGCGGCCGTGACCGTCTCCGGGCAGCTGGAGGACCGGCTCTGGGACGGCGCCGGGTTCCTGGTGCCGATGGGCGGCACGGTGCTCGCGCTGGCGGTCCTGGTGGCCCTGCGTTCGCGGCTGGCGACCCGGCCCCAGGGACGTACGGTGGCACGTGGCGTCGGTCACCGGGAGCACGCCGCAGTGGACTGATCCCGCGGAATACGTCACTATGGACCGTCGTTAGCACTCATCGAGTGAGAGTGCCAGGAGGAAGACAAGTGCCGACGTACCAGTACCAGTGCACCGAGTGCGGCGAGGGCCTCGAGGCGGTGCAGAAGTTCACCGACGACGCCCTGACCGAGTGCCCGAACTGCCAGGGCCGCCTGAAGAAGGTGTTCTCGGCGGTCGGCATTGTCTTCAAGGGCTCCGGTTTCTACCGCAACGACAGCCGCGGCAGCTCGTCGAGCAGCTCGCCGGCGAAGTCGTCGTCGTCAGCGTCGACGTCCTCTTCGTCGTCGTCCTCGGACTCGGGCGGTTCGTCGTCCTCGTCGGCGTCGTCGTCCTCGTCGTCGGGTTCCGGCAGCTCCTCCTCCAGCACCACCGCCGCGTAGGGCTTGCCTCGGCGGCGAGGTTCCCTGAGCCGCGAGGTTCCCGGGCTGGGTGGTTTCCTCGGCCGTACAAGGCTTCTTACGAGACCCTGTCGTCGTCCGACGACGGGGTCCTCGGTGTTTTCCGGGGCGGTTAGGGTGCGGGCATGGCGAACATGGCGAACAAGGTGACTGCCGGGATCGGCGTGATCGGCGGCTCCGGTTTCTACTCGTTCCTCGACGACGTGACCGAGGTCGAGGTGGACACCCCGTACGGGCCGCCCAGCGACTCCCTCTTCCTCGGCGAGGTCGCCGGCCGGCGGGTCGCCTTCCTCCCCCGGCACGGACGCGGCCACCATCTGCCGCCGCACCGGATCAACTACCGGGCCAACCTGTGGGCGCTTCGCTCGGTCGGCGTGCGCCAGGTCCTCGGCCCGTGCGCGGTCGGCGGTCTGCGCCCCGAGTACGGGCCGGGCACGCTGCTGGTGCCGGACCAGTTCGTCGACCGTACGAAGTCCCGGCCGTCGACGTACTTCGACGGGATGCCGACGCCCGACGGCACGGTGCCCAACGTGGTGCACGTGTCGCTGGCCGACCCGTACTGCCGCACCGGACGGGCCGCCGCGCTGAAGGCGGCGCGCGGCCGGGACTGGGAGCCGGTGGACGGCGGCACCCTGGTCGTGGTCGAGGGACCGCGCTTCGGGACCCGCGCGGAGTCCTTGTGGCACCGGGCGCAGGGCTGGTCGGTGGTGGGCATGACCGGCCACCCCGAGGCGGCGCTCGCGCGTGAACTGGAGCTCTGCTACACGTCGCTGACCCTCGTCACCGACCTCGACGCCGGCGCGGAGAGCGGCGAGGGCGTCTCGCACGAGGAGGTGCTGCGGGTGTTCGCGGCGAACGTGGACCGGCTGCGGGGCGTCCTGTTCGACGCGCTGGCCGCGTTGCCGGCGGACGGGGAGCGGGACTGCCCGTGCGGGGCGGCGCTGGGCGGGATGGATCCGGGGATCGCGCTGCCGTAAGGGGCGGTTGCTGCCGTAGGGACGGTTGCCGCCGTGAGAGTCGGTGGCCGCAGTAGGGCCGGTTGCCGCAGCAGGGCCGGTTGCCGCAGCAGGGCCGGTCGGGGGCTGGAGCTTCCCCTTCGGGTGACCGGGTTTTCCACAACCGGTCGGTGACGCACGGGCTCCGGCGGGCGGCTGCGAGAGGCCTCATCGTGGGAACGCAAGCCGATCGCTCGTCTCCCCGTCACAGGTGGTGGTCACCGTGCCCCGTTCCGCCCTTCCCTCTCCGCTGCCGCCCGGCACCGACGCTCCTCCCACCTGCGAGGTGCCGCACTTCGACCCGGTCCGGGTGCGCGGCGGGCGTCACCAGCTGCACCGGCTCGTACGCCACCGGCGGCGTGCCGTTGCCGTCGGGCTCGCCGTCACCGCCGCGGCGCTGGTGGCGGCGGGCCCGCACCCGGGGGCCGGCGGGCAGGACGCCCAGCGGCCACGCGGGCATCCGGTGACCGAGCCGGTGCGCAAGCGGCAGGGCGTACGACTCGTGTCGGCGCCGGTACGGATCGCCGACGCGGCCACGGTGCGGCTGCTCAGGCCGGGCGACCGGGTCGACGTCGTGTCGGCCGGGGACGGCGGCGCGGGCGACGCGTCCGTGATCGCGCGCGGAGTGCGGGTGACGGAGGTGCCGGAGCCCGTGGACGGGACGGCGGCGGACGGGGCGCTGGTGGTGGTCTCGGTGCCGCGCGCCACCGCACACCGGCTGATCGGCGCGGGAGCCGCGTCGCGGCTGGCGGTGACGCTGTGCTGAGCCCGTCGAGTCGCTCGTTGGAGGGACCTGATTGGACAGGACGGCCCAGCGCTGACGTAGGTTGCGGAGCGTTTTGTTCCACACCCCGTCCGTGCGAGACCTGGTCTCCCGCGACCTGTGCACATGAGGAGAGCCCCCGAGGTGAGCGAGAAGAACGAGCCGAGCGTCTGGCAGGGTTTCAAGGCCTTCCTGATGCGTGGGAACGTCATCGACCTGGCGGTGGCGGTCGTCATCGGCGCCGCCTTCACCAACATCGTCAACTCGGTGGTGAAGGGGGTCATCAACCCCCTGATCGGCGCGTTCGGCACCCAGAGCCTGGACAGCTACAGTTCCTGCCTCAAGGGCCCGTGCACCGGGACCGGCGACAGCGCGACGGGGGTGCGGATCCTGTGGGGCTCGGTGCTGGGCGCCACCCTCACGTTCCTGATCACCGCGGCCGTCGTCTACTTCCTCATGGTGCTGCCCATGGCGAAGTA
Organism: Streptomyces sp. NPDC017225; assembly: GCF_044331465.1. Classification (NCBI taxonomy): domain Bacteria; kingdom Bacillati; phylum Actinomycetota; class Actinomycetes; order Kitasatosporales; family Streptomycetaceae; genus Streptomyces; species Streptomyces sp. NPDC017225. Next base: position 228,237 of record NZ_JBIRNE010000006.1, on the reverse strand, counting down.
CCTGGCCCGGCAGGAGGCCCGTCGCAAGGCGAAGGAGAGCACACGGGAGATCGTCGAGGTCTCCGAGCTGGAGGTGCTCAAGGAGATCCGCGACGCGCTGGTGGCGCAGCGCGGTTCGGGCCACGACCGTCCCCAGGACGACCCGTCGGGCCGTCCATAGGCCGGATCGCGACGGCAACTGCCCGGCGGCGGCCACTGCCCGCACGGCTCACAGGTGGTGGGGCGGCTTCTCGTCGAGGAAGCGCTTCAGGTCGGCGGCACTGTCGCCCGCGGGCCGGTCGCCCCATCCTCGGTCGGTGTCGTCCGAGGTCTGCTGGTCCAGCGGGTCGTCGAAGACCAGCGCGGGCCGGGGTGCGCGGGGCTCGGGGGCGGGGGTGGTGCTCATGGCTCCAGGGTACGGCCCGTCCCGCCCGAAGCGTGCCGAAGCGTGCGGGAGCGGGGCCCTGCGGCGCCCGCCGCCCGATGCCGCCGTCGGGCGACGTGGGCGACGTGGGCGCCGGTGCCTGGACGAGACTGGCGGTATGACAGTTGACGCATTGACGGACGTCGCCGGTGTGCTGGTGGGGCATGCGACACGCACCGGCGACGGGTGGCTGACGGGCACGACGGTGGTGCTGGCGCCGGAGGACGGGGCGGTCGCCGCCGTGGATGTACGCGGCGGCGGCCCCGGAACCAAGGAGACGGACGCCCTCGATCCGCGCAACCTGGTGCGGAAGGTCCAGGCGGTGGTGCTGACCGGCGGCAGCGCGTACGGGCTCGACGCGGCGTCCGGGGTGATGGCCTGGCTGGAGGAGCGGGGGCGAGGGGTACGCGTCGGCCCGGACCCCGCGCACGTGGTGCCGGTGGTGCCGGCGGCCTGCGTCTTCGACCTCGGGCGCGGGGGCGACTTCCGGGCCAGGCCGGACGCGGACACCGGACGGGCGGCGGCCGAGGCGGCCCACGCGAGTACGCCGGGCGCGGGAATGGCCGAGGGGTGTGTCGGGGCGGGCACGGGAGCCGTGGTCGGCACGCTGAAGGGCGGGATCGGCAGCGCGAGCACCGTGCTGGACTCGGGAATCACGGTGGCGGCGCTGGTGGTGGCGAACGCGGCGGGATCGGTGACGGATCCGGAAACGGGGGTGCTGTACGGGGAGTTGTTCCGGGGCGGGCGGGTCGAGTACCCGGCGCCGGGCGTCCACGAAGCGGCGGGGCGGCGACTCGCCGAGGTCGCGGCGAGGAACGCACCGCCCCCGCTGAACACCACGCTCGCCGTGGTCGCCACCGACGCGGACCTCTCCAAGGCCCAGGCGCAGAAGCTGGCCGGCACGGCGCACGACGGCATCGCGCGTGCCGTACGGCCGGTGCACCTGCTCAGCGACGGGGACACGGTGTTCACCCTGGCGACCGGGGAGCGTCCCCTCGACGCCGAGCAGCCGCTCGCGCTGAACGAGGTGCTGGCGGCGGGCGCGGACATGGTGACGCGCGCGATCGTGCGAGCCGTCCGGGCCGCCGGTCCGGTGGACGGACCCGGCGGGGCATGGCCGTCGTACGAGGAGCTCTACGGAAGCCCGTCCAGGGCCGTTTGACCGAGTCCGAGCGACACCACCGGCCGCCACCGAGGGGCCGGCACGACGACAGGCGGGCAGGACGACAGGACGCCAGGACGACAACCGTGACTGTCCCGAACAGGCCGGTACACGCACAGGGCCGCACACGAGCGGACGGCCGTCCCGGACGCACGGGCGCCCCGGACGCACGGCCGTCCCGGACGCACGGGCGCCCCGGACGCACGGGCGCCCCGGACGCACGGGCGCCCCGGACGCACGGGCGCACGGGCGTCGCGACGGGTGATTGTCCCGGTTCTGTCACGTGCCGGCGTTCCGGGCGGGCGGCGGGAACCTCGTCGGCCGCCGATCACCTCTACAGGACTGAGCGAGAACCCCGCACAACAACCGAACCTGGAGCAGCCCGTGACAACCCCGGTCATAGCATCGCGGCGCGTACTGGGGGCCGTTGCCGCCCTGGCCATCGGCACCCTCACCCTCACCGCCTGCGGCGGAAGCGCCAGCGCCGACGCCCGCAAGGACGGCAAGGGCGGCGACACGGACTCCGCCAGGACCTCGGTCGCGGAGGTCGTGATCTCGGCGAAGGACGGATCGACCGGCGCCTCGATCAACGCGACCGGTGTGAAGGTCAGCGACGGCAGACTGACGGACGTGAAGATGACGTTGCCGGAGACGGGCGCGGTCGTGCCGGGCACGATCACCGCCGACGGCTCGGGCTGGAAGCCCAAGGAGCAGCTGGAGCGCGGCACGAAGTACCGGATCACGGCGACCGCGAAGGACGCCGACGGCCGCACGTCCGCCGCCGACTCGGTCTTCACCACCGTCTCCACGGCCAACAGCTTCATCGGCACGTACGCCCCGGACGGCGGCACCACGGTGGGGGTGGGGATGCCGGTGTCATTCACGTTCGACAAGGCGATCAGCGACAAGAAGAGCGTGCAGTCGCACATCACGGTCACCTCCAGCAGCGGGCAGAAGGTGGTCGGGCACTGGTTCGGCTCGCAGCGGCTCGACTTCCGGCCCGAGGAGTACTGGAAGGCCGGCTCCAAGGTCACGATGAAGATCGACCTGGACGGAGTGGAGGGCGCGAACGACGTGTACGGCGTGCAGAAGAAGACCGTCACCTTCACCGTGGGGAGGGCGCAGGTCTCCACGGTGGACGCGGACACCCAGACCATGACGGTCGTGCGCGACGGCGAGACGCTCAAGTCGATCCCCATCTCGGCGGGCAGCGCCGAGAATCCGACGTACAACGGACAGATGGTGATCTCGGAGAAGTCCCTGCAGACGCACATGGACGGTTCGACGGTCGGGTTCGGCGGCGAGTACGACATCCCGGACGTGCCGCACGCGATGCGGCTGAGCACCTCCGGTACCTTCATCCACGGCAACTACTGGTACAACCCGGGCAACCCTCCCTTCGGCGTCCAGGGCACCAGCCACGGCTGCGTCGGGCTGCGGGACGTGCAGGGCGGCCAGGGCGCCACCGACGGCAAGTGGTTCTACGACAACTCGCTCATCGGGGACGTCGTGACGGTCAAGAACTCCCCGGACGGCACGATCACGCCGGACAACGGCCTCAACGGCTGGAACATGGCGTGGAACGAGTGGACTGCCGGAAGCGCGGTCTGACACCGCCCTGAGCAGCGTTTTTTGACGGTTCGTCGGGTCGCGCGGGAACTTCTCGCGCGGCCCCGCCGTTTTTCGTGCGTACGTTTTCTCGGTTCCCGGACACGATGTCCGACCGAGGGGCTACGGTATGCACCCACAAGGTGACATGCAGCAACGCCGGGAGAAACCTTGAGCGTTCCGTACGAGACGGCAGCGTACGAACCACCCGAGTCGCCCGAGTCTCCGGAGGAGCACCTCATGCGACTGCTCGGTCGCGCACTGAACTCGTTCGAGCTGCCCGACGAGACTTTACGGCAGCTGGACTGCGCGCTGGCGCACGACGGTTCGCTGCACTCCGCGCACCACAGCGCGGGGCTGCACCGCGAGACGTACCGGCACACCTGGCTGCTCGCCGACGGCTCGGCGCTCACGCTCTGGGAGCTGGTCCACAACACCGCCCCGGGCAGCGAACCGCAGCGCGAGGTGTACGTCGACGAGGAGGAACTGCGCACCGCCACCGCACGGCTGGCGCTGCCGCCGGACACACCCGACTTCGAACTGCCCGTGCAGGTACAGCTCTCCCCCGTCCCCGCCCCGCGCCACGCCTACGTCCCCGACGCCTCGGCGGACCACGCCCGCCGGCTGCTGCGCCGCGCGGAGAACCCGGACCGGCCCGGCGGTGACCTCGCCGCCCGGCTGACGACGGCGTCCGCGCACCAGATCACCCAGGCCTTCGGCGGCCCCGGACGCGCGGGCCGCGCCCGGATCGGTTTCTCGCTCTACGAGCACGCGTTCCTGCTGCGGGACGGTGCGGAGGTCTCCCTCTGGGAGGTCGAGCACACGGCGACGCCCGACGGGCGGCACATGTGCGAGGTCTACGAGAGTGAGGACACCGCCCGCCGCGCGATGGAGCGGCGCGCGGCACAGGTCTCCTAGCGCACCCGCCGGCGCGGGCACGCGGTACGGACGCCGCCGGGCCGGGTCCCTCGCGGACCCGGCCCGTGAATCACCGACGTCGCCCGACGTCGGGCGCCCCTCAGGCGGCGGCCACCGGCTGCTTCGCCCCCGGTGTCGAGGCGGTCGGGTCCGCGCCGCCGGAGCCCGGGACCACCGCTCCCGGCGTCGGCCTGCGCAGCCCCTTGAGGACGATCACCAGGGCCGTGGTGACGCAGACACCGGCCGCGACGGCGACCAGGTAGAGCAGCGGGTTGCCGATCAGCGGGACCACGAAGATGCCGCCGTGCGGGGCGCGCAGGGTGGCGCCGAAGGCCATGGACAGAGCGCCGGTGACGGCGCCGCCCACCATCGAGGACGGGATGACCCGCAGCGGGTCGGCCGCGGCGAACGGGATCGCGCCCTCGGTGATGAAGGAGGCGCCCAGCACCCAGGCGGCCTTGCCGTTCTCGCGCTCGGCGGCGTTGAAGAGCTTGCCGCGCACGGTCGTGGCCAGGGCCATCGCCAGCGGCGGGACCATGCCGGCCGCCATGACCGTCGCCATGATCTTCATCGCCGAGTCGCTCGGGTCGGAGACGGCTATGCCGGCGGTGGCGAAGGCGTAGGCGACCTTGTTGACCGGGCCGCCCAGGTCGAAGCACATCATCAGGCCGAGCAGGGCGCCGAGCAGGACGGCGTTGGCACCGGACAGGTCGCTCAGCCAGTCGGTCATCGCCGTCTGCGCGGACGCGATGGGCTTGCCGATCACCACGAACATCAGGAACCCGACGATCGCCGCGGAGATCAGCGGGATCACCACCACGGGCATGATGCCGCGCAGGGCCGCCGGGATGCGTACCCGCTGGATCGCCATCACCACGGCACCGGAGATCAGACCGGCCGCCAGACCTCCGAGGAACCCGGCGTTGATGGTCAGGGCGATCGAACCGCCCACGAACCCGGGGACCAGGCCCGGTCGGTCGGCCATGCCGTAGGCGATGTAACCGGCCAGCACCGGGACGAGGAAGGCGAAGGCCACGCCGCCGATCTGGTACAGCAGCGCCGCCCAGCTGTCCGCCTGCGACCACACGAAGTGGTCCATCACCGACGGCGCCTCGTTGATCTCGTAGCCGCCGATGGCGAAGCCCAGGGCGATCAGCAGACCGCCCGCGGCGACGAACGGCACCATGTAGCTGACGCCGGACATCAGCCAGACGCGCAGCTTCGTCCCGTAGCCCTCGCCGGATCCGCCGCCGCGCTCGACGGGCGTCGTACCGTCGGCACCGGCCGAACCGTTCGAACCGGCCGCCGTGACCTCGCCGCGTGCCGCCTTCCCTCGGACCTCGTCGATCAGCTCGCCGGGCCGGTTGATGGCCGCCTTGACGCCGGTGTCGACGGTGGGCTTCCCGGCGAAGCGGTCCTTGTCGCGTACGGGCACGTCATGGGCGAAGATCACACCGTCCGCCGCCTCGATCACCGCCGGGTCCAGCCGGGTGAAGCCGGCCGAGCCCTGCGTCTCGACGACGACCTCGACGCCCGACTCGCGTCCCGCGTTCTCCAGCGACTCGGCCGCCATGTAGGTGTGCGCGATGCCGGTGGGGCAGGAGGTGACGGCGACGATACGGAAGGGACGCCCGGGCTCACCGGACTTCCCGTGCTCCCCGGGCTCCTCCGCCCTGTCGGTGCCGGCCGTCCTGTCGGTGTCAGCGGCCCCGTCGGTGCCATCCGCCCCGTCGGTGCCGGCCGTGGCGGCCTCGGCGGAGGCCGCCGCCGAGACCGCCACGGAGTCCCCGGCGCCTTCGAAGGCACCTGCGGAGGCACCCTCGGAGCCGGTCGGCCGCTCTCCGCGGATCAGCGCGGCGGCGGCGGTCGCGTCACCCACCGACCGCAGCGCGGTCGTGAACTCGGCGTTCATCAGCTGCCGGGCGAGTGAGGAGAGGATCGTCAGGTGGGCGTCGTCGGCGCCCGCCGGAGCGGCGATCAGGAAGATCAGGTCGGCCGGACCGTCCGCCGCTCCGAAGTCGATGCCGTCCGCGCTGCGCCCGAAGGCCAGCGTCGGCTCGGTGACGTGCTCGCTGCGGCAGTGCGGGATGCCGATGCCGCCGTCGAGGCCGGTCGGCATCTGCGCCTCACGGGCGGCCACGTCGGCGAGGAAGCCCTCCAGGTCGGTCACCCGGCCCTGGGCCACCATCCGCTCGGCGAGGGCGCGCGCCGCCGCTTCCTTGGTGTCGGCGGACAGGTCGAGGTCGACCAGATCCGCGGTGATCATGTCGCTCATCGCGGGCTCCTTAGCTCGCGTATCGCCCGGAACGTGGGGTGGTGGGCGAGGGCGGAGAGGGGGACGGGGGCACTGCGGTGGGGGCGTGGGCCCGGGCCGCGGGGGTCCGGGACGGGGCGGGAGTTGAGGAGGAAACCGGGGAGTAGGCCGGGGAGGCGGTCGGGGTGGGAGCCGGAGTGGGAGTTCATGAGGCCGGCTCCTTCAGAGCGCGGTCCACCGGCACTTCCGCCGTGACCGTCACCGCGCCCGGATCCAGGTCGACCGGCGTCGGCATCACGCTGCCGGGCAACTGGACGGCGGCGGCGCCGTGCGCGACGGCGGAGGCGAGGGCGCCCGGCCCCGCGCCCCCGGCGACGAGGAATCCGGCGAGCGACGCATCCCCGGCACCGACGTTGCTGCGTACGGCGTCCACCCGGGCGCTGCCGAACCAGGTGCCCTCGTCGGCCACGAGCAGCTGTCCGTCGGCGCCCAGGCTGGCGAGCACGGACCGGGCGCCCAGCTCCCGCAGCTCCTCGGCGGCCTTCACGGCGTCGCCCACGGTGGCCAGGGGACGCCCGACGGCCTCCGCCAGCTCCCCGGCGTTCGGCTTGACCACGTCGGGCCGTTCACGCAGCGCCCGGAGCAGGGCGGGCCCGGAGGTGTCCAGGGCGATGCGGACGCCCGCCGTGTGTGCCCGGGCGACCAGGTCGGCGTACCAGGAGGGGGCGAGTCCGCGGGGCAGGCTGCCGCAGCAGGCGATCCAGTCCGCGCCGGGCGACTGGCGCCGTACGGTCTCCAGGAGCAGCTCACGCTCGGCCGCCGACAGTTCGGGCCCCGGGGCGTTGATCTTCGTCAGGACACCGTCCGCCTCGGCGAGCGCGATGTTGGCCCGGGTGACCCCGGCGATCGGCACCGGCGCGACCTCGATGCCCTGGGCGTCGAGCAGCTCGGTGACGAGCGCGCCGGACGGGCCGCCGAGCGGCAGGACCGCGACGGTGCGCCGGCCGGCCGCCGTCACCGCGCGCGAGACGTTCACGCCCTTGCCGCCCGGGTCCACGCGCTCGCCCGTGGCGCGGACGACCTCGCCGCGGTCGAGGGAGGGGACCTCGTAGGTGCGGTCCAGGGACGGGTTGGGGGTGACGGTGAGGATCATGCGCGTACTACTTCCGTGCCGGCGCGCTCGATGGCGGTGGCGTCTTCGGGGCTCATCCCGCTGTCGGTGATCAGCAGGTCCACATCGCTCAGGGCGCCGAAGCGGGCGAAGTGCTCCTGGCCGTGCTTGGAGGAGTCGGCGAGCAGCACCACGCGGCGGGCGGCGGCCACCGCGGCGCGCTTGACGGCGGCCTCGGCGAGGTCGGGGGTGGTCAGACCGTGCTCCACGGAGAAACCGTTGGCCGCCACCACCAGCACGTCGGCGCGGATCTCGCCGTACGCGCGCAGCGCCCAGGCGTCCACGGCGGCGCGCGTACGGTGCCGCACGCGCCCTCCGACCAGGTGGAGCTGGATGCCGGGGTGGTCGGCGAGGCGGGCCGCGATGGGCAGGCTGTGGGTGACGACGGTGAGCGACGCCTCCGGCGGGAGCGCGGCGGCCATGCGGGCCACCGTCGAACCGGCGTCGAGGATCACCGTGCCCTCGGCCGGCAGTTCCGCCAGGGCCGCCTTGGCGATCCGGTCCTTCTCGTCGGCGGCCGTGGACTCGCGCTCGGCGAGGTCCGGCTCGAAGTCGAGCCGCCCGGCGGGGATCGCGCCGCCGTGCACGCGGCGCAGCAGCCCGGCGCGGTCGAGTGCCTTCAGGTCGCGGCGGATGGTCTCCGCCGTCACCTGGAACTCCTCGGCCAGCGACACCACGTCGACCCGGCCGCCGTCCCGGGCGAGCCGGAGGATCTCCTGTTGCCGCTCCGGTGCGTACATGACCGTTCGCCTCCGCCTGTGCCCGAACCTGTGGTTTCACCCGGAGGCTACGCCCGCTATTCCGCAATGTAAACAGGAAACAGAAACGAACGGACTCACTCGGGCATGAACGGGCACTCCTCCCCTGGCGGCACCCCTGGCAGCACCCCTGGCAGCACCCCTGGCTCAGGCTCACCAGGCGGGACACGAAAAGGGGCGGGCCCGGCACCGAAGTACCGGACCCGCCCCTGTCCTGCCCGTCCTCTGCCCTGCCCGCCCGTCCTCTGTCCTGCCCCGCCCGTCCTCTGTCCTGCCCCGCCCGTCCCCCGCCCTGCCCGAAGCGCGGTGACCGAAGCGCGGTGGCCTCAGACCAGCGCGGGCTCCTTCTCCTGCGTCCGCTCCTCCTCCTGGGCCCCTTCCACGTGCTGGGCCGGCCGCTTGGGCAGCGCGAACATCAGCAGGAAGATGACGGCCAGCACCCCGGCCACCCAGCCCAGCGCGTTCTGGAAGGCGTCGGCGTACGCCGGGCCGACGCGGGCCGGAGCCAGGTGGTCGCTCATGGTGCCGAAGAAGACCACCGAGACCAGTCCCAGCCCCAGCGCGTTGCCCATCTGCTGCACGGTGTTGATGAGCCCGGACGCCGCTCCGGCGTGCTCGCGCGGCACCTGGGACAGCACCGCGTCCGTCAGCGGCGCGACGATCAGCCCCATGCCGACGCCCATCACGACGAGCGGCAGCGCCATCTGCCAGGAGGTGATGCCGAGTCCGTACCGCTCGGACTCCCAGATGTAGAGCAGCACTCCGGCCGCCATGACCAACGCGCCCGCCTGGAGCACCTTGCGTCCGAAGCGCGGGACGAGCTTCTGCACCGACACCCCGGCCGCCACGGAGACGGCGATCGAGAACGGAACGCCGGTCAGCCCGGCCCGCAGCTCGCTCCAGCCGAGCCCCACCTGCATGTACAGCGTCCACACCAGGAAGAAGATACCGAGCGCGATCCCGAAGACGGTCTGCACGGCGATACCGGCCGCGAAGCTCTTCACCTTGAACAGCGACAGTTCGACCAGCGGCGAACCGTCCCGCGCCGCCTTCCGCCTCTCGTACGCCACCAGCACCGCGAGGACCACGAACGCGCCTGCCATCGACAGGTACCCCCACAGCGGCCAGTCCAGCTCGCGGCCCTGGGTGAGCGGGTAGACCAGCATCAGCAGTCCCAGGGTGACCAGGGCGACCCCGACCAGGTCCAGCTTGAGGGCACGCGGCGCCTTGGACTCCGTGATGTAGCGGCTGCCGAGGATCAGACCGGCGACGCCGACCGGCAGGTTGATGAGGAAGATGGGCCGCCACTCGAGCCCGAAGAGGTTCCACTCGGTGAGCAGCGCGCCCAGCAGCGGACCGGAGACGGCCCCCAGCCCCACGATCGCGCCGAACAGCCCGAACACCTTGCCGCGTTCGTGCGCCGGGAAGGTGGCGTGCACGATCGACAGCACCTGCGGCACCATCAGCGCCGCCATGGCGCCCTGGAGAAGGCGGGAGGCGACCAGCATCTCCGGGTTCACGGCGAAGCCGCACAGCGCGGACGCCATGGTGAAGCCGCCGACGCCGATGAGGAACACCCGCTTGCGGCCGTGGATGTCGCCGAGCCGTCCGCCGGTGATCAGACCGGCGGCGAAGGCGAGGGCGTAACCGGCGGTGATCCACTGGATCTGGCTGTAGGTGGCACCCTCGTTCTCCCGGATCGACGGGATCGCGATGTTGACGATGGTGACGTCGACCAGGTCCATGAAGGCCGCGGTCATCACGATCGCGAGCGCGAACCAGCGACGCCGGTCGCCTGCGACGGGCTGGGCGGGAGCGGGCCCCGGGATATGCGTTGAGGTCATGGAAGGAAACTACGACCCCAGTAGGACAGTTCACGTCCTAGAGGTGCGGCATCCTCGGAGCCATGACGACGGACACTCCGGCCCGGCTCCTGACGCTCCTCTCCCTCCTCCAGACGCCCCGCGAATGGCCCGGCGGCGAGCTCGCCGACCGGCTCGGGGTCTCCCGCCGCACGGTCCGGCGGGACATCGACCGGCTGCGCGAACTGGGCTACCCCGTGCAGGCGAGCATGGGCTCCGACGGCGGCTACCGGCTGGTGGCCGGCAAGGCGATGCCACCGCTTGTCCTCGACGACGAGGAGGCCGTGGCCATCGCGGTCGGGCTGCGCGCCGGCGCCGGGCACGCGGTGGAGGGGGTGGACGAGGCCTCGGTACGGGCACTGGCCAAGCTGGAGCAGGTGCTGCCGGGCCGCCTGCGCCACCGCGTCGCCACGCTCCAGGCCGCGACGACACCGCTCACCAGCGGGGACGGGCCGAGCATCGCGCCCGAGACACTGACCGTCATGGCCTCGACGGTGGCCGGACGGGAGCGGCTGCGGTTCGCCTACCGCGCGGGGGACGGCACCGAGTCGCGGCGCGTGACGGAGCCGTACCGGCTGGTGTCGACGGGCCGCCGCTGGTACCTGGTCGCCTACGACCTGGACCGGGACGACTGGCGGACCTTCCGGGTCGACCGGGTGAGCGAACCGTTCGCCACGGGCGCCCGGTTCGCGCCGCGGGAGCTGCCGACCGGGAGCGCGGCGGAGTACCTGCGGCGCTCGATGCGGCGGCACGGCGACTCGTACGAGATCGTGGTCGCCTTCGACGCGCCGGCCGAGGTCGTCGCGGCACGGATCCCGCAGTGGCTCGGGACCCCGGAGTCGGCGGACGGCGGCGCGTCGTGCGTCCTGCGGGCGACCGTGTCCGACGCGGTGGAGTGGATGGCGGTACGTCTCGCGATGCTGGGGGTGGAGTTCCGGGTACGGGAGCCGGCGGAACTGGTGGAGTGCGTACGGGGCTTGGGAGGAAGGCTGGTGAGGGCGTCGGGGGGCGAATGACGGCTCCGTCCGCCGTCCACCCTCGCGGACTACCTCGTACGAGCACCGTCCCAGTCGACTCCCCGCACCGCCTCGAGATTCCGCAGCGCCAACTCCAGCGGACTCCGCGCCCCGTCGGCCGAGTAGCCCCCGGGCGGGAGAGTCGCGGGCGAGGAGCCCTCGGACGACACGACCCCCTCCCCCCGGGAGGGCTCCGCCGAGAGGCTCTCGGCGGAGAGACCCTGGGCGGAGGCCGCCCAGTACTCCACCGCCACCCGCACCGCCGCGCCCGCGACGGCAGCCGCGAAGTGCGTGGCGGGAGAGCGCTCCAGTCGCGCGGCAACGTTGTCGTCACCCTGAGCCATCCGGGCGGCCAGCGCCTTCACGAGCCCCCGCTCCGCCGTCCGGCAGACCTCCGCCCACACCTTCCGCAACGCCGGGCTGCTCTCGGCCAGCCGGATGAGGGTCCGGGCCCACTCCCAGGACGGCGCCGAGACCCCGGCGCCCGGCGTCAGCGTGTGCCGTACGGCGTGTTCCAGGGCCTCGGGCGGGGACAGCTCCGCCGGGGCCTCGCGCACCGCCTGCGCCCAGCGCTCGGCGCCCAGGGCGTAGAGCGGGGCGACGGCCTCCTCCTTGGTCGCGAAGTAGCGGTAGAAGGTGCGCGGCGCGACGCCGGCGGCCCGGGCGATGTCCTCGGCCCGGGTGGCCCGCAGCCCCTGGTTCACGAAGAGGCGGGCCGCCGCGCGGGCGATCTCCATCCGGGTCGCGGCCTTGCGCCGCTCGATCAGGGAGACGGGCGCCGGCCCGGGCGCGGGGGACGCCGCCGACGAAGAGGCGATGCCCGCCGACGAGGAAGGGGCCGTAGGGGTCGTGCCCGCCGACGAGGAAAGGGTCGTAGGGGTCGTGCCCGCCGACGAGGAAGGGGCCGTAGGGGTCGTGCCCGCCGACGAGGAAAGGGCCGTAGGGGTCGTGCCCGCCGACGAGGGGGAAGGCGGGTGGTTCGCCGATGGCGTGGGGATCGTGCTGCTCACTTCGGCAGGCTATGCCGCTGTGGCAGAATCTGCCATTCGGCGGGCCACCCCGGGGTTCAGGTTCGGGGTGCCCCGCCTCCCCTGCCTGCCCGCTCCACGCTCCCCCACCCGTTCTCCGCGCCGTGGCCGGTCCGCGCCCCCCAACGGAAGGAGCCGGACCCGGCGCCCCGGGGGGAGAGGCGCCGAGCCCGGCTCGGGAAGGTCCCGGCGCCGGGGGGAGTGCGTCGGGACGTGGTCCGAAGTGGCGGAGAGGCCCGGTCCGGGCCGCCGCCCCGGGCCCGGACTGCTGGGAAGCGCGGGGCCCGGAGTTCTATTTCCCGGCCTCCGCCGGTTGAAGCAGCGTTACACGGCCATGTTTGCGCGGGGTTCGGCCACCGGCGTACGCCCCACGCGTCACGTCACGCCCCCGCATCACACCACGCCGCCGGTGACAGCACCGCCGCATCGCGTCCGCGCCACGCCGTCACCCTCGCGCCGTCCTTGGCCGCCGCCCGCCGCGGCGCGCGGCGACCGCCTTTACGCCGCCGCCTCGAAGCCGGTGTCGCGGGCCAGCTTCTTCAGCTCCAGCAGCGCGTGCTTCTCGATCTGCCGGATGCGCTCGCGCGTGAGGCCGTGCTCCTTGCCGACCTCCGTCAGCGTACGCTCGCGGCCGTCGTCGATGCCGTACCGCATCTTGATGATGGAGGCCGTGCGCGGGTCGAGGCGGCCGATGAGGTCGTCGAGCTCCTCGCTGCGCAGCAGCGTCATCACCGACTGCTCGGGCGACACGGCGGAGGTGTCCTCGAGCAGGTCGCCGAACTGGGTCTCGCCCTCGTCGTCCACCGCCATGTTCAGCGAGACGGGGTCGCGGGCCCAGTCGAGTACGTCGGTGACGCGCTCCGGCGTGGAACCGAGCTCGGCGGCGATCTCGGCGGGCTCCGGCTCGCGGCCGTGCTCGCGGTTGAACTCGCGCTGGACGCGCCGGATCCGGCCCAGCTCCTCCACCAGGTGGACGGGCAGCCGGATGGTGCGCGACTGGTCGGCGATGGACCGGGTGATGGCCTGACGGATCCACCAGGTCGCGTACGTCGAGAACTTGAAGCCCTTGCGGTAGTCGAACTTCTCGACCGCGCGGACCAGGCCGGCGTTGCCCTCCTGAATGAGGTCGAGAAGCGGCAGACCGCTGCGGGGGTAACGGCGGGCGACCGCGACGACCAGCCGCAGGTTGGAACGGATGAAGACGTCCTTCGCCCGCTCGCTCTCCTCGATCAGGGCGCGGAGCTCCTCCCGGGTGGCATCCGCCCCGGTCTCCTCGTAGCCTTCGAGGACCTGCCGCGCGAAGACACCCGCCTCGATGGTCTGGGACAGCTCGACCTCCTTGGCGGCGTCGAGCAGGGGTGTCCGCGCGATCTCGTCGAGGTACATGCCGACCAGATCGCGGTCGGCGAGCTCGCCGCCGTTGGCGCGGACGCTGGTTGCCGCGTCGGAGGTCCCGCCGGTGGCGGACTTACGACGGGCGACGGCACGGGTTGCCATGCGTGCTCCCTTGCGATGGTGGTTCAGCGGGTGGTCCAGGTGGTTCTGTGGACACTCGGCGCCGTGTGGGGTTGTCCTCCGGTCTCGGATCCGGTCTCCGGCCTCTGTCGGGACTCTCCTCGGGTGCCCTGCATCCGATGGAAACAACGACTGGAATCCGGACAGAATTCCCAACCCGCCCCCCGATTTTTCTGATCATGCAGTACCCTGTGCCGCCACAGGGGGAGGCGTGATGCGGTCGGGGCGTACGGAGGTCCAGGTCAGACCGGGAATCGAGGAGGACCTCAAGGCCCTCACCGACCTCTACAACCACTACGTCCGTGAGACGCCCGTCACGTTCGACACCAACCCCTTCACCCCGGAAGAGCGCCGCCCTTGGCTGCTCTCCCACCCTGAAGACGGTCCGTACCGGCTGAGGGTTGCCACGGACGCGGACTCACAGGAGATCCTGGGGTACGCCACATCCAGCCCCTATCGGGCGAAGCCCGCGTACGGGACCTCGGTGGAGACCACCGTCTACGTCGCCCCGCACGCCGGCCGTCGCGGCATCGGCACACTGCTCTACACGGCCCTCTTCGAGGCCCTGGCGGGCGAGGACCTGCACCGCGCCTACGCGGGCATCGCGCAGCCCAACGAGGCCTCCACCCGGCTGCACGAACGCTTCGGCTTCCGGTACGTCGGCACGTACCGCGAGGTGGGCCGCAAATTCGGCCGGTACTGGGACGTGGCCTGGTACGAGAAGCCGCTCCAGCGGGAGGCGGCCCGGTAGTGCCACCCCGGAAACAAGCCGTTCCCACAAGCAGTTCCCACCCCGCCCGTATTCCGTCCCGCTGCCGCCGTCCCGTGCCCGGTCAGCCGAACTGCACCGACCGCTTGGCCAGCCCCATCCAGAACCCGTCGATCACGGACTTCCGCGAGTCGAGCTCGCCGGCCGCGTCCGCCGCCCCCATGGTCACGAACAGCGGGGCGAAGTGCTCGGTGCGCGGGTGGGCGAGCAGGCCCGCCGGGGACTTGTGGGCGAAGTCGAGCAGCCCGTCCACGTCACCGGCCTCCAGCGCGCGCCGGCCCCAGTCGTCGAACTCCGCGGACCAGGCGGGGACGCCGCTCCGGCGCAGCGCGGCGAGGTTGTGGGTGAAGAAGCCGGAGCCGATGATCAGCACCCCTTCGTCGCGCAGCGGCGCGAGCCTGCGGCCGGTCTCCATGAGCCGTGCCGGGTCGAGGGTCGGCATGGAGACCTGGAGGACCGGGATGTCGGCGCCGGGGTACATCTCGACGAGCGGCACGTACGCGCCGTGGTCGAGGCCGCGGTCGGGGACGTCCTGCACGGGCGTACCGGGGGCGCGCAGCAGCTTGCGTACGGACTCGGCGAGCGCTGGGGCGCCGGGAGCCTCGTAACGCACCTGGTAGTAGTGCTCCGGGAAGCCCCAGAAGTCGTAGACCAGGGGGACGGTCCGGGTGGCACCGAGGGCGAGCGGGGCCTCCTCCCAGTGGGCGGAGACGACGAGGATCGCCTTGGGGCGCGGGAGGGCGGCGGCCCACGCGGCGAGTTCGCCGGGCCAGACGGGGTCGTCGGCGAGGGGCGGGGCGCCGTGGCTGAGATAGAGGGCGGGCATGCGCTCCTGAGTGGCGACGGACATGAGGGCGACTCCCGGTACTTGAGCTACTTGAACTCTCAATCTCTCTCTTCCCCGAACCTACGCTCCCTTTGTTTAAGTTTCAAGCAGTGGTTCCGTACGATGGATACATGAACACGGCACCCAACCCGGCTCCCACCCCGGGACCCGTCCCGGCCCCCGCCCCGGCCCCCGCCGACGAGCCCCGCTGGCTCACCGACGAGGAACAGCGCGTCTGGCGCTCCTACATCGAGGCCGCCACCCTTCTCGAGGACCATCTCGACCGTCAGCTCCAGCGCGACGCGGGCATGCCGCACGTCTACTACGGCCTGCTGGTCAAGCTCGCGGAGTCACCGCGGCGGCGGCTGCGGATGACGGAGCTGGCCCGGTACGCGAAGATCACCCGCTCCCGCCTCTCGCACGCCGTCGCCCGCCTGGAGAAGAACGGCTGGGTCCGCCGGGAGGACTGCCCCTCCGACAAGCGCGGCCAGTTCGCCATCCTCACGGACGAGGGGTACGAGGTGCTGAGCCGGACCGCGCCGGGCCATGTGAACGCCGTACGTCAGGCCGTGTTCGACCGGCTCACGCCCGAACAGCAGAAGTCCCTCGGCGAGATCACGCGGATCGTCGCCGAGGGACTTCAGCCGAGCGAAGCGGGTGCGGACCTGCCCTGGCTGCGCTGAGCGCGCGGCCGGGGCAGGTCCTGGGAACCGTACGTGAGGGGCGTCCCTTCCCCCGCGCACGGGTGGAACTCGAGGGAACTGTGGAACCACAGGGCCCGAAGGGGCACCGAGTCCGTCGTCGTCAGTGGGCGACGACCGGCACCGGCAGCTCGCCCTCGACCGCGTCACCCGCCCCGGAGCCGGAACCCGTGACGGCGTTGCCGCCCGGGCGGCCGGCGTTGACGAAGGTCAGGGCGATCACGGCCGCCGCGACCAGGATGCCGACGGCGAACCAGATGGCGCTGGTGTAGCCCTCCACCTGCCCCTCCAGCTGCACCAGCTGCTGCTGGGACCGGGTGGCCGCGCCACCGATGTTGTCGGCGATGTAGGACGTGGTGGCCGAGGCGGCGATCGTGTTCAGCAGCGCCGTACCGATCGCGCCGCCCACCTGCTGCGAGGTGTTGACCATCGCGGAGGCGACACCGGAGTCCCGCGGCTCCACGCCCATGGTGGCCAGGGACATGGCCGGCATGAACGCCGTACCCATGCCGAGACCGAGCAGGAGCATGCCGGGCAGCAGCACGGCCGCGTAGGAGGTGTTGAGCTCCAGCTGGGTCAGCAGCAGCATGCCGACGGCGGCGACCAGGAAGCCGGGACCCATCAGCAGCCGGGGCGCGACCCGGGTCATCAGCCGGGTGCCGATCTGCGTGGAGCCCGTGACCATGCCCACGACCATCGGCAGGAAGGCGAACCCGGTCTTCACCGGAGAGTAGCCCTGCACGATCTGCAGGTAGTAGGTCAGGAAGAGGAACAGGCCGAACATCGCGATGATCGCCAGGCCCAGCGAGAGGTAGATCCCGCCCCGGTTGCGCTCGGTCACCACGCGCAGCGGCAGCAGCGGGGCCTTGACCCTCGACTCGACCAGCACGAAGGCGACGAGCAGCACGGCGGCACCGACGAACATGCCGACCGTCACCGCGTCGCTCCAGCCCTCGGACTCGGCGCGGGTGAAGCCGTAGACGAGCGCGACCAGACCGAGGGTGGACAGGACCACGCCGGGGATGTCGAGCGGCGAGCGGTTGCGGCCGCCCTGCGGCTCGCGGACGAAGAGGTACGCACCGGCCGCGGCGACGACCGCGAACGGGATGTTGACGAAGAACGTCCAGCGCCAGTTCAGGTACTCGGTGAGGAAACCGCCGAGGATCAGGCCCACGGCGGCGCCGCCACCGGCGATCGCACCGTAGATGCCGAAGGCCTTGGCGCGCTCCTTGCCGTCCGTGAACATCACGGCGAGCAGGGAGAGCGCGGCGGGCGCGAGCAGGGCACCGAAGACGCCCTGGAGGGCGCGGGAGCCGAACATCATCGCCTCGTTGGTGGCCGCACCGCCGAGCGCGGAGGCGGCTGCGAATCCGGCCAGCCCGAGGACGAAGGTGCGCTTGCGGCCCCACAGGTCGGATATCCGCCCGCCGAAGAGCAGCAGGCCACCGAAGGCGAGGGCGTAGGCCGTGACGACCCACTGCCGGTTGCCGTCGGAGATGCCGAGGTCCTGCTGGGCGGAGGGCAGGGCGATGTTCACGATGGTGGAGTCGAGGACGACCATCAGCTGGGCGAGCGCGATGAAGACGAGCGCTTTCCAGCGGCCGGCGTCGGGGACGCCGGGGGCGCCTGGGGCGCCGGAAGCCTTGACGGCTGTTGCAGACATGGGGGTACCCACTTCGGGACTTCGTGACGGAAAAAAGGTGAGTAAAGGGACGACTGGACGACCGGGCCCGCGACGACGGCCCACAGCGGCCGCCGTCCGGCGTTCAGACGGTCGGGATTCGCGGAACCACTGGTGGTACGGAAGTCGCGGAACCGGCCGGTGGAGCGGAGAGCGCGGAGCCGGCCGGTGGGACGGAAAGCGCGGAACCGGCCGATGGAACAGAAGTCACGGAACCAACGGAACTACTGGTCGGACGAAAGCCACGGAACTACTGCTCGGACGGAAGTCACAGAACTGACGGAACTGACGGAACTGACGGAACTGACGGGTCTACTGCTCGGACGGAAGTCGCGGAACTACTGGTCGCAGGGCCGGCGCAGGTCCTCCAGGGTCACGGCCGTGCCCGGCAGGGCGGAGCGGGCGGGAGCCCGCAGCCCGTCCAGGAACAGCTGCAGATGGCGGTGGACGAACCGGTCGGCGCTCAGACACCCCGTACCGGCCGGGGGCCGGCTGAGCTGGGCCGCGGCGGTCATCAGATCGCCCACGCCCACGTCGTCACGGAGCTGACCGGCCGCCTTCGCCCGGTCCATGACCTCGGCGACGAGCAGCTCGACCCTCCCGCGCGCCGCCTCCAGGTCGGGGTGGTACTGGTCGAACGTGCTGGAGACCATGGGGCACAGGGCGCTGATCCGCTCGTCGGCGGAGACGTGCACGAAGCGCTCCAACGCCTCGAAGGCGTCGCCGGTCTCCGCGAGAGCGAGCTCCGCCGCCCGTGCCGTACGGTCCATGACCGAGCAGACGACCTCGCGGACGAGGGCGTCGCGGTCGGGGAAGTTGCGGTACACCGTGGCGTTGCCGACGCCGGCCCGGCGGGCGATGTCGTCGAGCGGCACGTCCGGGCCGTGCTCGACGAACATCTCCCGGGCGGCGGTGACGATCCGCTCCCGGTTGCGCAGGGCGTCGGCGCGGGGCCGGGTCGCCCTGTGCTGCTCGGGGGTCGCGGTCTGCACGGCGTACTCCTCTGAGGACTGGGTTCGCGATCCGGGGAGGAAGTCCCCGCTTCGCTCGGACACAGGGCTAAACGGGGAAAGGATCCCCGGTTATTTCCGAGACCGGAAGAGATTCGGGTGACCCGCGTCACACACGCCCTCGCCTCGGTGGGGACGTCCACGCGGGAACACCACCGCCCCTCCCCTCCTCCCGGGTCCCTCACCGTCGTCCCCCGCTCGGCGGGCTACCGGCGAGAAACCCACGATCGGCTCCGCCAGCGCGCGCCCGTGACCCCCTCGGCACAGGGTGAACGCAAGGGTGCAGCCGGTGTCGGGCGGCTGCCGTGGTCCGGGAGGTCCGCATGCAGCCGCCGCAGGCGCAGCCGCCGAGCCGCCGGATACGCCCGCGCCGGCTGGCCGCGATCGCCACCGTCACGGTCGTGACCTTCGCCGTCAGCACCTCGGCGGGCACCGGCCGGCTCGCGCCGGGCACCACGACGGCGGGCCCGGGCCCGGCCGTCCTCTCCCGTTCCTCCGCGCACGGCCCCTGCATGATCAGCGGCGGCCCCGAGATCCAGATGTCCGAGGGCGTCCCGACCTCCGCCGGCTACGCCCGCTCCACCGGCACCGTCCGCGCCCTGAACCTGATGATCGACTTCTCGGACGCGCCCGGCGAGGGCAAGGCGCTCGACCGCTACGCGGAGTTCTTCCCGCAGACCGAGGAATGGTTCAGCACCAGTTCCTACGGCCGCCTCGACTACCGCCCCGAGACCCCGATCCGCGACTGGCTGCGCATGCCGAAGTCGTTCGCCGAGTACGGCATAGAGCGCGGCGCGCCCTTCGAGCCCGGCTACCGCAAACTGGTCGAGGACCTGGTCGGGGCGGCCGACGCGAAGGTCGACTTCCGCGCGTACGACCTTCTGAACGTGCTGGTCACACCGAACGCGGGCCCCTCCGCCCTGGACACGGTCCTGTCCGTCACCTTCGCCGGCAACACCGAGGCCTCGGTCGCAGACGGCGTCCCGGTGTCCAACGCGTCCTTCGTCTACTCCCGCCAGGACGACGGCTCCGGCTCCTACGACGCCACCGGCTACCGGGTACTCCCCCACGAGAACGGCCACGTCTTCGGCCTCCCGGACCTCTACACCCAGGAGGGCGGAGGAGCCGTCGGCCACTGGGACATCATGAGCGAGGACTGGGGCGCCAACAACGACCTCCTCGGCTGGCACAAGTGGAAACTGGGCTGGCTGGACCGCACCCAGGTGCACTGCGCGTCGGCGCCGGGAACGACGGAGTACAAGCTGACACCACTGGCCCGCAAGGGCGGCGACAAGCTGGTGGTCGTCCCGCTGGACGGCACGTCCGGCTACGCGGTCGAGCTGCGCACCCGCGAGGGCAACGACGAGGTGGTGTGCCGTCCGGGCGTACTGATCTACAAGATCGACGCGGACGTGGACACGGGGATGGGACCGGTGACGGTCTACGACTCCCGCCGGGACAGCGGCGGCTGCACCCGCAGCCCGAACATCCACGCCGAACTCTCGGACGCCGCCTTCACACCGGGCGAGACCTTCAAGGACCCGCGCCGGGGCATCACGATCGCGGTGGCCGGGGCGGACCTGAAAGGCGACCACCAGGTGCGGGTCACCCGCAGGTGACGCCTCGGACGGCCGCCGCCGGGGTCACCGCGCCCTCCCGACCGGGATTACGGTAGGCCTGCCGCGACCGCCGCACCGGAGAGCCGATGCCCGCCAACACCGACACCACGAACGACGCCGCCCACGAGCGGGCAGCCACGCCCCGGGGCACGGAGACCGCCGCGCCCCGGGACGCGCGGGCCGGCGGGGGCACGCCGGGCAGGACGGCGACACCGAACGCCGAGGCGACACCGGCCGACAAGGCGGCACCGGCCGGACCACTGACACCGAACCACGACGTGACACCGAACCCCCACGCGACACCGACCCACGACGTGACACCGGCCGAAGCGGTCGCACCACTGCTGCGCGGCATCGCCGTACTGCGGGGGCTGACCGAAGCCGACAGCGGCGGCACCCTCAGCCTCAGCGGCCTGGAGAAGGCCACCGGTCTGGCCCGCTCCACAGTCGACCGCGTCACGGCGACCCTCGCCCGCATGGGATACGTCCGCCTGGACGGCCGCGACGTCACCCTCGCCCCCCGCCTGATGGAACTGGGCAACGCCTACCTCGCCGCCCTCCGCCTCCCCGCCCTCCTCTCCTCCCGGGCCGACGCCCTGGCCGACGAGCTGGACGAGTCGGTCTCCCTCGCGGTCGGCGACCGTGACGGCATCCGCTTCATCCACCAGGCCACCCGCCGTCGCGCGATGTCCCTGAGCTTCCGCATCGGCGACCTGCTCCCCGCCGAACGCACCGCACCGGGCCCGCTGTTCGCCACGGAGTGGTCGGAGACCGACTGGCACCACTGGCACACCCGCCGGGCGGCGGACCCGGAGGACCACACGTTCCCCGCCGTCCCCGCACGCGACGACCCCACCCGGGACCACGACTTCGCACACCGCACGGCCACCGCGGCGACCGACGACTGCTCCCTGGACGACCAGCTGATCGAACCGGGCCTGGTCGCGGTCTCGGTACCCGTACGGGACCCGGGCACCGGCCGGGTGGCATGCGTGGCGAGCGTGGTGAGCCACACCAGCCGCCACACGGCCGAGGACCTGCGCACGACCCTGCTCCCCCGCCTCCGCTCGACGGTGCGGTCGATGGAGAACGACCTGCGCGCCGCCCCACCGCCACAACCGGCGGCCCCCCGCACCGGCCTGGCCACCTGGACGGCCGCGTCCAAACACGAGCTGGGCCGGGAGTTCATCGAGTCCCTGGCCCGCGGCCTGACGGTACTGACGGCCTTCGGCGAGGACCGCCCGGCGCTGACCCTCACGGAGGTCGCGAAGGCGACGGGCCTGGCCCGGGCGACAGCCCGCCGGGCCCTCATCACCCACCAACACGCGGGCCTGGTGACACAGACCCCCGCCCACACCTTCGCCCTCACCCCCCGAGTCCTCTCCCTCGGCTTCCCGCCCCTCTCCCGCACCTCCCTCCCCCAGATCGCCCAGCCCCACCTGACCGCCCTCGCCGACCACGTCCACGAGTCGGCCTCGCTGGCCGTCCTGGCGGACTCGGGCGAGGAGATCCAGTACACGGCCCGGGCGTCCACCGGCCGCGTGATGAGCGCCCGCGTCACGGTCGGCACCCGCCTCCCGGCCCGAGCGACCTCACTGGGCCGCGTCCTCCTCTCCCTCCCGGAGGTCCGCTCACAGGGCTACGCCCTGGTCGACGAGGAACTGGAGCCGGGTCTGCGCTCCATCGCCGTCCCGGTACGCGACCGCACGGGCCGCGTCGTGGCCGCGGTGAACGTGGCGATGCACGCGGCCCGCCGGACGACACGGTCCTGCCTGACGGAGATCCTGCCTGCCCTCACGCGAACGGCGGGCCACATCGAGGCAGACCTACGAGTGGCGGGCCGCTTCCGCCAGGTCCCCCTGACCTGACCACCCGCTACACTGTCGGCGGTGGCAAAGCCATACCACCACCGGCCTTCGTAGCTCAGGGGATAGAGCACCGCTCTCCTAAAGCGGGTGTCGCAGGTTCGAATCCTGCCGGGGGCACAGAGAAACACCTGGTCAGAGGCCCTTCCGTCCGTCGGACGGGAGGGCCTTTGTACTCGCGGCACACAGATGGCACACACGCGGCTGCGGGCAGAGGTGGGGAGCTGTGCGAAATGCCCTCAGAAGACGAGCTGGCCCGACGCCGGTACGAGAAGCTGGTCGACCGGCTGGAGACGTTGATGCGCGTCGGCTTGGACCCCTTGTACGAGGGCTACTACGGTCAGCTGGTCCTCGGCCGCGAGGGTCTCGTGGAGATGGGCGAACTCAAGGATCTTCGACGAGCCGCTCGGGAGGCCGGAGGACGTCTCGGCTGGAAGGTGGCCACTCGCCTCGTCGACGGCAGACTCCTCGTGCTTGATCAGACACACGTCACGCGGAGTCGTCCTCCAGAACAGCCACCGCTGCTGCGGCCTCTCGGGCCTTCCGCTCCGCCTTCTCCAGCTTGACCTTCGCCTTGCCCAACTGTTTGGAGCGCCGCTTGCGCATCTTCTTCGACACCTCGTCCAGGCGGTCCGGGAAGAGGTGTCCGTACGTGTCCAGGGTCAGAGCCGCCGACTTGTGACCCAGCATCGTCTGAACGACGTTAGGACCGCGGCGACGGCCTCGCGGGCCAGCGCCACGGGACCGGCGAAGCCCGTGGCCGGCGCGGAGATCAGGTCCAGCACTCCCGGGGGAGGTCCGGCCGGGTCACCCGCCGGCCCAGGCGGCGCAGTCCGGCGTGGATGCGCGGGACACCGTAGGTGTGTGTGGGAGGCGATGTGCACGACGGTGATCTCGTGCGCGAGCGCGTCGTCGGCGGCTTGCCGGGCACGGCGGGCGGCCTCGCCCCCGCGCCAGGCGTAGTAGGAGGAGCGGGTGACTTTCAGAACCCGGCACCCCTGCGGGCACGCAACTTCCGTCAGCGGTTCTTCGGCCGGCGGTCACTCGGGCGGGGCTGTGGGCATCTCAAAGGTCACCCCGCACAAGCTGCGACACGCGGCAGCCTCGCTGGCCATCGCCAGTGGCGCGGACGTCAAACTCTGCCGCCCTTTCGGACTATTCGCTCTGATGGGCTCCCAGGACACGGGCTGTGATCCGTTCCAGCGCATCGGCCGGTACCGGGGATCCCGGTGGGCGGGCTACCAGGGAGAGAGTGACTTGTCCGGGCACCGGCGAGGACTGGATCCGGTCTCCCGGCGCGGAGTACCAGCGGGCGGCCAGCTCGGGGACCAGGGCGCAGATGCGCCGATGCCGGGCGATGCGCAGGCCCGCCTCGATCGTGGGGGCGGGCAGCGGGTGAGCGCCGAGGGCGGACAGTCGTTGCCGAACGGTCTCCCCCGTGCGGTCGAACGTCGAGTAGAGGACAGGACGGCCGGCGAGCGGGCGAGTCCTTCTTCTGGAGGCCGGGGTGCCGTGGGGCAGGACGAGAACGAGCGGGGAGACGCCCAGAACGGTCCGGTGCAGTCCTCGGGGAACGGTGGCCTGGTCGGCAATCGTGACAATCGCGGCGTCCAGCAGGCCGTCGTGGACCTGCTGGAGCAATACCGGCCCGTGGTCGGTCTCCGGATGCACGGTGACGTCGTCCAGCTCGACGGACAGGGCGGTGAAGACCATCGGGGCGAGGGCCTGGATGGTGCCGACGCTCAGTGACGGGGCACTGGTGGCGGCGAGGACCTGGTCGGGCAGGGCGTCGATCTCAGCGAGCAGCCGGGCTGCTTGACGAGCCAGTTCGCGTCCCGCGGGGGTGGGTCGGGCTCCGGTGGTGTCCCGCTCGAACAGCTGGACACCGAGGCGGCGTTCGAGAGTGGCCAGGCGACGCGACGCCGAAGGCTGTGTGGTCAGCAACTCCTTGGCGGCCGCTCCCACCGAGCCGTGCCGGGCGACGGCCTCGGTAAGGGTCAGATCCTCGACAGTGAGGCGTGAGGTCATACCCCCAGCGTATGAGAGGCGTTGGCCGAGCGGCTCCTACCTGC
Organism: Streptomyces sp. NPDC017225; assembly: GCF_044331465.1. Lineage (NCBI taxonomy): Bacteria > Bacillati > Actinomycetota > Actinomycetes > Kitasatosporales > Streptomycetaceae > Streptomyces > Streptomyces sp. NPDC017225. The sequence continues at coordinate 203,999 of NZ_JBIRNE010000006.1, read as the reverse complement.
CGAGCGGTGTCCGGCCCAGGATCGGGCCATGCGCACACCACTCTTCTTGCTCACCGCTCTCACCTTCCTGACCTGGACCGGAAGCCGCATGACCGCTGTGGCTCTGCCATTGGTGGCTTTGGCTGAGACCGGTCAGGCGTGGACCACCGGGCTGGTCGGCGGCATGGCGGGCCTGCCCCTGCTGACCGTGGGCTGGTGGGGCCGTGGGCTGCGTGACCGGCTGACCTCCGGGCGGGCCCTGTCCGTCCTGACGGCCGTCCATGCCGCCGGACTGGCTGTCGTACCGGTGGCTGCCCTGACCGGGCAGGTCGGTGCTGCGGCGCTGTGCGCCTCCGGTCTGGTCACCGGCACTGCCGGCGCGCTCTCGGGACCGGCGCAGCGGGCACTCGTCGCCGATCTGGCCGACGTCCAGGAGCGGCCGGTCACTGCCCGGGCGAGGCATGACCGGGCGACGGACGCCGCCCGGTGGCTTGCTTGGCAGGACCTCGCCCACCGGATCTCAATGGTCTTCGCGCCTCCCCTCGGGGCCTGGCTGGTGACGGTCTGGGGAGCGCAGCCCCTGTTGTGGTGCGAGACCTGCGTATTCGCCGTGGCGGCCCTCGCGGTCCTGGCCGTTCCGGCAGCACAGCCCGGCCGTCCCCAGAGCAAGGACGAGTCGGCCGTGGTGACGCGACCCGCCTCAGCGATGGCCGTCCTGCGCCGCCATCCACAGATCGCTGCCGGTGTTCTCATGGCCGGTGTCGGCGGGGTCTGCTGGTTCGGCTTCACTCTCGGACTGGCCATCCTGAGCATCGAGTCCGGCCGCCCCGGTGCGCTGATCGCGGCGGGTGTCAGCGGCTACGGAATCGCCTCCGTCACCGTCTCGCTGCTGGTGCCCCTGTTGATCGACCGGCTCCCCCGCAGCGCCACCATGGCCCTCTCCTGGGCCGTCCTCGGCACCGTCTTCCTCGCCCTGCCCGTCGCCGCTCCGAACCTGGCGGCCATCGCTCTGGTGGCCGGCGTCGGCGGAGCAGCGACGCCGTGGGGCATCGCCGCCCTGAACGCCGTGATCAGCGAGCAGACGACCGGGGGCGAGCGGCGGGCGGCGTTCACCGCCGAGACCGTCCTGCACTCCGGTGGCGCCTCCCTCGGGCTGCTGGTCGGCGGCGCGGTCATCGGGTGGGCCGGCTCGGTCCGCGTGCTGGCGGCCACCGGGATGCTCCAGATCGCCGCGGCCGCGGTCGGGCTGCTCATGGCCCGCCGGAGCGGAGCGGACGAGAGGTCCGCGGTCCAGCGCACGGCAGCACCGGACCGCGGCACCACAGTGGGGTCGGCCGGGAGCGCCACAGCGGCGGCGGGAGCAGTCAAAGGCTGCCCTGGCAGCCCTCCCGCCCGGAAGGACGACCGAGCCGTCTGACGGCCCGGCGGATGCGGTCACTGCCTCTGTAGTCGGTATCGACCAAGTAGATCACTTGGCGTCCGGTAGCTCATCGCAGGAACGGGAGCCGAACCCCAAACCCTCGAAGGGAGCAGAGAGCAGAAACCCCTCGAAGCCGTCGTTGCTCAGCGTCACCCAGCGGTGGGCATCATGGGTCGCGCCTCGACCCCCGTGCCGGCGAGTTCCGTGTCGAAGTGCCGACGCTGGTCCTCGGGCGGGGACTCCCGGTTGTCGCGAACGGTCCGCAGCGGATGCGGCGACTGGGACGGCGGGTGTGAGGCACACCGCCGGGCGCTGTGGTGATCGGCATCCCTCCACACTGATCAGGTTACGGATGCAGCACCCCCCACGGGGACCGCGACGTCATTGGCCGTCGGAGGCGGGCCGGCCCGGGCTCTCCAGCAAGGTGGACAGGTACTCGGGTTGCTCTTCGACCAGGAGGTGGCCGGCACCGGAGACCACGCCCAGCTCAGCTCCGAGTGTGCCGCGCACTGCGTGGGCGAGCCGCCGCGGAGGGAGGAAGACATCGTGCTCCCCCGTGACGACCAGGCGGGGGACCGACCGGGCGGGCAGTGTGGCCGCGCCGGGCGCCCCGCTGGAGCGCGCGTGCCGGGCGACCAGTGTCATCCAGGTCACCAGTTCCTCGCGGGGCGGATGACCCGGCGCGAGCATGGTGCGCAGGAGCCGGGCGCTGTGCGTGGGCGCGGGCCGTAGGAACCAGGCAACCGAGGCAGCCAGCACCGCAGGGGTCAGACTCAGTCTGGTCAGTCCGCCGGGTGATACCAGGACGAGCCGGTGGATCCGGGGAGAGTCGCTGGACAGGGCTATGGCGGCGCCGAAGGAGTGGCCCATCACCGCCACCGGCTCGGACGAGACCTGCTCGAGCACCTCGCTCAGCCACTCCCCGTACCAGGACAACCGGCCGCCGGAGAGACCCCGTTCACCAGAGCTGAGGCCAGGCTGACCCGGGACGTCCACCAGCAGGACTCGGTAGCCGGCGGTGATCAGGGCCGTGGCCAGCGGCAGGGACACAGCGGCATTGAAGTTGGTGCCCGGGACGAACACGACCGTCGTGGCACCGGAGCCGGCGAGGACCACGTGGGTCTGTGCCCCCTTGGCGGTCACCGTCCTCCGTTCATGCGGCACCGGCCACGCGTCGAGCCGGTCGAGGCACCAGCGTCGGGTGAGATCCTCGCCCGTCGTACTTCGGTAGATCGAGTCCATCGGCCGAGTATCAGCCCTCGTCCTTGCCCGGGACAGGAGAGGCCGCCCCGGCGGGGGCTTCACCTAGGCCACCGCCGACACCGTCGTGGAAGCAGACGACACCATCATCGTCGCCGGACGCACGCGAACAACCGAACGCTTCGGCCCCGCTCGCTCCTCTTCCCTCGGTGCCCGGGACGTACGCACTGGTAAGTCCCTCTGCGTGCCGCGTTTTCGTGGGAAAACCATCTGCGAGGGAAGGGGAGTCCGGAAGAGGATGTCTGTATGCGCGTAGGAGTGGTGGGACTCGGGATGGGGCTGCATCTGGCGGACTGGTGCCGCAAGGTGGGCCTGGAGGTCGTGGTGGCTTGTGACCGCGACTCCGGACGCCGCGCCGTCGCGCGGGCGCGGCTGCCCAGTGCGGTGCTGGTGGAACGATGGCAGGAGCTGCTGGAGCACCGTCTTGACGGGGTCGTCCTGGCCAACGACTTCGATGAGCACGCGCCGTTGGCCATCGCTTTCCTGGACCGTGGCGTGCACGTGCTGTCCGAGTCGGCGGCGTGCGTGGACGCCACGGAAGGCGAAAGGCTCATCGCGGCGGCGGACCGGTCGTCCGCGACCTACTCCTTCGCCGAGAACTGCGTGGCCCATCCGCACGTCCGTCTCGTCCGCCAGGCGATCGAGGCCGGGGAGCTGGGCCGGATCAGCCTGATCGAGGCGGACTACCTGCACGGCATGTCCCCGGCCGATGTCACGGGCCTGATCGGCGATCCGGCGCATTGGCGCGGGCGCATCGCTCCGACGGCGTACTGCACGCACACCCTCTCACCGGTGCTGGCCCTCACGGACGCCTGGCCGGTGGAGGTGTCGGCGTTCCCGGTGGACGCGGCGGACCCACGCTCCGCGGTCGTCATGGCGGTACGGCTGTCCACCGGGGCGCTGGCGCTCACCCGGCACGGGTTCCTCCAGGGCGAACCCGCCAGCCACTGGAGCTGGATCTCCGTACGCGGCACCAGGGCGCTGGCCGAGTCCGTCCGAGCCGACGGCGAACGGTCCTGGTCGGTCCGTGTCAGGACGGAGGGATGGGCGACACCGGAGGGCCACGCCCGCGAGGAGGAACGCGTCCCTCCGCCGCTCACCCTCGCGGGGGAACCCGTGGCACGTGCAGCCGAGGGCACCGTGCTGCTACTACGGGCCTTCCGGGCCACGATGGAACACGGTGAGCCACCACTGGTACCGGTGCGGCCCGCCGTGGCCGCGTCACTGGTCGGCGTGGCCGGCGCGGAGTCACTGGCGCACGGTTCCCGGCCAGTCCCAGTGCCCGCGGTGACGGCCGAGCCGGGGATGACTGGGAGCCGAACTCCCTAAGGAGCCGGCCCGAGTTCTGAGTCCGTTCGGCGTGCTACCTGATGCGGGTGGGAACCCGTGGCCTGCGGGGTGCGTCCTCGTGAGCGTGACTGAATCGAGCGGCCTGCCCAGCCCTGACGACTGCTCGAGCCCTGGCGGCGGCTCAAGCACGGACACCGGCTCCCTCGGTGGGGATGACTCACCCGCCGGTGACGGTCCACTTGCCGACGGAGGTTCACCTGCCGGCGAGGGTGCACGTGCCGAGGGCAGCTCGGGAGCCGACGACAGCTCAGGAGCCGATGACGAGGAAACGTCCCTGCGGCCCGGTCCGTTGTGGCGGCATGTGGTGTGGGTGGTGGGCGTCACCGTCCTCGGGTTGGGGATGGCCTGGTTCTCCGGGTCGTACCGTGTCGGGCCCGACGAGTACGGAGTTCCGCTCGCCGTCGCGGGGCAGACGTGGCCGTATGTGTGGGTCTGGGCCGCGATCGGGCTGACGGCGGCGGCCATGCTGCGGACTGTCGCCGCCAGGGTTCCGCTCGCGGGCCCGGAGGTGATCGCGATCGCGCCCACGTTCACGGGCGCCCGGCTGTCACTGGGCTGGCGGCCGGAGCCGCCGATGCTGGGTGCGATGGCCGCTGCGGCACTGGCGGTGGCGGTCATATGGTGTGCCCTCGCGCTGCGCAGCGGCTTCCGGGGCCGTGGCGGCGCGCGGTGAGTCGCCGCCGGCGGGCGGGTCGGCGCAGGGCAGAGGGTGACGGGGCGGGAGCGGGGGCGGCCCCGTCGCCGGTGAGGTGCCGGGGCCGGTGCACCGGGGCTTCGGGCCCGGGGCGGGGCCGGTGCACCGGGGCTTCGGGCCCGGGGCGGGGCCGGTGCACCGGGGCTTCGGGCTCGGGTGGGGCGGTTACTCCCGGATGCCGATGCCCTGGACCGGTGGGGTGCGTAGGACGCGGCCGATGGGCAGCATCGTGGCGGTCAGGGCGAGGACGACGGTGCCGCCGACGATGGTGAGCCAGCCGGCGGCCGGGACGTACGGGATGCGTTGTCCGGCGACTGCGTGGACGACCGAGGTGAGGGTGACGGCCGCGATCGCGCCGCCGAGGGCGAGCGCCACGCCGAGCAGCCCGGCCTGTTCGGCGTGGACCATGCGCTTCACCTGGCCTCGGGTGACGCCGGCCAGGCGCAGCAGGGACAGTTCCCTGGCCCGGGCGAGAGCCGCCATGATCAGGGTGTTGGCGGCGGCGAGGACCGCGTAGCCGGCCAGGACGGCGATGAGCAGCTTGTTGAGCCAGCCGCTGATGGCCAGGTCCTGGGCGAGTTCTCCGGTGAGGGTGTCGGTGCCGGCCACCGAGGCGGCGGGGTACCGGCCCGCGAGGTCGGTCAGGGCCTCGACGGTGCCGGCGTCGGCGTCCGGGGCGGTGCGGACGAGGACCTGGTCGTCGAGTCCGGTGACGGTGTGGCCGGCGAGGGCCGCGGTGTGGAGGGTGACGTCACCGAAGCCCCAGCCGCGTTCGTACAGGGCGACGACCTCCAGGGTGACGGGGGTGCCGTCGCCCAGCCACAGCTCGGCCTTGTCGCCGAGTTCCCAGCCGGCGGAGTCCGCCTGCGCGGTGGAGACCGCGACCGTGTCCTTGTTCAGGTCGGTGAGGCTGCCCGACTCCACCCGCAGGTCCAGGGTGTGTTCGGCGCCCCGCGGGTCGATGCCCTGTGCGACGACGGCCTGGGCGCCCATCTCGAACGGGACGACGACCGACGTACGCCGTACGCCCGTGGCGGCCCGTACCCCGGGGATGCGGCGGGCCTCTTCGGCGGCGGACGCGGGAAGGCCGGCGCCGCCGACGATCGCGTGCTGGGCGAGCGTGCCGTCACGGCTCTGGACGACGGTCTGACGCTGGAGGTTGTCCTGGAGGAACCACACGGAGCCGCCGAAGCCGACGGAGAGCACGAGCGCGGTGAGGACGGCGACCATGCCCCGGGCGTTGGCGCGCATGTTCGCGGCGGCGAGGTAGCCGCTGCTGCCCCACACGGCCTTCAGGACGGGTCCGAGGAAGCGGGCCGCGCCCTGGTTGATCCAGGGCGCGAGCAGGGCGACGGCCAGGACGAACATGTAGAGCATGCCCATGGCCGCGCCGAGGGCGGTCTGGCCGTCGGTGACGCCGGTGAGGCCGATCAGGGCGACGCCTCCGGCGAGGAAGGCCAGACCGGTCACGACCCGTTTCCTGCTGCCGAGGCCGGTTTCGACCACGGCCTCGCCGAGCGCCTCGGTGGGGCGGATACGGGTGGTGCGCAGGGCCGCGATCCAGGCGGCCCCCAGGGCCACCGCGGCGACCGTGAGGGTGACCGCCGCCCCGGACAGCAGGCCGCCCCGCACGGTGAAGGTGTCGGGTGCGAAGCCGCGGGTGACGAGTTCGTCGCGGATCCATCCGGTGGCGACGAGGCCGAGGGGGACGCCGACCACCGCGGCCAGCAGTGCCAGCAGGCCGGCCTCGCCCAGGATCATGCCGCGTACCTGGCCGGGGGTCGCGGCGATGGCGCGGAGCAGCGCGAGGTCGCGGCGGCGGTGCCGTACGGAGAGGCCGACGGTGGCGGCGACGGCGACGACGATGATCATCACGGCGTAACCGGCGAAGGCGCCGCCTGCCTGGAGGATGAAGTCCCGTGCCGCCCTGGCCTCGGGCTCTTCGGCCAGGCCCCGCTCGTCGCCCGTGTAGGTCGTCGCCTCCGCCTTGTCGGTCACCTCCCTGATGCCGGCCAGGACGGCGTCGCGGTCGGCGTCGGGTGCGGCGAGGATGCCGATGGCGTCGAAGCGGCCCGGGCGCGGGTCGAGCCGGGCGGCGTGCGCGTCGGTGAAGAAGAGCGCCGCGCTGCCGGCGTCGGCGCTCGACGCGTCGCCGCCCTCCGGCTCGACGACCGCGCTGATCCGGTAGGTACGGCTCGCTCCGCCGGTGAGGAGCTCCATGGAGTCGCCGGGGGCGAGGCCGGTGCCGTCGAGGAGCCGGGTGTCGACGGCGATCTCCCCGTCGGAGCGGGGCGGGGCTCCGTCGACCGTCCGGTACGGGGCGAGGGCGGCGCTCGCCCAGCCGTGACCGGTGACCGCGAGGCCCGGTGCCCGCACGGCGGTGACGGCGAGGGAGCGGTCGCCGACGGCACGCTCCACGCCTGGCACCGCCGCGAGCCTGCCGGCCAGCGCGGTCGGCACGCTGCCGCGTTCGGGCAGCGCGATGACGGACTTCTCCGTCTCGCCGAACATCTCGGTGGACACGGTCAGGTCCCGGTCGGCGACGACGGCGACCGTCTTCTCGTACCGCTGCGGCTGGCCGTGGTAGCGCCAACCGGACTCCACGAGCATCGCGCACGCCATGAGGACGGCGACACCGGCGGCGAGGGCGACGAACGTCGCCACGAAGCTGCCCTTGCGGTGGCGCAGCGTCTGCGCGGCCAGGGTGAGCACGGTTCAGCCCTCCAGGCGCACGGCGGGCTGCGCGGCGTACGGGTCGGCGTACGGGTTGTCGGACTGGGTGGCGGGCTGGGTGGTGCGCTGGGGGACGGAGTGGGTGACGGGCTGGTGGTTGCCGAGGTGCGCGAGGTGTTCGGCGATCCGCTCGGCGCCGGGCTGCGGCATGTCCTGCACGATCCGCCCGTCGGCGAGTACGACGACCCGGTCCGCGTAGGAGGCGGCGACCGGGTCGTGGGTCACCATGACGACGGTCTGCCCGGCCTGGTCGACCACCGACCGCAGCAGCGCCAGGACTTCGGCCGCGGTGCGGGTGTCGAGGGCGCCGGTGGGCTCGTCGCAGAAGATCACCTCGGGTCGGGTGACCAGCGCCCGTGCGATCGCGACCCGCTGCTGCTGACCGCCGGACAGCTGCGCGGGCCGGTGCCGCAGCCGCTCGCCCAGCCCGACCCGGGCGACGACCTCGGCGACCCACGCCGGATCCGGCCGCTGCCCGGACAGCCGGGAGGGCAGCAGGATGTTCTGCTCGACGTTCAGGGCGCCGACGAGGTTGAACGCCTGGAACACGAAGCCGATCCGGCTGCGACGCAGTTCGGTCAGCCGCTTCTCCGACATCGTCGCCAGGTCGGTGGACCCGATCCGGACCGCCCCGGCGTCGGGGCGGTCCAGGCCCGCCGCGCAGTGCAGCAGCGTGCTCTTCCCGGAGCCGGAAGGCCCCATCACCGCGGTCGCCGTGCCCCGCACGAAGCGGAGGTCCACGTCGTTCAACGCCACCACCGGCTGGTCACCGCCGTACGTCTTCCGTACGCGTTCGAGGCTGACGGCGAAGTCGGCCGAGGTCACTGACATGGTGAAACGCCTTCCGGGTCGAGCGCGGGGCAGGACACCTCGACGCTAGGACCGCCGGCCGCGTGAACCCATCCCGCCTGCGACCCGGTCCGAGGTAGCGCAGGCACTACCACCGGACGGCGGGGCCGGGTTCGGGACCGGCGCCCGGGCAGGACAGGAAGCCGGAAGGCCGGTCGGCCGCACGGTCAGGCCGTCCCGGGGTGGCCCCGGAGCGGTGCCGCGGGTGCGAACCCCGCCCCCTCGGTCCGCCTCGGTCCACCCCGGTCCGCCTCGGTCCACCCCGGACCGCCTCGGTCCGCCTCGGCTCGGTTCGGTACCCCCCGTCCGCCTCGGTGCGGTTCGGTCAGGGCTGTCGCCGGATCGCGTCGGCGTCGAACTCCAGCACCACCTTGGGGCTGACCAGGGCGGCCGTCGCGGCGTTCCAGTTCACGCCCCAGTCGTTGCGGTCGATCGTGACGCTGCCCTTGAAGCCGACCCGGAACCTCCCCTGCGGATCGGTCCCGCCACCGGTCAGCTCGACGTCCACGGTGACCGGGTGGGACACACCGCGGACGGTCAGGTCACCGGTGACCTTGTAGTGCGTCCCGTCGACCCGCGTCACCTCGGCCGACGTGAAGGTGATGACCGGGTGGCCGTCGGTGTCCAGGAACCTGCCGCGCAACAGGTCGTCGCGCCGCGGATTGCGGGTCCGGACGCTCCCCGCCCGGATGACGAGCCGTGCGCCGGACTTCGACGGGTCGTCGCCGTCCAGGTGCGCACCGCCCTCGAACGCGTCGAACTGTCCCCGCACCCTGGTGCCCGGCCTGTGCCGGGCGACGAACCCGATACGGGTGCGGGCGGTGTCGAGGGCGTAGTCGCCGGTCAGGTCGCTGAGCCTGGTGATGGTCGACATGCTTGGTCACTCCTGTCTCCGACGCGGATCTCGCGAATCTCGCGAATCTCGCGGATCTCGCGAATCTCGCGGATCTCGCGAATCTCGCGAATCTCGCGAATCTCGCGAATCTCGCGGATCTCGCGAATCTCGCGGATCTCGCGGATCTCGCGGATCTTCGGTGGCGTGGCCCTGCGGGGTGACCGGTCACCCGAACTGGCCGGGCCGGTAGTCGCCCGCGGGCCGCTGGGCCATGACGTTGAGACGGTTCAGCGCGTTGATGAGGGCGACGATCGACACCAGGGCGGCGAGCTGGTCCTCGTCGTAGTGCTTGGCCGCGTTCGCCCAGACCTCGTCGGGGACACCGCCGGCCGCGTCGGCGATGCGGGTGCCCTGCTCCGCCAGCTCCAGGGCGGCGCGCTCGGCGTCGGTGAACACCGTGGCCTCCCGCCATACGGCGACCAGGTTGACGCGCTGCGGCGTCTCCCCGGCGTGTACGGCGTCCTTGGTGTGCATGTCGACGCAGAAGCCGCATCCGTTGATCTGACTGACCCTGAGCAGCACCAGTTCCCGCGTCGCGGGCGGCAGCGACGAGTCCGCGAGCGCCTTGCCCGCCGAGACGATGTGCTTCAGGAACGTGGCGGAGCCCGGGTGGGCGAAGAAGTCGACACGGGCGGTGTTCATGGTGATCTCCTTTTCCTGCGTGGCCGTTTCCCCCGGGCGGGGACAACGCGGGGGGAGAGAGCCCGGGAGCCCCCGGGAGCCGGGGTGGACGGGTTCGTGATCGTGCGGTCCCGGCAGTACGACGACGCAGCCCCGCGGAATGTGAGGCGACGGCGCCCGCCTCACACTTCGGGGGGCTGTCTCGTCGTACTGGTGACGACGGACGAGGCCAAGGGAGCGGCGAGACCATGAAGACCCAGTCCGAGCCAGGAGACGGCCCGTTCGATCCGGGCCTGGGCGCGATCACGAGCGAGCGGCGTCAGCTGATCAATCTCGCGTACCGGCTGCTCGGCTCCCTGGCCGACGCCGAGGACGTCGTACAGGAGACGTACACCCGCTGGTACGCCATGTCCCCTCAGCAGCGGGAGGCCGTCGAGGCCCCGGGCGGCTGGCTGACGAAGGTCGCGAGCCGTATCTGCCTCGACCAGCTCGGCTCGGCACGGGCCCGGCGCGAGCGCTACGTGGGCGAATGGATCCCGGAGCCGCTGCCCGATGCCTCGGAGTGGGCCGACGGACGTCCGGGCGGCAGGACGGCCGACCCGGCCGACCGCGTCACCCTCGACGAGTCGGTCGGCATGGCCTTCCTCGTCGTGCTCGAGTCGATGACCCCCGCCGAACGCGTCTCCTTCGTCCTCCACGACGTGTTCCGCTACTCCTTCGCCGAAGTGGCGGAGATCGTCGGCCGTACGCCGGCGGCATGCCGCCAGCTGGCCACCTCGGCCCGCCGCCGCATCCGCGCGTCACGGGCGCCGGCGACTCCGGCCTCCCAGCGTGCCCGCGTCGTACGGGACTTCAAGCAGGCGTGGGACGCCAAGGACATCGACGCCCTCATCGGCCTCCTCGACCCCGGGGTCTCGGCGGTCAGCGACGGCGGTGGGCTCGTCCAGGCGGCGCTGCGCCCGGTCGAAGGCGGCGAGCAGGTCGCGCGCTACCTCGTCGATCTCGCCGGGAGGGCGCCCGGCCTGACGCTCCTGGAGCGTACGGTCAACGGTCAGCCCGGGCTGGTGCTGCGACTGGAGGACGCCACCGTGGCGGTGATGTCGCTGGACGTCGCCGGTGACCGGATCACGCACATCTGGGGAGTGCGGAACCCGGAGAAGCTCCGGCCCTGGACCAGGCCGCTCCGCTAAGAACCGTCCGTACGCCCGGCCGGCGCTGGGCGGGCGACCCGCCGTACCTGGCTCGGGGGGCGTCGGCCGGTACCCGCCTCGTCAGAAACGGCCCGGCGCCCGTGGTGACGTCGCCGGCGCCTGAGCGGAGCGGGTCCTCGCGGCCCGCTCACGCCGCCGGGCCGGTGGCGTGAGCGGGCCGCCCGCCGTCGCGCCCGCCGTCGTGCCCCTGGTAGCGCAGCAGCAGCATCGCCGCGTCGTCGTGGTGCGGGCCCGCCGCGTGCCGCACCAGGTCCTCTCGGAGCGCGTCCAGGGCGCGGTGGACGTCGGGCTCCTTCAGGAGGTGGGCGCGTTCGGCGAGCGGGTAGAAGCCGCCCTCCTCGTCCCGGGCCTCCGTGACCCCGTCGGTGTAGAGAAGTATCTGGTCACCGGGGGTGAAGGGCACCGGGAACGGCTCCGGTCCGGGGCCGCCGTGCGCGGCCAGGCCCAGCGGCAGGGCGTAGGCGGGCGGCTCCGGGAAGTCGGCGGTGCCGTCCGGGTGGACGACCATCGGGGCCGGGTGGCCGTAGTTGAGGAGGACGACCTGGTGGTCGTAGCCGATCTCGGCGAGGATCGCGGTCACGAACTTCTCGTCCTCCAGCTCGCGGGCGACGCTGCGTTCGAGCCGCTCGCCGAGCTTGACCAGGTCCTTCTCGTCGTACGCCGCCTCCCGGAAGGCGCCGAGGACCCTGGCCGCGGTCTCCACCGCCGCCAGGCCCTTGCCCTGCACGTCGCCCACGATCACCCGGACGCCGTGCGGGGAGGCCACCACCTCGTACAGGTCGCCGCCGATCCGGGCCTCGGCGAGCGCCGAGGTGTACGAGACGGCCGCGTGCAGCGGGCCCGCGGTCAGCGGCACCGGACGCAGCAGCACCCGCTGGGCCGCCTCCGCGATCGACCGCACGTTGGCCAGCTCCGCCTCCCGGCGCGAACGCATCACGGCCGCCGCGATCCCCACGCCGGTCACCCCGGCCACCGACGCCATGGCGGTGAAGCCGCGGGGGCGGTCGAAGAGCCCGTTGTAGAGGCCGAGGCCCACGCAGAGCAGCAGCGCGACCAGCCCGATCACCGCCGTACGCCGCCAGCCGCCGACCAGGCCGGCGAACGCGGGACCCAGCGACACCAGGGGCAGAAGACCCACGTCCGGTCCGGCCGTGACGTCCACGAAGGCGACCACCGTCATGGCCGCCACGGGCATCCAGGACAGCATCGCGGAACTGGACGGCGGCTTCTTCACGGTCATGACTACTCCGGTGTCGCAGCGCTCAAGAGTCGCCTTCTCCCTGTTCTCAGGCGCCCCTCACCAGTCTCTTAGACTATGCAACGGTTTGCTGGCGCAGGAGTGGCCGGGCGGTCCTTAACCCAATCGAGGCCGAGTACCCGGCTCGGGGCGGGCGGCCCACAGGCCGCCGTCGGCCGCGTTCCGCCGGCTCGCCACGGTCAGCGTGAGCGTCACCGCGAGTGAGCCGGCCGCCATCGCGGTCATCGCCGTCGCCGGCGAGCTGAACTGGGCGACCGTGCCCGCCAGGACCGCGGCGAGGCCCTGTGTCGTGAGCATCCCGGCGGAGTGCAGGCCGAGGGCGTGTCCGGTGAGCTCGCCGGGGGTCAGGGCGACCAGGCGCTCCTGCTGCACCAGGCTCGCGCCGAAGCCGACGGAGGCCAGGGCGACCAGCACGGCCGTCAGCGGCAGCGGTGGGCGCAGGAAGAGCACGAGGTACGGCGCTGCCAGCAGCACCAGCAGCGGGATGCCCAGGCGCGGGCGCAGCCGGGCCGGCAGCAGGCGCCCGACCGCCACGTCCCCGGCCAGCATGCCCAGCGCGGCGCAGGCGAACAGCGTGCCCGCGGCGCCCGGGTCGTAGGAGACGTACAGCGACTCGCAGCCGACGACGAGGCCGCCCGGGACCCACAGGGCGAGATAGACGTACCGGCGCGGTGCGGAGGACCACAGCAGGGCGTTGGTGCGCCGGGTGACGGCCACGGAGGGGCGGCCAAAGGCGCGCGGCGGGCGGCGGGTCAGCCGGAGCGCGAGGCAGGCCGCGGTGCCGTAGAGGCCGGCCGCGAGCAGCAGGCACAAGCGGGGCGAGAACAGGGTCAGCAGGGCGCCGCCGGCCGCGTATCCGGTGATCTGCATGGTGCCGCTCATCATGTTGAAGAGCGAACGCCCGGTCAGGTAGTCGCTGTTGCCGGTCTCGGCGAGGATCTCGTTCAGCAGGCCCCAGCGCACTCCGCCGCCGAGCGAGGCGATCAGGCCCTCGACGAGGACGATGGCGAACATCGCCCAGAGGGGCAGGCCGGGCAGCGCGAGGGCCGCGGTGGCGGCGGCGAACGCGAGCGAGAGGCCCGCCAGCGTCGCGCGCGGAGCCAGTCGGTCGGCGCCGGACAGGAACAACGTGGCGCCCAGCACCTGTGCCAGCGCCGGGCCGAACATGCTCACCGCGGACAGCAGCGGCGAGTTCGTCGCCCGGAACACCAGGGTGCCGAGCGCCAGGCCGCTCACCGTCTGGGCGGCGATGCCTGCCGAGGTGGAGAGGAAGAGAGGGCTGAACTCCGGGGTGCGGAAGAGGTCCGCGTAGCTCCTGCGGCTGGTGTCTGGCATGCGGGGAGTCTGGGGCGGGCCGGGGGCCGGCCGTTATTGTTTCGCGCGCACGCGAAAGGCGGGGGCGCGGGCACCGAGGGAGGGCTGGGCGGTATGGGCTGGTGGCAGATCAGCGCCGACACGCTGGCCCGCAGCCGCTTCGTCCTCTCACCGCTCGCCGAGACCTTCGCCTGCCTGAAGCTGCTGCACGCCGAGGTGGCCGGGCACCCGGGCGAACGGGCCTGGCTGGACACCCACCTGCCCGCCTACCGGCGCCGGCTGGCGGGCGACCCGGTGACCGCGCTGCTCGTCCGCTCGGGCGTCGGCCGGGAGTGGATCGCCGACTTCCTCACGCCCACCCCGCGCGAGGGCGAGACCTTCGAGGAGGGCGTCGCGCGGATCCGGGCGGTCCGCCCCGGTGAGGCCCGCGCGGATCTGCGCGTCTCCCTCGCCGGCCGCCCGCTCCCCGCCGCGCTGGACCGCGACGACCTGCACGAACGCGCCGCCGCGCTGCTGGAGTACGTCTGGGCCGAGGCCGTACGGCCGGACTGGGACCGGCGCCGCCGGATCCTGGAGGCCGATGTCGTCGCGCGGATCGCGCAGGTGAGCCGGGGAGGCTGGGCGGCCGTACTGGACGCCCTGCGACCGGGCACACGCTGGCTCGGCGACAGCCGGCTCCAGATCAACCTGAACGCGTATCCGCCGCGCGAGCTCTCCGGGGCCGAGCTGGTCCTCGTACCGATCACCCCGCAGCGGCACGGCTGGGTGTCGTGGGAGGACGCCGAGCGGTACGCGGTCGTCTATCCGTGCGCCGGTGTCCTGGCGGACGACGGTGCCCGGAGCGTGCCCGCGGCTTTGGGGGCGCTGCTCGGGCCGGCCCGGGCGGGCGTGCTGGTCCTGCTCGGCGATCCCATGAGCACCAGCCAGTTGGTCGGCGTGACCGGGCAGGGCCTCGGGTCGGTCGGGCGGCACCTGCGGGTGCTGCTGGACGCGGGGCTGGTGGAGCGGCGGCGAGCGGGCCGGTCGGTGCTGTACTCGCGGACCGCGGCCGGGGAGGTGCTCGTCGAGGCGGGCGCGCGGGGGGCGTGACCGTGTCGGGGCGTGAGCCTGCCGGGGGCGTCACGGCGTCGGGGCGTCTACCGGGCGGGACATGCCACGAGCGGTGCGGGGTGACCGAACGGGGGCTAGGTGACCGGCGAGCAAGGCGCGGTGCGGCGGGTGGGCGGGGAGGCGGGGCGCGGCCGGGGCAAGGCGGGGCGCGGCCGGGGCAAGGTGTCGTCGGTGGGGCAAGGTGTCGTCGCCGGGGCAGGGCTCGGGGCTAGCATCCGGGCATGACGACCTCAGAGAACGCGCAGCGCAACGACAGCCTCCCCCTCGACGTCGAGATCGGCGCCCTCCAGGGCGGGGCCGCCGACCTGGCCCAGTACGCGGGCCGGGTCGTCCTGGTGGTCAACGTGGCCTCCAAGTGCGGGCTCACCCCGCAGTACGCCGGTCTGGAGCGGCTGCACGAGCGGTACGCGGAGCAGGGCTTCACCGTGCTCGGCGTGCCCTGCAACCAGTTCATGGGCCAGGAGCCGGGCAACGCCGACGAGATCGCCGAGTTCTGCTCGGCGACGTACGGCGTCACCTTCCCGATGACCGAGAAGGCGGAGGTCAACGGGGAGGGCCGACACCCGCTGTACGACCGGCTGACCGGCTTCGCCGACGCCGAGGGGCACAGCGGGGACATCCGCTGGAACTTCGAGAAGTTCCTGATCGGGCGGGACGGCAAGGTCGCCGCCCGGTTCTCGCCGCAGACCGAGCCGGAGTCGGCCGAGGTCGTGGCGGCCGTGGAGGAGCGACTGGCGGGTTGATCACGCCGGCCCCGGCCCGCTTGGTTGACCTTGCCCCTGGGGCAGGCCCGAGCGTCGTCGTCGCCGGGCGGAACAGGCCGCCCGGTGACGGAGGATGACGACGTGGACGATGCACGCGACGACGAGTCGCTGACCATCGGTGCGTTCGCCGCGCGGGCCCGGCTGTCGGCCAAGGCCCTCAGGCTGTACGACCGTATGGGCCTGCTGGTGCCCGACCATGTGGACGAGGCCACCGGCTACCGCTACTACCGCACCGGCCAGACCGAACGCGCCCGGCTCGTGGCCCTGCTGCGCCAGCTGGACATGCCGCTCGCGAAGGTCGCGGAGGTGGTCCACGCGGACGGGCCCGGGGCCGCCGCGCTGCTCGACGCCTACTGGGCGGGAGTGGAGGCCCGGGTCGCCGGGCAGCGGACGCTCGCCGGCTACCTCCGTGGACGTCTTTCGGGGAGGAGCTCCGAGGTGTACGGAGAATTCGTGGTCGAGACGGTGGACGTGCCCGCGCAGGTGGTGATCAGCGAGATGCGGCACACGCTGGCGGACGAGCTGCCCGCGTGGATCGTCGCCTCGCTGGGACGGTTGGAGGAGGCGGCCGGGGAGTGCGGGGGTGTGACGGCGGCGCCGTTCGTCGTGTACCACGCCGAGGTGTCGATGGAGAGCGACGGCCCGGCGGAGTCGTGCGTCCCGGTCGCCGACGAGGCGGCGGCCCGGGCGTGGTGCGAGGAGCGGGGGCGGGCCCGGCGGCCGCGGGTGCGGGTGGAGCCGGCCCGGCGGCTGGCCCGTACCCGGATCACCAAGGCGCAGGTGGCCCATCCGCAGATCCTGGCCGCCTTCGAGGCGGTGGAGGAGTGGGTCGCCGCTCAGGGGCTGACGGTGGCGGGGCCGTGCCGTGAGGTGTACTTCGCCGACTGGGAGGCGTCGGGCCCCGAGGACCCGGTGTGTGACATCGCCTTCCCCGTGAGCTGAGGCGGGGACGACGGCCCCGGACTGAACAGAGCCCTCTCGGCAAGGTCGGCGAGCTGGTCGAGAGGGCTCCGTCGGCGGTGCCGGGCCGGCGCCGCGTGGAGCCGTTACTCCTTGACCGAGGTCACGAAGGCGTTCCACGCGTCGGCGGGGAACGCCAGGACCGGTCCTTCGGTGACCTTGGAGTCGCGGACGGCGAGTGCCGCCACGACCGGTGACTTGACCTCGACGCACGCACCGTTTCCTCCGGAGTAGGAGGACTTGGTCCACGATGCCTGGGCGCCCTGAAGAATTGCCATGTCTGCTCCGATGGCGAGTTGCTGAGTACTGACGCCGTGCCGCGCGCCCGCTGGGCCGCGGCACGGTTTACGCCAATGTCGTGTGATCGTTGGCGTGATCGACGCTACTCGCTGGCCTCACCGATCGGAGCAGCCGTTCACCCGACCAGGTGGCATATTCAGATGGCTCTTCCGGGACTCCTGTCAGGGGTGTAGCATCCCGCCGCCGTCGGCGCGCGCGTACTCCTTCGCGACGTCCTCGATGCGCTGCCGCGACTGCTCCACGTTCAGTGCCTGGGCCCGCAGATGCTCGTACATCACCGTGTACTTCTGCACGTCCTGCGCCTTCTCCAGGTACAGGTCGCTGGTCACGCCCTCGATGTACACGACGCTGGAGTCGGAGGTGTCGGCGAACTCCAGGATCGAGTACTGACCGTTGATGCCGGGGTGCGCCCCGACGTCGAACGGCAGCACCTGCACGGTGATGTGCGGCAGTTGCGACATCTCGGCGACGTGCTCCAACTGCTCGCGCATCACCTGCCGGTTGCCCACCGTACGGCGCAGGCAGGCCTCGTCGAGGACCACCCACAGCCGCAGCGGGTTGGTGTCGGCGGAGATGCGCTCCTGACGGCGTATGCGGACCTGGACCCGCTTCTCGATGTCGGCGACCGACGTCTCGGGCAGGGCGCCCTGGATGAGCGCCTCCGCGTACGGCCGGGTCTGCAACAGGCCGGTGATGATCTGGGGTTCGTACGTCCGCAGCGACTCCGCGTCGGTCTCCAGACCGATGTAGACGCTGTACGGGATGTCCCCGAACGCGTGCCACCAGCCCTGCTGGCGCGAGTCCTTCGCCATCTGCATGAGGGAGTCGACGATCCGCTGGTCCTCGACCTCGTACACCCCGCACAGGTCGCGGACGTCACGCTGGCTGATGCTGCGCCGGCCGTTCTCCAGGCGGCTGATCTTCGACTGCGAGACCAGCAGCCGCTCGGCCACCTCCTCGGCCGTCATGCCCTTGAGCTCACGGAGCCGGCGCAGCTCCTGGCCCAGCCGGCGCCGCCTGACGGTGGGATTGACATTGGACGCCACGGGACGTGCACCTCCGGCTGCGTGACTCATGCTTGCCACTTTGCGTATCTGCTGCTGAGCAGACTGCCACCAAGGTGCTTTCTACCGCTGGGAAACGGTCTATATGCGCCGCGTACACGCCAGTTCGGAGTGCCACCCGTACACATGGCCGCGCGGGGCGGCGGGCCGTGCCGTCGTCCGGGCGTGCCGGACGTACGGGCGGTCCCGCCGCCCCGCGCGAACCCGCGGCTCCCGTAACCGGGTCTCGGGGACTGGTGGTGCGGCGGTGCGGTACTGCCGAGCGGTGCTGCGGTGCGGTATTCGGTGCGGTGTCGCGGTGCGGTGCGGTCCTGCGGTGCGCTACTGCGGTGGGACGTGGCTCAATGGGCCACCGCACGCGCCATGGACCCGTGGCGCGGTTGCGCCGGAACACCGTGGGCGGGTTCCGGTGCGGGCCTGCCTCCCGGTCCCGCGGCCTGGCGGCCGGCCGGGGCCGGGGCACGGCGTGGCTGGGCCGCCGCGCCGTTCTGGACGTCCATCACCGCGTGCGCCACCAGTCCGCCCATGGGGTCGTGCCTGATGAGGTCCCGCAGCCGGGACCGTGACGAGCGTCCTTCGTTGCCCGGGTAGAGGTGCTTGCCGAGACCGACCGCGTGGGCCAGCGCGGCGAGCGCGGCGGTCCGCGGGTCCGGCGGTACGCCGGTGCGGATCGCCGAGTCCAGCCGGTTCTTGATCTCCCTGCTGATCGCCGTGTCCGTCGCCTGATAGCGAGTCGTCGGCAGCACCCCGCACATCTGGCCCTCCACGGCATGCACCATGCCGCATCGCTCCAGATGCGAGAGGTAGGTCTGGCGCAGCCCCAGGCGGGGCCCGCCAATCCAGTTGACCGCCCGTACGGGAGCGCCACGCCTTCGCAGCAACTCCAACGCGCAGTCCAGTGTTGGATCTCCTGTCGGCCGTGGTGCGACCACGGCGATACGATCCCCGTCTGGGGCTATCCGTCCGGCCAGCGCCAGCTCCACCAGCTGTGCTCCGGCCAGACCGAGGTCGAGCGACTGCGGCTGTGCGGTGGTACCCGTGGTCGGGTCCAACGCCAGCAGCAGAAGCTCCTCCGGAAGTGTTCTGCGGCTCCTGCCCATCCATGCCTCCCCGCGTGGATGACAGACAGGGTGACCCCTCTCACATTGGTCTGTCGAGGGTGCGTGACCGCTTCGTAGTGGAACCAGTAGGTATGTCGTTCTCGTCTACCGCATGGGTTCTACCCGTACACAGGACACTGGTACATGGTTCGGTAGCGCACATACGACGTGCGCGGCGCATGGAGGAGGCATCGGTGGCGGGCGAGTCCCCCGACAGGTCGAAGCAGCGCGAGTCGTCGGAAGAACCGACGTCGGGGAGCGCGGGTCCGGTTCCCGAAGCCCGGGCCGAGGCGAGCGAGACGCCTGATCCGCGGCTGGCGGTGGCACGGGAGGACGCGAAGCCCGCGGCGTCCGCCGGGTCCTCGGAGTCCGCGGCGTCCGCCGGTTCCCGTGGGGGCGTCGATACGGCGACCCGGGTGCTGTCGGTCCCCGAGGCGGAGGCCGAGGACACCGGCCCGCAGAACACCGCCGAGGACGATTCGTCCGAGGCGTCCGAGACGTCCGAGACGTCCGAGGCATCCGGTGCGTCCGACACGGCCGAGGGGCCCGGTTCGTCCGACGCCTCCGACGCCTCCGACACGTCCGACGACGATCGCGCCGAGCCCGCCGCCCCGAGGGACGGCCGGCTGCGGGACGCAGTCGCTGCCTGGGTGGCGACCGCGGACGAGCGGGCCGCCGCGAACTCGCGGCTCGAGGACGCGGAGGGTCCGGGAGACGCGGAGGAGAGCGCCGAGGACACGTCGGACACGGAGGCCGCGGAGGCCCCCGAGCGGGCGGACGGCAGGTCCGACGACCGCGCCGCTGCGGATACGGCTCGTGATGGCGACCCCGAGTCCGACACGGACACGGACACGGACACGGACACAGGCGCCGACACGGACGGTGACGCCGCCGCCGGCGCAGACACCGACGAGCGTCCCGTCGATCAGCCCACCGCCGTCTTCAAGGCCCCGCGGCTCTCCACGCCCGGCGTCGACCAGCCGACGACCACGCTGAAGCTGGGCGACGCCGCGACCGTCCCCGAGAAGGCCCGCGAAAGCTCCGAGACCGAGGCCGAGCGGACCAGCAAGTTCGTCGCGCTCCGGCAACCGGACGACCCGGCGACGCGCAAGCCCCCGCAGTCCTCACAGCCCCCGTCCGGGGCCCCCAAGGCGCCGCAGGCACTCCCGACCGGGGCCACCGCCGCCGTACCGCAGGTCGGGCCCGAGCGGACCCGGCAGCAGCCGCTGCCGCCGAAGCCGCCGCTGGACCTGCTCGCGGAACTGACGAACACCCCGCCGCCCCCGGAGACCCCGCTGCGGACGACGGTGCGCCGGGTCAAGATCTGGACCCCGCTGGTCATCCTGCTGGTGATCGCCTTCGGCGTCGTGCAGTCCATGCGCTCGCTGCCCACGCCGACCCTCGACCTCACGGCGCAGGACAGTTTCACCTTCGAGGGCGGCAAGCCCGGGATTCCGTGGCCGTCCAGCGGGCAGGCCGCGCTCGACGTGCAGGGCATCGGCACGTTCGGCTCGTCCGGCGACCAGAAGCCGGTGCCGATCGCGAGTGTCGCCAAGGTCATGACGGCGTACGTCGTCCTGCGCGACCACCCGCTCGAGAGCGGCGCCGCCGGGCCGAAGATCGCGATCGACCAGGCCGCCGAGGACCAGTCGCAGGCGGGCCAGGAGTCGACCGTGAACGTCTACGAGGGCGACTCGATCTCCCAGCGCGAGGCGCTGGAGGCCATCCTGATCGCGTCCGCGAACAATGTGGCGCGGCTGCTCGCCCGCTGGGACGCGGGGTCGGAGAAGGCGTTCGTGGGGAAGATGAACGCCGCCGCGAAGGACCTCGGCATGACGAACACGACGTACACCGACCCGTCGGGCCTGAACGACACGACGGTGAGCACGGCCGTGGACCAGGTGAAGCTGGCCAAGGAGGCGATGAAGTCGCCCGCGTTCCGCGAGGTCGCCGCGAAGATGTCGTACGACGACTACAAGGGCGTCAACCACTCCAACTGGAACCAGCTCGTCGGCCACAACGACGTCGTCGGCATCAAGACCGGCACCACCACCTCCGCGCTCGGCAACCTCCTCTTCGCGGCGAAGAAGGAGATCGGCGGCGAGACCCGGACCATCGTCGGTGCCGTGGTGCGCCAGCCCGCGGGCGGCAAGGACAACACCATCCTCGGTGCCGCGCTGGCCTCCAGCGACAAGCTGATCCGGGCCGCGCAGGACACGCTGGAGTCGCGGACGATCCTGAAGAAGGGGAGCGTCGTCGGCTACGTCGACGACGGCCTCGGCGGCCGGACGCCGGTCGTCGCCACGCAGGACGTCAAGGCCGTCGGCTGGCCCGGCCTGACCGTGAAGCTGACGTTCAAGGCGGACGAGGTGCCGCACACGGCCGCGGCCGGTACGAAGGTCGGAACGCTCGCGGTCGGCGACGGTGGTGCCGCCGGCGCGGTGCAGGTGCCGGTCGCCCTCCAGGAGGAGCTCCTGGAGCCCGCCCTCACGGACAAGCTGACCCGCCTGGGCTGACACCCCTGCGCACGCCCCCGCGGCCGCCCGGTCGCGGGGGCGTTCGCGTCCCGGGAGGCCGGGGGGAGGCCCCGGAGGGCCGTGGAGGGCCGGGAGGGGGAGGAAGCCACGGTGCGGGGGTGCGTGCTAGCGTCACGAAACGGGGCAGGTCGCCGGTCGCGGGAACGGGACACGGTCGTAAGCAGAAGACGGGACACGGGGAGTGCCTTCAGGTGGCCACTGCGGAGCCGACACGCGCCGACGACGCCGATCCGGGCCGGGAAGCCGGCCCGCGACCACACGTACCCGCGCCCCGCAAGGACGGCGGGACAGGCGGGAAGAACGGCGAGAGCGGCGGAACCGGTCATGGCCCGGCGGACGACGGCCGTGAGCCCGACCGCACCGCACCCGACGGCACCGCACCCGACCGCGGCGAACCCGCCGAGCCGGAAGCGCCGTCCGCGATGAAGGCCGCCTTCCTGGCCCTGCGCGAGCGCATGCTGCGCCACCCCGTACTGTCCGTGACCGCTCTGGCCGGCGTCCTCCACATCGTCTGGTTCTTCACGTTCGCGAACAGCGGCGGCGACCTCGCGGCGCAGGACGCGTGGGCGGAGTTCGTCGGCCGGCACCCTGACTCGGCGTACAACCTCGCCTGGTACGGCGGCACGCACCCGGTGTCGTACAGCGTGGTCTCGCCGTATCTGATGTCGGTGCTCGGCGTGCGTACGACGATGATGATCGCGGGGACGCTGTCGGCCGGGCTGCTGACGATGATCCTGATCCGCAGCCGGGTGGTCCGCAACCCGCTGTGGGCGTCGCTGGCGGGCCTGTTCGGGCTGCTGGGCAACGCGGCGTCGGGGCGGGTGACGTACGGGCTGGGCATGATGTTCGGTCTGGGCGCGGTCGCCGCGGTGTTCTGCTGGCCGTACCGCTGGCGGTACGAACGCTGGGCCAAGGGGCTGTGCGCGGCGCCGCTGGCCGCGCTGGCCACCATGTCCTCGCCGGTCGCGGGCCTGTTCGTGGGGCTGGTCGCGGTGGCCCTGTTCCTGCAGAAGCGCCGCCCGGGCGCCTGGTCGCTGGGGCTGGCCCCGGCCGCCGTCGTCGCGCTGTCGACCTGGCTGTTCCCCTTCTCCGGCACCCAGCCGATGGCCTTCGGCTCGGCGGTCCTGCCGATGCTGTACGCGGGCCTGGTGTACGTGTTCGTGCCGCGTGCCTGGACGACCGTACGGATCACGTCGGCGGTCTACGGCCTGTCCGTGCTGCTGGTCTGGTTGATCAGCTCGCAGATCGGTTCCAACATCACCCGCCTCTCGATGCTCTTCGCCGGGGCGGCGCTGGTGGCCGCGCTGCCGTTCACGGTGGAGCGGACGCGCAAGTGGTACGCGCTCGTCTTCTCGATCGTCGGCTTCGTCGGCTGGATCGGCTTCAAGTCGGCCGACGACGTCATCCACACCCAGCCGACCGCCTCATGGACGCGCGAGCTGGCACCGCTCCTCAACGAGTTGCAGGAGGTCGGCGCGGAGAAGGGCCGGGTTGAGGTCGTGCCCGCCCGTTCGCACCGGGAGGCCTCGGCGCTCGCGCCGTACGTGAACCTGGCCCGCGGCTGGCTCCGCCAGGCCGACATGGAGCGCAACCCGCTCTTCTACGACGACACGCTCAACTCGGCGAACTACCACGAGTGGCTGAAGCGCTGGGCCGTGCACTACGTGGTGCTGCCCAAGGGCGAGCCGGACGGCGACGGCGGCAAGCGCGAGCGGGAGCTGGTGCAGCGGGGGCTGCCGTATCTGAAGCAGGTCTGGGGAGACGCCAACTGGCAGCTCTTCGAGGTGACCAACCCGACGCCGCTGGCGGAGCCCGACGCGGTCGTCCAGCGGGCCGACCAGGGCGAGTGGATCATCGACGTGCGGCAGCCCGGCCGGGTGCTGGTCCGGATGCCGTACTCGCCGTGGCTGAGCATCGTCGACGCCGAGGGCAACAAGCTCCAGGCTCCCCAGGAGACCGAGGCCTCCAAGAACAGTCCTGAGGACACGCCGAAGACGTACGACAACGTCAACGGCTGCCTGATGGAGACGGAGGAGACCGCCGAGGGCGACAAGTGGACGTGGCTGATCGCGCCCGAGGCGGGCACGTACCGGCTGGCGTCACCGTACGGACTGCCGCGGGGTACGCAGTGCCCCGACGAGCTGAAGTAGATCCCGGGTCCGTCCGGGTCCGGGTCCGGGTTCGGGTCCGGACCCGGCTCGGAGCACCCTGAGAGCGTTCATGTAGGTGAACCGAGGTCAGTTAGTCGAACAATTTTACTGCCCCTTTACCCTCCCCTTCCTTGTCGTGCCCGCGTCGGCGCAACCACGATGAGCGGGCACTTCGCGGCCTGCATCGCCCCGACCCCGCTCGTGCGAAGTGCCAGCCAGTTGAGCGGAGTTCACAAGGCGGACCCCGGAAGGGGGCACATGAACGGTCTCGACTGGTCCGTGCTCATCGGCTACTTCGCCGTCATGGTGGCGATCGGTGTCTGGTCGCACAAACGCGTCGACGACGTCAGCGACTTCTTCACAGCCGGCGGCAAGATGCCCTGGTGGCTGTCCGGCATCTCGCACCACATGTCGGGCTACAGCGCGGTGATGTTCACCGGGTACGCGGGCATCGCCTACACCTACGGCGTCACGTCCTTCGTGACCTGGTCGTTCCCCATCGCGCTCGGCATCGGCATCGGCTCCAAGCTGTTCGCGCCGCGCATCAACAGACTGCGCTCACGGCTGCACGTGGCCTCGCCCCTGGAATACCTGAAGAACCGGTACAACCTGCCCACCCAACAGGCCCTGGCCTGGTCCGGCATGCTGCTGAAGATCGTGGACGTGGCCGCGAAGTGGGCGGCCATCGCCACGCTCCTGTCGGTCTTCACCGGCATCTCGATCAACGAGGGCATCCTGATCACCGGCGTCGTCACGGGCATCTACTGCACGATCGGCGGCCTGTGGGCGGACGCGCTGACCGAGCTGGGGCAGTTCATCATCCAGCTGCTGGCCGGTATCGCCATGTTCGCCGCGGTGGTCGTCGAGCTCGACGACCACGGCGGGTTCTTCGGCGTCTGGGACGAGCCCGAGCTGCAGGGCCACGGCGATCCCCTGGTCGGCCCGTACGGCACGGTGTTCCTGCTCGCCTACCTCTTCATCAAGCTCTTCGAGTACAACGGCGGCATGCTCAACCAGGCCCAGCGCTACATGGCCACGCCCAACCCCCGCGAGGCCGAACGCTCGGCGCGGCTGTCGGCGATCCTGTGGCTGGTCTGGCCGCTGGTGCTGTTCTTCCCGATGTGGATGTCGCCGCTGCTGGTCGAGTCGCAGAAGCCGGACGGTTCCGACTCCTACGCCCTGATGACCGAGCAGCTGCTGCCGCACGGCCTGCTGGGTCTCGTCATCGTCGGCTTCTTCTCGCACACCATGGCCATGTGCTCCTCGGACGCCAACGCGATCGCGGCCGTGTTCACCCGTGACGTGGCGCCGGTGCTCTCGGTGCGGGCACGCTCCTGGGGCCGGCGGTCCGGGCTGCTGGCGGCGCGGCTGACGACGGTGATCTTCCTCGCCCTGTCGATGGCGGTGGCGACGCAGGTCGACTCGCCGACGTTCAAGGACATCATCACCGTCGTCATCAAGTGGGTCGCCGGCCTGATGGGTCCGATCGCGATCCCGATGATGCTCGGCCTGCTCCGGCCCTTCCGCCGCTCGGGTCCGACGGCGGCGCTCACCAGCTGGGCGCTGGGCCTGCTCGCCTTCTGGCTGGTCAACTACCCGATCAACTGGAGCGTGGAGGGCGGGGTGCCGCTGGAGTACCAGGTGTCGATCCCGCTGGCCGTGTCGCTGGTCCTGTACGTCGTGATCGGCTTCCTGAAGCCGGAGGACACCCCGGAACGGCTCGCGATCATCGAGCGGCTCAACACCGACGATGACGACGACGCCTCCGGCGCGGCGGCCGCGATCCCGACCCCGGCGGGCGGTGTGGAGGACGCGCTGGGAACGGCGCGGACGAAGGACTGAACCACCCACGACCAGCACGCTGCCCCGCTCCCCCGGTGTCCTAGGGGGCGAACGCGGAGAGTACGGTGCCGTCCTCGAAGGTGACGAAGACGGCACCGCCGTGGACCAGCGTGCTGGTCGGGCCCTCACCGGCCGAGGACCAGCCGCTGAAGGTGTCGCGGTACGCGCCGACGCCCAGCCCGTCGGCGAGGAGCGCCGTGCCGACGCCCTCCTGGTCGGCCACGAGCAGCTGGTCCCCGGCGATCCGCAGGGTCCCCCTCCCCGGCCAGGGCCGCGTCCACCGCACCCGGCCCGTGGTGACGTCGCGGGCGACGAGTTCCGCCTGCTCGGCGTCCGGGGCGCCCTCCCTGCTGGACAGGAGTACGCCGGTGCGGCTCAGCGCCATGATGCGCTCGCCCCGGTGGTCGCCCTCCGCCTTCTCCAGCGTTGTGCCGTCGCGGACTCCGGACGGGCAGGACAGGTGGGCGGCGCCGCGCGCCACCGGCTCGCAGCGCTCGGCCGCTTCGGCGAGCGTCCTGCCTCCCTCGGTGTCGAGAGCGAGGGTCTCGCCCCGGCCGTGGAGGTGAAGGGAGTCGCCCATGACCTCCAGGGAGCCGGGTTCGGCCGAGTCGAGCCTCCGCTCCCACAGCCGCTCGCGCTTCCCCGTGGCCGAGAAGGCACCGACCAGCGCGCCGCCCTTGCCACCGCTCTCCCGGTAGGCGACGAACAGCCGGCCCCCGTGCGTGCGGGCCTTGACGGGCGAATACCCCTTCCTGGCGCCCACGGTGGCCACGGGCTCGCCGTCCCGCAGGCGCAGTACGGTGATGCCGTCCTCGTCCGCCGACGGAACGTAGGCGTACGTACCGTCCACGCCCGGCTCCGCCGTGCCTGTCCCGGCCGTCGCCCGGTCGTTCCCGGACGGGTGGCGCCACAGCGGGCCGCCGTCGCGCGCGTTCCGCGCCTCCAGCGAGATCCGGCCCGAGTCCTGGTGCAGTCTGCACACCAGGATGGTGCCGCCGAGCACACAGCCGCGCGGCTCGCCCTCGCCCTCGAACGAGGCGTTCCACGGGGACCAGTCGGCCGGCAGCTTGCTCCGGTCCATCGCGTCGGGCCCGAAGTCGCTCATGTCGCTGCTGACGAAGACCGTCGACGGCGCGGTGGAGGGAGTGACCGCCCCCGCCGCTCCGCCCCCGCCGCCCCCGCCGCCGCCGGTGCCCGTGTCGTCGTCGCCGAGCGTGGCCGCCAGGACGGCCGTGACCACGCCGACCGCGAGGCCCGCGGTGGCCCCCGCCGCCCAGCGCCGACGGGTGCCGCGGCGCGAGCGGGACGGCGCGTGCGCGACGAGCGGGGTGTCCCGCCCCGGGGCGTGCGGCGAAGAACCGGCAGGGGCGGGCTGCGAAGAGGCGGCCGGGCCGGGCTGCGAGGCAGCGGCCGGGCCGGGCGCGTGCCGGGGCGCGGGGGGCGCCAGCAGAGCCCTGCCGACCGTGGTCTCGTACTCGCCGATCACCCGGGCGATCCCGGCCGGCCACGGGAAGGCGTCGGCCCGCGGTCCGGGGGCGACGCCCGGCCGGGCGTTCGCGGCGGTCGGGTCCAGGCCGTGGACGAGCCGCGTGGTCGTCGGCCGCCGGGCCGGGTCCGGGTCGAGGCACGCGGCGATCAGCTCGCGCAGTTCACCGGGTACCCGAGACAGGTCGGGTCGGCCCCGCGCGATGCGGTGGACGATCGCGGCCAGTTCGTCGTCGTGGAAGGGGCCTTGGCCGGTCGCGGCGTAGCAGAGGACCGCGCCGAGACAGAACACGTCCGACGCGGCGGTGACCGACCGGTCGCCCGCGACGTGTTCGGGCGACATGAAGCCGGGAGAGCCGACCATGATGCCCGTCGCGGTGAGCGCCGTCGCGTCGTAGGCCTGCGCGATGCCGAAGTCGATGAGACGGGGCCCGCCGGTGCCCAGGACGACGTTCGCCGGTTTCAGGTCGCGGTGGACGAGCCGCGCGCCGTGCACGGCGGCCAGTCCGCGGGCCAGGTCGGCGCCGAGTTCCCGGACCACGGGCACGGGCAGCGCGCCCGCGCGGGACACCGCCTCGTCGAGCGGGGGTCCGACGACGTACTCGGTGGCCAGCCAGGGCCGTTCGGCGTCCGGGTCGGCGGCGACGAGCGCGGAGACGTACGGGCTGCGGACGGCGCCCGCGGCCTGTGCCTCCCGGCGGAAACGCAGCCTGAAGTCGGGCTGGAGTTCCAGGTCCCGGCGGACCGTCTTCAGCGCGACGAGGTCCTCGGGGCCGCCGTCCGGCGGGAGCGCGAGGTGGACGGTGCCCATCCCGCCGGAGCCCAGAGTGCCGAGCAGGCGGTAGGAACCGATGCCGTACGGGGCGTGGGCGTCGAGCGGGCGCAGCACGTCGGGTACTCCAGTTCGGACGGATGCGGTGGGTCAGGCCGGCGGGAGTGCGAGGGAGCGTACGGTGCCGTCGTGGTAGGCGAGGTACAGCACCCCGCCGAGTGAGATCAGGCTCGGCCCCCACGCCGCCATGCCGATGTCCGAGTCCTGGAACCGGACGTCGTTTCCAGGGGAGTCCTCGACCCAGTACCGCCCGCCGTCCTCGCCGTCTCCGCCGTCCACCGGCAGGGTGTAGAGGTACTCGTTGTCCGCGACCACCGCCGTCCTGCCGACGATCACGGAGGACGAGGTGAGCGCTTCGGCCGGCTGGGGTGCGCCGCCCACCGTGCGGACGAGGGCCTCCCCCTCCTTCTGGAGGACGACGCGGTTCGGGTCGTCGGCCGGTTCGAGCCGGTAGGCGGTGCCGTCCAGGAAGGCCAGGGAGGAGGCGCCGCTGTACTCGGCGCCCGGCCAGTCGCCGAAGGGGGCGGGGGCGGGGTCGCCCACGGGTGCGTACTTCTCCGTGTCCAGCACCACGGTCCTTGGGCCGGAACCGCAGAACACCTTGTCCGCGACCACCCGGATGTTCTCGCACTCACCTCCTTCTTCGACAGCGGCGTGGGTGGCCGCGCCGGTCCGGGCGTCGAAGCCCGTCAGTCCGCTGTCGGTGGTGGCGAGGACCCTGCCTTCCGCGAAGTCGAGTGCCATGGAGTGGGAGCCGGCCGATCCGGTCCCCGTGCGGTTGGACAGGGTCTTGTGCCACAGCGGTTCACCGGTCTCCGCGTCGAGGGCGTGCACGACGACCCCGTCCTTGTCGTGTGCGGTGAGGAACACGGCGCCCCCGCCCGTCAGCAGGGGTGCCCTGTTGGCGAGTTCACCCACCGGCAGGCTCCGCTCCCACCGGGCCTCGCCGTCGGAGACGGATCTTCCGCGCACCTTGCCGCTCGCGTAGGAGATCACCAGGTCACCGTGGATGAGTGGCCGCTTGGCGCCGCCGGGGAGCCAGATGCCGTTCATCGGGGTCTCGGCCGCCTTCTGCCCCGGGGCGGTGGACGGCACCGCCCAGCGCTGCTTGCCGTCGGCCGCGCCCACCGCGACCATGCCGCCGTCCGCCGTGCGGCAGACCAGGATCTCGGGGTTCAGCGCACAGTATCTGGGACGGCCGGGCAACTGCGTGGTCCACGGCTGCCACCCGGCGGGGCGGGCGGACGGGTCGGCCGGGAAGTGCCGGGTGCCGTCGACTCCGCCCTCGTAGAGGCCGGAGGGCTTCTCCGCCACCTCCTCCGCCGTCACCGAGGCGGTGGGCGATGCGGTGCCGCCCGCGGCCTCCGTGCCGCCCGGCTTCCCGGAGTCCTGCATCGCGCGCAGCCCGAACGCCCCGAGCACCCCCACCGCCGCGGCCGCGGCGATCACCGCCACGATCCTGCGGCGGGACAGGCCCGTCGGGCGCGACGGCGGTGGAGCGGGCCCCGGAGCCGGGGGTGGGCCGGTGACGGTCTCCGCGCTGTGGACGGGTGAGGCGCCCGGCATCGTGGGGGCGCGACCGGGCACCGGTCCGGCCTGCGCCACGACGCGTGCGAGCTCGTCCTCGTACCGGTCCACCAGGGCCCGCACCGCGGCGGGCCAGGCGGTGGTGCCGTTCTCCGCCGCCCCCGCGGCCTTTGCCGCCGCCTTGAAACGGGTCTCCAGCTCGACGGCGTCGGGCCGCGCGGCCGGGTCGAGGCTCAGGCAGTCCGCGATCAGCTCGCGCACCGGTCCCGGCACCGCGCCGAGGTCCGCGTCGGCCTGTGAGATCCGGTAGAGCACGGCGGCCACGGGGCCGTTCCCGAAGGGGGCCGCGCCCGTCGCCGCGTAGCACAGCACGGCGGCCAGGCAGAAGACGTCCGAGGCGGCGACGATGTGGCGGCCGCCCAGTACGTGCTCGGGCGACATGTAGCCGGGCGAGCCGACCATCGCGCCCGTGGCGGTCATCGTGCTCGCGCCGAAGTCGCGGGCGATGCCGAAGTCGATGACCCGGGGTCCGTCAGCGCCGAGCAGCACGTTCGCCGGTTTCAGGTCGCGGTGCCGCACACGGGCGTGGTGGATGCCGCGCAGTGCGCGGGCCAGCCCCAGGCCCAGGTGGAGCACCGTCTCGACGGGAAGCGGGCCGGTCTCCCGCACCGCGCGGTCCAGGGTCGGGCCCGCCACGTACTCGGTGGCCATCCAGGGTCCGGCCGCCTCCGCGTCACCGGACAGCAACCGGGCGGTGAAGCGCCCCTGGACCGTCAGTGCCGTCGCCATCTCCTGGCGGAAGCGGTCGCGGAAGGCCGGGTCGCCGCTCAGGTCGGCGCGGATGGTCTTGACGGCCGCGAGCTCGGGCCGGGCACCGGCGGGGGCGGGACGTACGTCCGCCCCCAGGTACACCTCGCCCATGCCGCCTGCACCGAGCCGGGCGAGGATCCGGTACGGCCCCACCTGTCTCGGGTCTCCCTCGCCCAGTCCACCCAGCATGGCGGTCGCGCCCCCTCTCGTCCTGCGGAACGCACGGCGCCGCAGCGTGCGTCCAGGGGCGAACGGCCCTCCGCAGTCCCCTTGTTGACCTTGGTCCGGCGCCTCACCCTTACATTCGCGCGTACGACCCGTCCACAGGCCCCCACACAATCGGGACGGCCTCACGACGGCCGTGTGACGTTCGCTCGCTCGCGGGGTGCCGTTTGCCCGGGCTGCCCGCGTGAAGCCGCCGCCGCCCCCTAGCCTCGCGGGTAGCGCGCCAGCCATCCCGGGGACGATCCCGCCGGGCCGTGCAGTGCGGGGCCCTGGGTCATCTCCATGGCGAAGTCGTCGGCCAGTTCCAGAAGCGTCGGGCGGCCCTCCAGCTCGGCCAGCCAGGCCGGGGGGAGGGCGGTCTCGCCGTGCAGGGCGCCGAGCAGGCCGCCGGTCAGCGCCCCGGTCGCGGCGGAGGGACCGCCGTGGTTGACGGCGAGCCGCAGCCCGTGCCGTACGTCCTCGGCGACGAGGGCGCAGTACACGGCGGCGCCGACCAGTCCGTCCGCCGCTCCCGCGCCGATCAGCTCGGTCACCCGTGCCGGGCTCGGCAGCCCCTGCCGTACCGCGCCCAGCGCGTGTTGCAGGGCGTCCGCCACAGGCTGGTGCCCCGGACGGGCGGCGAGCAGGGCGAGTGCGTGCTGCACGGCACCGTCCAGGCTCTCTCCCCGCGCCAGCCCGTGCACGATCACGGCGTACGCGCCCGCCGACAGGTAGCCGGTGGGGTGGCCGTGGGTCTGCGCCGCGCACTCCACGGCGAGCTGGGCGACCAGTTGCGGCTCCCAGCCGACCAGGAGCCCGAACGGCGCCGACCGGGCGGCGGCCTCGGGCCCGCGCTCACCGGGGTTCTTCGGCGCCTCCGGTGTACCCATCGTCTCGTCACCCAGCCCGAGCAGCAGCGCGCGCGTGGCGTCCCGGCGGGCGTACAGCCACTCCTCCCGCGCCAGCCAGCCGTCGTCCTTGCGCCGCAGGTCGGGCCCCCAGTCGCGCTGGGTGGCGGCCCAGCGCCGGTACGCCCGGTGCAGGTCGGTCGGCGGGTGCCAGGCGCCGGTGTCCCGCCGTACCTGCGCGCGGATCAGCCCGTCGACGGAGAACAGGGTGAGCTGCGTGAGGTGGGTGACGGCACCGCGCCGGCCGTGGGCGGGCGCCAGGTCGGTGAGCCCTTCCGCGCCGTGTGCCTCGCGGATGCCGTCGAGGTCCAGCCCTTCGACGGGCGTGCCGAGGGCGTCCCCGACGGCCACTCCGAGGAGCGTCCCGCGTACCCGGCTGCGGAAGTCCTGCTGCTCGGCACGCCCCCAGACGGCACCGGCTGTCGCGCCCACCTGGACCTCCCCTCGGCACCGCGCGTACGTACGACGCCCAGCACTGTAATCGAACGGGGGTGGCCGGTTCAGGGCTGGAACGGGCCGGAACGGTGTGGAGACGTTCACGTGGCGATGTGCGTCTCGCGGCAGCAGCGGACGAAGTCCTGGACGACGGGGTTGGCGTCGTCGGCGGGCGCCCGGGCGACACCGACCCTGCTGGGGCTCACCCCGGTGACGGGACGGTAGACGACGCCGGGCCGGGTGTAGAAGCGGGCGGCGGACGCGGGGGCGAGGGCGATGCCGTATCCGTTGGCGATCGCGCTGAGCCAGTCGTCCGGCTGCTCGGTGACCGCGCCGACGCGCACCGGGCGGCCGTCGCGCTCGTCGGCGGCCAGCCAGTACTCCCGCCACGGGCCCGTCTCGGCCGGGGCGGCGACGAAGGGCTCGTCCCACAGCTCGCGGAAGGGGATCACCTCGCGAGCGGCCAGGGCATGGGCACTGGGCAGCGCGACACAGCGCGGTTCGGTGAACAGGACCGTCACCCGCAGTGTGTCCTGGGCGGGGAACGGCAGTCGTACCAGGGCGACATCGACGTCCGAGTCCCCGAGTCCGGCGGAGGGGTCCGACCAGGCGGCCTGCCGCATCTCGGCCCTCCAGCCCGGCCGGCGCCGGGCGAACTCCGCGACGATCGGCTGTGTCGCCTCGTTGGCGGCGCTGGCGATGAACCCGACCCGCAGGACGCGGGCGGCCCGGCTCGCCGCCGACCTCGTCTCCCGTCGCGCCGTCTCCCACCCTGCCAGCAGGGCGGGGACCCGTTCCGCCAGTGCCCGCCCCGGTTCGGTGAGGGCCATGCCGGTCCTCGACCGTGTGAACAGTTCCACTCCGAGTCCGGCCTCCAACTGCCGGATGCGCTTCGTCAGCGCCGGCTGGGAGACGAACAGCCGCTCGGCGGCCCGGGTCAGGGTCCCCTCCTCGGCCACAGCGGCGAAGTACCGCAGCAACCGCGTGTCGACATCCATGCCGCCAGGTTATGGACGCAGGTATTGGACGTCACGACACGCCACGGTGACGCTTGACCCAGGGAAGCGGGCCGCGACGACCGAGCTCGTGAGAGGGCCGGCCGGAAGGAGAGGCGTGTGTTCACGGCCTATGTGATCGTCACCGTCGCCGCGATCGTGGCGAACGCCGGAATCGCTGTCGCGGACCTGACGCGGGCTCGGTTCGTCCTGGCCAACTCCGCCGAGGTGGAGGTCCCCGCGTCGTGGCTCCCCCGGCTCGCCGCGCTCAAGGCCGCCGGAGCCGCCGGGCTCCTCATCGGCCT
The DNA here is from genome assembly GCF_044331465.1 of Streptomyces sp. NPDC017225. Taxonomy (NCBI): domain Bacteria; kingdom Bacillati; phylum Actinomycetota; class Actinomycetes; order Kitasatosporales; family Streptomycetaceae; genus Streptomyces; species Streptomyces sp. NPDC017225. The sequence continues at coordinate 171,087 of NZ_JBIRNE010000006.1, read as the reverse complement.
TCTGGGCGTCCGGCCGCTCGGCATCGCCGCGGCGGCCGGTCTCGTCCTCTTCTACGTCGGTGCCGTCGCCGCGCATATCCGTACGCGGGTCCTCCACAACATCGCGTTCCCCGCCGGCTACCTGGCCCTGAACGCGGCCGCGCTCTTCCTGGCCGCCGCGGGAGCACTGTGCTGCCGAAATGCGTGAACGAAACGGCCCTGTTGTCCTTCGGGCGCTCGTTTGAGCGGCTGAAGGACATTCCTTGCTGATAGTTCACGCAAACGGGAGGGAGGGTCGCCCTACGCGGCCGTCCTCTCCACCGCCCGGCCCTCGCGGCAGTCACGGCAGTGGCCCGGTTGTGGGGCACGGAAGGCGCGGTCGCAGTCGTCACAGGTCTGGAGGGGGTCGGGGCGGGCGGCCGACGGGGTGACGGGCCTGGGCGTGGGCAGTACCGGGGGAAGGTCGGCCGTGAGCCGGCGCTCCAGGAAGGCCGCCGGGTGACGGATCGGCTCCTGGGGCAGGCCGGACGTCAGGACCCGCTCCACGGCGGTCGCGGGGACACCGCGCTCCAGCCAGACGGTGACCAACGGCACGAGCCGGCGAACGTCCCGTTCAGTGAGGAGCAGGCATGAGTCGAGGACGCGAAGGCGCGCGAGCAGACCGGCCGACGCCAGCGAAGCCGACGGGGCCAGCGAAGCCGACGGAGCCGACCGGGCCGACGAAGCCGACGGAGCCAGCGATGCCGACCGGGCCGACGGGGCCGACGGGGCCGACGGGGCCGACGGGGCCGACGGGGCCGACGGGGCCGACGGCGGCAACGAAGCGCACGGGTCAGGCGACGGGACCGACGCCGACGATGCGGGCGGGACAGGCAACGCGGCCGACACCGGCGACGCGGGCGGGACAGGCTTGGGGGACGGGGCGCGTGCAGCAGGCGGGGCGGGCGGCAGTACGGCTGCCCGGGCCACGCCGGGCCTGTTGCGGGAGACCGTCCGGGTCACGACTCGCCCCGATTGAAGACGCTCCTTGGTGCGTGCGAGGTACCCGTGCTCCTCCAGTTCCCGCAGCGCGGCGGCGATGCGGACCTCCCCCTCGGGGAACTTGCCCGCCAGCGTCTTGATCCCGACCGGAGTCCCGGCGGGCAGCGACTGGACATGCACCGCCAGGCCGATCGCCGTCAGGGACAGCTCGGGGTGCTGGAGGAGGTGGTTCCCGACCACGGTGAAGTTCTCGTGGTGGGGGCGGTTGTCGTGCTCGACACCGCCAGTGGAACGGCCGGACGCGGCGCGCGAGCGCGCGCTAGGGTTCTGCTCAGTCATCAGGAAGCCTCACTTCCTCGGTGATCAGGCCCTCGCAGTGGGATGGCAGTCCCGGCGGGGGCCGAATCATGTCAGTTGGTTGCTGCGCCAGACGCTGCACCACGAAGCCACCTCCGCGCCAGCCGAGTTGGCGACATTCACCCCGGAGGGTGATCGACGGGGGTGGCGGGGACGGGTTTGGTTCTTTCCCCGGTTCTTTGGTCTTTGGCGTCGTGAGCGACCGGGTCACGCCCGGCCGCGCCCCGGTGACATCTCGGCCCAGACGGTCTTGGCGGGCCCCGGGCCTCCGTCGACACCCCAACGGTCCGCGTACGCGCCCACGATGAGCAGTCCGCGCCCGCCTTCCTCCCTCTCGGTGACCGCGTCGGGGAGGCGCGGGACCCGGTCGCCCCGCGCGTCGGCCACCTCGATACGGAGAGTGCCGCCGGGGCGCAGTCGCAGCGCCAGCCGGAAGTCACGTCCGGGCACCCGTCCGTGCAGCACGGCGTTCGACACCAGCTCGGCCACGACCTGCACCACCTCCTCCGACGGCACGCCCCAGTCGACGAGTTGGCGCTCGGCGAGCAGCCGGGCGAGCCGGGCACCCCGGCGCGTCGCGGACAACTGGATCACGAACTGAGGCGTAGCGGGGGTGACTCGCTGGTCCAATTTCGGATTCACGTCACCCAGCGTGGCCGCCGGTCCCTAATCTGAACAGCAGCGACACCGGTACCGAGGGTGACTGTCCCGGTGCCCACCGTGGTCGTACGGGTCGTACGTCGGGAGGGGAAGACGTGGAGGACGAGGAGGCCACGGCCGTGCTCAAGGCGGTCGGACGGCAGATCAAGATGTGGCGCGAGGCCGCCGGGATGCGGCAGGCGGAGCTGGGGTCCGCCATCGGGTACGGCGAGGACATGGTGTCGTCGGTCGAGCGCGGACGCCGGGTACCGAAGCCGGACTTCCTGGACAAGGCCGACGAGGTACTGGGCGCGGGCGGAAAACTCGCGACCATGAAGGAGGACGTGGAGAAGGCCCGCTACCCGAAGAAGGTGCGGGACCTGGCCTTGCTGGAGGACGAGGCGGTCGAATTGGGAGCCTACGCGGGCCACCACATCCACGGGCTGTTGCAGACACCCGAGTACACGCGCGCCCTGTACGCGATGCGCCGCCCGGCATACACCGAGGAGGAAGTCGACCGCTACGTCTCGGCCCGCATGGCGCGGAAGGCCGTCTTCGAGCGTGTCCCCCACCCGCAGCTCACCTTTGTGCAGGAAGAGGTGACGCTGCGACGCCCGCTCGGGGGCAGAATGACGCTGCGGAAACAGCTCGAACACCTCCTGGAAATCGGCAGGTTGAGGCACGTCGAGATCCAAGTGATGCCGACAGACCGGGAGGATCACGCGGGGATGGCCGGATCGCTCCGACTGCTGAAACTCCGGGACGGAAAGACACTCGGGCACCTGGAGGCCCAGCTGCACAGTCACCTCATCAGCGACCCCCGGGACGTGCAAATCCTGGAAATGCGCTATGGAATGATCCGGGCGCAGGCTCTCGCACCCCGTGAGTCACTGGCCTTCATCGAGAAAGTCATGGGAGAAGAGACATGACCTCCGCCCTGGAGTGGTTCAAGAGCAGCTACAGCAGCAACGACGGTCCCGACTGCGTCGAGATCGCCATAGCCCCCGCTGACGCCACCATCCACGTCCGCGACTCCAAGAACAGGTCGGGCGACCGGCTGGCGTTCACGGACGACTCATGGGCCCGCTTCGTCGCCTTCACCGGCAGGCGGCCGGCATAGCGGTTCCACGCCATGGGGGCTCACGCGGTGCGGGATAGTGCTGCCATGTCCAACACCCCACGTACCCTTCCTCTCGCGGCGACCGTCCTGACCGCGATCCTCGCCCTCTACATCGCCCTGGTCGCCTTCGGGAACATCACCGACTTCGGCACCAACCAGGACTTCGTACGTCATGTCCTCGCGATGGACACGACGTTCAAGGACGACGACCTGATGTGGCGGGCGATCACCAGCAAGGGCCTCCAGGACGCCGCCTACGTCGCCATCATCGTGTGGGAGACGGCGGCCGCACTGGTGCTGATCTACGCGACCTGGCTGTGGATACGCCGTGACCACGCCCCCGCACGGCGCATGACCACGTACGGCACGCTCATGCTGATGCTGCTCTTCGGGGCCGGGTTCATCGGAATCGGCGGGGAGTGGTTCGCGATGTGGCAGTCGGCGGACTGGAACGGCCTGGAGGCGGCGACGCGGGTGTTCCTGCTGAGCGGCGTCGTGCTGATCGTCGCGCACCTGCCGTTCGGAGAGGCGGACGCTAGCCGACGACCGTGACCTTCGTGCCACTCGTCGCGAACGCCCAGACCGCCGTGCCGTCGGCCTTCTGCAACCGTATGCCGCCCGTCTTCGCACCGGAGACGGGCGGCGGGGGCGAGGAGCCGTCCACGGCGTTGGAGAAGGCGACCGAGACGCCGTCCTCCTGGGCGAAATAGACGATCTGCTCGATCTGCACACCGTCGGAGCCGGTCGTGGCCCCCTCGGCGCGGGTGCCGACCGTGTAGGTGCCCGGGTCGGGGCTGACCGTGCCCGGCCACACCGTGAACGTCCGCCGAGCGGCGTCGCTCGCGTCGACCAGCCAGACCCGCTTCTGGTCGAGCGAGTAGACGATGCGCCGCCCGGTGCCGGAGCCGTCCGGTACCGGGGCCGGCGCGGTCTCCTTCGGGGTCGGCTGCGCGTCCGCCGACACCGAAGGGCTCGGCTTGGCGACCGTGGCGGTGGGGTGGGGGCCCTGGTCCGCCTGTACGGCCAGGACGGTCACCGCCGCGATCGCCCCCACGGTCAGACCGGAGACCCAGGCCCACGAGGGAAGTCGGGCTGGCACGGGCACGCATCTCCTCAGCTACGAGAACCCCGACACACCGGGGGCCCGATCATCGTACTGCGGGCGGCCCGTGCCCCTACGCCTCCCCGGGAGTCAGTCCAGTACCGGCAGCAGCTCCGGCAGGTGACCGTCCGACGCCGTCGCCGCCCGCTGCCGCTCCTCGGTCACCGGGCCGTACAGCGTCGTGCGGGGCTTCGCCGGGCGGCCCGCCGCGTCCGCGACCGCGATCAGGTCCTTGACCGACTTGTACGAGCCGTACGACGAGCCGGCCATGCGGGAGATCGTCTCCTCCATCAAGGTGCCGCCCAGGTCGTTCGCGCCGGAGCGGAGCATCTCCGCCGCACCCTCCGTGCCCAGTTTCACCCAGCTTGTCTGGATGTTGGGGATGTGCGGGTGCAGGAGGAGGCGGGCCATCGCCGTGACCGCGCGGTTGTCCCGCATGGAGGGACCCGGCCTCGCGATGCCGGCCAGGTACACCGGTGCGTTGGTGTGGATGAAGGGGAGCGTCACGAACTCCGTGAAGCCGCCCGTGCGCTGCTGGATGCCGGCGAGGGTGCGCAGGTGACCCAGCCAGTGGCGGGGCTGGTCGACGTGGCCGTACATCATCGTGGAGGAGGAGCGGATGCCCAGTTCGTGGGCGGTCTCGACGACCTCGATCCACGTCGCCGTGGGCAGCTTGCCCTTGGTCAGGATCCAGCGGACCTCGTCGTCGAGGATCTCCGCCGCCGTGCCCGGGATCGAGTCCAGGCCGGCTTCCCTCGCCGCGCTCAGCCACTCGCGGATGGACATTCCGGTGCGGGTCGCGCCGTTGACGACCTCCATCGGGGAGAAGGCGTGCACGTGCATGCCGGGGACGCGTTCCTTGACGGCCTTCGCGATGTCGAAGTAGGCGGTGCCCGGCAGGTCCGGGTGGATGCCGCCCTGCATGCAGACCTCGACCGCGCCCACGTCCCAGGCCTGCTGCGCGCGGTCGGCGACCTGCTCCAGGGAGAGCGTGTACGCGTCGGCGTCCGTGCGGCGCTGGGCGAAGGCGCAGAAGCGGCAGCCGGTGTAGCAGACGTTGGTGAAGTTGATGTTCCGGGTGACGATGTAGGTGACGTCGTCGCCCGAGACGGACTTGCGCACGTCGTCGGCCACCTTGCACAGGGCGTCCAGCGCCGGTCCGTCGGCGTGCAGCAGGGCGAGGGCCTCGTCGTCGGTGAGCTTCGTCGGGTCGTCGGCCGCCGTCGCCAGGGCCTGGCGTACGTCGGTGTCGATGCGCTCCGGTGCCATGCCGGGGACGGCGGCCTCGCGCAGGGCGCCCCAGTCGCCGTACACCTCGTCGAAGTCGTCGCGGCGGTCCGACGTACGGCCCTCGGTGTCGATGGTCGTGTGCAGGTCGGTGCGGCCGGTCGCGGTGAACGCCTCGTCCGGCTCCTGCCACGGGTGGCCCTCGACCGTCGCGTCCGCTCGGGCCAGGCCGGTGGCCGGGTCGGCGAGGGCCGCCACGTGCGGGCGCAGGCGCGGGTCCAGCCAGGGCTCGCCGCGCTGGACGAACTCCGGGTAGACGCAGAGGCGTTCGCGGAGTTCGAAGCCGGCCGTGCGGGACTTCTCGGCGAGTTCGTCGATCCGCGGCCAGGGGCGCTCGGGGTTGACGTGGTCGATGGTGAGCGGGGAGACACCGCCCCAGTCGTCGATGCCGGCGCCGATCAGACGCTCGTACTCCGAGTCCACCAGGTTGGGCGGGGCCTGGAGGCAGGCGGACGGGCCCATGAGGAGGCGGGCGACGGCCACCGTGGCGACCAGTTCGTCCAGTTCCGCGTCGGGCATGCCGCGCATCGCCGTGTCCGGCTTGGCGCGGAAGTTCTGGATGATCAGTTCCTGGACGCCGTGGTAGGCGCGGGAGACCTTGCGGAGGGCGAAGAGCGACTCGGCGCGCTCCTCGTAGGTCTCGCCGATGCCGATCAGGATTCCGGAGGTGAAGGGGACCGAGGAGCGTCCGGCGTCCTCCAGGACGCGCAGGCGTACGGCCGGTTCCTTGTCCGGGGAGCCGTGGTGGGGGCCGCCGGGCTCGGACCACAGGCGGGTCGCGGTGGTCTCCAGCATCATGCCCATGGAGGGGGCGACCGGCTTGAGGCGCTGGAAGTCCGTCCAGGTCATGACGCCGGGGTTGAGGTGCGGGAGGAGGCCCGTCTCCTCCAGGACGCGGATCGAGATGGCGCGGACGTAGGCGATCGTGTCGTCGTAGCCGTGCGCGTCGAGCCACTCGCGCGCCTCCGGCCAGCGGTCCTCGGGCTTGTCGCCGAGGGTGATCAGGGCTTCCTTGCAGCCGAGGGCGGCGCCGCGCCGGGCGATGTCGAGGACCTCGTCGGGGGACATGAACATCCCGTGGCCCTCGCGGCGCAGCTTGCCGGGGACGGTGACGAAGGTGCAGTAGTGGCACTTGTCCCGGCACAGGCGGGTCAGCGGGATGAAGACGCTCTTCGAGTAGGTGATGACGCCGGGGCGCCCGGCGGCCTCCAGGCCCGCGTCCCGGACCCGGGCGGCGGACGCGGTGAGGGCGTCGAGGTGCTCGCCGCGTGCCTGGAGCAGCACCGCGGCCTCGGACACGTCGAGGGCGACGCCGTCCCGCGCGCGTTTGAGGGCGCGGCGCAGGGAGTTCTCGGTGGGGCCCGTGGGGTCGGCGGGTCCGGTTCCGGGGGTCGCGGAAGTCGTCATCCTTCGAGCATACGAGCGGCGTGATCAGGACGCGGGGCCCTCCCACCGGCCGGCCTCGGCGGTCGCGCTTCTTCCCGCCCTGGCGGTCTTGGCCGTCCCACCGCGGCGGCCCCGGCCCCCACGCGCCCGCGGTCCCGTTTCCCCGTGCCCGGCGACCCGCTCCCCCCACCGCGCGGACTCCCGCTCTCAATCCGGCGAACCCCTTTCCTTGCACGGGAGTTCACGGCTCAATACGAGGGTTGCACGCACCACCCCGCACCACCCCGCACCACCCCGCACCACCGATGTCATGTCACTGACGACACCTGGGAGCAGCAGCATGTGCGAGGACGACCACGCCGGAATCGGCAGACGCGCGGTGTTCGTGACGGGAGCCGCCGCGGCGCTTACGTTGGGAAGCGTGAGCTTCGCCTCGGCGGCACCGCGGGAGCGGCGGACGAGAACGGTGCGCGGCACCCTGCCCACCGGCTCGCCCGACTTCGTGTACGTACCCGTCGAAGTCCCGGACGGCGTCCGGGAGATCCATGTCGCCTACACCTACGACCGCCCCGACGTCCCGGCCGGCACCCAGGGCAACGCCCTGGACATCGGCCTCTTCGACGAGCGCGGCACCGACCTCGGCGGCCGGGGTTTCCGGGGCTGGTCGGGCGGGGCGCGCACGGAGTTCTTCGTACGGGCGGACGACGCGACCCCCGGCTACCTCCCCGGGCCGGTGCGGGCGGGGGTGTGGCACATCGCCCTCGGCCCGTACACGGTGGCGCCGCGGGGACTGTCGTACGAGATCACGGTCACGCTGACGTACGGGGAGGAGAGCGCGGCCGTACGGCCGGTGTATCCGCCCGAGCGCGCCAGGGGGCGGGGGCGTGCCTGGTACCGGGGCGACTGCCACCTGCACTCCGAGTACTCCGACGGCCGCTTCACCCTCGCGGAGATCGCGGCGCTCGCGCGCGGGGCCGGACTGGACTTCATCAACTCCTCCGAGCACAACACGCACTCGGCGCACGCGCACTGGGCGAAGGAGGCCGGTGACGACCTGCTGATCCTGCTCGGCGAGGAGGTGACGACCCGCAACGGCCACGTCGTCGCCCTCGGCACCGATCCCGGCACCTTCGTCGACTGGCGCTACCGGGCCCGTGACAACCGCTTCGGCCGTTTCGCCCGGCAGATCCGCCGCGCCGGCGGTCTGGTCGTCCCGGCCCATCCGCACGCCACCTGCATCGGCTGCAACTGGAAGTTCGGGTTCGGGGAGGCGGACGCCGTCGAGGTGTGGAACGGGGCCTACACGCCCGACGACGAGGTGGCGCTGGCCGACTGGGACGCCATGCTGGTCGCCTCCGTGCGCGACGGGCGCGACGGGCGGGGCTGGCTCCCGGCGATGGGCAGCAGCGACTCCCACCGCGCCCCGGACGTGATCGGCCGCCCGCAGACCGTCGTCCTCGCCGACGACCTGACCCGGGAGGCGATCCAGGAGGGCATCCGGGCCGGACGGTCGTACGTCGCCGAGTCGGCGCAGGTGTCGCTGGCCTTCACCGCTTCCGGCGGCCGGGGCGAGCACGCCGGGATCGGCGAACGGCTGCGCGTGGACGACGACACCCCGGTCACCGTCCGCCTGGAGGTGACGGGCGCGCCGCGCTGCACGGTGCGCTTCGTCACGGACCAGGGCGTGCTGTTCACCAGTGCGCCGCTGCCGGTGTCCGGCTCGGACGTCGTCGAGTGGCGCACGACCGCGTCCTACGCGGCGTACGTACGGGCGGAACTGCGCCACGAGGCGGCGGGGCCCCTGCCGGGGGCGCTGGCGGCGTTCACGAATCCCCTCTTCCTGGGGCGGTAGCCTCCGGGCCGCCGGGCCCCGCCAGGTCCGCGACGACCGCCGCGTGGTCGGAGGGCCACACGCCGCCCACGGGGCCGTCGCCCGCCCGCCGCACGGCGTGTACGCGGCCGAGTCCGTCCGGGCCGGGCGGCCCCACGTGGACGTAGTCGATCCGCGCGCCCGGCACCGGCCCGCCGGGGATGTACGGGTTGGCCCCGTCCCAGGTCGCGGACGGGGCCGACGGGCCGGCGCACTCCCAGGCGTCCTGGAGGCCGCCCGCACGCAGGAGGCTGACCTCCGGCGACTCGGGGCGGGCGTTGAGGTCGCCGGTGACGACGGGCGGGAAGCCGGTGCCGTGGCGGTGCGCGGCGACGAAGTCCGAGAGCGCCGCGACCTGTTCGCGGCGCACGGCGGAGGCGTGGCCGCCCGAGGTCAGGTGGGCGGTGAAGAAGGGGACGGGGTGGCCCGGCGCGTCCAGCCGGGCGTACAGCGCCAGGCGGCCGTCGTCCAGCTCCTCGGGGACGGGCAGCCGCAGCGCAGCCCGCTCCACGGCAGGCCAGCGGCTGAGCACCGCGGCGCCGATGCCGACCGTGTCGTCCCCGATCCGTCGCTGCCACCGCTCGGGGGCCTCGCAGGCGGCCCAGACGCAGTGCAGGCCGAGTTCGCCGGCCAGCCACTCGGCGAGGTTCGCGCCGTCGGCGGCGGCCCAGACCTCCTGGAGACCGACGACGTCGGGCCGCAGCTCCCGCAGCACGTCGAGGATCGCCTTCCGCCGCTCGGCCCACGGCCCGAACCGCCACCACAGATTCCAGGTCACGACCCGCACGCCGGCACCACCCGTCTCTCGGCCCTGCCCTCTCCCTTCCCCCGAGGGTCTCCGGGGAACATGGAGGCACACGAGACGGGAGCGTGAACGAACGATGTCGATGTCGTCCTCCGCCGAGAACGCCGAGAGCGCCAAGAACGTCAGAGGCGCCAAGAACGCCAAGAGTTCCGAGAGCGCCAAGAGTTCCGAGAGCGCCAAGAGCGCCGAGAGGAAGTACCGGGCCGTCACGGCCCTCCAGCGCCGTCTCAACGCCGTCGTACGCCGCCTGCCGGGCCAGACCCTGCTGGAGACCACCGGACGCGTCTCCGGCCTGCCCCGCCGCACGCCGGTGGGCGGGCGGCGGGTCGGGGACTCCTTCTGGCTGGTGTCGGAGTTCGGCGAGCGCTCCCAGTACGTCCGCAACATCCGGGCCGATCCGCGGGTACGCGTGCGGGTCAGGGGCCGCTGGTACACGGGAACGGCCCACCCCCTGGCCGACGACGATCCGGTCGCGCGGCTGCGGCGTCTGCCCCGGCTCAACAGCCTGGCGGTGCGGGCCATGGGCGTGGGGACGGGCCTGCTGACGGTGCGGGTGGACCTGGAGAGCCGGGGAGCCACGTGAGGGACCTGTGATCGGCGTCTCCCACGGCTGACGAGGTCGGCATGAGCAAGGCAAACTGGCGTGGTTGCTCAGGATGTCTAGGGGGACTGCATGGACGGTGTACCGCGCGTACCGGAGCAGCGGCGTCCCGGATCCCCGGCGGAACCGGACAAGCCGGCGGCGCTGCGTTTCGGCGTGCTCGGACCGGTACGCGCCTGGCGCGGCGGCGAACCGCTGGCCACCGGCTCCCCCCAGCAGCGCGCCCTGCTGGCCGCCCTGTTGCTCCGCGAGGGCCGTACGGCGACGGCGTCCGAGCTGATCGACGCCCTGTGGGGCGAGGAACCGCCGTCGCAGGCGCTGGCGGCGGTACGTACGTACGCGTCGCGGCTGCGGAAGGTCCTGGACCCCGGTGTCCTGGTGAGCGAATCGGGCGGGTACGCCGTACGGGGCCTGGACGAGGCGGCGTTGGACCTGACCGCCGCCCAGGACCTGTCGGCCGAGGCCGAGAAGGCGCGCGGCGCCGGGGACCTGTGCCACGCGCGTGACGTACTGCGCCGCGCGCTGGCGCTGTGGGACGGCGAGGTACTGGCCGGCGTCCCGGGCCCGTACGCCGAGGCGCAGCGCGTCCGCCTGGAGGAATGGCGGCTCCAACTCCTCGAAAGCTGCCTCGACATGGACCTGGAACAGGGCTGTCACGCGGAGGCGGTCTCGGAGCTGACGGCGCTCACGGCGGCACACCCGCTGCGGGAACGCCCGCGCGAGCTGCTGATGCTGGCCCTGTACCGCAGCGGACGCCAGGCGGAGGCCCTCGCCGTCTACGCGGACACGCGGCGCCTGCTGGCCGACGAACTCGGCGTCGACCCGCGCCCCGGTCTCCAGGAACTCCAGCAGCGCATCCTCCAGGCCGACCCGGGCCTCGCCGAACCGCCGGCCCCGGCCGCGCAGACGGCGGCGGCCCCGCTCCGGCCGGCCCAGCTTCCCGCCACCGTCCCGGACTTCACGGGACGCGCGTCCTTCGTCCGCGAGCTGAGCGGCGTACTGTCGTCGGCCTCCGGGGACGGCAACGGCCGCGTGATGGCGGTCTCGGCACTGGCCGGCATAGGCGGCGTCGGCAAGACGACCCTCGCGGTGCACGTCGCCCACCAGACGCGGGCCGCCTTCCCGGACGGACAGCTGTACGTCGACCTCCAGGGCGCGGGCGCGCGGGCGGCGGAACCCGAGACGGTACTGGGTTCCTTCCTGCGCGCCCTGGGCACACCCGACTCGGCCGTCCCGGACTCCCTGGAGGAACGCGCGGCGCTCTACCGCTCCGTCCTGGACGGCCGCCGCGTCCTCGTCCTGCTCGACAACGCCCGGGACGCCGCACAGGTACGCCCGCTGCTGCCCGGCACGGAGGGGTGCGCGGCGCTGGTGACGGCGCGGGTGCGGATGGTGGACCTCGCCGGGGCTCATCTGGTCGACCTGGACGTGATGTCGCCCGACGAGGCGCTGGCGCTCTTCACGAAGATCGTGGGCGAGGAGCGGGTGGCCTCGGAACGGCAGGCGGCGCTGGACGTGGCCGGGGCCTGCGGCTTCCTGCCGCTGGCGATCCGCGTCGCGGCGTCCCGGCTGGCGGCCCGCCGCACGTGGACGGTCTCGGTCCTCGCCGCGAAACTGGCGGACGAACGCCGCCGCCTGGACGAACTCCAGGCCGGCGACCTGGCCGTCAAGGCCACCTTCGAGCTGGGCTACGGCCAGCTGGAGCCGGCCCAGGCGCGGGCCTTCAGGCTGCTCGGGCTGGCCGACGGCCCGGACATCTCCCTCGCGGCGGCAGCGGCGGTACTGGACCTTCCGGCACAGGACACCGAGGACCTGCTGGAGTCCCTGGTGGACACGTCCCTGCTCGAATCGGCGGCGCCGGGCCGCTACCGCTTCCACGATCTCGTACGTCTCTACGCGCGTGCGTGCGCCGAACGGGACGAGCATCCGCCGAGCGAGCGGGGGGCGGCGCTGTCGCGGCTGCTGGACTTCTACCTGGCCACGGCGGCGGGCATCTACGCGATGGAGCGTCCGGGGGACCGCCTGGTGGACCACCTGGAACCGACGCGGCACGAAGGACTGCGCTTCGCCGAGGGGACGGCCGCCCTGGACTGGCTCTACACCGAAGGCGAGTCCCTGCTGGCCTGCGTACGGCAGTCGGCGGACACGGACAGGCTGCGGCGCGGAGTGGACCTCCTGTGGGCTGCCAAGGACCTGGCCGAGTCCGGCGCCAACTCCCGTCAGTACGAGGCCACGGCCATCGCCGTGTCCGAGGCCGCCCGGGCCGCCGGCGACCTCCGTACGGAAGGACGGGCGCGGACGACCCTCACCAACGTGCTGCTCGTGTCCGGCCGCATCCACCAGGCGGCGGAGGAGGCGCGGATCGCCATGGAGCGGGCGGCCGGCGCGCGGGATGTCGCGGCGGGCAGCTGGGCCGCCAACGACCGGGGCCTCATCTCGCTGCATCAGCACCGGTACTCCGACGGCAAGGCCTTCTTCGACCAGGCCATCCGGGGCTTCAGCCAGGCGGGCAACCGGGCGGGCGAGGCGACGACGTCGTTCAACCTGTCGCGCGCCCACCTGGCCATGGGCAACGTCGGCAAGGCGGTCGGTATCGCCAGGGACGGGCTCACCCTGCTCGCGGAACTGGGCAGGACGATGCGCCTGGCCAACGGCCACTACGCCCTCGGTATGGCCCTCACCCAGGCCGGGCGGTCCACCGAGGCCCTGAACCAGTTCAACGAGGCACTGACCATCTTCGTGGACCACCGGCAGCGTCTGTGGGAAGGGACCACGCACTTCAGGGTCGCCGAGGCGCACATCGCCGCGCACCGCCCCGCCCAGGCGGCCCAGCACGCCGAACAGGCCCTCGTCATCGGGTGCATCGGAGGCGACCGGATGCGCGGCAACGTCCTGACGCTCCTCGGCCGGTCGCTCTCCGCGCTGGGGCAGGCCGACCGGGCCCGGGCGTGCTGGCGTGAGGCCCTCAAGCTCTACGAGGAGAACAGCGCCTCGGAGGCCGACGAGGTACGCACCCTGCTGGCGCCCGCCGACGCGGCCTGAGCGACGCGGGCTGGGCTACGCGGGCTGGGCTACGCGGCGTCGGGCGGGCGAAACGTCGGCGTTCAGCGTTCGTTTATCTCCCTCCGGCATGCTTCCCAACGCCAGACCGTCGCGTCGGGGGGCAGACGGTCACAGGGGAGCCGACCGGGTTAGTGTTCGGCTCCGAACGCCCGCCCAGCGGCCCTCGGGGGAGCTACTGGGCGGGCGTTCCGCACCCGACCTCGTCGTTGCAGAGGAGCACGAATCGATGAGCGAGCAGAAGGCCACGCCCGCCAAGCCGCTGGACAACCAGATGCCCACGCCGCCGGTGGACGGCGAGCCCGTCGTCGCGTTGGACAACCAGATGCCCACGCCGCCGGCGAAGGGCGAGCCCATCGTCACGATGGACAACCAGATGCCCACGCCGCCCGCCCTGGGCGGCGACGGCAAGTAGACCCTGTTCCCGCACGGGGATCGGCCGCGGCGGCGCGGAGGGGAGCCGCCGCGGCCGACGTGCGTCCGCACCCGGCCCGGGTACGCGCACCGGTCCGGCCGGAGCCCCCGGACGTCGGTCAGGTCGTGCGGGCCGTTCCCGTGCCCTTCTCCGCGTCGAGCGCGTACACACAGCGGTCCTTGCTGCACGCGTACACGATTCCGTCACGGACGACCGGGGAGCCGGTGATCTCGCCGCCGGTGGCCAGCTTCCAGCGGAGGCGGCCGTCGTCGGCCTTGAGGGTGTAGAGGAGATGGTCCGTGGAGCCGAAGTGGATGCGGCCCTCGGCCACCGCAGGGGCGCCGACGATGTCGCCGCCCGCCTGGAAGCGCCACTTGGGCGTGCCGGTGACCGCGTCGAGCGTGTAGAGGCCCTTGCCGCTGCCCACGTGGACGTGGCCGGCGGCCACCAGGACCGGGTCGGTGGAGGAACGGGCCTCGGTCGCGATGCGCCAGCGGTCGCGGCCGTCGGTGGCGTCGAGGGCGTAGACCGTGCCGAGGTAGTCGGCGAGGTAGACGCCGCCGCCGGTCACCGCGGGGCCGGGCACGAAGGCGGGCGGGGCCAGGAAGACCGCCGGGGCCTCGAAGTGCCAGCGGACGTGGCCGGAGGCGACCTCCAGGGCGAGGACCCGGGTGCCGGCACAGACGTAGACATAGCCGTCGGGGGCGTGGGCGACACGGACCGGAACCCCGCCGCAGGAGGCGGCGTCGCCGATCGGGTACGACCAGCGCTCGTCGCCGGTACGGGCGTCCAGGGCGCGCAGCCGGGCGTCCTGCCAGACGTACACCGTGCCGTCGTGGAGCGCCGCGCCCGCCTCCGGGGACTCGAAGTCGCTCTGGGCGCCGGTGATCTCCCACAGCTTCTGGCCGCCCGAGGACTCGTAGGCCTGGACGCCGCCGCCGCGGGTGGCGGTGACGACCGTGCCCCGGTCGGCCTGGAGGGAGTACACCCAGGCGTCGGTCTGGACGCGCCACAGGTCGGCGCCCTCGCGGGCGTCCAGGGCGTAGAGGGTGGGGCCGTCGGAGGCGTGGATACGGCCGTCCGCGACCGCCATCGACCAGGCGACGTCCCGGGTCTTGAAGCGGCGGCGCCCGGTGGCCACGTCCAGTGCGTGCACCTCGAAGGAGGTGACGTAGACGAGGTCCCCGGCGACGGACGGCGTGCCCCAGACGTCGTTGGACATGCGGAAGCGCCAGGGGCGCCAGCCGGCCGGTGACGCCTCGGGGGCCGCGGTGGGGGCGGGCGGGGCCGCCGCCGGTACGGCGGGGTCGGCGCCGTTGACGCCGGGGCGGGGGCGGGACCAGGACGCGGCGAGGGCGGACTCCGGCGGAGGTGCCGCGACGGCCGAGGAGCGCATGTCGGCGACGCGCGGGCCCGGGCCGATGGGTACGGAGACGCCGGCCAGCCGCACCGGGCCGGTGTCGGGCGCGCCGACGGGCGCGGGCACCGGCGGTGCGTGCACGGGCGGCGGCGGTACGACGGGGTCGTGCGAGGGCGGGGGCGGGAGCGGAGGCGCGGGGACCGCGGGCCGGGCGCCGGCCGGGCCACCGGCGCCCGCGCCTCCGGCACCTCCGCCGCCCCGGCCGCCGGCCGTCGTGGCGAGCTTGACCGCGGTGCGGCCGCCCCGGCGGCCCTCGATCAGGCTCACCGCCCGCTCGGGCAGCCACGCCGACGCGGTACCGCTGTCGTCGGAGCCCGAGCCGAACAGGTGCGGGGCGAGCTGGGACTGGAGGTCGGCGGGGTTGGGGCGGCCGGTCGCCTCCATCTGCATGCAGGAGTCGATGAGCGGACGCAGCTCGTCCGGGAGGCCTTCGAGGTCGGGGCCCTCACGCAGCAGCATGAAGACCGTCTCGACCGGGTTGGCGCCGTGGAAGGGCGGGTGCCCGGTGGCGGCGAAGACCAGCATGGAGCCGAGCGAGAACACGTCGCTGGCGCCGGTGACGCTGCGGGAGTCCTTCGCCTGTTCCGGGGACATGTAGGCGGGGGTGCCGACGGCGACGTTCGTCATCGTCAAACGGGTGTTCGAGACGCCGGACGCGATACCGAAGTCGATCACCCGGGGGCCGTCCTCGACGACGAGGACGTTGGACGGCTTGAGGTCGCGGTGGACGAGCCCGGCGCCGTGGATCGACTGGAGCGCCTCCGCGACGCCCGCCGCCAGCCAGCGCACCGCCTGGGCCGGGAGCGGCCCGCACTCGTTCACTATCTCCTCGAGGGAGGGCGCGGGGACGTAGGCCGTGGCCAGCCACGGGACCGCCGCGCGCGGGTCGGCGTCGACCACCGCCGCCGTGTAGAAACCGGAGACCGCGCGGGCCGCCTCCACCTCGCGGGTGAAGCGGACGCGGAACAGCTGGTCCTCGGCCAGCTCCGTCCGGACCGTCTTGATCGCCACCCGCCGGCCGGAAGCCGAGCGCGCGAGATAGACCAGCCCCATGCCGCCGGCGCCGAGCCGCCCCAGCACCTCGAACGGCCCGATCCGCCGCGGATCGTGCTGCGTCAGCTGATCCACCACTTGCCTGCCACCTCCCCGTACGGGCCGCGCCACCCACATATGTCCGCGACCGAAGTGCAGCGTCTCACCACCGCACCTCCGTGGCGCCACGCACCCCGATTCTTCCTGCCCGAGGCGCTGGTGGCGAACCTGAGGACAATCAGGGTGTCTCACCCCATCCCGGGCACGGACCGCGCTCGCCGGGCCCGCTCAGCGCCGCAGCAGCGCGAACGACGCCCCCTGCCCGTCCGAGACCACGGCCACCCGCCCGTACGACGTCTCGAACGGCGGCACCCGCACCCGCCCGCCGAGCCGGACCACCGTACCGAGCGCGGCCTCGCAGTCCTCGACCCGGAAGTGGACGAGGAAGTGCGGCGGCATCTCGGCGGGGAAGACGTCGGAGACCGGGGCGCGGCCGAAGTCGGGGGCGGCGTCCGGGCCGAAGAGGGCGTCGCGGAAGAGGTCGCCGTAGAAGGCGTTGGCGGCCTCGGTGTCCCGGGTGTACAGCTCGGCCCAGGCGAAGGTGCCCGGCCGGCGCCGGCGCCCGAAGCCCGGGTGACGGGCCGGCTGCCAGAGGGCGAAGACGGCACCCTCGGGATCGGCGGCGAGCGCGGTGGTGCCGAGGCCGCCGACCGGGTGGGGCGGGGTGACGACCTGCCCGCCGCCGGCCCGGATCCGCTCGGCCAGTGCCGCGGCGTCGGGGGTGTGGAAGTACACGGACCACACGGTGGGCATCCGGCCGTCCGTCTTGCGGGTCAGCGCGGCGACGGGAGCGCCGTCCAGCCACGCCCACACGGTCCCGCCTTCCGCCCCCTCGGCCGTGTCCTCCTCCACCTCCCGGAAGGTCCAGCCGAAGAGCTCGCCGTAGAAGCGCTTGCCCGCCGCCACGTCGGAGAGCTGCGCGTCCACCCAGCAGGGGACGCCTTCCGGGGGCGCGGACGCGTCGCCCGGGTCGCTGGATGTCCGCTTCGCGGATGCTCCGTTTTCGGCCATGCCGTCAAAGTAGCCGCGTCGCCCGCACCGCGCAGACCAGGCACACCAGCCTCTCTCCGCCCTCGCACCCCATTTGCAGTCGGCCGAATCGCGCTCGGATCACCCGTCGGTAAGCTGACGTCATGACAGGACAAGTGCGTACCGTCGACGGCCGCGTGGCCGGTCGACGTGGGCAGGCGACCCGGCAGAAACTGCTCGACTGCCTCAGCGACATGCTCAGCTCCTCCCCCTATCGCGATGTCAAAGTCATCGATGTCGCCCGCAAGGCCGGCACCTCGCCCGCGACCTTCTACCAGTACTTCCCGGACGTCGAGGGCGCCGTCCTGGAGATCGCCGAGCACATGGCCGCGGAGAGTTCCCAACTGGCCGAGTTGACGGCGGGCCGCTCCTGGGTCGGCAAGGCCGGCTGGCAGACGGCACAGGAACTCGTCGACGGATTCATGGAGTTCTGGCGGAAGAACGAGGCGATTCTCCGCGTCATCGACCTGGGCGCGGCGGAGGGGGACAAACGGTTCGCCAAGATCCGCATGAAGATCCTCAACTCCGTGAACTCCTCCCTCGCGGACTCGGTCGCCGAACTGCAGGCCAAGGGCAAGGTCGACAAGGACGTGAGCCCCGCGGCGATCGCCGGTTCACTGGTCGTGATGCTCGCCGGCGCGGCCTCGCACCAGAAGGGCTTCTCCTCCTGGGGCGTCAAGCAGTCCGAACTCAGGCCGAACCTGGCCCTGTTGATGTACTTGGGCGTCACCGGCAAGAAACCCGCCAAGTAGCACGCCCGGCAACCTGTCATCTCCGCCTCGCACCACGCATCACGTACCTCGCATCTCGCACCTCGCATCTCGCACCACGTACCTCGCACCACGTACCCAGCACCTCGCAGGTGGCACCTCGCACCGCGTTACGCCGGTGGCGGCCGGTCCCGTACCACGTGCCTCATCACCGGCGTCGAAGTCAGCCGCCGCGCTTCCGCCGCTTCCGCCGCCTCGCCGACCGCCCGCTCGGACTCGGCGACCGTCTCCCGGCCCTCCCGCCGCGTCGACACGAAGACCAGCGCCCCGAGTCCGGCCCCACGGCACCCGGGCCCACCATCGCCCCGGCGGATGCCCCGACGTCCCGGCGGATGTCCCTCGAACGGGGAACAGCCGCCCGCCCGGCCGGTGTTGTGCTCAGCACCGACGTCCGTACCCGCTGGAGGAGACCGCAATGGCCCTGACCCGCGAAGAGCGTGAGAAGTTCCTGGCCGAGCCCCACATCGCCGCGCTCGCGGTCGACGCGGGATCGGGCCGGGCCCCGCTGACCGTGCCGATCTGGTACCAGTACGAGCCCGGCGGCGACGTCTGGATCATGACCGGGCTCGACAGCCGCAAGAACGAGCTGATCAAGGCGGCGGGCCGGTTCTCCCTGATGGTCGACCGGCTGGAGCCCACCATCCGGTACGTGTCGGTGGAGGGGCCGGTCGTCGAGACGGCCACCGCCACCGAGGAACGTCTGCGGGAGCTGGCCGCCCGCTACCTGCCGGCCGAGAAGGTCGAGGGCTACGTCGCCTTCGCCTCCGCGGACCACGGAGATCAGGTCATCGTCCGGATGCGCCCCGAACGCTGGGTCTCCTCGGACCTCGGCACGGTGTGATCCCCCGGCACCCGTGACAATCGGGGCATGGGAACCGATCTGCACGAACTGCTGAGGTCACTGCGGGTGTGGGATCCCGCGGTCACCGAACTGCCGCCCTTCGACCCGGCCACCGCGCCCGGCGACCCCCTGCCCCTGTTCACGCGGTGGTTCGCCGACGCGGTGGCGGCCGGCCAGAGCGAGCCGCACACGGTGTCACTGGCGACGTCGGACGCCCGGGGCCTGCCGGACGTCCGCATCGTGATGCTGCACGGTGCGGACGCCGACGGCTGGTCCTTCGCCACGCACGCCGACAGCCGCAAGGGCCGCCACCTCGCCGCCCGCCCGTACGCCGCCCTCGTCTTCTACTGGCCGGCGCTGGGCCGCCAGGTGCGCCTGCGCGGCCCGGTCACCGTCGCCCCGGCCGAGGAGGCGCGGGCCGATCTGCGCGCACGGTCGACCGGTGCCCTGGCCGCCGCCCTCACCGGCCGGCAGAGCGCGGACCTGGACTCGCCGGACGAGCTGGCCCGCGCGTCACAGGAGGCCTGGGAACGGGCCGGACGGGAGCCGGAGACTCCCGTCCCGTCATGGACGCTGTACCGGCTGGTCCCCGACGAGGTGGAGTTCTTCCAGGGGGAAGCCCGCCGCCGTCACGTACGACTGGCCTACCGGCGGGCCGAGGACGGCGGCTGGGACACGCGGTCGCTGTGGCCCTGAGCGGCTCTCACCGGGGGCCGGGCGCCGCCGGCTCCTCGTCCGTCGCCAGTCGCGCGTGCAGGTGCGCGTCCCGGAACATGTCGTGCCGCCCGGCCTCCCACATCGCCCCGCGCAGCGTGCCCTCGTGGGCGTAGCCGCAGCGTTCGGCGATCCGGCAGGAGGCCTCGTGGCCCACCGCGTGGCCCAGTTCCAGGCGGTACAGGCCGAGTTCCGCGAAGGCCCAGCGCGACGCGAGGAACAGGGCGCGGGTGGCGACGCCCTGGCCGCGGGCCTCGGGGAGCACCCAGTAGCCGACCCGTGCCAGCCTCAGCGGCCGGTTGATCTCGTTGACGCCGATGTGGCCCAGCGCCGTACCGCTCACCGCGTCAGTGATCCGGAACGACGCGGCCCTGCCCTCCCCGGCCTCCACCGCCCGCGCGCGCAGCGACTTCCGGGCGCCGCCGAGGTCCGTCCACAGCGTCAGCGGTGTGTTCCAGCGCCGGAACTCGGGGTCGAGGTGGCCGCGCAGCCATATCCGCGCGTCGGCGTCGGAACCGGCGTCCCAGGGCCGGAGACGCAGACCGTGTCCCTGCGGTTCGGTGAGGGAGGGGGCGAGGGTGTGCATGCGTGTGTGGACCATCGAGCCATTCAATCCGACCGGGGGCGGTGCCGGCCGGGGACCGGAACCACGTCCTGGTCGCCGCGCGTCCGCCGGCCTCGGCCGTGACCGATCCGCAACCGATTCCGGTCTTGACCGAGACCCATCAAGCGAGGGCGTGATTACGCTCGCGGCATGGCCGACTCCACAGCGTCCGCTGAACCGCAGCCCGCCCACCCCGCGGACCGCCCCGTGTACGTCATCGGCGCCGGTCCCGGCGGCCTCGCCGCCGCCCACGCACTCAGGAAGCGCGGCATCCGCGCCGTCGTCCTGGAGCGGGCCGACCACGTCGGTTCCTCCTGGCGGCGCCACTACGACCGGCTGCGCCTGCACACCACCCGCCGTCTGTCGTCCCTGCCCGGCCTGCCGATGCCGCGCCGCTTCGGGCGATGGGTGGCCAGGGACGACGTGGTGCGGTACCTGGAGAAGTACGCCGAGCACCACAAGCTGGAGATCGTCACCGGCGTCGAGGTCTTCCGCGTCGAGCGCGCCCCCGACGGGGACGGCTGGCTGCTGCACGCCTCCGGGGGCCGCGAGCTGGCCGGCGCCGCGGTCGTGGTCGCCACCGGCCACAACCACACCCCGCGCGTGCCGGACTGGCCCGGCCGGGACACGTACACCGGCGAGTTCCGGCATGCCGCCGAGTACCGGAACGCGGCTCCGTACGCCGGCCGGGACGTCCTGGTCGTCGGCGTCGGCAACACCGGCGCCGAGATCGCCGTGGACCTGGTGGAGGGCGGGGCCGCGAGGGTGCGGCTGTCCGTGCGCACCGCGCCGCACATCGTGCGCCGCTCGACGGCCGGCTGGCCCGCCCAGTACAACGGCGTCCTCGTACGGCGGCTGCCGGCCGGCCTCGTCGACCGGCTGGCCCGGCCGCTGGCCAGGATCAGCACGCCCGACCTGTCGGCGCACGGGCTGCCCCGCCCGGACACCGGGCTCCTCACCCGGGTCGCCGAGGGCGCCATCCCGGTGCAGGACGTCGGTCTGACCGACGCGGTGCGCGGCGGCCGGGTGGAGGTCGTGGCCGCCGTGGACGGCTTCGAGGACGGCAAGGTGCGCCTCGCCGACGGCACCCGCGTCGCACCGGACACGGTGCTCGCCGCCACCGGCTACCTCCGCGGCCTGGAGGGACTGGTCGGCCACCTCGGCGTGCTCGACGCCCGCGGCAGACCGGTCGTACGGGGCGCCCGCACCCCGCGGGACGCCCCCGGCCTGTACTTCACCGGCTTCACCAACCCCGTCAGCGGCATGCTCCGCGAACTGGCACTGGACGCGGAGCGGATCGCCGAGGCCGTGACGAAGAGCGACGGGGGCCGGACCTCGCGGCTTCCCGGGTGAGGGACGGGACGGGGCCCCCGGCCTC
Organism: Streptomyces sp. NPDC017225; assembly: GCF_044331465.1. Taxonomy (NCBI): domain Bacteria; kingdom Bacillati; phylum Actinomycetota; class Actinomycetes; order Kitasatosporales; family Streptomycetaceae; genus Streptomyces; species Streptomyces sp. NPDC017225. Next base: position 149,637 of record NZ_JBIRNE010000006.1, on the reverse strand, counting down.
GGGGGCGAGGGGCGGGCCCCGGCCTCGGGGCGAGGGGCGGCGGGTGGGATCGGTCCCGGTCCCGGTCCCGGTCCCGGTCGGGGACAGGTACGGGGACGGGGACGGGGCTCAGGAGAGCGCGGGCGTCGGCGCCGGGCGGCGGCGGATCACCAGGGCCATCAGGGCCGCTGCCGCGCACAGTGCGCCCGAGGCGTACCAGACCACGTCGTAGGAGCCGAAGGTGTCCCGGGCGGCGCCGCCGAGGAAGGCGACGAGGGCGGCGCCGACCTGGTGGGAGGCGAGGACCCAGCCGAAGACGATCGCACTGTCGTCGCCGTAGTGCTCGCGGCACAGGGCGAGGGTGGGCGGGACGGTGGCGACCCAGTCGAGGCCGTAGAAGACGATGAAGAAGATCATCGGCGGGTGGACGCCGGGCGCGAGCAGCATGGGGAGGAAGAGGAGGGAGACGCCGCGCAGGGCGTAGTAGACGGCGAGCAGGCGGCGCGGTTCGAAGCGGTCGGTGAACCAGCCGGAGGCGATCGTGCCGACCACGTCGAACACACCGATGACGGCGAGCAGCGAGGCGGCGGCCGTCAGCGGCATGCCGTGGTCGTGGGCGGCGGGCACGAAGTGGGTCTGGATCAGGCCGTTGGTCGAGGCGCCGCAGATCGCGAAGGTGCCGGCCAGCAGCCAGAACGGGCCGCTGCGGACGGCGGAGCGGAGCACCGTGACCGCGCGGCGGGCGGCGCCGGGCACGGGGGCCGGCTTGGGCACGAACTCCTTGGCGCCGTACGGCTTCTGGCCCACGTCCGCGGGGTGGTCGTGGAGGAGGAGCCAGACGAAGGGGACGACGGCGAGGGCGGCCAGGGCGACGGTGACGGCCGCGGGGCGCCAGTCGTACGTCTCCACGATCCAGGACAGCAGCGGCAGGAAGATCAGCTGTCCGGAGGCCGCGGCGGCGGTGAGGACGCCGGTGACCAGGCCGCGCCGCTCGGTGAACCAGCGGTTGGTGACGGTGGCGGCGAAGGCCAGCGCCATCGAGCCGGAGCCGAGGCCGACCAACAGACCCCAGCAGAGGATGAGTTGCCAGGCGGACTCCATCCACACCGTCAGGCCCGAGCCGATCGCGATCACGACCAGGGCCGTGGCCACCACCCGCCGGATACCGAAGCGGTCCATCAGCGCCGCCGCGAAGGGGGCGGTCAGCCCGTAGAGCGCGAGGTTGACGGAGACGGCGGCGCCGACCGTGCCGCGCGACCAGCCGAACTTGTGGTGAATCTTTGGGGCACGTGAGTCCGCGTGCATGAACAAGGGGGGCAGGACAGATGGACGTCACCATCTACGTACGACTCAGCCTCGATCAGCATGGCGACGAGTTGGGCGTTCAGCGCCAGGAGGACGAGTGCCGGGCGTTCGCCGCAGCCCGTGGCTGGACCGTACGAGAGGTGATCTCGGACAACGACATCAGCGCCACCTCGGGCAAGGTGCGGCCAGGGTTCGAACGGCTGTTGGCGACCAAGCCGGACGCGATTCTCTGTTGGCACACTGACCGGCTCGTGCGCAGGACGGAAGACCTGCTGCGAGTGATCGCACTCGGGGTCGACGTCCACGCCATCCACGCCGGACATCTTGATCTGTCGACTCCGGCCGGTCGGGCCACGGCCAAGACGGTCACGGCTTGGGCGGAGTACGAGGGTGAGCAGAAGGCGCTACGGCAGAAGGCGTCGAACCTCCAGGCGGCGAAGAACGGCAAGCCACACAAGGCGGGCTTGCGAACGTTCGGATACGAAGACGACTACGTGACCGTGGTCGATGCCGAGGCGGAGGCGATCCGCAAGGGTGCCGAGATGGTTCTCCAAGGCGAGGCCCTGGCGGCTGTCGCTCGCTTCTGGACCGGCCTCGGTCTGCTCGCTCCCCGCTCGTCGTCCGACAAGGCGAAGGGTGAGGCAGATGGCGAGGCGAAGGGGTGGGGCGTGGGCGGCGTGAAGAAGGTGCTCATCTCCCCTCGGTACATCGCTCAGGTCACCTACCGGGGCGAGGTGATGGGCGCGGGCAAGTGGCCCGCGATTCTTGATGATGCGACGCACTACGCCCTCGTGTCGGCACTGACGAACCCCAAGCGCTTCACGGGCGGTGCGCGTACCGGCTCGGCCCCTCAGACCCTGCTTGCCGGTCTGGCCACGTGCGAGCGTTGCGGGGATACCGTGCGAGGCGGCATGTACCGAGGGACCCCGGTCTACCGCTGTGGACAGAAGCACGTACGCGTGCCCCGAGAGCTGGCCGACAAGCGAGCCGGTAACGCTGTCCTGGCGCGGATCGTCTTCCCCGACTTCCTTCCCTGGGTCCTCGCCGCTCGACAGGAGGAGGGAGACGACTCGGCCCACCTTCACCAGGAAGCGCAGACCCTGCGGGAACGGCTCGATGGGTTGGCTGTGGCCTACGCGTCGGGGTCCATCACCCTGTCCCAGATGACGGCCGGTACCGAGGCGATCCGGGCCAGGCTCGACGAGGTCGACGAGAAGCTGTCCGGTGTCACCGGCCTGCCCCCGATCGACCCCGTATCGGGCATCGCTGGCCTGATTCAGGACTGGCCGAACACTCCGCTCCCCGTCCGTCGAGCCTGGGTCAAGTTCGTCACCACGATCACGATGCACACGAACGGCTTCAAGAAGGCGGCGAAGATGACCGTGGACGACTACATGACCGTGGAGTGGAACCACACCGCCGACGACGAACAAGACGCGTAGCCTGCCTCGCTCGACTGGCCCCGCTCTCACCAGAGGGCGGGGCTTCGTCATGCCTGATCAGAAAGGGGGCGGCTCTTGCCCCGCTTCTTGGAGCCGGTCGGTCAAGCCGTCGTAGTCGAACTCCACCAGCAAGGGAGCCGCGTACGCGTCGCCGAACCAGCGTCGCCGCTGTTCCTCTTGCTTGACCTTGCCAAGGTCCACGAAGGACAAGGTGGGGGCCGAAGGCCCCCCAAGAGAGCCGGCCCCTTCGTCTTCCTGCTGAGGGCCGCTCACGCGGCCCACCTTCGCCGGCTGCTTGCGCTCTTCGTCTTCGCCCTGTCGGCCCCGTACGGGGGGCCGCTTTTCGCCTTCCGGCTTGCTCTTCGCCGCTGGCTCCTCACTCTTACCGCCGTCGCTCTTGAAGGTAAGTAGGTTGTATGGCTTCTCAGCCATACTCCCCTGCTTCGGCAAAGTGAGTCGGTAGATCACTGGACCATCCGGCACCTTGCCGGTCTTCGTGAGCCAGTCAGCCTTACGGAGCCTGCCTACGATCTTGTTGACCGTCTGCTCCGGAGCTTTCCCGCCGTAGCCGAGTTCCCTGGCGATCGTCCCGTTCGACGGGCACACGTTCCCACCCGTCTCGTAGTCCGCGTACAACGCCATGGCGACGCCGACCAACTTCTCTGCGTGCTTCATGTTCGAGCGCACCAGCGCACGACGCCATACGTGTTCCTGTATCTCAGGTTTCCCTTCTCCGACGACAACAGCGGCCCCGTCACCATCGCGCGGGGGAACCCGAAATGTACAGCGCGTGGAGAGGGAAGGCGCAGGTCACCGCATGTGAGGCGCCTCTCAAAATGAGGCCGCGTACGGGTCCGCCCCCGCTACGCTGGCGCGATGAGCCATCCAGACAACGCGCCTGGCTACGACCTTGCGTTCGCTCTCCAGGTCACCGGCGCTGAGCTGGCCGAGGAGCACATTGAGCTGGCCAAGCAGGGCCGACTGTAACGCGACTACCTCGCTGTGGCGCGAGGAGATCCAGGGCAACTCCCTTCTCGAATCCCTCTTTTTGGAACGGGAGTTGACACAGGGAACATGTTGCTCAGCTTGTTGAGCGAGCCATACTGTGGCCAGGTGGCGACCTTCAACCAGCACAACCAGACAGTCGGCGTTCAGCACAACGCCGAGAACATGATCGTCGGAACGCCGATCTCGATGGCCGATCTTGCTGCTGGGCTGAACGACATCCTGGGGCAAGTGCAACAGATGGAGCCACCCCTGCCCCCTGAGGTGCGGGCGGAGCTGGAAGCTGCACGCGACGCCGCAGCGTCTGGCGACACCTCAGATGCGCAAGGGAGAATGCAGCGACTTCTGGAGATGGGTGGGCTGGCCACGGGTATTGGTAGCCAGATCGCCACCATGCTTGGGGCGCTGCTTGGTGGGTGAAAGCAGATTCGACCAGCAGAGTCAGTCTGTAGGTCAGCAGTTCAATGCTGACCGCCAGGAGTTCGCGGGGAAGTGGGTCAGCAACCAGTACGTCGCCGACGGCGGTCAAGTGACCGTGAACTACCAGACCGATTACGTTGACTCTGCACGGCAACGCACCGCCGTCGACTTGTACGTGACGCTGGGGCAAGTTGTCGATCTCTCTCTCAGGTTTCGGGGATCCGCAGAGGCCGGGAACGGTGGGAAGACTGAGGTCGGCGAACTCCAGCAGATGGTCCACGAGGCGAGCACGCTCACCGGCGAGCTCCGGGCAGAGATGCGCAGGCTTCGCGCCGTATCGACGTCAGACGTATCAGTAGATCTAGCCGAGAAGATCGCCCTCTTGCTTCTTACGTCCTGTGCGAGCGAGGCGAACGCCGCAGGTACACGGGTCACCGGCAAGGCCATGGCGCCGCACGCGGTCCGCCACCTGAAAGAGCGGCCCACTCCCGAGGCACTGAGCTCTCACTTGCGCCGCCTGCACCGCGAGTTCTTGCAGCAGATCGTGAGGTCTTGAATGGCCCCGAAACCGTGGCGCGATCTCGGCCGGTAAGACTCGGCGGTCGAGCAAGGTCCTTCAGAGGGTCATACCCCACCCCTTCCGCCGTAGACCTGCACGCGCGGCCGTGCGATCAACGGTGCAGTAATCCGACCTGCGGTGTAAGTTTTTACACACGAAAAGACTTACGTGCTCATGGAAGGGGAGCCATGAACCTCGTTGCCTACATCCGCGTATCCGGAGCCGGACAGGTCTCGGACGGCTTCGGCCTGGACGTACAGGAGAAGGCCGTCAAGGCGTGGGCCAAGACCCACGGTCACCGCATCGTTCACGTATCACGCGATAAAGGCGTGTCTGGTGCGACCGAAGCGCTTGACCGTCAGGGCCTGTCGGAAGCTCTGCTGCTCATCAGGGAGGGCGAGGCAGAGGGGTTGCTGATACCTCGGCTCGACCGGTTGGCCCGTGCGCTCACGGTGCAGGAAGCCACGCTTGCCGTGGTCTGGCGCGACGGGGGGAAGGTCTTCACCGCCGATGGTGGGGAGGTCCACCAGGACGACCCTGACGACCCGATGCGCACGGCCATGCGACAGGTCATCGGCGTGTTCGCCGAACTCGATCGGCGCATGGTGGTCAAGCGTCTCCGGGACGGGCGGGCGGCCAAGGCGGCATCCGGACGGAAGGCTGTCGGTGCGTACGCCTACGGCTTCCACGGGGACGGAGAGGGGCGGGAGCGCGACGCTGCACCCAACCCCACGGAGCAGGCCGCACAGGCCCGCATACTCGAACTGAGGGCGGAGGGGATGAGCTACCGGGCCATCGGCGTGCAGCTCGACGCTGAGGGCCTGCCCCCGCGCAGAGCCGCGAAGTGGAGCGCCATGACGGTTCGCTCCGTCTGCCAGAAGGCCGGGGTCTCCTGAGACAGGCGTACAGTCGCGCGGTCAGGCCGCCAGGGCACGGACAAGCATCGTGCCCACAGCCTTGCCCTCTGGCGGGTCGATCAGAGACACGCTCACGCCAGAGAAGCCGTGCCCCGTCAGGATGCGCGTCCACTCGTCCGGGGTGTGGTCGTGCCGCAGTCCCGCTCTGGCGGGCTTGGGCCCCTGGCTGCCTGGGGGCAAGTGCGAGAAGGCCAGGATGCCGCCCGGCGCCATACGCGAGCGGATCAGCGGTAGCAAGGTGTCCGGATCGACGAACCACACGGCACCGAAGATCGAGAGCACGACATCGAATGTCTCGTCCGTCTCGCCCAGGAACGCCGCCGCTTCCGCCGTACGGAACTCAAGGCCCGGCAGACTGCCCCAGCGCGCCCGCGCGACCGTCTCGCGGGCAGGGGCGATGTCCACCCCTTGACCTGTCGCGCCAAGCATCACGAGGTGCGCGAGGTTACTACCGCTCCCCGAGCCGAGTTCCAGCACCCGGCGTCCGGCTACGGGGCCCAGAACGCTCCCGTCCGGTCCATGGTCGGCGTACTGCGTCCAGTTCAGCCACGTCGTCTCGCCCCTGGCATTCACGCTTCTGCGTGGCTTACTCCCGACCGCGTACCTGTCCCAGGACTCAGCCAATGACATGCGGTGATCCTTTCCGACATGAGGGGCCCACCCCCAACGTACGAGGACAGGCCCCAACTCACATGCCGTTCACTACTACTTGGGCGAGTCGTGGCACCCGGCGTGGCACTGGTTGCAGTCGGCAGCGTTTTCCATGCCCCAGAGGGCGGGGTCGATCTCGAACCCGGCCGCCTTGATGGCCTTGATCGTCTGCTCCAGTACGAGCGGGCCGCCGGTCTTGGAGTCGTGCCCGTCCCGCGTCACCTCGTCGTCGGTGACGCACAGGACTCCGACCGCCATCCCCGGAAGCTCCGGCACGTGGTGGATGTACCGGCCGAAGTGCCGGCTGGTGAAGTGGTGGTACGGGATCGAGTCGAGCATGAACGAGTGCCATGCTTCGTCCACCTGCTTGGACGGGCCCATGAGAAGGTCCGGGTTCTCGCCGCACGTGACCAGGTAGGCGATGGCCTGTCCGAACTTGGCCTCTGCCAGTTCGCGCGTGCTCTCCGGGTTGCGGAGGAGGAGGGCCACCTCCCGCTCCCACACGTCCGGGGTGACGTACGCCTTCGGGTCGCGGATCACTACTGCCGTGCTCATGCTGGCTTGCCTCCACGTAGTTGGGGTTCCGTGGTGCTCCGGTTACGTCGTCCACCCGCGCACTTGGGACACAGGCACGGCGGCATGAGACCAGTAGCGAGAGGCTCCCCGCCCTCACCCTCGTACAGGGTTCGTGGCTTGGTCTGCGTACCGTCGGCTCTCACCGTGTAAGCGCTGATGCGGATGAACATGACGACCATGTTCCGGATCGATCATGACTATTGCGGCGACGTTCAAGGCGTCCCTCGGGCGTCGTGTCGGTGTCACCCCGAGGGCGTCAAACCGGTGTCATTGGAGGCGTGACGTGGCTACGCTCGGATCATGACGAATCCGGCCGAGCGGGAGCGAATCCCCAACGACGTGCTGACTTCCGTGCGCAAGTCGATGAACCTCAGCCAAGACGAGTTCGCCCGAGGCTTACGCGGCGCAGGCGAGGAGTTGGGGGAGCCGAACGACGCCTCCAAGCGACTCGTGCAACGCTGGGAGTCCGGGGAGACCAGGACATGCCGCCCGCTGTATGCGCGGGCACTGAAGCGGTTCACCGGCCGTACCCCTGAGTCGCTGGGGTTCGCGATCCCGATGGCACGCGTCCACTCGGACGGGGCAGGAGGCCACGACATGGAGGCTGAGGAAGTCGGCACGGCTGACGCTGTCACAAGCCCGGAGCCGGAGCCGCAGAGCGAGTACGCGGGCATCTGGCTGTCCCGGTACGAGTTCTACTCGTCCAGCCGTGACGAGACGTTCGACTGCAAGCACCACATCGTGATCGTGCAGCACGGCAACCGGCTGACAGCTCAGAGCCTGCCCGGAGCGTCGACCAACCCGGACAGCCCATTGTCTCTGGATCTCACCGTTGATCGGAACGTCGTCACCGGTACGTGGACCGAGCAGACGGCGGCTGACGGGTACTACCAGGGCGCCCGGTACCACGGTGCGATTCAGCTACTGATCGAGCCGACGGGCCGACGCATGGCGGGCAAGTGGGTCGGGTTCGGCAAGGACTTCGATGTGAACACAGGCCCGTGGGAGCTGCGCCTACTCGACCGATCGACAGGCCGCGCGAGCATCGAGCGGTACTCGACCACACCGGAGTGAGGGATCGGGGCGCTCCCATTTGGGACCGCCCCGTACGGGCGTCTTGCCGCCGAAACCGCCCCGACCGATTGGGAACTGGCAGGGACACAAGACCCGCTTTCAAATTCCCCCAAGCAGCACCACGCGAAGTCCTCGTGGAGCGGGTCGACGAGGATGCCGGGCAGGGACCGGAAGGCGGCGGCGCCGATGATCGTCACGAAGGTGACGGCGGCGACCCACCAGGCGCGGTGCACCCGGGCGCGGCGGCGCGGGCGGGCGGGCTCCGGCCGGAGTGCGGCGGCTGCTGGTTCTGCTGCGTCGGCGTCGGCGGCGCCGGTGGGCTGGGTCATGCCCTTGAGCTTCCGACGCTCGGGCCGTCCGATCGAGTGGCCCGGAAGACACGGTTCGCTAGGATCGGGCCATGACGTCCGACCGCGCGCACCACGCACCCCGGCCGCAACCGGCGCGACCGGCGCGACCGGCTCCGCGCCCGCCGGACCGGCCGCGAAGGCCGCACCGCGTCGTCGTCCTCGCCCTCGACGGCCTGCTCCCCTTCGAACTGGGCATCCCGCAGCGGATCTTCGGACGCGCCCGGGACGAACGGCCGGGTCCGCTGTACGAGGTCGTCACCTGCTCGGTCCGCCCGCCCGGCCCGGTCGGCACCGACGCGGACTTCGCGGTCCTGGTCGAGAACGGCCCCGAGGCACTGGCCACCGCCGACACGGTCGTCGTACCGAGCTCCTACGAGCTGGGTCCGGTGTACGAGGAGGGCGTGCTCACCGAGGAGCTGACCGCCGCGCTCGCGCTCGTCCGGCCCGGCACCCGGCTCGTCGCGATCTGCACCGGCGGGTACGTCCTGGCCGCCGCCGGGTACCTCGACGGCCGGCCGGCGACCACGCACTGGGCCTCCGCCGAACACTTCCAACGGCTGTTCCCGAAGGTGCGGGTCGACCCGGACGTGCTGTTCGTCGACGACGGCGACGTGCTCACCTCGGCCGGGGTGGCGGCCGGGATCGACCTGTGCGTGCACATCGTGCGCCGGGACCACGGCACCGCCGTCGCCAACGACGTGGCCCGCCGCACCGTCGTGCCGCCGCACCGCGACGGCGGGCAGGCGCAGTACATCGAGCGGCCGGTGCCCGATCCGCAGCAGTCGTCCACGACCAACGCCCGCGCCTGGGCGCTGGACCGCCTCCAGGAGCCGATCCAGCTGCGGGACATGGCCGCCCAGGAGTCGATGTCCGTACGCACCTTCACCCGTCGCTTCCGCGAGGAGGCCGGTGTCAGTCCGGGCCAGTGGCTCACCGGGCAGCGCGTCGAACGGGCCCGGCATCTGCTGGAGTCCACCGACCTGTCCGTCGACCAGGTGGCGCGCGACGCCGGCTTCGGTACGGCCCAGTCGATGCGGCAGCACCTGATGGCGACGCTCGGGGTCACCCCGACCGCATACCGGCGGACCTTCCGGACGGAGTTGTCCACAGCCTGTGGACAGTGAGCGGAAGCTACGGCGCGCACGCTTCCCCGGCTCGTCGGAACGGCGGCGCGGCGCTGTCCGCCCCGAGCATGGCACCGCGCGCCACCGTCCGACTCCGGCGCTCCCGCCCGGCTCCCGTCGCCCCCGAGGGAACCGCCGCCGAATCACGACCCACACTCGCCGAGGCCCCGTCACCGAACCCTCGTCGTCCCCTCGCGGCGAATCGTTGCCTACAAGCGTGAGGAAACGGTCACGATCCGTCAACCGAACAAGGGAAGTTCATCACGTACATCCCTTTTGCGCGGGACGCGCACGGAAGCACACCCCGGCGCACTGCCGCACCGACCCGGGAGACAGCGGGCCCTCATGCACCCGGCGCGTCCCGCGCCGCCGCTACACCACTTCGTACGCGAACCCCTCGTACGCCGCCGTGCCACCGCCGCTCCCACAGGCCGGCGCGGCGTCCTCGCGATCGCCGCAGCGGTCCAGTTCGCACCAGATGCGCTTGCCGGTGCCTTCCCGGCTCCAGCCCCAGCGGTCGGCGAGGCCGTCGACCAGGGCGAGGCCCCGGCCGCCCGTGGCCTCGCCGTTCACGCAGCGGGGCACCGGAGCCCGGTCGCTGGTGTCGTCCACCTCGAGGCGGACGGTGGCTTCCTCGGTCTCCTCGGCCACCGTTCCCGGCAGTACCAGCCGCAGCACGGCCGAACGGCCGGTGTGCACCACGGCGTTGGTGACGAGTTCCGAGACGAGCAGGACCAGCGTCTCGGCGAGTGGTTCGTCGGCCCGTATACCCGCCCCGGCGAGCCGTGAGCGCGCCCACCGCCTCGCACGCCCCACTTCCGAGGGGTCGGGCCGGACCTCCAGTTGCACTTGAAGCACCTGCACCGCTCACACCATCCGAACCGGCGGACACAAAGGCTCGCGCCTCATGAGGGCCACGATCGTAGCCATTCTCTGCATGGCCAGAACAACGGCCGGGTCAGGGATCACGGAACGTGAATCCCTCGTGGCACAGCATGGTTGACGTACAGTCACGCCAACAAGCGCTTCGGGCATATTCCAGCGCGAAGGAGTACCTGTGCGGCATACTGTGCGACGCCCTTTCCGGGCCGTCGAACAGGCGGTGGCCGACGGCCGTTCCGCCCTGCGGGGCAAGGCGCACACCGCCGGTCCCGGAACCGCCCCAGGGGCAACTCCGGCCCGGCCGGCGCTCAGGACCACTCGCATCCCACACAAGGTACCGGAGTGTGGCACCGACTCCGGGGCGTGACGAGTCACGCCCCGGACACAAGCCGATATCAACGCTCCGTCACACCGCTCTGCCACGATCCGCGACATCCGTCCGGGGGGCCGGCGGCGGCCGTATCCGTCCGGGAGGCCGGCGGCGACCGCCCGGCCCCCGTGCCCGGCCTCCGTACCCGGGCCCGCTACTCGGGCACGGTGAAGTAGCGCGCGAAGGCGGGGACGATCTCCGCCTCCCCGACCCTGCCGTCGCCGTCCGCGTCGAGCGCGGCGGCGACCGACCTGGCGGCGTCACCGGGCACGCCGAGCGCGGTGAGCACGCGCGCGGCGTCCTCGACGGTGGCGGCGCCGTCGCCGTCGGTGTCGGCGACGTCCAGGGCCGCGTGCAGGAAGGGGCGGGCGATCTCGGCGAACCGGTCCGGGTTGTCGCGCAGCCGCTTGACCGCCGCCGTGACGAACTCCGCACGGGTGATGCGCTGGTCGCCGTCCCGGTCGGCGATGCCCGCCATGCCCTGCCAGAGCGCCTCCGCGCCGCCGTACAGGGCCTGCCCCTTCTCGGAACGGGCGGTGGTGCCGAACTCGGCGAGCAGCGCCTTGGCCGCTCCGCTGAAGTCCGCGCGGTCGATGTAGCCGTTGCCGTCCTGGTCGAAGGTGGCGAACCGCGCGGCGATCCTGCGCTCGTACTCGCTGTTGACCATTGTTTTCTCCGGCCGCCTCACGTCGGTGTGGTGGTCTGCGTCTCGCTCGGAGCGTACGACGTGGGACGCGGCCCCGGGCGGGATCCACGCGGAGAGGACCCGCACGGAGAGGGCCCGCGCGGGCACAGGCCTACGCGGAGAGGGGCCGCGGCTCGTCGCCGGTCGCCGAGGCCAGATCGGGGTGGACGTCGAAGAGCCGGCGCACGCCGAGCGCGCCGAGGACGCGGTTGACGTGGGAGCCGTCGACGGCGCCCTGGGCCGGCAGTATCAGCCGCAGCCGGCCCTGGCAGGAGCGGATGAGCCGCCGGGAGGCGATGAGCACGCCGACCCCGCTGGAGTCGCAGAAAAGGACCTCGGAGAGATCCAGAACAAGACTGTGCCGCCCCTCGGCCACCTCGTCGTGCACGCGCTGCCGCAGCACCGGTGACGTCACCAGGTCCAGTTCGCCCGACACCTGGAGCACGGCCCACTGGCCCTGCTCGCCGCCGGTCACGTTGAACGCCACCACCACGCCTTTCATTCGTCGGTACGTCCGGAATCACCCGAAACGGAAGCCATGCTTACGCTTCTTGGGCGCGCGCCTGCCCACCGGCCGTTCCCGCAAACACCCGGCCGGAAACGGGGTTCGGTCAGAAGAGGCTTGTTTCAGACGGTTTCGATCCTGTTCGATCAAAAACAATCGAATCCGGTCGCACGGTAGAGGGTAGGGGAGGCGGATCAGGGGCGTTTACCACCTACGGGCTCTCAGGGGCGCGCATTGGCACAAAGGGGCGTGCGCTGTCGGACGTGCCGACTACATTCGGGGACACGGTGGCCGCACGCTGGGGACCGGCTCGGACGCGGCACGACCACGGAATGATCAGGAAACGATCAGAGCACCGGACAGGGGGTGAAGCGCCGTATGACGAAGAGAGAAGTACCACTGCGCTGGGACCGCAAGATGCAGCAGCGGCTCGCGCGGGGCGAGGCCGCCGCCCTGGGGGAGCTCTACGACCGGTTCGCCTCGCTCGTGCACGGCCTCGCGCACCGCGTGCTCGATGACGAGCGGGCCGCCGACCGGATCACCCGCGACGTCTTCGCGCACGTCTGGGAGCACCCGGACGCCTACGATCCCCGGCAGGGCCCGCTGCGTACGTGGGTGGCCACGCTGACCCACCGCCTGGCCGTGCAGCGGCTGCGCGCCACGGAGACGGCCGCCCTCGCCCGCGGCGGTCCCGGCACCACCGAGGAGCTGGAGAGCAAGGTGCGCCACGCCTCGGTCGCCGCCCGCGCCGACTACATCGTCCAGTCCATGCCGGCCCCGCTGCGCGCCGCCCTGGAGCTGGCCTACTTCCAGCGCCGCGACTACCGCCAGACCGCCGCCGACCTCGGCGTCACGGAGGACGAGGCCCGCCGCCGCCTCCGCCTGGGCCTCCAGCTCCTGTCCACCGCCCGCGACGCCACCTCCCCGGACACACCCGGGGCTCCGTCGGGATACGGGGGCGCGGCATGAAGGGAACCCACGAGGAGGACGAGGGCCCGCGGGGCCCGGGGCATTCCCCCGGCCCCGCCGGGCTCACCGGCCCCGTCGGTGAGACCGGTGAGGCCGGTGGGCCCGCCGGGGCGGCAAGGTCCGGCGGAGCCGAGGGGCCCACGCCCTCCGGCGGGCCCGGTGGAGTCGACGGACCCGGCGCAGTCGGCGGAGTCGACAGGCCCGGCGGAGCCGCTGGACCCGACGGAGCCGTCGGGCCCGTCGGGCCAGGCAAAGCCGATGGACCCGCGTCCCCCGGCGGGCCCAGTGGACCTGGCAGGCCCTCTGGACCCGACGGAGCCGCTGGACCCGACGGAGCCGACGGGCCCGGCAAAGCCGATGGACCCGCGTCCCCCGGCGGGCCCAGTGGTCCTGGCAGGCCCGGCGGACCCGGCGGACCCGACGGACCCAGGCGCGCGCCGCGTATACCGCTCCCCCGCGCGTCCGTCGAGGACCGCGGGCGGGCCCTGCCCGGCCTGGTGCCGGGCGGGCCTCTCGCGTGGGAGCACCAGGTGCTGACGTCGCTGCTCGGGGCCTGGGCGCTGGCCGCCTGCTCGGCCCAGGAGGCCGCGGCCGTCGAGGAGCACCTCGGCGAGTGCGACGCCTGCGCCGACGAGGCGCTGCGGCTGCGCGAGGCCGTCGGGCTGCTCCAGCGACCCGAGAGCCTCGACCTGGACCCCGCCCTGCGCACCCGCGTCCTGGACGGCTGCCTGGAGCGGCGCCCACCGCGCATCCCGGTACCCGAGTGGGCCAGGCCGTACGACGCCGAGGCCGCGCGGCTGGACGCGCTGCTCCAGGACATCGGCGACGCCGAGTGGCACGCGCCGGTCCGGCTGCGCTGGTTCGAGGCCGACGACGCCGCCAGCCGCCGTACGACCGTCGCCGGCGTCATCGCGCACCTGCTGACGGTCGACGGACTCGTCGCGGTCACTCTGGGCCTCGCCGACCCGCTGGGCGACATCACCGCACCCGCCCCGGCGCCCGCCAGCCGTACCGAGGCGTACTGGCGGGCCTCGCACTACCCGCCCACCCGCGCGGTGCGGGCGCCCTGGCGCGAGCAGAGCCACGGCATCGTCCGGACCGTGTCGTTCACCGGCGACGCGGGCCGGATGCCGGTCTCCTACGGCGACTTCGAGCTGCCGCTGCACGACGCGATGCTGGACCGGGCGTTCGAGTGCTGGGTGCACGCGGAGGACATCGCCGACGCGGTGGACTACCCGTACAAGCCGCCCTCCGCGCGCCATCTGAACAGCATGATCGACCTCGCCGCCCGGATGCTGCCGGGCGTCCTGGCGGCCCGCCGCCGGGCCGGGCTGGCCGCGCCCGGCACCCGCCCGCACCTGGTCACGGCGGGCGAGCCGGGGCGCAGCCTGCGGCTGGAGATCGAGGGTTCGGGCGGCGGCGAGTGGCTCATCCCGCTCGACTCCCCGGGCGCGGTGGGCTCCGCGGAGCACGAGGTGGCCCATGTCGCCCTGGACGGCGTGGAGTTCTGCCGGCTGGCCGCGGGGCACGTGCCTCCGGCGGAGGCGGCGGCCGGTCAGACGGGTGACCGGGAGGCGATCCGGGACGTGCTGTTCGCGGCGGCGAGCCTGAGCCGGATGTAGGTGGAGGGGCGGTCGCGGGTTCGCGGACGGCCGGCCCCCGGCCGCCGCCCGTGCACCGGACCAGGGACCGAAAGCCCCGGGCGCCTAGGCGAAGACGACCGTCCGCCGCCCGTTCAGCAGGATCCTCCGCTCGGCGTGCCACTTCACGGCCCGCGCCAGCGCCTGGCACTCCACGTCCCGCCCCACGGCGACCAGCTGGTCCGGGGTGACGTCGTGGCCGACCCGCTCGACCTCCTGCTCGATGATCGGCCCCTCGTCGAGGTCGGCCGTCACGTAGTGGGCGGTCGCGCCGATCAGCTTCACACCCCGCGCGTGCGCCTGGTGGTACGGCTTCGCGCCCTTGAAGCTCGGCAGGAAGGAGTGGTGGATGTTGATGATCCGGCCGCTGAGCTGCTTGCACAGGTCGTCCGAGAGGACCTGCATGTAGCGGGCCAGCACGACGAGTTCGACGTCCTCCTCGCGCACGACCTCCAGGACCCGTGCCTCGGCCTGGGCCTTGGTGTCCCTCGTCACCGGGATGTGGTGGAACGGGATGCCGTACGACCCCACCAGCTCGGCGAAGTCCGTGTGGTTGGACACCACGGCCGCGATCTCCACCGGCAGCGCGCCGATCCGGGCCCGGAAGAGCAGGTCGTTCAGGCAGTGCCCGAACTTGCTCACCATGAGCACGATGCGCATCTTCTCGTCGGCCCGGTTGATCTGCCAGTCCATGTGGAAGGCGTCACCGATCGCGGCGAAGCTGGCCCGCAGCTTGTCCACCGTCACCGGAGCGTCGCCCGAGAAGTGGACGCGCATGAAGAACAGTCCCGTGTCGTGGTCGCCGAACTGCTGGCTGTCCTCGATGTTGCAGCCGGTCATGAACAGGTAGCTCGACACGGCGTGCACGATGCCCTGCTTGTCGGGGCAGGACAGGGTGAGGACGTACTGGTCGGCCGGGGCGGCGGCCCGGGGGACGGCCGCGGAGGACTGCTCGTTCATGCAGGACAGGGTCCCATATCCGGGCCCGCCCCCGGCGGGCGTCCCGTCAGGCGGACCGGGTCAGGAGCCGCAGCACCTCGAGCGAGCGCGGCTCCCCCTCCGGGTCGTCGCCGTCACCGGTGGCCAGCCGCAGGTGCGCCTCCCGCGCCGCCTGGACCGCCTCCGGCCAGTCCGGGTGGTTCAGGTACGCGTGCACCGGCGCGTCCGGCCCCACCTGGTGCATGATCCGCAGTACGCGCAGCACGGCGCTGTCGACGAGCGCCGCCTCCTGCGCGTCGCGGAAGACCGTGCCCACGTACTTCTCGGCGGACCAGTGGTCCAGCCAGGTGTCCTCCACCAGCCGGTAGACCGCGTCGGTCACGTCGCCGTAGCCGTCCACGCCGGCCAGCCAGACGTCCCGTTGGAAGGCGGGAGCGGAGAGCATGTGCAGCGCGGAGCGCACCTGACTGCGCCAGCGCCACCACGGCATGTCGTTGAGTGGCATACCGCCCATGGTGGAGGAGCGACGGCCACGACGAGAAGAGTTCTCCGAATCCTGCACGGTCATCGATCGTACGTTCCCCTCAACCCGCGTCTCACCGGCCCCCGCAATTCACCTCCGTGTCACCACGCGTTGACCGCAGGTCACTGCCAGGTTAGCCGTGTGACGGAATCGTGCGGGTACATGACCGGCAGGCGACCCACCCGCAGCAGCTTCCTCCGCGGCCTCCGCGGCCGCTCACGGGCCATCCGCACCGGCGCGCTGTCGGCGGGCGCGCTGGTGGCGTGCGCGTCACTCGCCGCCGGCTGCGGGGTCGTCCCCGGGACCACGGGGGGCTCCGGGGACGACCCGGTCACCGTCATGACCTGGGCGCCGCAGGACACGGGCGCGACCAACAAACCCGGCATGCCCGCCTTCGCGCAGGCCTACGCCCGCTGGATCAACGCCCAGGGCGGATTGGGCGGCCGCGAGCTCAACGTCCTGACCTGCAACGACCACAACGACAGCGTGGCCGCCGCGAAGTGCGCCCGCCGCGCCGTCAAGGAGGACGTGGTCGCCGTCGTCGGCTCCTACAGCCAGCACGCCGACTCCTTCCTCCCCGTACTGGAGGGCGCCGGCATCCCGTACATCGGCGGCTACGGCATCACCAACACGGAGTTCACCAGCCCGCTGTCCTACCCGGTGAACGGCGGTCAGCCCGCGCTGCTGGCCGGCCTCGGCAGCACCCTCGCCGACTCCTGCGGGCCCGTCACACTGATCCGCCCCGACACCATCGCGGGTGACCAGCTGCCCGTGCTGCTCGACTCGGGACTGACCTCGGGCGGGCACGAGCGGGCCCACGACCAGCGCGCGGCGGAGGACGCCACCGAGTACGACGGCCAGTCCGGGCGGGCACTGGAGCGGACGACCACCGACCCGGCGGCGCCGGGGTGCGTGGTGCCCGTCCTCGGGGACCGCACCGGCACCTTCATGGACTCCTTCCGGCGCGCCCGCGCGGACTATCCCGACGTCCGGACCGCGACGGTGCTCGGCAGCGTCGACCAGACCACGATCAACGCGACCGGCGGTGCGTCCGGGCCCTACGAGGGCGCGTACGTCACCGGCTGGTACCCGGCGGCGAACGACCCGGCCTGGAACGGGATGAAGAAGGTGATCAAGGAGGAGGCGTTCGGCGACAACAGCGTCGACGCGGCGGACGCCGGGGTGCAGACCACCTGGATCGCCTACACCGTTCTCAAGGAGGTCGTCGAGGCGCTCGGCGACGGCGAGGTCAGCGCCCACACCGTCACCCGCGCCCTCGACGACGGACTGACGGTCGGCACGGGCGGGCTCACGCCGCCGCTCCAGTGGAAGTTCCAGGGCAAACTGGCCTCGGTCGGCTTCCCGCGCCTGGTCAACACCGAGGTCACCCTCCAGGTCGTACGACAGGGCCGCCTGGTCTCGGCCCGCGAGGGCGCCGACGCCCTGGACACCACGCGCACCCTGCGGAACACCGACCTGACCTGAGCGCCCCCCGGCCCGGCGGGCGCCGCCCGCCGGCAGGAGGCGGCCCGCCCGGCCGGGTCACAGCTGGGTCGGCTGGCGTTCCGTGAGTCCGTACTGCTTGGCGATGACGTTCCAGAGCTTGGCGGCCACGGCCTTCTCCTTGCTGGCCGTGCCGCTCGCCTTGTTGCCGGCCTGGGTCTCGCCGGTGGTGCGGGCCTTGCCCTTCTTGCAACCCTTCTTGCCGGCCGTCTGGTCGGCCCAGGCCGCGTAGTGGTTGTCGGCCGACGCCGAGGCCTGCCACGCCTTGGTGAGGGCGGCGGTCAGCTCGGTGTGCTGGGGCAGCTTGTCCACCGACAGCTGGGAGAGGCTGGTGACCAGCCCGGTGCGCTGCTTGGCGGCCTCGCGCAGGTCCTTGGCCGCCTCCGGCAGCTTCTTGCAGGACTTCACGTCGGCCACGGCGTTGATCACCGTGGTCCGGCCGGTGCCGCTGTGGGCCAGCAGCTTGTCCAGCTCCACGGCCTGCTGCCGGACCGGGTCCACGGAGGGCGAGGGTGAGGGCGAGGCCGACGCGGGCTCGGAGGCCTGAGTCGTGGCGGACACGGTCTGGTTGCCGGCCTTGTCCTCCTCGCCGCCGCCGGCCATCATCGCGCCCGCGCCGACACCGACGACGGCGATGCCGACACCCACGGCCGCGAGAAGCGGCAGACGCGAACCGGTCCGGCCACCACCGCGGCCACCCCGGCCGCCGCCGCTGTCGTGCCCGCGCCGTCGGCCACCGCCACCGGGGCCCTGCGGGGCGTACGGGGACGGATCGCCGGGGCGCGGGGGCTGCGGCTCGTCGAAGCGGGGCATCTGCTGGGTGGCCGAGGCCGGGCCGTCCGCGCCCGGCGCGCCGCGGAAGAGGCTGTCGAACTCGGCGGGCGGCTGCCGCCCCTCCTCACCGCCGGGCGCGGCGCCGTACGCGACCGGGGCGGGGCCGCCGGGCACGGGCGCGATGAACTGCGTGGCCTCGGCGTCGGGGTCGGGGGCGGCGGGAGCCGCGGGGGCGGGCTGGTGACCGGACCCGGGCTGGGCGGGGTACTGCGGGGCCCGGCCGAGGAATTGGGTCGACTCGGCGTGCGTCTGGGCGGGTCGCTCCGGAGGCAGCGCGCCCGGACTCACGGGAGGTATGTACTGCGTCACGCCCTCGTCCGCGGGTATCCCGACCGGCGGCAGGTACTGGGTGGCGCCCTCGCCTACGGGCGGCAGACCAGCCGACGGCAGAGGCGCGGACTGCTGGGGCGCGGACTGAGGGGCAGGCTGCTGGGGTGCGGGCCGCTGGGGCCCGGACACCTGACCGTGCCGCCCGTACGGGCCGTGCGCGCCCTGCTGCCCGTAATCGCCCTGCTGCCCGTACGACGCCTGCGACCCGTACGTCTGGCCGCCGGCCTGCGCACCGTACGTCTGGCCGCCGGCCTGCTCACCGTACGTCTGGCCGCCGGCCTGCTCACCGTAGGTCTGGCCGCCCCCGGGTGCGCCGTACGCCGGGGCCTGCGCGCCCTCCGGCGGCAGGGGTCCCGGGCCGGCCTGCGGCGGCAGGGCTCCGGGTGTCCGGTCCGGGCCGCTCTGCGCGGGCCAGGCCTGCTGAGCGGGCGCGGCGGGCGGCCGGCCGGCCTCCGGGGAGCCCCAGGGCTGGGCGCCGGGCGGCGTGTTCCACCCCTGGTCCGGGGACGGGCTCTGCTGCTGTCCGGGGCCCCACGGCTGGTCCCAGGCCTGCCCGCCGGGCGGCGCCGAGGCGGGCACGGGCCGGCCGGGCCCCGGGCCGGCGGATCCGCCTGGCGGACCCGGAAGCAAGGGTTCGCCACCGTCCGAGGGCAGCACGATGCCTTCGTGCGCTTGCCGCGCCGAGGGCTCCTCGCCCTGTCCACTCTGCGTCACCGGGACTCCTACGAATGGGGGACCTTCGGAATCGTCGGCTCACGCTACCGGGTCCCCGGAGCCCACTGCCACGCAGCACCGGACGTCAACTCCTTCCCTGTGACAGCAGTAACAAAACCGGGCCGCGCCACGCTGTTCATGTCCCTTTCCGCACACCACGCCGGAGCCTGACGCGCGTTCGGGCGCCCGCGGCCCGTTCGTTCACGCGGCGGCCTGCAGGTCGAGCCGGGCCCCGAACTCCCTCACCACCGCCTCCTGCCCGTACGGTTCCAGCCTCGCCTGGAAGTCCTCCAGGTACTCGGCGCCCCGGTTCGAGCGCAGCGTCTCGAGGAGCTCCACGGCCTTCGTCGCCGTGTTGCAGGCCTGTTCGACCTCCCGCTGCTGCACCTGCGCGGTGGCCAGCAGCACATGGCCGATGGCCCGCCTGCGCGCCCGCGACTCCGGATGCCCGTCCAGGGACTGCCGCGCGTACCGCGCCGCCGCGTCGGCCTGTCCGAGGTCCCGGTGGCAGTGCGCCAACTCGTCCGCGAGGTAGGCCTCGTCGAAGTGCGCGATCCACACCGGGTCGTCCCCGGCGGCCGGATCGGCCGTCTCCATCGCGCCGACCGCCCGCCCGGCCGCCGTGTGGGCCGCCCGTACGTCCCCGAGCAGCGCGTGGCCGCGGGCCTCGGCCGCGTGGAACATCGCCTCCGCGCGCGGCGTCACCCGTCCGCGCGCGCCCTCCTGCGCCGCGCGCGCCAACTGCGCGATCTCGCGCGGGTTTCCGAGCTGCGCGGCCAGATGGCTCATGGACGCGGCGAGGACGTAGCCGCCGTAGCCGCGGTCCCCGGCCGCCTGCGCGAGCCGGAGCGACTGGATGTAGTACCGCTGGGCCAGACCCGGTTGACCGGTGTCTACGGCCATGTATCCGGCGAGTTCGGTCAGCCGGGCGACCGTGGCGAACAACTCCCGGCCGACCGCCTCCCGGTAGGAACCCGCGAGCAGGCCGGAGACGACGCTGTTCAGGTAGTGCACGACCACCGGGCGCACATGGCCGCTGCCGTACTGGTGGTCGAGGTCGACCAGCGCCTGCGTCATCGCCCGCACCGCCGCCACGTCGGAGCGGCCCACCCGCGGCCCGGCCGAGCGCGACACCTGCGAGTCGGGGGCGGAAATCAGCCAGTCGCGGCTCGGTTCGACGAGCGCGGACGCGGCGACGGAGGAGCCGGACAGGAAGTCCCGGCGCCCCACGTCGCTGCGCCACAGCTCGCAGACCTGCTCGATGGCTCCCAGTACCGTCGGCGAGAACTGGAGGCCGACGCCCGACGCGAGGTTCTTGCCGTTGGACATGCCGATCTCGTCGATCGTGACCGTGCGGCCGAGCTTGCGTCCCAGCGCCTCCGCGATGATCGCCGGTGCCCGGCCGCGCGGTTGCTGTCCGCGCAGCCAGCGGGCCACTGACGTCTTGTCGTACCGAAGGTCGAGACCGTGCTCGACCCCGCACATGTTGACCCGGCGGGCGAGGCCCGCGTTCGAGCAGCCCGCTTCCTGAATGAGCGCCTGCAGTCGTTCGTTCGGCTGCCGCGCGACGAGAGGCCTTGCGGCCATGGCGTAACCCCCATGCGGTCTCGTGCGGTTCGATGCGGTCCCGGCGGACGAGAAGGTCCGGCCGTGCAGATCAATGCCCCGTCGATGTGCCGACAATGCGAGACTTACGAGACTTGCCAGACTTACGAAACTTGTGACGCTTGTGAGGATTGCCGGAGTGGCGGCCGGCGTCGGCCCCCGACGTGGCTACCCACCTCCCGCTGCGAATCCTCCTGCGCGCCCCCACCCATGCACCCATGCGCCCCGGGTGGGGAATCGATGCTCCTCCCCGCGCGCGCGACCCCCCGTAACCCCCGGTGACCACGGGAGTTGAGTTCCACGTGGAAGAGACCATCCCCGGCACCGAAGCCGCACAGATCCCCCAGCAGCGCGGCACATCGCTGCTGGAGACCGCCGTACGCTATGCCGAGGAGCGCCACTGGGACGTGTTTCCCGGCACCTGGCTGGAAGCCGCCGACGGGGTGCAGTACTGCTCCTGCGCGGACCCGGTGTGCGCCGCCCCGGGCGCGCACCCGGCGCGCGACGACTGGGCGACGCAGGCGACGGGCAGCGCGACCGTCGCCCGCCGGATGTGGCAGAAGCAGCCGTCGGCGTCCATCCTGCTGCCCACGGGGCGTACGTTCGACGCGATCGACGTACCCGAGACCTCGGGGTTCCTGGCGCTGGCCCGGATGGAGCGGATGAAGCTGACGCTCGGGCCGGTGACGCTGACGCCGGACCGGCGGATGCGGTTCTTCGTGCTGCCGGGCGCGGCGGTGAAGGTGCCGGATCTCGTGCGACGGCTGGGATGGTCGCCGTCGTCCCTCGACCTGGCCGCGCT
Organism: Streptomyces sp. NPDC017225; assembly: GCF_044331465.1. NCBI lineage: Bacteria > Bacillati > Actinomycetota > Actinomycetes > Kitasatosporales > Streptomycetaceae > Streptomyces > Streptomyces sp. NPDC017225. Next base: position 127,934 of record NZ_JBIRNE010000006.1, on the reverse strand, counting down.
GGGAGAGGGTACGTACGTGGCCGCGCCGCCGACGCGGTACGGGACGCGGGGGGCGGTGCAGTGGGTGTGCCGGCCCACGGCGGCGAACCGGTGGCTGCCGGATGTGGAGGAGCTGATCTCGGCGTTGGCCTATGCCTGCGGCCGGGACCGGTAGAACGGCACTCGGCCCTCCGGCCTGGATCTCACCCCCGGCGGCGTGGTCGGAGCGGCGTCGGAGCGGCGTCGGCCCTGCTCGGCCTGCGGCCGGCCGTACCGCGCACGGTGGGGGCGTCCGCCAAAGACCCTCACCGCGGCCGGCCATGCATGACGCGGGACCGGAAGGGGAAAAGCGGGGAGCAGGGGAGCAGCCGCGGAACACACCAGCGCGTCCAGCACGGCACCGTCGACATCGACCAGTTGAGGGGCGAGCGTGGCCAGATGGTTCGGCATACCCAGAGGCAGGTCCGCGCGCAAGGCCGACAAGGGCGAGGCCGACCCCGGGAGCGGGCGCGGGCGCGGGCCCGGGAGCGGGGAGACCGCGGGCGCGGCGGTCGGCGCGGGTGCCGGAGCGGTCTCCGGAGACGGTGAACCACTCGGCGCCGCCGACGAGTTGCGGCTGGCCTACGGACGGACCGGGGACCCGGCGCTGCTGCGGCGCGCGGTGCGCCTGGCGGAGCGGGCCAGGGACCACTACCCGGCCGACGACCCGCACCACGCCACCAGCCTGTCCACGCTGTGCATGCTGTACCGGCTGCGCTGGGAGCGCGAGCGGGACGTGCGGCTGCTGGACCGGTCGCTGGCGTACGGGCGTCAGGCGGTGGACACCTCGCCGCCGGGCGACCCCGAACTGGCCCGCCACATGTCGTCGCTGGGCACGTCGTTGCAGGAGGCGTTCGACCACAGGGGGCGGCCGGCCGACATCGACGAGGCCATCGGGCTCTACCGGGCCTGCCTCGACCTCCTCCCGCCCGGGCCCGAGCGCGCCTCGCAACAGTCCAACCTGGCCAACTCCCTGCTGCGCCGCGTACAGCGCGAGCCGGATCCCGCCACGCTGGAGGAGGCCCTCGGACATGCCCGCAAGGCGCTGAACGCCACCCCGGCCGACCACCCGGACCACCCGATCCGGCTGGTCAACCTCGGCGGCGCGCTGATGCTGCGCGCGCTGGCCGGGTCGCCGGCGCACGCCGCGCAAGCGCAGGCGATGTACGAGCAGGCGTTGCGGGAGTTCCCGCCCTCGCATCCCGCGCGTCCGGGCATCCAGCGGACCATCCAGCGGCTCCGGCTGCTGCGCGGCACCTCGGGGACGTGACGGCTGCCGCGGACGCCGCCGTGACCGAGCTGCTGCTAATGGCACACGACGTCGCCGGACCCGACCGGTGGCGCTGGGAGCTGACCGGTCCGGACGGCGGCGTCCTGGCCCGGCACACGGTGCGCCTCGATCCCGGCAGCTCCCGGTACGAGGCCTTCCTCGACCTGCCGGGTCACGTGCGCCGGCATGCCGCACCCGACGAACGGACGGTGCGGGAGCGGCAGATCGTGCGGGAGGTGGGCGAGTGGATCGGCACGGAGATCCTCGGTCCCGTCGGGCCCGCACTGGCGGCGGCGGCACCCGCCGTGGTGCGGGTCGTGGTGCCGGCGGACGCTCGCCGGCTGCTGTACGTACCGCTGGAACTGGCCCATGTCCGGGGACGTCCGCTGGCGCTGCGGAACGTGTCGCTGGTGATGCGGCTGGGCACGGGGCGCACCGGGCACCCCGTGCGGGCCCCGGCGCCGGACGGCGAGCGGCCCGTACGGGTGCTGGCCCTGTTCAGCATGCCGGAGGGCGAACGGGCACTGAACCTGCGGCGGGAGAGAGTGGGCCTGGCCCGGTTGTTCGCGGACGCCGCGCGGGCCGGGCGCGGCGTGGAGCTGCGCACCCTGCAGTACGGCGTCACCCGCGACCGGCTCCGTGCCGTACTGACCGCTCCCGAGGGCTGGGACGTCGTCCACGTCTCCGGCCACGGCACCCCGGGCGAACTGCTCCTGGAGACCGAGGCCGGCCGGCCCGACCGGGTACCGGCCGCCGAACTGGCCAGGCTGCTGGCCCCGGCCGCCCACCGGGTCGGCCTGGTGACCCTGTCCGCCTGCTGGTCGGCGACGCTGACGGTACGCGAACAGCGTCGGGTGCTCGGGCTGCCGGTCGACGCCGACGAGGGCGGCGCCGGACCCGGGCCTCGGACGGGGCCGGTCGGCGCGCTCGCCGGTGAGCTGGCCGAACGGCTGGACTGCGCGGTACTGGCGATGCGGTACGCGGTACCGGACGGTTACGCGATCGCGCTCGCGGAGCGCCTGTACGCGCTGCTGGTCATCGAGGGGCACCCACTGCCGCGGGCCCTGGCGACGACGCTCGGGGAGCTGTCGGCCCGCGGCTCCTCCTCGGTTCTGGAGTCGGCGACCCCGGCGCTGTTCGGCGAGCGGGCGGCCCGGCTGACCCTGGCGGCACCGCGGCGACCCGACGGGTCCGCGCCGGATGCCGGGGCACGGGCGGCCGGGGAGCACGCCGGTGCGGCCGCCGACGGTTCTCCCCCCACCTCGGTGGAGGCGCCGGCTCCGACGGCCGGGCGGCCGGGCGGAGAGCCGTTCGAGCGGTTCGTCGGGCGGGTGGGGGTGCTGGCACGGGCCGGGACGGCGTTGGCGGTCGGGGGCGGACGGTGCGGCGTGCTGCTGCACGGGATGCCCGGTGCGGGCAAGACGGCCTGTGCCCGGGAGCTGGTCGCCACGCACCGGCACGCCTTCGAGGGCGTCGTCTGGTTCAAAGCGCCGGAACGGCGGGAGACGGACGACGCGCAGGATGTGCTGGCCGGCTTCGCGCTGGCCCTGGAGCGGGCGGTGCCGGAGTTCGCCGGCGTGCGGCTGCTGGACGAGCCGGGCGGGTTCCGGGAGTTCACGGACGCCGTCGCCGGTTGCCTGGCACGGCACCGGCTGCTGCTCGTCCTCGACCACGTCGACGCCCTGCTCACCGCGACGGGAGCGTGGCGGGACGAACGGTGGGGTCCGCTGCTGACCGCCCTGTCGGGGCACGCGGGGCCCGGACGGATCGTGCTGACCGCCCGACTGCGCCCGCCCGGGCTCGGCCCCCGCGTGCACCGCGAGCCGGTCGGCATGCTGAGCGCCGACGAGGCCCTGCTGCTCACGCGTGAGCTGCCCGGGCTCGCCGCGCTCCTCGACGGGCGGCTGCCCGGGCTCGACCCGACCGCCGCCCGCCGCTACGCCACCGCCCTGCTGGAGGTGACGCAGGGCCACCCCAAGCTGCTGGAGCTCGCCGACCGGCAGGCGTCCGACCCCGCGCGGCTCGCCGGTCTGCTGGGAGCCGCCGGCCGGGCCTGGTCCGAGGGCGCGGGACCGCCCGACGGGTTCTTCACGACGGGCCGCGCCACGCCGAGCGAGGCCGACTACGCGCGGGTCCTGGGCGCCTGGTCCGACGGGATCGCCGACGCCCTGGCCCCCGCCCACCGCGACCTGTTCCGCTTCCTTTGCTGCCTGGAGGAGGACGACCGCACCCGCCCGGCCGTGGAACACAACTGGCCCGACCTGCGCGCCCGCCTCGGCCACCCCGACGCCCTCCTGGACACCGGCCTGCGGGCACTGACGGCGTACGCGCTCATCGGCGTGCGGCCACCGACCGCGTCCGGCGAGACGCCGGTGTCCTACGAGGTCCAGGCCGCCGTGGCCGCCGACGGGCGGCACCGGGCCGGAGAGCGCTTCCGGGAGCTGGTCGACACCCGGCTGGCCGGGTACTGGACGCGGGTCTTCGAGGCGGCGTGGCAGCGGGAGGGCACCGAGGCGGACGGGGCCAGGTCGGCCGGTCCCCTGCTGGCACACTCCGGGCTGTCCGCCGCCCCGTACCTGATCCGGCTGGGGCAGTACGAGAGCGCCGAGGTGCTGCTGACGACGGTGCTGCGCCGCGACGGCTCCCGGCCCACCCGGAACCGGGTCCTGCCCGTGGTGCGGCATCTCGCCGCCCTGGCCGCCGCAGGGGACGCGCCCCGGGCACCGGCCGGCGCGCTGGCCGAGGTGCTGTGGGCGACCGCTCCGGCGGCGGCCGAGCGGCTGACCCGCAAGGCACTGGCGGCGGCACTGGAACGGGGGGACCACGCGGCGGCGTCCACGGCGGCCGCCACGCTCTGCGGCCTGTGCCTGCGCACCGGCCGGCTCGCGGAGGCGGCCGGCTTCGCCGACGCCGAGACCGACCACGCTCGGCGGGCCGGCCTGGGCCCGTGGACGCGGCTGCTCGGCGAGGTGCACCGGCTGCACGTGCTGGTGGAACGGGCTCGTAGCGGGCAGGTGCTCGCCGAGGCCGACGTCCTGCGCCGCCGGACGGACGAGCTGCCCCGGCGGCCGGAACCGGGCGAGGCCGTGGCCTGGTGGGAGGTGTGGGAGGAGCTGTGCGACACCGCCCAGCGGGCCGCGGTGGACGCCGGGCACTGGTCGCGGGCGCTGGAGTACAACGCCGAACTCTGCCGCTCCAAGCTGGCCCGCGGCGCACCGGCGCCCGACCTGGCCCAGGCCCGGTTTCCCGCGTACATGCCGCTGCTGCGGCTGGGCCGCGCCGAGGAGGCGCTGGAACTGCTGGAACCGTGCCGGGCGGTGTTCGAGGCCGCCGGGGACGACCTGCTCCTCGGGGAGGTGTTCGGCTCCCTCGCGACCGTGGAGGACACCCGCGGCCGCGGCGACCTGGCGCTGGCCCGCGGACGGGACTGTCTGCGCTACGCCTACCGCGCGGGCGCCCCGTCCACCATCGCGGTGAGCCACGCCAACTTCGGCTCCTACCTGCACGCCCACGCGCGCGACGGCGCGGGCGCGTGCGCCCATCACCTCGCCGGGGCGCTGCTGGGGGTGCTGATCGACGGACGGACGGTCGACGCCGTGGGGGCGGCGGCGGGCGATCTGCGGGAGTTCGGGCCGGCCGCGGAGCCGCCCCCGGGTCCCGAGGCGCTGTGTGCCCGGGTGGGCGAGGTGTCCGGCGTGGCGCTGGACGCGCTGCTGGGCCGGCTGGCCGCGCCCGAGCGGGTGTCGGAGGTGCTCGCGGCCCTGGGACGGGAGGCCCGCCGCCTGGCCGGAACCGACGCCTCGGCCGACGGCGCGGACGCGGACCCGGCGGCGCGCGTCGCCGCGGCGGCGTGGGGCATCGTGTGGGAACCGGCGATCGCGGCCCTGGTGTCCGCCGAGCGCGGCAACACGGCGGCGAAGGTGAAGTTACGACAGCACCTGGACCACTACGCCGGGCTGGCGCCCCTGTTCGCCCCGCTGGCCGGGGTGCTGCGCCGGGTCCTCGACGGCGACCGCGCACCCGGTGTCGGGGCCGGTCTGGGACCGCTGGACGCGCCCGTGGCCGCACGCGCGCTGGCCGCCCTGCGCGGTGAGGCGGACGTGCCGGTCCAGTTGTGGCCCGTCATGCATCTCGGGCTCGTGCTCGGCAACCTGGTCACGGCCTCCTCCGGCGACAGCGGCACGGCCACGACCACCCGCGAGAACCTCGACCGGCTCCGCGCCGATCCGGCCCTCGCCCCGCTCGCCCCCGTCCTGGCGGACGTCCTCGCCGGCCGCCGGGATCCCGGCCTCGCGGCACGGGTTCGTGATCCGACGCAACGGGCGACGGTCACGGTGCTGCTGCGCTGCCTCGACGACCTGGAGGGCTCCGGCGGACCCGGTGGCCCCGGTGACCCCGGCGGACCCGGCGGACCCGGCGGACCTGGCGGACCCGGTGGCCCCGGTGACCCCGGCGGACCCGGCGGACCCGGCGGACCTGGCGGACCCGGCGGACCCGGCGGACCCGGCGGACCCGGCGGACCCGGCGGACCCGGCGGACCCGGCGGACCCGGCGGACCCGGCGGACCCGGCGGCCTCAACGGCCCTGGCGGCCTCAACGGCCCCGGTCTCACCGGGTGTTGAGTCGCCGCCGGCTCCCGGCTGCCATACTGCGGCGCATGGAGAGGGAGCCGGAGATCAACGACGTACGGCTCGGCATCGACGGCGTACTGGAGTTCTACGACGGCACGGCGTGGCTGCCGTACCCGGACGTGCCCGAGGACCACGGCCCCCCGAACGCGGTGAACCGCGAGGGGGAGACACGGTGACCTCGGCACCGGAACCGGGCGCGGAGAGCACCCAGGGCATCACACCCTTCGACGCGCTGCCCTCGCCCCTGGACGCCGTACCGGAGCTGCGGGCGGCGGCCCGCTGGATGATCGGCGCCTTCGGCGCGGTCGGCGCGGCACTCGTCGGCGGTGGCCCCCTGGTCGCCGTGGGCAAGGTGCACGGGCTCGGCGAGGCGCTGGTCGCCGGGGCCGCCCTGCTCGTCGCGCTGGCCGGGGTGAGCCTCGCCGTGTGGCAGGTCAGCCGGGTGCTGGTGCCCCCGCTGACCACGACGGCCACTCTCGCCTCCCCGGCGCTGCGCGGCCTGCGGCAGATGATCGACGCCGCCCCCGCCGACTTCTTCGGCGCCACGGCCACCGGCGTGGACGACCTGCTGCGCCACCGGATCGTCGCCGCGAAGGTCCAGCGCATGCTGGCCGCCGAGGCCGACCCCGCCCGGCGTGAGCTGCTCCGGCGGCACCTGGAGCGCGCCCGGGCCAATGTGGCGCGGACGGACCCGTTCGTACGCTGGCTGCTCGCCATGGCCCACGTCTGGCAGATCCGCGCCGCCCTGCACACGGCCCGTCGCTGGTGCCTGCTCGCGGTCCTGCTCGTCGCGGTGGGCGCCGTGGCCTTCCTCACGGTGACCGGCGGGGACTCGGCAGCGGGGGCCGCGGGGACGGTGGTGACGGGTGCCGGTGCCGTACGGCACCACGCCGCTTCCTGACGACCGGGACAGGGCGGGGTCAGCCTTCCCGGAGGCTGTCCAGGAAGGGCTCGATGGCGGCCCGCCACGCCTCCGGCTGGTCGTAGTGGACGAGGTGGCCGGCGTCGGCGACCTCCGCGTACTGGCCGCGCGGCAGCACGCGGACCATCTCCTGCGCCTCGGCGCGGCCCAGCTCGCCGTCGAGGCCGCGGACGACCAGGGTCGGGCAGCGCACCTGGGCCAGCTCCTCCCAGTGGGCGTCGTGGACCCAGGTCTCGCGGGACCTGAGCATCTGCGCCGGCTCGAAGACCGGCCGCCAGCCGTCCGGGGACTCGGCCATCACCTCGGCGTAGAACTCTCCCCGGGCCGGATTCGGGCGCTCCACCCATGGATCGTCCTCGCCGAACCACTTGCGTACGTCGGCGAGCGTGGCGAAGGGGACCGGCCAGGCACGGAACCACTCGGTCCAGGTGTGCTGCGTGGCGCCGCCGAGGGCGGAGGCCCGCATGTCGCAGATGATCAGGCCGCGGACCAGGTCGGGACGTTTGGCGGCGAGCTGCCAGGCGGTCAGCGCGCCCATGGCGTGGCCGATCAGGACGGCCGGGCCGAGCCCGAGCTGCTCCAGGGCGCACTCGACGTCCCCGACGTAGGCCTCCCGGGTGTAGGCCGCCTGCGGGGGCTTGTCGCTGCGGCCGTGGCCGCGCTGGTCGAGGGCGACGGCCCGGTGCCGGGCCGAGAGCCAGCGGGCCGTGGGGGCCCAGTGCGAGGCGCGGCCCATCAGCCCGTGCAGTAACAGCACGCCGGGCAGGTCACCCGCCCCGCACGAGGGGGCCGTGTCCCCCGGAGCCGTGGCGTCCGGGGCCGTCCCGTGCGTCCGGCTGCTCTTGGGAGGATCACCGAACTCCCAGGCGGCGAGGCGTACGCCGCCCGCGCCGGTCACGTCGATACGCCGCGCCATAGGTCCTGGCACCCCCCAAGCTTCGCTCGGACCGTCCGTCCCACCCGGGCCGGCCGGTCCTGTGCACCGTGTTCTGCCTGCCGTGCCGTGCCGTTTCTTCCGTGCCGTGTCCCCGCGCGCCTGCCGTGCCAGCCGTGTCCTGACGTGCTCGCCGTCGTGTCCAGCCACCGTGCTCACGGGCCGTTCGGCTTCAGGGCCGTTCGACCTGCGCAGAGTATCGAATGCTCATTCGAAAATGCCGTCCCGGTGGGCAACACCCCTCAATCGAGTGACACCACTGCGGGATTGATCGCCTCCGGCGAGGGGAGATCTTCATCGGGAGGCGGACCGCTCGGGGAAAACGGTCCGAGGGGATTGACCCTGGGAGCTCGGGGCTCCGGGTCAGTACAGGGGAGGACAGGCCCCGGCGCCACACGGCGCCGGGGCCCTCTCGATCTCTCCGGCACGTCCCTCCCCCTCTCCGACCGGGCGACATCGCTGTCAGGCCACGGCCAAGAGCCCCTTACGTCATATGCCTCACGGCACAGCCTTGCACGCGAAGCGTCCGGGCGCTGCTGTTCGGCTCACTGAATCCCGGAATCGACGGGATCGGCGCGGTGGCGGGAGATCGCCCTCGCAGAGACGGCGGGTGAAGGCTCGTGGACGCCCGCTCAGCGCTTGGCGACGAACACATGGGAGGCGACGTCCGACTCCAGCTCGGCCGCCTCGCCGCCGCTGCCCACCAGCACACCGCCCGCCGACTCCGTCACGCTCACCACCGAGCCGGGCTGCACACCCGCCCGGCGCAGCGTGTACATCAGCTGCGCGTCCGTCTGGATCGGCTCGCCGATACGGCGCACGACGACCGTCTTGCCCTCCAGGCCCGGGTCCAGGTCGGCGAGCGACACCATGCCCTCGTCCAGGAACGGGTGGGCGCCGTCCGTCTCGCCCAGCTCCTCCAGCCCCGGGATCGGGTTGCCGTACGGCGACTCGGTCGGGTGCCGCAGCAGCTCCAGCACGCGACGCTCGACGGCCTCGCTCATCACGTGCTCCCAGCGGCACGCCTCGGCGTGCACCTGCTCCCACTCCAGCCCGATCACGTCGACGAGCAGGCACTCCGCGAGCCGGTGCTTGCGCATCACGCGGGTGGCCAGCCGACGGCCCTCCTCGGTCAGCTCCAGATGCCGGTCGGCCGCCACGGACACCAGACCGTCGCGCTCCATCCGCGCCACCGTCTGGCTGACCGTCGGGCCGCTCTGGTCGAGCCGCTCGGCGATCCGGGCGCGCATCGGGACCACACCTTCCTCCTCCAGCTCGAGGATGGTGCGGAGATACATCTCCGTGGTGTCGATCAGTCCGGACATACGTGCCCCTTGATGAGATTGCCGGGAGGCCGACGGCCCACCGGCGCGTGCGCTGGCCCTGCGTTCAATTCTGACGCATACCACCGACAACCGTGCCTCGGCGCCCGAACCGGGGCCAGCGCGGCCCGCGAGGCCGTATTGACACCGCACTGGTCCAGACCGCACGGTGATCCGCGACGCAGCCACAGACGCCATACCGAAGGGGTCCCGCATGAGCGACCGCAAGCCGGCCGGCCAGTTCATCGACGCGGCGATCGACCTCCTGCGACGCGTCCGCGACGAGGAGGCCCACACCGTCGAGGCGGCCGGCACGCTGATCGCCGACACGGTGCGGGACGGCGGCCGGCTGTTCGCCTTCGGCGCCGGGCACTCCTCCCTCGCCGCCCAGGACGTCGTCTACCGCGCCGGCGGACTCGCCCTGATGAACCTGCTCGCCGTGCCCGGCGTCGTCGGCGTCGACGTGATGCCGGCCACGCTCGGCTCCGCCCTGGAGCGCGTCGACGGTCTCGCGAGCGCCGTACTGGACTCCTCGCCGCTCCGCGAGGGCGACACCCTGGTGATCATCTCCCTCTCCGGGCGCAACGCCCTGCCCGTGGAGATGGCCCTGAACGCGCGCGCCCTCGGTGTGCGGGTCATCGGCGTGACCTCGGTGGCGTACGCCACCGAGACCAAGTCCCGGCACGCCTCCGGCACCTTCCTCAAGGACCACTGCGACATCGTGCTGGACTCCAAGATCGCCGTCGGGGACGCGGAGCTCACGCTCGACACCGTCCCGGCGCCCTTCGCGCCCGCCTCCACGGTCGTCACCAGCGCCCTCCTCCAGGCCGTGATGGCCACCGCGGCCGCCACCCTCGCCGAACGCGGCATCGAACCGCCGCTGCTGCGCTCCGGCAACGTGGACGGCGGCCACGACTGGAACGGACGCGTACTGGAGCAGTACGCGGACCGGATCTTCTACCGGCGCTGAGCGGTCCCGGGACCGCACTACCGATTCCCCACCGCGGCGGCCAGATCCAGCGCCGCCGCGATGTGGGCCGCCACGTCCTCCGCGTACATCGCGTCGGACCGCTCGAACGCGCTGCGTCCCGAGCCCCGCAGGAACGTCACCACGCCCAGTGTCCGGCCCCGGCTGCGCAGCACCGCGCACAGGCCGTGCACCGTGTCCGCCGGCCACTGCCGGGCCGCGGCCCAGTCACGCATCTGCTCGGCCGGCACCGCCCGGGCCCCGGCGCCGGCCCGCACCGAGCCCACCCGCTCCACGCACTGCACCGCCGGGTGCCCCTCGCCGTAGCGCACCGGCATCCCGGCCGTCCCGGCGGGCAGGCTCGGCCCCGGCGCCCCGGACGGCGTGGCCGCTACCCGGACCAGCCGGACCGGCTCCGCCATGTCGGTGTCCGCCGCCGCCCCGCCCACGACCCGGTCGATCAGGGCGTGGTCGGCGAACCCGGCGAGCGCGAAGTCCAGGTGGACGACGGCCGCCTCCGCCGGGTCCTCGCACTCGGCCGCGGCACGCGCCGCCCGGTGCAGCTGGTTGGCCCGGAACCGCAGCAGCGCCGCCTCCTGCTCGCCCTGCTTCGACTCGGTGATGTCCTGGAAGAGCCAGCCGACGCCCAACGGCACCGGCTCCTCCGCCAGCGGCGACGCCAGCCGCACGAACCCGCTGCGCCAGCACCGGCGCCGCTCACCCTCCGGGCCCCGCACAGTCACCCACACCTCGGCGGGCGCGGGCGGCGTGCCCTCCGCCAGGACGTGCGTCAGCGCGTTCTCCAGCTCCTCGACGCCCTGGGCGAGCAGATCACCGAGCGGGCGGCCCAGTACGGACGTACGCCCGGCACCCAGCGCTCGCGCCGCGTGCGCGTTCACCACGGCGGGCCGCAGGTCCGCGTCCACCAGCACGACGCCCCAGCTCGCGTCCTCCAGCAGCGCCTCGCTCAGCGCGATGGACCGCTCCAGGTCGATCTGCGCGTGCACCTCGCTGAACGCGCAGTACACGCCCGCGGGTCTGCCATCGGGGCCGCGCACGGCCGCGGACTGGGTGCGCACCAGCACCCGCCCGCCGTCCTTGGTCAGCAGCGCGAACTCGTGCACCTGACGCCCGGGTGCCCGCATCGCGGACAGCAGCCGCTCCTCGACCTCCCCGGCGTCCGCCCGGCGCACGGCCCACCCGGCGAAGCCCTGCCGCCCCACGGCCTCGGCCGCGCTCCAGCCCAGGATGCGCTCCGCCTCGCGGTTCCAATGGGTGACGACACCGTCCGCGTCGAACGCGCACAGGGCCGCGTCCATCCCGTCGAGGAGCGCGGCCAACAGGTCCGCGCCGTCCCGCTCGGGCTGTTCCGGCTCGTCCGGCCCCAGCTCGTCGGTGGTCCCACTACGCCGGGAAGCACTCACCTGGACCCCCTGCAGGCTGCGTCCGCCGTACGGTACGCCGGTTCGCTCACTGGCCTTCATTCAACTCGAACGTGATGCAGCACACACCGAGTTCCCACAAGATTGCGGAAATCGTTGTACTGCGGAAACTCGGCATACGCCCCCGTCATGAGGGGTGCGGGACGAGCCGCGAAGCGCAACCCGCGACGGCCTCGATCCGCAGCCCCGTCCCCGTCCCCGGGCCGACGACGCCACGCCGCGCGCGGCTCCGGGGCCGCGGCGGCGAGGTCTCGGAAAATGGGTTGTTCTCCGGCAGACGGCTTCCTAGTGTGGGTGTCACTTCGGAGAGGAGGTGGTTCGGCAGATGTATGAATACCGGACGGAAGAGGTGGCTGCGGGCTAGCGGCCCGTCACCACATCCTGTGCGGTGCCGGGCCAGCGCGTGTCAGACGCGTGCGGCCGGCCCAATCCCAGGCAGTCACCCGACCCGCGAGTCGCCGGTACGTCCGGCCGGCTCCTCCACTGGAGGAACCTGACTCGCGGGTCGTCTGCGTTCCGCGACCGTGCGTGAGGGTCAGCCGGCGATGTCGGCGTAGCCCTCGATGTCGCGCGGGTCGCGGGAGCCGGGACCCACGTAGCGGGCGGAGGGGCGGACCAGGCGGCCGGTGCGCTTCTGTTCGAGGATGTGGGCCGACCAGCCGGCCGTGCGGGCGCAGGTGAACATCGAGGTGAACATGTGGGCCGGGACCTCGGCGAAGTCCAGCATGATGGCGGCCCAGAACTCGACGTTGGTGGCCAGGACCCGGTCGGGGCGGCGGGCGTGGAGCTCCGCCAGGGCGGCCTTCTCCAGGGCTTCGGCGACCTCGAAGCGGGGGGCGCCCAGTTCGCGGGCGGTACGGCGCAGGACACGGGCGCGGGGGTCCTCGGCCCGGTAGACGCGGTGGCCGAAGCCCATGAGGCGCTCGCCGGCGTCGAGGGTCTTCCTGACGTAGGCCTCGGCGTCGCCGGTGCGCTCGATCTCCTCGATCATGTGCAGGACGCGGGAGGGGGCGCCGCCGTGCAGCGGGCCGGACATGGCGCCCACGGCGCCGGAGAGGGACGCCGCCACGTCCGCGCCGGTGGAGGCGATGACGCGGGCGGTGAAGGTGGACGCGTTCATGCCGTGTTCGGCGGCCGAGGTCCAGTAGGCGTCGACCGCGGCGACGTGCTTGGGGTCGGGCTCGCCGCGCCAGCGGATCATGAAGCGTTCGGTGATCGAGTTCGCCTTGTCGATCTCGCGCTGCGGGACCATGGGCCGGCCCTGCCCGCGGGCCGACTGGGCGACGTAGGACAGGGCCATGACGGCGGCGCGGGCGAGGTCGGCGCGGGCCTGCTCGGCGTCGATGTCCAGGAGGGGTTTGAGGCCCCAGACCGGCGCGAGCATGGCGAGCGCCGACTGCACGTCGACGCGGATGTCACCGGAGTGGACGGGGATGGGGAAGGGTTCGGCGGGCGGCAGGCCGGGGTTGAAGGCGCCGTCGACGAGCAGGCCCCAGACGTTGCCGAAGGAGACGTGCCCGACGAGGTCCTCGATGTCCACGCCGCGGTAGCGGAGGGCGCCGCCCTCCTTGTCGGGTTCGGCGATCTCCGTTTCGAACGCGACGACTCCCTCGAGCCCGGGTACGAAGTCGGACATCAGGCGGCTCCTCGTGATCGTGATGTGTGGCGACCTGTGCGGAGGCGGTGCGGTCGCCCCCGGGACCCTTCGAGTCCCTTGGATCCACGGTCGTGTCGTCGACTCGCGGTCCTGGCGGTCACCCCTGTGATGCCCCGTTCGGCCGACAGTCATCCAACCGGATCGGGAGCAAGCACGATATCCCCGAGTGCCACGCTTGGGGAGGGGTTGCGGCACTCAGTGCCAGGGGGTGACGAAGGACACGGAGGCATCGGCGCGGATACGGCAGGATGGCCGCGTGACCGACCGTGATGCCGTTCCGTCCGGCCCCGCCGTCCCTTTCGATCTCGCCGCGATGCGCAAGCAGTACCGGGCCGAGGGTCTCCTGGAGGCCGAGCTCGCCGCCACCCCGGTCGAGCAGTTCGCCCGCTGGTTCCGGCAGGCCGCGACGGAGGGCGGGCTGTTCGAGCCGAACGCCGTGGTCGTCTCCACGGTGGACGCACAGGGCCGGCCCAGCTCCCGCACGGTGCTGCTGAAGCACTTCGACGAGCGGGGGTTCGTCTTCTACACCAACTACGACTCCCGCAAGGCGCGCGAGCTGGGCGGGAACCCGCACGTCTCGCTGCTGTTCCCCTGGCATCCGATGGCCCGGCAGGTGATCGTGACGGGCGTCGCGCGGCGTACCGGGCGGGACGAGACCGCCGCGTACTTCCGGACCCGGCCGCACGGCTCCCAGCTGGGTGCCTGGGCCAGCGCCCAGTCCACGGTGGTGGCCGGCCGGAGCTCCCTGGACGCCGCGTACGCCGAGCTGGCGGCGCGCTATCCGGCGGGCGAGCAGGTGCCGGTGCCGCCGCACTGGGGCGGGTTCCGGGTGGTGCCGCGGACGGTGGAGTTCTGGCAGGGGCGGGAGAACCGGCTGCACGACCGGCTGCGGTACGTGGCGGACGCGGACACCGACGGGGGCTGGCGGGTGGAGCGGCTCAGCCCGTGACGGTCGTCGACGGCGTCACGGCGGACGCCGGAGCGCCCCGGCCTCGGTCCAGCGCCGCGTCCAGCAGCCGCGCCCACTGCTCGACCACCCGTTCACGGCGGCCCGCGTCGTCCGTGAGGAGGTTGGCCAGGCCCAGGCCGCGGGCCATGTCCAGGAGTCCCTGGACGGTTTCGCGGGCACCGGGGCGGCTCTCGTCGGCGCCGAGGAGGTCGACGGCGATGCGGTGCGTCTCGCGGCCGACGCGGGCCTCCAGCTCGGTCACCCGGCCGCGCAGCTGCTCCTCGTCGGACGCGGCCACCCACAGGTGGAGGGCGGCACGGAACAGCGGACCGGTGTAGAGGTCGACCAGGGCGGACACCACGGCCCGGCGCTCGCCGGCCGCCGCGCCCTCGGGGAACAGGGTGCGCAGCGCGACGGACCGTTCCTCCGCCACGTACTCCACGGCCGCCGTGAAGAGGTCCTCGCGGGTCGGGAAGTGGTGCTGGGCGGCGCCGCGGGAGACTCCGGCGTGTTCGGCGACGACGGAGACCGTGGAGCCCGCCCAGCCGCGTTCGGCGAGGCAGGACACGGCGGCTTCGAGGAGCCGCCGCCGGGTGGCCCGGCTGCGGTCCTGCTTGGGAACGCGCTCCGCGCGGTCGGCCGTGTTCACGGCGCCGCTCACACCACCCATGGGGGATCCCGTCGTTCGAGGAAGGCCGTCATCCCCTCGCGGGCCTGCGGGGAGGCGAACAGCCGGGCCGAGAGTGCCGTCAGGTCGGCCGCGTCCCGGTCGAAGGCTTCCAGCACCCTAGCCGTGAGCAGCCGTTTCGTCTCGGCCAGGCCCTGCGGTGAGGCACGGCGCACACCGTCCAGTACGGGTTCGAGTACGGCGTCCACGTCGTCGCCCGCCGCCGTGACCAGGCCGATCCGGGCGGCCTCGGCGGCGCCGAGGCGTTCGCCGGTGAGGCAGTAGCGGGCGAGGGCGCGGGGGTCGGTGCGGGGCAGGAGGGGCAGGGAGATGACGGCGGGGGCCACGCCGACGCGGACCTCGGTGAAGGCGAACGTCGACGCGGTGGACGCGCCCGCGATGTCGCAGGCGGCGAGCAGGCCGAGGCCGCCCGCGCGGACGTGCCCGGCGACGCGGGCGACGACCGGTTTGGGCAGCTCGGTGATCTGCCGGAGCAGGCCGGCCAGGGCGTCCGGGCGGGGCGGGTCGCGCAGGTCGGCGCCGGCGCTGAAGGTGTTGCCGGTGTGGGTGAGGACGACCGCGCGGACGCCGGTGTCCTCGCCGGCGTCGGTGAGGGCTCCGGCGAGGTCGGTGACGAGGGCGGCCGAGAGGGCGTTGCGGTGGTGCGGGGAGTCGAGGGTGAGGGTCTCGACGCCCCGGTCCCGGGCGCGGCGGACGAGGCTCATGAACGGCCCCGCAGTTCCCGGCGGAGGATCTTGCCGCTGGCCGCCCTGGGCACGCCGTCGACGAAGGTGACCCGGCGGACGCGTTTGTAGGGGGCGACGCGTTCGGCGACGTACGTCATGACCTCGCCCGCCGGGAGGCCGGGCGCGGCCGGTTGGCGTACGACGAAGGCGTGCGGCACTTCGTTGCCGTCGTCGTCGTAGGCGCCGACGACGGCCGCGTCGGCGATGCCGGGGTGGGTGAGCAGGAGGGCCTCCAGTTCGGCGGGGGCCACCTGGAAGCCCTTGTACTTGATCAGCTCCTTGACGCGGTCGACGACGAACAGCCAGCCCCGACCGTCGACGTGCCCGACGTCCCCGGTGTGCAGCCACCCGTCCTCATCGATGATGGCGGCGGTGGCGTCGGGACGGCCGAGGTAGCCCTTCATGACCTGGGGCCCGCGGATGAGTATCTCGCCGGACTCGCCGGCGGGGAGGTCCTTGCCGGGGTCGGTGAGGGAGACGACGCGCATCTCGGTGCCGGCGATGAGCTTGCCGACGGTGCCGGGCGGCGCGTCGTTCATGGCGTCCAGGGGGACGACGTGGGTGCCCGGGGACAGTTCCGTCATGCCGTACGCCTGGCCGACGGGCGGCAGGCCGAGCCGCCGGGAGCAGGCGGCGGCGAGCTTCGCGTCCAGGGGGGCGGCGGCGCTGACGACGTACTTCAGGGACGAGAGGTCGTAGTCGGCGACCAGGGGGTGCTTGGCGAGGGCGAGGACGATCGGCGGGGCGACGTAGAGGCCGGTGATGCGGTGGTTCTGGATGGCCGCGAGGAACTGCTCCAGGTCGAAGCGGGGCAGCACGACGACGGTGGCGCCGAGCCGCAGCGGGGCGTTCATGAGGGCGGTCAGGCCGTAGATGTGGAAGAAGGGCAGTATCGCCAGGACGCGGTCGCCCGGGGCGGCCGGCATCAGTGGTTCGAGCTGGGCGAGGTTGGTGGCGATCTGCCGGTGGGTGAGCATGACGCCCTTGGGGGTGCCGGTGGTGCCGGAGGAGTACGGCAGGGCGGCGACGTCCTCGGCCGGGTCGACGGCGACGGACGGTTCGGGTGCGGTGGACGCCAGCATGTCGATGAGCGAGCGGTGGCCGGGCGCGCTGTCGCAGACGAGGATCTCCTGGACGCCGCCCGCGAGTTCGGCGGCCCGGCGGGCGGTGGCCAGCAGCGGTGAGACGGTGACGATCCAGCGGGCCCGCGAGTCGCCGAGCTGCCTCGCGAACTCCTCCGCCGTGGCGAGCGGGTGCACCGTGGTGACCGAGGCACCCGCGCGCGTGGCGGCGTAGAAGGCCAGCGGGAAGGCGACGGTGTTGGGGCTGTGCAGGGCGAGGACGTCGCCCTTGCGTACGCCGGCCTCGGCGAGGGCGGCGGCGACGCGCCGGTGGAACCGGTCCACCTGCTCGTAGGTGAGGGTGGTGCCGTCGGTACCGTCGATCAGCGCCGGGGTGTTCCCGTGGGCGGCGGCGCGGCCGAGCACCGCGTCGTGGATGGGCAGGTCGACGGGCGGGACGTCTGCGTACTCGCTGCGGAACACGGTTCCTCCAGGACGGCCGGGAGAGGCTAGTACGACTTGGGCAGGCCCAGGGTCTGGTGGGAGACGTAGTTGAGGATCATCTCCCGGCTCACCGGGGCGATACGGGCCACGCGCGACGCCGTGATCAGCGAGGCCAGCCCGAACTCACGGGTGAGGCCGTTGCCGCCGAGGGTGTGCACGGCCTGGTCGACAGCCCTCACGCAGGCCTCCCCCGCCGCGTACTTGGCCATGTTGGCGGCCTCGCCGGCGCCCATGTCGTCCCCGGCGTCGTACAGACGCGCCGCCTTCTGCGTCATCAGGCGGGCCAGTTCCAGGTCGATGTGGGCCTGCGCGAGGGGGTGGGCGATGGCCTGGTGGGCGCCGATGGGGGTCTTCCAGACGGTGCGCTCGCGGGCGTAGTCGAGGGCGCGGGAGAGCGCGTAGCGGCCCATGCCGATGCCGAAGGCCGCCGTCATGATGCGCTCGGGGTTGAGTCCGGCGAAGAGCTGGAGGAGGCCCGCGTCCTCGTCACCGACCAACGCGTCGGCGGGCAGCCGTACGTCGTCGAGGGTCAGCTCGAACTGCTTCTCGACGGCGTTCAGTTCCATGTCGATCTGCCGGCGCTCGAAGCCGGGGGTGTCGCGGGGGACGATGAACAGGCAGGGCTTGAGCCTGCCGGTGCGGCCCTCTTCAGTGGACACGGTCTCGGTGCGGCCGACGACGAGGGTGGCGTCGGAGATGTCGACGCCGCTGATGAAGACCTTGCGGCCGGTGAGGACCCAGTCGCCGCCGTCGCGGCGCGCGGTGGTGGTGATGCGGTGGCTGTTGGAGCCGGCGTCGGGCTCGGTGATGCCGAAGGACATCATGCGGGTGCCGTCGGCGAGGGCGGGGAGCCAGTCCCGTTTCTGGGCCTCGGTGCCGAAGCGGGAGATGACGGTGCCGCAGATCGCCGGGGAGACGATCATCATCAGCAGGGGGTTGCCGGCGGCGCCCATCTCTTCGAGGACGAGGGAGAGTTCGGTGATGCCTCCGCCGCCGCCGCCGTACGCCTCCGGCAGGTTGACGCCGATGTAGCCGAGCTTGGCGGCTTCCTGCCAGAAGTTTTTGCTGTCGGTGCCGAGGGTGCGGGGGTGGTTTCTGGCGAAGGTGGAGACCGCTTTACGGAGGGACTTGTGCTCGTCGGATTCGATTACGGGGGTCATGCGGCTCCTTCGTCAGCGGGTCTCGTCGTGGCTTGTCGCGCAGTTCCCCGCGCCCCTAAGTGCCTTGGACCACCGCCAGTAGAGAACCCACCGTGACCTGTTGTCCCGGGGTGGCGTTCAGGGCCGTCAGCACTCCCGTGGCCGGGGCGGTGATCCGGTGTTCCATCTTCATCGCCTCCAGCCACAGGAGGGGCTGGCCGGCCTGGACCGTCGTCCCCTCCGTGAGGCCCTCCGCGACGCGGACGACCGTGCCCGGCATGGGGGCGAGGAGGGAGCCCGGGGCGTGCTGGGCGGTGGGGTCGGGGAAGCGGGGCAGGGCGGTGAGGCGGGTGGCGTCGACGTGGATCTGGTCGCCGTACGCGGCCACCTCGAACCTGCGCCGTACGCCGTCCGCCTCCAGCAGGACCACGCGTGCGTCGGCGTGGACGACGCGTACGCCGTCGGCGGTGAGACCGGTGCGGGTGTGGTGGTAGCGGACCTCGAGTTCATCGCCCGCCATGGCGTAGCGCTTGACCTGGGGCTGCGAGGGCAGGTTGCGCCAGGCACCGCCGAAGCGGGAGCGGCCGTGGGCGTCGGCGAGGGCGGCGGCCAGCGGGGCCAGGGGGTCGGCCGTCGCACCGCCGGTGAGGGCGGCGAGGTGACGGTCGTAGAAGCCGGTGTCCATGCGGGCGGAGGTGAACTCCTCGTGGCGCAGGGAGCGGACGAGCAGGTCCCGGTTGGTGACCGGGCCGTGGATCGCGGCCCGCTCCAGGGCGCCGGCGAGGCGGCGGACGGCCTCCGCGCGGGTGGGCGCGTGGGCGACGGCCTTGGCGAGCATCGGGTCGTAGTGGACGCCGATGTCGTCGCCGTCGGTGTAGCCGGTGTCGAGGCGGATGCCGTCGGGCACGGTGAGGCGGTGCAGGCGGCCGGTCTGCGGGGCCCAGTCGTTCGCCGGGTCCTCGGCGTACAGGCGGGCCTCGACGGCGTGTCCACGCGCGCGCGGGGGGTCGGTTCCGAGGGCGTGGCCTTCGGCGATACGGAGCTGGAGGGCGACGAGGTCGATGCCGAAGAGCGCCTCCGTGACCGGGTGTTCGACCTGGAGGCGGGTGTTCATCTCCAGGAAGTGCGCCTTGCCGTCCGCGACGAGGAACTCGACGGTGCCGGCGCCGGCGTAGTCGACGGCGCGGGCGGCGCGTACGGCGAGACCGTGGAGTTCGCCGGTGAGTTCCGGCGTCAGGCCCGGTGCGGGGGCCTCCTCGATCACCTTCTGGTGGCGGCGCTGGAGGGAGCAGTCCCGGGTACCGAGCGCCCACACCGTGCCGTGGGTGTCGGCGAGGATCTGCACCTCGACGTGGCGGCCGTTCTCGACGTAGGGCTCCACGAACACCTCCCCGTCGCCGAAGGCGCTCGCCGCCTCCGCGCGGGCGGCGGTCAGTGCGGCCTCGAGGTCGGCGAGGCGGCGTACGACGCGCATGCCGCGTCCACCACCGCCCGCCGCCGCCTTCGCCAGGACGGGCAGGTCCGCCTCGGTGACCCGGCCGAGGGGCGCCACGCCCATCAGTTCCCTGGCGCGTGTCTTGGACGCCATCGCCTCGATGGCCCGGGGCGGCGGCCCGATCCAGGTCAGGCCCGCGTCGGCGACGGCGCGGGCGAAGCCGGCGTTCTCGGAGAGGAAGCCGTAGCCGGGGTGGACGGCGTCGGCGCCGGCGGCGACGGCGGCCTTCACGATCAGGTCGCCGCGCAGGTAGGTGTCGGCGGAGGCCGTGCCCGGCAGCCGTACCGCCGCGTCGGCCACGCGCGCGTGCAGGGCGGACTCGTCGGCGTCCGAGTGCACGGCGACCGTCCGGATTCCCGACTCACGGCAGGTGCGGAAGATCCGGCAGGCGATCTCGCCCCGGTTGGCGACGAGGACGGTGCTGATCACGGTGCCTCCCTCGCTGGTCGCAGGGCTTCCCTCGCTGGTCACAGTGGTCCCCTCACATCCGGAAGACGCCGAAGCCGCCGCGCACGCCCTCGTAGGGCGCGGTGTGGATGGCGGACAGGCACAGGCCGAGCACGGTGCGGGTGTCGCGCGGGTCGATGACACCGTCGTCGTAGAGGCGTCCGGACAGGAACATGGGCAGCGACTCGGACTCGATCTGCTGCTCCACCATGGCGCGCAGCGCCGCGTCGCCCTCGTCGTCGTACGGCACTCCCTTCGCGGCGGCCGACTGGCGGGCGACGATGGAGAGCACGCCGGCGAGCTGCTGCGGGCCCATGACGGCGGACTTGGCGCTGGGCCAGGCGAAGAGGAAGCGGGGGTCGTAGGCCCTGCCGCACATGCCGTAGTGGCCGGCGCCGTAGGAGGCGCCGAGGAGGACGGAGAGGTGGGGCACGCGGCTGTTGCTGACCGCGTTGATCATCATCGCGCCGTGCTTGATGATGCCGCCCTGCTCGTACTCCCTGCCGACCATGTAGCCGGTGGTGTTGTGCAGGAAGAGGAGCGGGATGTCGCGCTGGTTGGCGAGCTGGATGAACTGGGCGGCCTTCTGCGACTCCTCGCTGAACAGGACCCCCCGGGCGTTGGCCAGGATGCCCACCGGGTAGCCGTGCAGGGCCGCCCACCCGGTCGTCAGGCTCGTCCCGTACAGCGGCTTGAACTCGTCGAAGTCGGAGGCGTCGACGATCCGGGCGATCACCTCGCGCGGGTCGAAGGGGGCCTTGAGGTCTCCGGGGACGATGCCGAGGAGCTCCTCCGGGTCGTACTTCGGCGGCTCGGCGGGGCCCGGGTCGGGGTGCGCCTTGCGGTGGTTGAGGCGGGCGACGACGCGGCGGGCCTGCCGGAGCGCGTCCGGCTCGTCCACGGCGAAGTGGTCGGCGAGGCCGGAGGTGCGGGCGTGCATCTCGGCGCCGCCCAGCGACTCGTCGTCGCTCTCCTCGCCGGTGGCCATCTTCACCAGCGGCGGCCCGCCGAGGAACACCTTCGCGCGCTCTTTGACCATGATCACGTGGTCGGACATGCCGGGGATGTACGCGCCCCCGGCGGTCGAGTTGCCGAAGACGACGGCGACGGTGGGGACACCGGCCGCCGACAGCCGGGTGAGGTCCCGGAAGACCGCGCCGCCGGGGATGAAGATCTCCTTCTGCGACGGCAGGTCGGCGCCGCCGGACTCGACCAGGCTGACGCAGGGCAGCCGGTTGGCGAGGGCGATGTCGTTGGCGCGCAGGGCCTTCTTCAGCGACCAGGGGTTGCTGGCGCCGCCGCGCACGGTCGGGTCGTTGGCGGTGATCAGGCACTCGACGCCCTCGACGACGCCGATACCGGTGACGAGGGAACCGCCGACCGCGTATTCGCTGCCCCAGGCGGCCAGCGGTGACAGTTCCAGGAAGGGCGTGTCGGGGTCGAGGAGCAGTTCGACGCGCTCGCGGGCGAGGAGCTTGCCGCGTTTCCGGTGCCGGGCGACGTACTTGTCGCCGCCGCCCGCGAGCGCCTTGGCGTGTTCGGCGTCGAGGTCGGCGAGTCTGGCGAGCATGGCCTCGCGGCCCGCCCGGTGGTCGGGGGCGGTGGGGTCGAGGGCGGAGGCGAGGACGGTCACAGCAGAACCTCCGGGATGTCCACGTGCCGGGCGCGCAGCCATTCGCCGAGCGCCTTGGCCTGCGGGTCGAAGCGGTGCCGGGCGGCGACGCCCTCGCCGAGGATGTCCTCGACGACGAAGTTGACGGCGCGCAGTCCGGGGAGCGGGTGCCGGGTGACGGGCAGGTCGCGGGCCTCGGGGATCAGTTCCCGGAACCGGTCGGTGGTCAGTTCGTGGGCGAGCCAGCGCCAGGCGTCGTCGGTCCGGACCCAGACGCCGACGTTGGCGTCCCCGCCCTTGTCGCCGCTGCGGGCGCCTGCGACGAGGCCGAGGGGGGCGCGGCGGACGGGGCCGGGCGGGAGGGGTCGCGGCAGGGGCGGTTCCGGTACGTCCGCCAGTACGGCGGTGTCCTGGGCCGGTGCCACGGGAACCCGGCGCCCGTCGTGGAGGACGGCCACGTGGTCCACGGCGTCCCGCGGGACACGGGCGTCCTCGAACACGCCGTAGGGGGCGCCCTTGCCCGGAGGGGCCAGCACGTGGAAGCCGGGGTAGCTGGACAGCGCCAGTTCGACGGCGGCCGCGCTCAGTACCCGGCCGGCCTTCTCCTGCTCGGGGTCGCGCACGACGAGCCGCAGCAGGGCGCTCGCCGTCTCCTCGGTGGAGGCGTCGGCCCGGTCGGTCCGGACCAGATCCCAGCTCACCTCGGCCGGACGTGACCCGGACGCGGCGAAGAAGTCGCGCATCTGCTGTCGTACCAGCGCCGCCTTGGACGGGATCTCCAGGCCGGTGAGGACGAAGACGACCTCGTTGCGGAAGCCGCCCAGGCGGTTGACCCCGACCTTGAGCTCCGGGGGCGGGGCCTCGCCCCGGACGCCGTCGATCCGCACCCGGTCGGGGCCGTCGTGCGTGAGCCGTACGGTGTCCAGGCGGGCCGTGGTGTCCGGTCCCGCGTACCGCGCCCCGGCCGTCTCGTACAGGAGCTGGGCGGTCACGGTGCCGACGTCGACGAGGCCGCCGGTGCCGGGGTGCTTGGTGACGACGCTGCTGCCGTCCTCGTGGAGTTCGGCGAGGGGGAAGCCGGGCCGCGGGGCGCCGCCCTCGCCGAAGAACGCGTAGTTCCCGCCGGTCGCCTGCGCCCCGCACTCCAGCACGTGCCCGGCGACGACCGCGCCCGCCAGCCGGTCGTACTCCGTCGGCGCCCAGCCGAAGTGCGCGGCGGCGGGCCCGGTGACCAGGGCCGCGTCGGTGACCCGCCCGGTGACGACCACGTCGGCGCCCGCGCGCAGGCACTCGGCGATGCCGAACCCGCCGAGGTAGGCGTGCGCGGCCAGCGCTCCCGGGTGGGCGGCGGTGAGGTCGTCGCCCTCGACGTGCGCGACCCGTACGGGGATGCCCAGGCGGTCGGCGAGGGTGCGTACGGCGTCGGCGAGTCCGGCGGGGTTGAGCCCGCCGGCGTTGCTGACGATCTTCACGCCCCGGTCGTGGGCGAGGCCGAGGCACTCCTCCAGTTGCCGCAGGAAGGTGCGGGCGTACCCGGCACCGGGGTCCTTCAGCCGGTCGCGGCCCAGGATCAGCATGGTCAGCTCGGCGAGGTAGTCGCCGGTGAGGACGTCCAGCGGGCCGCCGGTGAGCATCTCGCGCATGGCGTCGAAGCGGTCGCCGTAGAAGCCGGAGGCGTTGCCGACGCGGAGCACGCTCACTGAACGGTTCCCTTCGACGGGCGTCCGGTCCCCGGCGGGCGTCCGGTCCCCGACGGGCGTCCGGCTCCCGGCGGCCCGGCGAAGGCCTGGGCGATGTCCAGCCAGCGGTCGGCGTCCGGGCCCTCGGCGGTGAGGGCGAGGCCGGCGCGGTGGGCGCGCTGGGTGGCGAGGAGGCAGAAGTCGAGGGCGGGGCCGGTGACGCGTTGCGCCGCGTCCTCGGGGCCGTACGCCCACACGTCGCCGCCGGGGCCGGTGAGTTCGACGCGGAACGGCTCGGCGGGCGGGGTGAGGCCGTGTGCGGCGTAGGCGAAGTCCCGGGCGCGGACGCCGATGCGGGCGACGTGCCTCAGACGGCCGGTGGGCGGGCGCGTCACCCCGAGGGTGTCGGCGATGTCGAGGCCGTGGGCCCAGGTCTCCATCAGGCGGGCGGTGGCCATGGAGGCGGCGGCCATGGGCGGGCCGTACCAGGGGAAACGGGCGCCGGGGGCCGACTCGCGCAGCGCCTTGTCGAGGGCGGCGCGGCCTTCCCGCCAGGTGGCCAGCAGCTCGGCGGGGGGCCGCCGGGCGCCTTCGTCGGCGCCGTCGTCGACGTACCGGTCGGGTGCGGCGAGGGCCTGCTCCACCAGAGCGCGGAAGCCGTCCTCGTCGGTGACGGCCAGCAGGGCGGACCGGTCGGTCCAGGCCAGGTGCGCGATCTGGTGGGCGACCGTCCAGCGGGGCGCCGGGGTGGCGAGGCGCCACTGGCCGGGACTCAGCCGGGCGACCAGCGCGTCGAGTTCCTCGCTCTCCTCGCGCAGGTCGTCGATCACGGGCGTCGGGTCGGACACGGTCGCTCCCCTCGGGCACGGCGGCGGCGCGGTGTGGGGAGGAGCATGGCAGGGGCACCATAAACAATCAAGCATGCTTGCATGATTTTAGGACGAGTGACGGGGTGGGCGCCTCGGGTCCTTGGGGCCTTGGGGCCGCACGGAAAAAGCGTGAACATTTCGAGGGAAATGTTCACGCTCCGCTCAGTTGAGCAGGGGGCAGGTCACCGTGCGACGGCCTCCGGCTCCGGCAACGGACGCTTCGCCCGCCTCCCCCGCCCCACCTGGGTCCGCACCGCGCCCATGCTGGCCGCGATGACCAGGGCGATGGCCGCGGACTGGGTGGCGGACAGGGCCTGGTCGAGGATGAGGAAGCCGGCCGCGGCGGCGATGGCGGGTTCCAGGCTCATGAGGATGGCGAAGGTGGGCGCGGGCAGGCGGCGCAGGGCGAGGAGTTCCAGGGTGTAGGGCAGGACGGAGGAGAGCAGGGCGACCCCGGCACCCAGCGCGAGCGTGGACGGTTCGATGAGCTTGCCGCCCGACTCGGCGATGCCCAGCGGCAGGAACAGCACCGCGCCGACCGCCATCGCCAGGGCCAGCCCGTCGGCCTGCGGGAAGCGGCGGCCCGTGCGCGCGCTGAAGACGATGTACGCCGCCCACATCACCCCCGCCGCCAGGGCGAAGGCGGCACCCACCGGGTCGAGGCTCTCGAAGCCGCCGCCCCCGAGGAGGAAGACGCCGGCCAGGGCGAGCGCCGCCCAAACCAGGTTGACCGCGCGGCGGGAGGCGAAGACGGACAGGGCGAGCGGGCCGAGCACCTCCAGGGTGACGGCGGGGCCGAGGGGGATGCGGTCGACGGCCTGGTAGAAGAGGCCGTTCATGCCGGCCATGGCGACGCCGAAGACGACGACCGTGCTCCAGTCGGCCCGGGAGTAGCCGCGCAGCCGGGGGCGGCAGATCAGGAGCATGACGACGGCGGCCACCGCCAGCCGCAGCGTCACGACGCCGAGCGCACCGGCCCGGGGCATGAGGCTCACGGCCAGCGCGGCGCCGAACTGCACGGAGAGGCCACCGGCGAGGACCAGCCCGACCGGCCCCAGGGAGCCCCGGCCGCCGGGGGCGTCGGGCGGGGCGGACGTGGCCCCCGGGCCGCCCGCGAGTGCGGCGGCGGCCGGGGTGGGCGGGGTGGCGGCGCTGGGGCTGGTCACGGGGCCTTCCTGGGACTCGGTGCGGAGAACGAAACCTCTGCCGGGCATCGCGTAACGCGAGTCGCGCAGAGCGAACCACGCGTAACGAATCGCGCATCGCGCATCGCCGACCGGTCCAGGGTAATGACCTCCGGACAGGACCATGCAATGCCTACGCACCTGACGATGAGTCCCCCACCCCGCCCGGGTCAACTCCGTCCGCCGTTCCGTCCGTCATACGGACCGAGCCCAGAAGCCTTTGAAGTCGGCCACGGCAGAGCGGGAGGCGAGAGGGCGGGAGCGGACAGGAGGAGGGCCAGGAGGGACGCGAGGAGCGCGAGGAGCGCTACGGACGTCCCATGTCCACGACGTACTTCCCGCGCACGCCTCCCGCCTCGAGCCCGCGGTGCGCCTCGGCGACGCCGTCCATCGGCAGGACGGCGTGGATCACGGGACGGACGTCCCCCCTCTCGGCGGAGCGGGTCAGTTCCGCCATGCGCTCCGCCGAGGGGTTGTTGCTGAAGAGCTTGATCCGCCGGGGCCGAAGGACAGCCCGTACCCCCGTACCGAGCATGGACAGGACGATGCGGTCCGGGTCGAAGGCGAGGGCGACCATGCGCCCCCGCCGGTCCAGCCGGGCCTGGTAGGCGCCGAGGTGGGTGCCCACCACGTCGACGACGACGTCGAAGCGACCGAGGTCCTCCGGCCGGGTCGTACGGTAGTCCAGGGCCGTGTCGGCACCCAGTTCCCTGATCCAGTCGAGGTTCCGGGCGCCGGCGAGGGCGGTGACGTGGGCACCGAGCGCCTTGCCGAACTGCACGGCGACACTGCCGACGCCCCCGGTGGCGCCCCGGACCAGGAGCCGCTCCCCCGGGGCGAGGCGTGCCTTGTCCGTCAGCGCGGTCAGCGCGGTGGTTCCCGATACCGGAAGGGCGGCGGCCTCCAGCAGGCTCAGGTTCCCCGGGGCCGTGGCGAGCCGCTCCTCGGGGACGGCGACGTAGTCGGCGATGGCGCCGAAGGTGAAGTGCGGCATGACTCCCCACACCCCCTCTCCCACCTGCCGGCCGCGTACCCCGGAACCCACCGCCGCGACGCGGCCGGCGAAGTCGCCGCCCACGCCACGGGGGAACGGGGCGCGGGTCATCGCACGCATCCTGCCCGCACGGAAGGCGGTCTCCCCCGCGTCCACACTGGCCGCGTGCACCTCGACCAGCACCTCTCCCGGCCCCGGACGCGGCGTGGGCACCTCGGCGACGCGCAGCACCTCGGGTGGGCCGAAACGGTCGTACTGGACGGCACGCATGCGGTTCTCCTGACTCTCTGCACTCGCCACCCCGCTAAACGGGGTGGCCCCCCACTTATGCCCGCTACGATAACCGGAGAGGCACCCCGATTGGCAATCATGGAGGTCATGGTGGTCGGCAGTACGACGCGACGCCCCTTGCGCGCGGACGCCCGGCGCAACTACGAACGCATCGTCGCCGCCGCCGAGGAAGCGTTCACCACCCATGGCGCCAGCGCCTCCCTCGAAGAGATCGCCCGCCGGGCGGGAGTGGGCTCGGCGACCCTGCACCGGCACTTCCCCTCCCGGCGCTCGCTGCTGGAGGTCGTCTTCCGCGACCGCGTCGAAGCGCTCTGCTCGCGGGCCCGGGAGCATGCCCGGGACAGCGATCCGGGCACCGCGCTCTTCTCCTGGCTACGGGACTTCAACGCGTACGCGGCCGCCAGCCGCGGCCTGGTCGGGTCGTTGCTGCGCGACAGCCCGGACGCCGACCTGCTGACGGACGACGACGGCTGCGCGGCGATGATCACCACCGCGGCGGACGAACTGCTCCAGCGGGCCCGGCGGGCAGGCACGGTGCGTGCCGGTGTCCGCGCCGAGGACCTGCTCGCGCTGGTCAGCGCGATCTCCCTCGTCACGGAGGAGGACGACGACGGATCGCAGGCGGGCCGGCTGCTGGACATCGCGATCGCGGGTGTGCGCTCCTGAGCGGGGGACGGCCGGCCGGACCGGGCCCCGAGGCGGGTACCGTCCCCGTGTCGAATGCCGTTACCCGCCCCACCACACCTCCCGAGGTCCCGTGCGACGACTCCTTGCCCGCGTCTGGCGGCTCCTGCGTCCCTTCCAGAGCCGCGTCATGTGGTTCCTCAACGCCAAGTTCGTCGTCGGCGTGACCGGCGTCGTGCGCGACGACGAGGGGCGGGTGCTGATGCTGAAGCACCGGATGTGGCCGCCGGGCCGCCAGTGGGGCCTGCCGAGCGGCTTCGCGCACAAGGGCGAGGACTTCCGGGAGACCGTGGTCCGCGAGGTCAGGGAGGAGACCGGGCTCGACGTGGAGGTGGGCCGCCTGGTGATGATGAACAGCGGTTTCCGCACCCGCCTCGAAGTGGCCTACGAGGCCCGCCTGCTGGGCGGCGAGCTGCGCGTCGACCCCTTCGAGATCCTGGAGGCCCGCTGGTGCCGCCCGGACGGCCTCCCCGAGGGCGTGCAGCCGGTGTGCGGTCCGCTCGTACGGGGTGAGACGGCGCTCTGAGATTCCCGCGCGGACGGTGTCGAGAAGGCGCGCTCCCGATCGACGTGAGGGTGAAGGCAGTACGCCCACACACCCCACGACCGCAGGAGCGCCCTCATGACCGTGACCGCTGACATGGCCATCACACTCGACGGCTACGTCGCCGGTCCGAACGTCACCCTCGACAACCCGGGCGGCGACGGCGCCGGGCCGGTCTTCGAGTGGATCCACACCCTGGCGAGCCGGCGGGAGCGCCAGGGCATGACCGGCGGGGACGAGAACCGCGACCCGGAGCTGGTCCGGGAGTGGTTCGACGCGACCGGAGCGGTGGTCATGGGCCGGATGATGTACGACACGGGCGAGGAGTTCTGGGGCGACAACCCGACCTTCCGCACCCCCGTCTTCGTCCTCACCGACCGCCCCCGCCCCACCTTGGTCAAGGAGGGCGCCACCACCTTCACCTTCGTCACCGACGGCGTCCACAGCGCCCCGGAGCAGGCGAAGGTCGCCGCCGGGGACGGGAACGTGGACATCGGCGGCGGGGCGAGCACCGTGCGGCAGTACCTCGCGGCGGGGCTCGTCGACGAACTCCAGCTGCACGTGGTGCCCGCGCTCCTCGGCGACGGGCTGCGGCTCTTCGAGGGTCCGGGCGCGGGACCACGCGGCCTCAGGCAGCTCAGGGTCGTCGAGACACCGTCGGCCACACACCTGAAGTACCGCTTCGAGAAGTGACCCCGGCAGGACGGGCGTACGGTCGAAGCCGACGGTCGAAGCCGTACCGAGGAGGTCTTCCGATGCGCAGCGTGACCTGTTCGATGAGCGTCTCGCTCGACGGCTACATCGTCGGGCCGGACGGCGACTTCGACTGGACGGCGCCCGGCGACGACGTCTTCCGCTTCTGGATCGACGAGATCCGGCAGGTCGACGTCCACCTGCTGGGACGACGGCTGTACGAGACGATGCTGTACTGGGAGACCGCCGACCAGGACCCGTCGTCCGACGACTCCGCGCTCGAATGGGCCGCGCTCTGGAATCCGCTCCCCAAGGTGGTGTTCTCCACCACGCTGGCGCAGGTACGGGGGCAGGCCCGGCTGGCCTCCGGGAGCCTGGCGGAGGAGATCGAGCGGCTGCGGGCCGAACCCGGCGAGGGCGAGATCGCGATCGGCGGCGCGACACTCGCCGCCGAGGCGGCCGCGTCGGGCCTGATCGACGAGTACCGGATCATGGTCTACCCGGTGCTGGTCGGCGGGGGCATCCCGTTCTTCCCCCGGGACGAGCGCCGGGTGGACCTCGAACTCGTCGAGACCCGCACCTTCAACTCACGAGTCGTCCACCTGCGCTACCGCGTGACGGGGCGGACGGCGTCCTGACAACACGGCCTGGGGCCGCTGGAACCCCATGGTGCCCAGTAACGCCGGGACGGCCGTTCAGCGCGGCTGGACACAGCAGGCCCCCCTTCACTCCTGTCGGCGCCCCACGGCCAGCAGGTGCGAACTCGCCGCCGGCAACTCCGGATACGGCTCGGCCATACGGGCAGCGGTGAGGACCGACTCGAACAGGCTCGACTCACGGAACGACTGGCCGGTGTTCCGCTCCGCCGCCGCCAGCAGGGACCAGGCGGGTCCCTCGATCCCGAAGACGTCCGCGCCGACGAAGCCCGCCGCCACCACCTCGTCGCGCAACTGCTTCCTATCGGCCGCCTCGTCACGTGGTTGAGCCTGCTGCTCAAACCCCGAGGCACTCACCGCCGCACCGGCCCGCACCCGGCGGCGCACACCGCACCGAACCACCCGGCCGCCGACGGCATGACACCTCTTCCCCTTCACCGCAGCCCCTACGGCCTCCCCTCCGTCCTCGACGGAGTCGAGACCGTGGCCGTACGCCCGTACGTCCTCGTGGACGCGCCGTACGAGCTGGAGGTGGCGGCATGACCCAGCCGCCCGAGCCCCGCCTGCTCCCCTGGTCCGGCCCCGAGGGCAAGCCCTGTTACCTGATCACCGACAACGACGGCGGCCCGGTCTCACGGCTGGCCGACACCACGGAGTCGACCCAGCTCGGGATGGGCCTCGAACTCCTGGCCCACGCCCACTGTCTCCTCCCCGACGCGCCGCACGGTGAGTTTCGCTACCTCGCCGAGCGACTGGCGGAGTGTCTCGCCGACGTTCTGCGGGTGGCCGAGAGCCGCGGCGACGGCTGGAAGCCTTCGGCTCGGCGAACTGAGAGGCAGACGAACAGTCGACGGCCCCGGCTCCTCCTGCGGGGCCGTCCTGACCCCGGGCGTCTGTGAGCGAAGCGAGGCCACGCCCGCTGCCTCTAGGGTGTCCACCCCGAAGGTTCACCGATCGGCTCGGAGATGACATGGCGCCGCAGATGAGGTTGGCCGCGATAACCCTCGACTGTCCCGACCCGCCGGCTCTGGCGGCGTTCTATCAGCAGGCCACCGGTCTCGAGCCGCACCCGGAGTCGGATGCCGGCTTCGCGGGGCTCAACCGCGAGGACGGCCTCTTCATCGGATTCCAGCGGGTCGACGACTACCGGGCTCCGGTCTGGCCCGGGCAGGACGTCCCCCAGCAGCTGCACCTCTGCTTCTACGTCGCGGACCTGGACGAGGCCGAGGCCCGGCTGCTGGAGCTGGGCGCGGGGAAGCCGGATCACCAGCCTCACGAGGCTGCCAGGGCGCGGGTACTCACCGATCCGGCCGGTCATCCCTTCTGCATCTGCCGAGGCTGATCAGCGACCCTCCTCGGTCGGCCGGGCCGGTGGGGCCGACCGAGGCTCTCGGGGCTCGCTCTCAGATGAGCGCGGTAAGTACATCAGCCCGACTTCGTTCACACTTTCTGCGAGCTGCCCCGGCGGAGGGACTGCCGCCACCCGCCCGTCGCCCCGTCACTCCCCCTCCAACGCCTCCGCCAGCACCTCCGCCAGGTGCCGCCCCCGCACCCCGCCCAACTGCTCCAGCTGCGTCCGGCAGGAGAAGCCGTCCGCCAGGACCACCGCCCCGTCCGGGGCCTCGCGCACCGCCGGGAGCAGCTGGTCCTCCGCGCAGGCGGCCGACACCTCGTAGTGGCCCTTCTCGAAGCCGAAGTTGCCCGCGAGGCCGCAGCAGCCGCCGCTCAGCTCGCCGGTCAGGCCGGCCGCCTCGCGCAGGCGGCGGTCGGCCGCGTCGCCCAGGACCGCGTGCTGGTGGCAGTGGGTCTGGCCGGTGGCAGGGCGGTCCACGGTGGGCGGGGTCCAGTCCGGGGCGTGGCGCTCCAGGGCCTCCGCGAAGGTCAGCACACGGGCCGCCAGCCGAGCCGCCCGCGGGTCGTCGTGCAGCAGCTCGGGCAGGTCGGTGCGCAGGGCGGCCGCGCAGCTCGGTTCCAGGACGACGACCGGCGCGGACGTCTCCAGCACCGGGGCCATCAGGTCCAGGGTGCGGCGCATCACCGCTCGGGCGCGGTCCAGTTGGCCCGTGGAGACGTACGTCAGTCCGCAGCAGACCCGGCCCCGGCGGGCGGTCAGGAGGGAGGCCGCCGACCTCGACGTACCGTCGCCGATCACGGCGCGTCCCCGCAGCGTCGGCGGCAGCGCCACCCGCAGCCCCGCCGCCTCCAGCACCCGTACGGCCGCCCGGCCCACGGAGGGGGAGAGGTGCTCCGTGAACGTGTCGGGCCACAGGACCACCAGCTCGCCGGTGCCGGCGGCGACGGGCCGCCGCCCGCGCCACCACCTGCTGAACGTCTCCCCCGCCAGCCTCGGCACCTCCCGCTCGCCCGCGATCCCGCCCAGCCGTTTCGCCACCGCGGCCAGCGGTCCCACGCCCGCCAGCGCGTTGACGACCGGCGCCGCACGCGCCCGCGCCGCCCAGCGCAGCCACACCGGCAGCCACCCCATCGCGTAGTGGGCGGCGGGGCGGCGGCGGCCGGCGTAGTGGTGGTGCAGGAACTCCGCCTTGTACGTGGCCATGTCGACCTCGACCGGGCAGTCGGAGCGGCAGCCCTTGCAGGACAGGCACAGGTCGAGGGCGTCCCGGACCTCCGTGGAGCGCCAGCCGTCGGTCACCAGCTCGCCGGCGAGCATCTCGTGCAGCAGGCGGGCACGTCCGCGCGTGGAGTGCGCCTCGTCCCCCGTCGCCCGGAACGACGGGCACATCACCCCGGAGCCGGCCACCGACGTCGTACGGCACTTGGCGACGCCGACACAGCGCCGTACCGCCGCCGAGAAGTCGCCCCCGTCCAACGGGTAGCCGAAGACCACGTCCACCGGCTCACGCGGCAGGACGGAGAAGCGGAGGTTCGCGTCGAGCGGGGCCGGGCGCACCAGCATGCCCGGGTTGAGGAGGTCGTCCGGGTCCCAGACGGCCTTCGCGCGCTCGAAGAGGGCGACGGTCTCCTGCCCGTACATCCTCGGCAGCAGTTCCGCCCGCGCCTGCCCGTCCCCGTGCTCCCCGGACAGCGAGCCGCCGTGCGCCACGACGAGGTCGGCCAGCTCCTCGGAGAAGCGGCGGAAGCGGGCGACCCCGGCGTCCGTCAGCAGGTCGAAGTCGATGCGTACGTGGATGCAGCCGTCACCGAAGTGCCCGTACGGCGTGCCGCGCAGGTGGTGGGTGGTCAGCAGGCCCCGGAAGTCCCGGAGGTAGGCCCCGAGGCGGGCCGGCGGCACCGCGCAGTCCTCCCAGCCGGGCCACGCCTCCGAACCGTCCGGCATCCGCGTCGCCGTGCCGCTCGCGTCCTCCCGGACCCGCCACAGCGCCCGCTGCCCGGCCGGGTCGGTCACCACCAGCGCGTCCACCACGTCGGCCGCCCGCACGACCGCCTCCGCACGCGCGCGTGCCTGTGGCGCCGACTCGCCGCCCGTCTCCACGAACAGCCACGCCCCGCCCCGGGGGAGCAGGGCCGCGGCCGAATCCGGCACCAGGTCCGCCGCCATGCCCTCCACCGTCAGCGGGCCCAGCGGCAGCAGCCCGGCCGCCGCCTCGGCCGCCCCTGCCTCGTCGGCGTACCCGAGCACCGCCAGCGCACGCGCGCGCGGTGCCTCGACCAGCCGGACCACCGCCTCGGTCAGCACGCCCAGCGTGCCCTCCGAACCGCAGAAGGAGCGGGCCACGTCCGCGCCCCGCTCCGGCAGCAGCGCGTCCAGCGCGTAGCCGGAGATACGGCGGGGAAGGTCGGGAAAGCCGGTGCGCAGGCGGGCCAGGTCGCCGTCGGCCAGCTCACGCAGGCCCTCCGGCGCCCCGGCCCACTCCTGCCCGAGCCGCAGCCGCCGTCCGCGCGCGGTGAGCACCGTCAGCTCGCGCACGCTGTCCGCCGTCGTGCCCCACGCCACCGAGTGGGAGCCGCACGAGTTGTTGCCGATCATTCCGCCGAGCGTGCACCGGCTGTGGGTGGAGGGGTCGGGGCCGAAGCGCAGGCCGTGCGGGTCGGCGGCCTCCTGGAGGCGGTCGAGGACCAGGCCGGGCTGGACGACCGCCGTGCGGGCGTCCGGGTCGAGGGAGACCAGCCGGTTCATGTGCCGGGTGAAGTCCAGGACGACACCCGTGCCGGTCGCCTGCCCCGCGATCGACGTACCCCCGCCCCGCGCCACGACCGGCACCGCGTGCGTCCGGCACACCTCCAGTACGGCCGCCACGTCGTCGGCGTCCCTCGGCGCCACCACGCCGAGCGGCACCCGCCGGTAGTTGGACGCGTCCATGGTCGTCAGGGCCCGGGAGGTGACGTCGAATCCGACCTCGCCCCGGA
Organism: Streptomyces sp. NPDC017225; assembly: GCF_044331465.1. NCBI lineage: Bacteria > Bacillati > Actinomycetota > Actinomycetes > Kitasatosporales > Streptomycetaceae > Streptomyces > Streptomyces sp. NPDC017225. Next base: position 94,228 of record NZ_JBIRNE010000006.1, on the reverse strand, counting down.
CGGCCCCGCGCAGTGCTGCCTCCAGATCGGTCATGCGTCCAGGATGGGGGCTTGTAGCTCAGTACAGGTCCGCGAGGCGGAGATCTCGTCTCATCGGACGGACATCTCCCCGTCCGGTTTCGCCGAGGGGATACGCTCCCGCTCGTGGCTGAGATCCAGATTCCTGCTGACATCAAGCCCGCGGACGGTCGATTCGGCGCGGGCCCCTCCAAGGTGCGGGTGGAGGCGCTGGACGCCCTGGCCGCCACCGGTACGTCCCTCCTCGGCACCTCCCACCGACAGGCCCCGGTCAAGAACCTGGTCGGCAAGGTCCGTGAGGGCATCCGTGAGCTGTTCCGGCTCCCCGACGGTTACGAGGTGATCCTCGGCAACGGCGGCTCCACCGCGTTCTGGGACGTCGCGACCCACGGCCTGATCGAGAACAAGTCGCAGCACCTGAGCTTCGGCGAGTTCTCCTCCAAGTTCGCCAAGGCCGCGAAGCTCGCCCCCTGGCTGGCCGAGCCCACGGTCGTCTCCTGTGACCCGGGCACGCACCCCGAGGCGCGGGCCGAGGCCGGCGTGGACGTGTACGCGTTCACCCACAACGAGACCTCGACCGGTGTCGCCATGCCCATCAAGCGGGTCGCCGGCGCCGACGAGGGCTCCCTCGTCCTCGTCGACGCGACCTCCGGGGCCGGTGGTCTGCCGGTCGACATCGCCGAGACCGACGTCTACTACTTCGCCCCGCAGAAGTCCTTCGCCTCCGACGGCGGCCTGTGGATCGGCGTCTTCTCCCCGGCCGCGATCGAGCGCGCCGAGCGGGTCCACGCGAGCGGCCGGCACGTCCCGGAGTTCTTCTCGCTGCCGACCGCGATCGACAACTCCCGCAAGAACCAGACGTACAACACCCCGGCGCTCGCCACCCTGTTCCTCCTGGGCGAGCAGCTGGACTGGATGAACGGCCAGGGCGGTCTGGACTTCACCACCGGCCGCACCAAGGACTCCTCGACCCGCCTGTACTCGTGGGCCGAGGGAGCCAAGTACGCCGACCCGTTCGTCTCGGACCCGGCCAAGCGCTCGCAGGTCATCGGCACCATCGACTTCTCCGACGACATCGACGCCGCCGCCGTCGCCAAGGTGCTGCGCGCCAACGGCATCGTCGACACCGAGCCGTACCGCAAGCTCGGCCGCAACCAGCTGCGCGTCGCGATGTTCCCGGCGATCGACCCGGCGGACGTCGAGGCACTGACCAAGTGCGTCGACTACGTCATCGAGAAGCTGTAGCCGCTCCTTCCCGTACGACGACGGAGGGCGCCCGGCGGATCATCCGCCGGGCGCCCTTCGCGCATCCGTACCCCCAGCACGTCGAGACCGGCGCAGTCGATGACCCGCTCTCGGACACCGTCGGGAATCTCGACGGCCCGCTTCAGCAAATCATGCAGGGGGGCGAGCCAGGCCGTGTCGATGTTCGACTCCTTGCCGAGCTCTTCGTCGTTGGCGGCTCCCGCAAGGAACACGTTCACAGAAGAAGCGGGCTTACTGTAATCGCCGCTGTCGATCTCCTGAGCAAGGGCCGGCAGGACGGAATTGATCATCTCGAACCACTTGATGGTGAAGCGCACCAACGTGCTCGCGTCCAGCCCGCGTGCCCGGACAGCAGCGGCGCCCTGGAAGAACCCGACGAGCGCCGGCAGCAGGGTGCCACCGACCGCCATCTCGTAGAGCGCGGCGAGATCCGTCTCGTCGCCGAGACGGACGGTGTCGCCGCCCAGCACCCTCAGGGTCGTCGCTCGGTGAAGGGCCGCTCCGTTTTGGAGAGTTGAGGCGATCGGTGCCCGGCATCAGCGAAAGGATGCTGATCCTTCAGCTGCGGGAGTTGGAAGCCAGTGGCCTGGTGCATCGCGAGGTCTTTCACCAGGTACCGCCAAAGGTGGAGTACTCGCTGACCGAGTTCGGCCACTCCCTCAACGCCGCGCTCGCCCCCCTCGGCGAGTGGGGCGAGGAGCACATGGAACGTATTGAGGCCATTCCCTGAGCCCGTCATGGGTGCCCTCCACGCGGCATGCCTGGAGAGCGGGGCCTACCGGCTGAGCCGCTGGAAGCGCCGCACCGACAGCGGCAGGAAGATCGCCGTCAGGACCACCGGCCACACGCCCGCCATCAGCAGCGAGTGCTGTTCCACCCACGAGTCGCCGCCGCCCACCGGCGTGCCGAACAGCTCGCGGGCCGCCGCCGCCGTGGACGAGATGGGGTTCCAGGCGGCCACCCAGCCCAGCCAGTCAGGCATGAGCTGCGGGGCTACGAAGATGCTGGAGATCATCGTCAGCGGGAACGCCACCGCGAACAGGCCGCCCGCCGCCTCCGGGTTGGGGACCAGCAGGCCCAGCCACACCCCGATCCAGATCAGCGCGAACCGCAGCCACAGCAGCAGCCCGAACGCGGCCAGGAAGTTCCAGCCCCCGTCCGGCCGCCAGCCCATGGCGAGCGCCGTCAGCACCAGGATCGTGAGCTCGGCGCAGGCGACGACCAGGTCGGTCACACCGCGCCCCGCCACCACCGCGGAGGAGGACATCGGCATGGAGCGGAAGCGGTCGATGACGCCCTTGGTGGAGTCGTGGACGACGAGCGTCGCGGTGTTGATGAAGCCGAACGCCATGGTCATCACGAACATGCCCGGCATCAGGAAGTCCTTGTAGTCCCCGCCGCCCGGCACGGTCATCGCGCTGCCGAAGACATAGCCGTAGAGGAGGACGGACAGGATCGGGAAGCCGAGCTGCCAGGCGATGTTGACCGGCTGGCGCTTGTAGTGGGTCAGGCCGCGGCGGACGATGTTGCCGCAGTCGGCGACCGCCCAGTACAGCCGCCCGCGATCGCCGCCGCTGCCGGGGCCGGTCGTCAGGTCGAGGGCGCTCATGCCGCCACCTCCCGCTTCTCCGCAGTCGTACGGTGTCCGGTCAGGCTCAGGAACACGTCGTCCAGGCTCGGCCTGCGCAGCCCGATGTCCTCCACCCGGACCCCCTCGTCCTGGAGGGTGCGCGCCACCTCGGTCAGCGCGGTCACCCGGTCGGTGACCGGGGCGTGCACCCGCAGCGCCACGTCGTCGGTCTCCGGTTCGCCGTCGCAGACGCGGGCGACCACCTTCACCACCCTCGGTATCTCGGCCCGCTCGGCGACCACGACCTCGACGCGGTCGCCGCCGACCAGGTTCTTCAGCCCGTCCGGGGTGTCGTCGGCGATGGACCGGCCCTGGTCGATGACGGTGATCCGGGAGGCCAGCTTGTCGGCCTCCTCCAGGTACTGCGTGGTCAGCAGCACGGTCGTACCGCTCGCCACCAGCGCGCGGACGGAGTCCCAGACCTCGCCGCGGCTGCGGGGGTCCAGGCCCGTCGTCGGCTCGTCCAGGAACAGCACGGACGGGGCGAGGATCATCGACGCGGCGAGGTCGAGGCGGCGCCGCATGCCGCCGCTGTACTTGCCGACGCCCCGGTCGGCGGCGTCGGTCAGGTCGAACTGCTCCAGCAGCTCGACGGCCCGGGCGCGAGCCCGCCTGCCGCCCAGGTGGAACAGGCGCCCGAACATCTCCAGGTTCTGCCGGCCGGTGAGCACCTCGTCCACGGCCGCGTACTGGCCGGTGAGGCCGATCCGCGCCCGTACCTCGCGCGCCTGCCGGGCGACGTCGAGGCCGGCCACCTCGGCCCGCCCCCCGTCCAGCCTCAGCAGCGTGGACAGGATGCGCACGGCGGTGGTCTTGCCGGCGCCGTTCGGCCCGAGCAGGCCGTGCACGGTGCCCTCGCGGACGGTCAGGTCGAAGCCGTCGAGGGCGTGCTTCTCGCCGTACCGCTTCTCCAGCCCCTCGGCCCGTACCGCGTATGCGTCGCTCATGGGTCCCCCTTCACTCCTTTACTGAGTACACCGTACCCGATTGCGCGTACACCGTACCCAGTTTTTGTGCGCGGACCTAGAATGACCCTCATGGCAAGCGGTACGGAGACCAGCGGCAGCGGTGACATCGGCCGCACCCTCGACCTGTTGTGGGACACCGGCAGGCGGCCCAGCCGGGGGCCCAAACCGGGCCTGACCCTGGAACGGATCGTGGAGGTCGCCGTCGAGGTCGCGGACCGGGACGGGCTCGGCGCGGTCTCGATGCGCCGGATCGCCACCGAGCTGGGCACCGGGACCATGTCCCTGTACCGCTACGTCCCCGGCAAGGGCGAGCTGATCGACCTGATGCTGGACCGCGTGCAGCGCCCGTCCGAGGACCCCGGCGGCTTCGGCGACGGCGACTGGCGTACGGCGCTGGAGGCGCTCGGCCGCGCCACCCTCGCCCTCTACCGCCGCCACACCTGGCTGCTGGAGGTCAACCAGTCCCGCCCGGTCCTCGGCCCGAGCGCCCTGGACGGCATGGAGAAGGTGCTCGCCCGGATCAAGCCGATGGGCCTGACCGACCCCGAGCTGGTGTCGGCGATCGTCATGATCGACGGGTACGTCGTCGGCGCCGCCCGCACGCAGGTGCACGGGGAGGAGGCCGAGCGCAGCTCCGGCCTGACGGACGCGCAGTTCTGGCAGGCCCAGGAGCCGGCGCTGGTGAAAGCCATGACCAGCGGGCGCTACCCCGTCCTGGCCTCCCTCACCGAGGACACCTTCGGCGCGGGCTTCGACCACTTCGAGTTCGGGCTGCAGCGCATCCTGGACGGGCTGGAGGTACTGGTGACCGCGCGCGGCGCGGCCGGCGGGCCGGCGGCGCGCGGCTCGGGGCCGGCGGACGGTCCGGCGGCGGCTGATCGGTCAGCGGCGGCGGAAGAGCCGTCGTAGTCCGAAGAACACGGCGGCGCACGCGACGACCAGGCCGACCGCCCCGACCTTGAGGGTGCCCCCGCCGGTCCCGTCGGCACCTTCGGAGTCCTCACCCGGGGCATGGGAGCCGCCACCTCCCGACTCACCGCCGCTCCCGGGCGCGTCCTCGGCCTTCACGGGGCTGCTCTCGCCCTCCATCCCGAGCAGCAGCTTCTCGCCGTCGGTGGTGTAGGTGGCGGACTCGCCCTGCCCGAGCGGCACGCTGATCCGCCCCTTGCGCTGGATCTTCCCGCCGTTCCAGTCGTACCAGATGCCCCCCATGTAGCCGCGCACGGCGAGCCGCTCGCCGTCCGGGGAGAAGGCGGCGTCGGTGGCCCAGAGTTCGACGGGGGCGGCTCGCCGGAAGACGTTGGTGCCGGAGGCGGACAGCTCCTCGGGCCCCTCGTACAGGTGCCCGCCGTCCTCCTTCTTGTCGATGATGTAGACCCGCCCGGTCTTCGGGTGGACGACCATCGACTCCGCGTCGCGGGCGCCGTCCGCGTACTTCACGACGTACTGCTTCGCCTCGACCGTCTGGTCCTTGAGCTCCTTCGGCTCGGGCAGCTCGTAGATCCACACGTGCGGCCAGGTGCCGCCGAGGTTGTCGCCGATGTCGCCGACGAGGATCCGGTTGCCCGGCCCGACGGAGATCGCCTCGACGTCGCGCGGCGTGCCGACGCCGGAGAGCGCGACGCGGGCGACGGTCTCGCCGGTGGAGCCGTCCACGGCGTAGAGGTAGGGCCCGTTGTCCTGGTCGTTGTGGGTCCAGTAGACGCCGGGGTGCAGGCGGGAGGCGGCGAGGCCGCTGGACTCGGTGATGCGCGGGTCCTTGATCGTGAAACCGTCACTCCCGGCGACCCCGTCGGCGGCGGAGGCGGGCGCGGCGAACGCGCCCACGAGAAGGGCCGAGGCGAGGAGGGCGAAAGAACGGCGCATGCGCCAAGACTGCCATCCCGCACGGGCGTTCACGGTACGGGGCTCCCCAGGTGGCCGGGCTCACATCGCGCCGCCCAGGCCGATCGTCCATGATGAGCGGATGCTCAGGTTCATGTTTGTCGGTGACTCCATGACGATCGGGAGCGCGGGCGAACACACGTGGCGCTACCGGATGTGGCAGCACCTGCGCGACTCCCACGACCGCCCCTTCACGTTCGTCGGCCCCCGCGAGACGCTGCACGACCGGTCGACGGACGCCCCCACCTCGTACGCCTACGCCGACCCCGACTTCCCCCGCGCCCACCTGGCCGGCTGGGGCGAGGGCTGGCACCACATGGCCCCGCTGATCGGCGAGACGGTACGGGACTGCCGCGCGGACGTGCTCCTGGTCTCCCTGGGCCTGATCGACCTCGGCTTCTACACGAACGCCGAGCAGACGGCCGACAACGTCCGGGCCTTCGTCGCCGGGGCACGCTCGGCCGACCCGCGCGTGCGCATGGCCGTGATGCCGGTGATCCCCAACATCCGGGTGGAGGCCGACGCGTCCTTCGCCGAGCAGGTCACCCGCTTCAACGAACTCCTCGTGAAGACCACCGCCGACCTCGACGAACCCCGCTCCTCGCTGCTCCTGGTCCCGCCGCCGGTGTCGTACGACTTCCACACGGACACGTACGACGGCACGCACCCCAACGAGAGCGGCGAGCACAAGATCGCGGAGGCCTTCGCGGAGGCGATGGACGAGGAGTGGGGGCTGGGCGGGCCCTACTCCCCCGCCCGGTAGGCACTCCGGATCGCCCGGACCAGAAGGTCGGTACGGAAACCGCCCTGGCGATTCAGGGTCGAGATCGTCGGGGGCAACGTCCACATGACACCGCAGCGCGACACGCGTTGGGCGATCATCCGCCGGATCGTACGGCCCATCGAGGACCGGTTCGGCATGGACGTACTGGTCCTCTCGGACGTCCGCATCGACTTCCCGGGCCATGAGAACGGCTTCTGCCCGGACGTGGCCGAACTTCGCGACGGAGCGGAGCGGGACGACACGGGCCACTGGCGCCACGAGGACGTCGAGTTCGTCGCCGAGGTCATCCCCCAGGGCACCGCCGCCAACGACTACGGCCCCAAGAAGCTCGCGTACGCCGCCGCCGAGGTCCCCCTCTACCTCGTCGCCGACCCCTACCAGGGCCGCTGCCACATCTTCACGCACCCCAAGGACGGCGACTACACCACCGAGACCCGGGTCGCCTTCGGGCAGGAGCTGGATCTCACGGACACCGTTCTCGGCCTCACCCTCAGGACCGACGCCTTCCCCCGCGACTGACCGCACGGACCGCTTGCCTGGAGTGCACTCCAAGTCGTTGGCTTGGGGACCATGAAGTACACGCAGCTCGGACGCACAGGACTCAAGGTCAGCCGACTCGTCCTCGGGACCATGAACTTCGGCCCGCAGACCGACGAGGCCGACAGCCACGCGATCATGGACGCGGCGCTGGACGCCGGCATCAACTTCTTCGACACCGCCAACGTGTACGGCTGGGGCGAGAACAAGGGCCGTACCGAGGAGATCATCGGCAACTGGTTCGCCAAGGGCGGCGACCGGCGCGACAGGACCGTCCTGGCCACCAAGGTCTACGGCAACATGGGCGCCGACGGCGAGGCGTGGCCCAACCACGACAAGCTCTCCGCCGTGAACATCCGGCGGGCGGTCGACGCCAGCCTGAAGCGGCTCCAGACCGACCACATCGACCTGTACCAGTTCCACCACATCGACCGCGCCACCGGATTCGACGAGATCTGGCAGGCCATCGACGTCCTGGTCCAGCAGGGCAAGATCCTCTACGCCGGGTCCTCGAACTTCCCCGGTTACAAGATCGCCCAGGCCAACGAGACCGCCGCCCGGCGCGGCGGCACCATCGGGCTGGTCAGCGAGCAGTGCCTGTACAACCTGGCCGAGCGCCGCGCCGAGATGGAGGTCATCCCGGCCGCGCGGGACTACGGCCTCGGAGTCATCCCCTGGTCGCCGCTGCACGGCGGGCTGCTCGGCGGGGTCCTGAAGAAGGAGGTGCGGGGCGGACGCCGCGCCTCCGGACGGGCGGCCGACACCCTGGCCGACCCCGCGGGCCGCGCGCAGGTCCAGGCCTACGAGGACCTGCTCGACAAGCACGGCGTCGAGCCCGGCGAGGCCGCTCTGGCCTGGCTGCTGACGCGGCCCGGCGTGACCGGCCCGATCGTCGGTCCGCGCACCGCGGAGCAGCTCGCGTCGGCGCTGCGGGCCGTGGAGCTGGAACTGTCGGACGAGCTGCTGACCGGGCTGGACGAGATCTTCCCGGGGCCGGGCCCCTCGCCGGAGGCGTTCGCCTGGTAACGGCGTGAGAGGGCGGCGGCCGCCTCACGGCTGCTCAGCCGAGCGCCGCCGCCACCGCCACCACGAGCATCATCAGTACGAGCACACCGGCCATGATCCGGTTACGGGTCTTCGGGTCCACGCCCCCGAGCCTAACCGGAGGCGCCGAGCGGGATGCGGGCGACCGTCTCGTAACGGGGCTGTTCGCCCGGCACCCCGGACGTCGGCAGGTCGCTGCGCACCAGCGCGAGGTCGGTCACGGTCCAGGCGGGGCTCGTGAAGTGGTCCAGTGCCTCGACGCAGGAGCGTGCGTCGAACGCCTCCCGGCTGCGGGCCACCGTCAGGTGGGGCTTGTAGCGGCGGTGCTCCCCCATCGGGACGCCCGCCCTGCGCGCCGCCGACTCCGCGCGGCCGGCCAGCAGCCGCAGGGTGGCGAGATCACCCTCCGCACCCGCCCACAGAGCCCGCCCGTGCCCGAACTGACCGCCCCCGCGCAGCGCCAGCCCGAAGGGCGCGGTGCGGTGGGCGGCCCGCTCCAGGCGGGCCGACAGGTCCGGTACGAGGTCGTCGCCGACCTCTCCGTAGAAGGCCAGCGTGAGGTGCCAGCCGGGGCGGCCGGTCCAGCGCAGCCCGTCCGCGCCGGGCAGCCTCCGCAGTGCGGCGACCTCGGCGGCGAGGGCGTCGGTGACGTCGTCCGGGGGCAGTACGGCGGCGAACAGTCTCATGCCGTCAGTCTCCTCCGGGGAACACGCGTACGTCCGCGCGTGTCCTGGTCACCGTGCGTATCGTTGTACCGCGCGGCCGCACTCGCGTCGGGGGCGGCCGGGGAGGAGTGCCACGATGACCGTCCTTGACGACAGGATCGAGATGGCCGAAGAGAGCACCGGGCTGACTCTGGACGTCATGTTCGAGTGGCTCGAGAAGATGCCCGTCCCCGAGGGATACAAGACCGAGATCGTCGGGGGTCACATCTTCATGACGCCACAGCGGGACACCCACTGGGACATCATCCTGGACATCGTCGAGCAACTGCGCGCCAGGTACCCGCGCAAGCGCGTCAAGTCCGACGTCCGTATGGACTACCCGGGGCATCTCAACGGCTTCGCCTCCGACGTCGTCGCCCTGGCCGGGGGCGCCCGGCGGGACGACAAGGGCCACTGGCTCCCCGAGGACGTGGAGTTCGTCGCCGAGGTCGTCTCCCGGAGCACGGCCGGCAACGACCACGGCCCCAAGAAGGACGCCTACGCCGCCGCCGACGTCCCGGTGTACCTGATCGTCGACCCGTACGCCGGCGAGTGGTACCTGCACACCCTGCCGCAGGACGGCAAGTACCACGGCTTCGTCGGCTTCGGTTTCGGCGAGGACGTCGACCTGACCGGCACCGTCGTCGGCCTCACCCTCAAGACCGACGACTTCCCCCGCGACTGACCCGGGGACCGGACCGGCCGCGGGCGCCGGGAACCGGGCGGGCTACGCCGCCGGCGCCAGCTCCTCCCGCCGCTCGCGCGGCACGAACCGCACCTGCGGGTGCCCCCGGTGCCAGCCCACCGACAGGCGCAGGTTGCCGACGCGGGCCAGGACCAGGCCGATGACGAGCGCGGCGGTCGCCGCCACCGCGCCCCCCGCGGCGAGGCCGGCCCGGGCGCCGTAGGTGTCCGTGACCCAGCCGACGATCGGGGCGCCGACCGGTGAGCCGCCGAGGAAGACCATCATGTACAGGGCCATCACACGGCCCCGCATGGCCGGGTCGGTGGACATCTGGATGCTGGTGTTGGCGGTGACGTTGACGGTCATGCTGAAGACGCCTATCGGGACCATCAGCAGCGCGAACAGCCACAGCCGCGGTGCCGTCGCCGCCACGATCTCCAGGGCGCCGAAGGCGAGCGCCGCCGCGATCAGGACGCGCAGCCGCGCGGTGCCGCGCCGGGCGGCGAGCAGGGCACCGGCCAGTGAGCCGACCGCCATGAGGGTGTTGAAGAGGCTGTAGGCACCGGCCCCCGCGTCGAAGACGTCGTCGGCGAAGGCGGACAGGAAGACCGGGAAGTTGAAGCCGAAGGTGCCGATGAAGCCGACCAGGGTGATGGTCCAGATCAGCTCGGGCCGGCCGGCGACGTAGCGCAGGCCCTCACGCAGCTGTCCCTTGCCGCGCGGGGCGCGCTCGACGGCGTGCAGTTCGCGGGCGCGCATCAGCAGCAGGCAGGTGAGCGGCGCGACGAAGGACAGGCCGTTGGCGAGGAACGCCCAGCCGGTGCCCACGCCGGTGATCATCAGACCGGCGACGGCGGGGCCGACCAGGCGGGCGGACTGGAAGTTGGCCGAGTTGAGGCTGACCGCGTTCTGGAGCTGGTCCCGGCCGACCAGCTCGGCGACGAAGGACTGGCGGGCCGGGTTGTCGACGACCGTGGCCAGGCCCATCGCGAAGGCGGCGACGTAGACGTGCCAGACATCGACGTGGCCGGTCAGGGTGAGGACGGCGAGGAAGAGCGCGGTCAGGGCCATCGCGGACTGGGTGACCAGCAGCGTGGGCCGCTTGCGCAGGCGGTCGACGAGGACACCGCCGTAGAGGCCGAAGAGCAGCATCGGCAGGAACTGCAGGGCGGTGGTGATACCGACGGCGGCCGAGGAGCCGGTGAGGCTGAGCACCAGCCAGTCCTGGGCGATGCGCTGCATCCAGGTACCGACGTTGGAGACGACCTGGCCCAGGAAGAAGAGGCGGTAGTTCCTGACCTTCAGGGAGGCGAACATCGACGTCCGACGAGGGGCGTCGGGGGCGGTCGGGTCGTCGTGGCCGTCAGGTGCGGGGGCGGAAGCTGCTCCGGATCCCGTACTCAAAAGGGTTCGCCTCCTCGCGAATGCTGCTTACAAGTGCGCCAGCTTCTCGAGCACGGGGGCGGCGGCGCGCAGTTTCGCCCACTCGTCCTCGTCGAGTGCCTCGACCAGCGTGGCCAGGAACGCGTTCCGCTTGCGGCGGCTCTCCTCGAGCATCACCACTGCCTGCTCGGTCTGCGTCACGACCTTCTGGCGCCGGTCCTCGGGGTGTGGCTCCAGTCGGACCAGTCCCTTGGCCTCCAGGAGCGCCACGATGCGGGTCATCGAGGGCGGCTGGACGTGTTCCTTGCGGGCCAGCTCGCCCGGGGTCGCGCTGCCGCAGTTGGACAGGGTGCCCAGCACCGACATCTCGGTCGGACTGAGTGACTCGTCGACGCGCTGGTGCTTGAGCCGACGGGACAGCCGCATCACGGCGGAGCGCAGGGAGTTCACGGCGGCGGCGTCGTCGCCATGCTTGAGGTCCGGCATGTTCCTTAGCTTAACTCATTAGTCTCGCGAAATACCACCGGGCACCCGCCCGCCTGCCCGTGACGCCCGCCACTGAAACGCATAGTTCACCCGTACGAGTGAGCTGTTTCCGGAAACCGGAGCATCACCCGGTCGGCGGGGCGACCCTCGTCCGCATGGGGACCAGCGTGCTCAGCCTGCGGATGGACGGGGAGCTGCTCGACCGGCTCCGGCACCATGCGGCGAAAAGAGGAATGAGCGTCCAGGACTATGTCGTCCGGACGCTCATTCGCGATGACTTCGACGAGCGGTTCCAGTCCGCCGTGGAGGAGACGGAGCGGTTCTACGGGGTCACGTGAGCCCTGCCGGTCAGGTGAGACCCAGCGCCGGCATCAGGTAGTAGAAGGCGAAGACCGCGGACACCGCGTACATGGTGACCGGGACCTCCCGGCCCCGCCCGGCGGCCAGGCGCAGCACCGAGAAGGTGATGAAGCCCATGCCGATGCCGTTGGTGATCGAGTAGCTGAACGGCATCATCAGCATCGTCACGAAGGCCGGGACGGCGATCGTGAAGTCGCTCCAGTCGATCTCCCTGATCGAGCCGGCCAGGATCAGGAAGCCGACCGCGACCAGCGCCGGAGTGGCCGCCTGGGACGGCACCATCGTGGCGACCGGCGTGAGGAACAGGGCCACGGCGAACAGCGCACCGCTGACGATGTTCGCGAAGCCGGTGCGCGCGCCCTCGCCGACGCCGGCCGTGGACTCCACGAAGCAGGTCGTCGCCGACGCGGAGCTGGCGCCGCCCGCGGCGACCGCGATGCCGTCGACGAACAGGACCTTGTTGATGCCCGGCATCTGTCCCTCGCCGTCGGTCAGCTTCGCCTCGTCGCCGACCGCCATGATCGTGCCCATCGCGTCGAAGAAGCACGACAGCAGGACGGTGAAGACGAAGAGCACGCCGGTCAGGACGCCGACCTTCTCGAACCCGCCGAACAGGCTGACCTCGCCGACCAGGCCGAAGTCGGGGGTGGCGACGGGGTTGCCGGGCCACTCCGGGGTGGTCAGGCCCCAGGAGGGGATGTCGGCGACGGCGTTGATGACCATCGCGACGACGGTCATCACCACGATGGAGATCAGGATCGCGCCGGGGGTCTTGCGGACGATCAGCGCCAGGGTGAGCAGCACGCCGAGGGCGAAGACCAGTACCGGCCAGCCGATCAGATGGCCGCCGGTGCCCAGCTGGAGCGGGACGGTGGTCTGGGCGGCGTCCGGCATCCGGGTGATGAAACCGGAGTCGACGAGGCCGATCAGCATGATGAACAGGCCGATACCGATGGCGATGGCCTTGCGCAGGCCGTAGGGCACGGCGTTCATCACGCGCTCACGCAGGCCGGTGGCGACCAGCAGCATGACGACGAAGCCTGCCAGTACCACCATGCCCATGGCGTCCGGCCAGGACATCCGCGGGGCGAGTTGGAGGGCGACGACGGAGTTCACACCGAGGCCGGCGGCCAGCGCGATCGGGACGTTGCCGATGACGCCCATCAGGAGCGTGGTGAACGCCGCCGTCAGGGCGGTCGCGGTGACCAGCTGACCGTTGTCGAGCTGGTTGCCGTACATGTCCTTCGCGCTGCCCAGGATGATCGGGTTCAGCACGATGATGTAGGCCATCGCGAAGAAGGTGGCCAGACCGCCGCGGATCTCGCGGGCCAGCGTGCTGCCGCGCTCGGAGATCTTGAAGTAGCGGTCGAGTCCGTTCTGCGGGGGCCGCCGGTCCTCCGGCGACTCGGGGGACGGGGGGACCTTGGCGGAGGCCGAGGTGGGCATGCGAGGACCTCATCACCAACAGGTTCCCCCACGGCCTTGTTGGTGCTTCCTACGAATGAAAGTGGTCAGAGACAAACGGATTCAGTATGAACGTATGAGCCAGAGATCGCTATCTCCGCGCGTAGATCCGGGGTGGCGCCGCGCGCTGTCGGCGCACCCGCGCCCTGCTCGTAAGCTGTACGCATGACGAAGTGGACACCCACGCACGAGGCGCCGGAGCCCCTGGAGGGCCCCGTGGTCCCCACCATCATCGGCGGCACCGTCCTCTGGTTCGTCCTCTTCCTCGTTCAGCTGCCCTTCTACGGCTGGTTCGACGACCGCGGGCAGGCCTGGTGGGTGTGGACCTGCCTGGCCGGTGCCGGGCTCGGGCTGATCGGCATCTGGTACGTCCGCAAGCGCGACGCCGCGCTCAAGCGGATGGCACGGGACGCGGCCTGAAGACGCTCCGCGCGCGGCCGGCCGAGCAGGAGGCCGGGCTGCGCTGCTTCCACGTGCTGACCGCGCCGCGGCTCGACGGGCTCCCTGGTCCTACGTACCCGCGCGCCCTGTAGTACCACGGCCCCAGAGGCCGGACCGGCCCCTCCTACCCGGGTCGGATCTTCCCCGCATCCGGGGGGTGAAGCCGCAAAACCGCACGTACCGTCGAACGCATGACGCATCTCGACGCGGGCGGCCGACTCGATCCCGCGCACCCCCTCCACGTCCCCTCCGCGGCCACCGGACTGACGGCGGCCGGCGTCGCCGAGCGGGTCGCGCGCGGCCAGGTCAACGACGTGCCGGTACGCAGCAGCCGCTCCATGGCCGACATCGTCCGCGCCAACGTCTTCACCCGGTTCAACGCGATCATCGGCGTGCTCTGGGTGATCATGCTGTTCGTCGCGCCGATCCAGGACAGCCTGTTCGGATTCGTGATCCTCGCCAACACCGGCATCGGCATCGTCCAGGAGTGGCGGGCGAAGAAGACCCTCGACTCCCTGGCACTGATCGGCGAGGTCCGCCCGACCGTGCGCCGGGACGGGAAGGCCGTCGAGGTCAGCACCTCGGAGATCGTGCTGGACGACGTCATCGAGACCGGCCCCGGGGACAAGGTCGTCGTCGACGGGGTGTGCGTCGAGGCGGACGGGCTGGAGATCGACGAGTCCCTGCTGACCGGCGAGGCCGACCCGGTCGTCAAGCAGCCGGGGGACCAGGTCATGTCCGGCAGCTTCGTGGTCGCGGGCGGCGGCGCGTTCCGGGCGACCAAGGTGGGACGCGAGGCGTACGCCGCCCAGCTCGCCGAGGAGGCCTCCCGCTTCACCCTGGTCCAGTCCGAGCTGCGCTCGGGCATCTCCACGATCCTGAAGTACGTCACCTGGATGATGGTCCCGACCGCGATCGGCCTGATCCTCAGCCAGCTGGTCGCCAAGGACAACGAGCTGGACGACTCGATCGCGCGGACGGTCGGCGGCATCGTGCCCATGGTCCCGGAGGGCCTGGTCCTGCTCACCTCCGTCGCCTTCGCGATCGGCGTCGTCCGGCTCGGCCGCAAGCAGTGCCTCGTCCAGGAACTGCCCGCGATCGAGGGCCTGGCCCGCGTCGACACCGTCTGCCTGGACAAGACCGGCACCCTCACCGAGGGCGGCATGGACGTCACCGAGCTGCGCCCGCTCGGCGGCGCCGACGAGAGCCGTGTCCGCACGGTCCTCGGCGCCCTCGGCGCGTCCGACCCGCGTCCGAACGCCTCCCTCCAGGCGATCATCGATGCCTACCCGGTCGCCGAAGCCGCCGGTGACCGGCGCCGCACCGCGTCCCTGCCCTTCTCCTCCGCCCGCAAGTACAGCGGGGCCACCTTCAGCGAGGGTGAGGGCGAGGGATACGGCCCCTCCGGTACGTGGCTGCTGGGCGCGCCCGACGTGCTGCTGGCCGAGGACGACCCCGCCCTCGCCGAGACCACGCGGCTCAACGAGCGGGGGCTGCGCGTACTGCTGCTCGCCCGCGCCGGCCGCGACCTGGACGACCCCCGGGTGGCCGAGGGGGTCACGCCCACCGCCCTGGTCGTCCTGGAGCAGCGGCTGCGCCCGGACGCCGCCGACACCCTGCGCTACTTCGCGGACCAGGACGTCCGCGCCAAGGTCATCTCCGGGGACAACGCGGTGTCGGTCGGCGCGGTGGCCGCCAAGCTCGGACTGTCCGGCGCCACCGTCGACGCGCGCCGGCTGCCCGCCGGCCGGGAGGAGCTGGCCGGGGCGCTGGACGACGGCACGGTCTTCGGCCGGGTCACCCCGCAGCAGAAGCGGGACATGGTGGGCGCCCTCCAGGCGCGCGGCCACACGGTCGCGATGACCGGCGACGGCGTGAACGACGTCCTGGCGCTCAAGGACGCCGACATCGGCGTGGCGATGGGCTCGGGCTCCGAGGCCACCCGGGCGGTCGCGCAGATCGTGCTGCTCAACAACAGTTTCGCCACGCTGCCGTCGGTGGTGGCCGAGGGCCGCCGGGTCATCGGCAACATCACCCGGGTCGCGACGCTCTTCCTGGTGAAGACCGTGTACTCGGTGCTGCTGGCGATCCTGGTGGTCTGCTCACAGGTCGAGTACCCCTTCCTGCCCCGCCACCTCACCCTGATCTCCACGCTCACCATCGGCGTCCCCGCCTTCTTCCTGGCCCTCGCCCCGAACAAGGAACGGGCCCAGCCCCACTTCGTACGGCGCGTCATGCGGTACGCGATCCCGGGCGGGGTACTGACCGGGGCGGCGACCTTCACCACGTATCTGGTCGCCCGGCAGCACTACTCCGGGCCGGGGGCGCTGGACGCCGAGACGAGCGCGGCGACGCTGACGCTGTTCCTGATCTCCCTGTGGGTGCTGGCGATCATCGCCCGGCCCTACACCTGGTGGCGCGTGGCGCTGGTGGCGGCGATGGCCGCGGGCTTCCTGGTGGTGCTGGTGGTGCCGTGGCTCCAGGACTTCTTCGCGCTGAAGCTGGTGGGCGTGACGATGCCGTGGGCCGCCGTCGGCATCGCGGTGGCGGCGGCGGGTGTGCTGGAACTGCTGTGGAGGTGGGTGGACCGGCACGTACCGGCCTAGCCCGCGATGACGGGCGGTTCCGGGCGCGGGGGAGGACCACCCTGCCAGAAACCGTGAACTTTTCGGCCCCAGTGTCCTCGCAGCGCTCATCCGAGCGCCACAAGGACACTGGGCGCGAATCGTTCACGCCTACGGGAAGGTACTAGTCGAACCAGCGGTCCCGCGCCAGCTCCTCCGTGCGGGACTCGTCCTCCAGCAGTGCGGCGACCTCGAAGCGGCGCGGCCACTGACCGGCCGCCCAGGCGAGCCCGGCGGCGACGCCCTCCAGGGTCGCGGCGTGCAGCGTGCCGTCGTCCGTCAGCCGCCAGTCGATCTCCGCACCGCCGACGACCAGCTCCTCGTGTTCCACGTACGACGCCGGGGTCCGCGCCCCGAGCAGCACCCGCACCGGCTCCGGTACGTCGTGCTCGGCACCCTCGGAGTCCACCTCACCGGTGACGGACTCGCTCAGCCGCCGCACCTGGAACAGCTCCGCCAGCTCGGCGGCCCGGGCCGGCCGTACCGGCAGCAGCGGCACGCCCGACGTGAAGGGCAGCAGGTCCGGCGAGTCGACCACCACGGCGTCGGCGGCGTCCACCACCTCCACCCGGCCGTCGACCACGGCCCGCACCTCGTCCGGCAGGGTGACCTGTTCGGGGTCTAGCTCGGCCAGCGCGCTGTACAGCGCGTGCAGTTGGGCGGCCGTGACCGGGCGGTCGGGGTCGGCGAGGCGGTCCAGCAGCTCGGCCGCGCCGCCGGGCTCCTCGAGGAGGGCCGCGACGGACGTCCGTACGCCCAGCGCCCGCAGCACCTGCTCGTCCTCGAAACCGGCCGCGTCGGCCTCGTCGTACAGGCCCCGCAGCAGCGGGTCGCCGCCCGCCGCGCGCAGACCCGCCGGGCGGCGCCCGCCGAGCACCGGGTGCCCGCGCAGCCACCACGCGGTGTACGGCCGTACGACCTCGTGGGTGCCGTCGTGCAGGAGTACGCGCACGGACTGGACGAGCGCGTCGCGCAGCGGCGGCCGCGACAGCAGGGCGAGGGCCTCGGGCCACCGGTCGTCGTCCACCAGGTCCAGGTCGCGCACGGCGACGATCTCGGTGGCGACCGGCGGCACGGGACTGTCCGGGAAGCGGTCGAGGACGTCCTCGCTCCACACGTCCACGGCGTCCAGCAGGCCCGCGTCGTCCGGCTCGGCGAAGTCGCCCTCGCGGGGCTCCAGTTCGTCCGGGTCGAGTACGACGTCGGTGGCCCGGACCAGGGCGAAGGTGACGAGCACGCCGCAGGCGGCCAGGGGCTGCGGCCCCCACTTGTCGGCCAGCTCCGCGTCCACGGAGGCGAGTTCGTCCTCGCGCATGACCTGGGCGAAGGGGCCGCCGGGGAAGACGAGTTCGCCCGCCGGGGAGAGTTCGCCGTCCTCGTCGGGCAGGGCGAGCGCGCCGAGCCAGGGCTCGTCCCCGGCGTCGAGTCCGGCGTCGCGGACCAGGCCGAGGACGGTGTCGGCCAGTTCGTCGGCGTCGAGGGCGTCCTCCTCCCAGTTCGTGCCGCCGTCGTCCTCGAGGGAGGCGGCGACGGCGGTCCGGACCTGCGGAGTGGTGAGCACGGCGCGCGGGGTGGCGGGCAGCGCGCCGAGCTTCTCCAGGAGCCCGTGGGCGGCTTCCGGGTGGGCCACCTTCAGGCCGAGGCGGGTGAGGACCTCGGGGTCGAGGGAGGCGGCGGCCGGGGAGGGCAGGAGCACCTGCCGGGGCCCGATGGTGGTGCGGCCGTCCGCGAGGGGCACGGGCAGCCCGGACAGCCGCTCGGGGTCGACTCCGGCGAGGCTGTCGTAGAGCCGCCGCCACCAGCCGGGGGCCTTCTCCAGCCCGGCCAGCCGGTCGATCGCGTCGGTCAGCGGCACCCGGGCCACGCCCAGTGTGCGCAGCTCGGCGCGGCGTTCGAGTCCGGCGGGCAGCAGGGTCGGCAGCACCTCGGCGAGGACCCGCACGGTGTCGGTGCCCGCGCCCTCGACCACCTCGGCGTCGCGGGGCCGCAGGGACTCGGGCAGGTCGGGGTCGTCCTCGCGCGGTTCGACGGCGGGCGGCAGGAAGGAGGTGCGCGGCAGCCGTTCGAGGATCGCCTGCCGCAGTACGCCGTCCAGTTCGCCCTTGCCCAGTGGGCCGGGCACCAGGTCGATGAGGCCGGTGGTGACCGGCCGCCAGTCGGCGAGCAGCCCGGCGTAGGCGTCCGCCGCCCGCTCCGTCAGGAAGTCGGTCAGCGGGCCGCGTGCGGCGTGCCGGCGGGTGGAGTCCAGCGGGAAGGAGGCGATGAGCAGCGCGGGAACGCCGAGGGGCTCGTCACTGGGCGTGGGGGCGTGGACGACGGGGCTGGTGCGGGGCCGCACGGGAGAGCCTTCGGCGTCCACGGGCACCGCCCACGTCACGGACCAGTGGGGGCGCAGCCGTTCCTCCACCGGCCGGTCGGCGAGGAGGTCGGGGGTGAGCGGCCCGTGCGCGGCGGCGGTGCGCCAGCGGGTGACGCCCTCCCGGGAGTCCTCCACGACGGTCAGTGGGCCCTCGGCGCGGCGGGACAGCGTACGTACGTCGTCCGCGACCTCGACCACGACCTCCTCCAGGCCGGGCAGGGCGAGGAGCAGGGCGTCGTCCACGGCGTGCAGGAGCCGCTCGGCGAGGTCGGCGGCGGCCGGGTCGCGCAGCGGCAGGATGACGGCCGTGTCGTACGGGTCGGGGGCGGTGCCCTCGGCGGGGAACGGCAGCCGCAGCAGCGGGACGTGCCCGTCGCGCCGCCGGATCTCGTCCCCCAGACCGGGGCTGTGCAGGGCCGTGTCGGCGGCCAGGCCCCGTGCCTCGGCCAGGGACCAGCGGACCCCGCCGTGCCGGCCGACGACGGCGGGCTCGTCGGTGACGGCCAGGACGGCGGCGAAACCGACCCCGAACCGGCCGACCGCGCTGTCCGTGGCGTCCCGCTTCGCGGAGGCGCGCAGCGTGGACAGCGACTCGACGCCGGCCGCGTCCAGCGGGGCGCCGGTGTTGGCGGCGACGAGGACCCCGTCGCGCAGGGTCAGCCGGAGCCGGCCGGGCACACCGGCGCGGGCCGCGGCGTCGGCGGCGTTCTGGGCGAGCTCGACGACCAGCCGGTCGCGGTAGCCGCCGAGGACGAGGTCCTCCTCCGCGTTGGCGTCCTCACGGAACCGGGCCGGGCTCGTCGCCCAGGCGTCCAGCACCCCGCGCCGCAGACGTGCCGTACCGAACGGATCGGCGCCCTTGGCGGCAGGCCGCACGTACATGCTCACGGTGACTCTCCTCATCGACGGACCACGAAGGTACCGCCCCGGCACCCACCCCACGGAACACCGCCCGCCCACACCCGCCTCGGCGGACGGGGCCGCCGAGCGGGGCGACGGGCGGTCGGGGGCCGGGGGGCCGGGTCGGACGGTCAGACACCCATGGGGATCAGG
The DNA here is from genome assembly GCF_044331465.1 of Streptomyces sp. NPDC017225. Taxonomy (NCBI): domain Bacteria; kingdom Bacillati; phylum Actinomycetota; class Actinomycetes; order Kitasatosporales; family Streptomycetaceae; genus Streptomyces; species Streptomyces sp. NPDC017225. Next base: position 74,538 of record NZ_JBIRNE010000006.1, on the reverse strand, counting down.
CGCCCAGGCGCCCAGGGGGATCAGGCACCCAGGCGGCCAGGGGGATCAGGCGGCCGGGCGGCCAGGCAGCCGGGGGGCAGGCGGCCGGGGGCAGGCGGCCGGGGGCAGGCGGCCGGGGGGCAGGCGGCCGGGGGACCAGAGGGCTTGGGGGATCAGGCGGCGCAGCCCGCTGGGGGACGCGAGCCACGACGTCCCCGCATCCGCATCCGCATCCGCACCCGCACCCGCACCCGCACCCGCACCCGCACCCGCACCCGCCGGCGGAGCCTACGAGTGCCCCAGCTCCGCCGTCGCCTCGTCCTCGGTCACCGGCACCGACCCGGAGTCCGGCGCCGGGCGCAGCGGGAACGGGTCGACCCGCGTCTCGTCGATCACCGGCGGAGCCGGCTGCGGCGGCCTCGGCATGACCGCGGCCTCCGAGTGCCCGCCGCACCCGTAGGCCAGCGACACCACCCGTCCGTCCGCCGGGGAGAACTCGTTGGCGCACACCCCGAAGGCCTGACCCAGCGAGCCACCGATACGCGCCAGGAAGCCGCAGCTCACGCAGGCCGCGGGGGCCGCCTGGGCCATCGCGCTCTTCGGGCCGAAGCCCTCCTCCCAGCGGTCCGCGGCGACGTGCAGGCCGTACCTGGAGAGCACCCGCGTGCGGCGCAGGCCCAGTTCCTCGGCGACCGCGGAGATCGTGCCGCGGGCCGGGACGACCGACAGCTCGGCGGGCGGTCCGGCCGTGACCTCGGCGTCCTCGGCCTCCACGAGGTCGGCCATCTCGTGGGAGACGGCGGAGTTCGGCGGCGGCTCGTCCTCGCCGGTCCAGCCGGGCTCCAGCCGGAGGTCCTCCGCGTCGGTGGGCAGCAGGTCGCCGGGGCCCATGTCGCCGGGGCGCAGCCGCTCGCTCCACGGCACCCACTCGGGGGCGAGCAGCGCGTCCGGGCCGGGCAGCAGCACCGCCTCGTCCACCGTGACGATCTTGGCGCGGGAGGCGCGGGCCACGGTGACGGCCCAGCGCCAGCCCCGGTACCCGAGATCCTTGCAGGCGAAGTAGTGGGTGACGACCCGGTCACCCTCCGACACCAGCCCGGCGTGCTCGCCGACGACGCCGGGTGCGGCGGCCTCCTCGGCTGCCGCACGGGCGAGGTCGACTGCCTCGGCGCACAGACGGTCAGGGGTGCGGCTTCGCGTTGTCGCTGCGCTCACAGGTATCGCTTCTCTCCATACGCCGTCTCACGAGTGCGCCGCTGCCTGCGAGGGGCGGACGGAGCGGACCTGTGGACCGCGTCGACGTCCGCGCCCGATCGCGCTCGGGCACACCTACGTCATCCATTCTGCGGGATGGCCGTAAGGCGCGCGGCCGAGAACGTTCGCCACGGCGCGCTAGGCACGCTACCTGTTCATGTGCGCTGGGCCTACACCGACGGGAGTTTCGGCGGGGTACGGCCTGACGTTCGCCGCCGGCTCCGGAGCCGGTGTCACCCGACTCGATCACCGCCATACGTGCCGTATCGACGCTACAGCCCCCGCTCTCGGGGCACTATGACGGGGTGGCAGCAACACGGACGGAGTTCAAGGGCGGGAGCCGGAGGCACGGCCCCGGCTCCCGGTTCCGTGCGGTCGGCCGCGCCCTGCGCCTGCCGGTGACCGGCACCGCGCGCGGCATCCGCCGGGCGACGCACGCGCACGGAGCCGGCGAGTCCGGCCTCGGCAAGCTGATCGAGCTGCACGGGGTGAACGGCGCCGGCGACGTCATGATCACCGTCGCGCTCGCCTCCACCGTCTTCTTCTCCGTCCCCACCGACGAGGCGCGCGGCCGGGTCGCGCTCTACCTCGCCATCACCATGGCCCCGTTCACGCTTCTCGCGCCGGTGATCGGCCCGCTCCTGGACCGTCTGCCGCACGGCCGGCGCGCGGCGATGGCGGCCGCGATGGGCGCCCGGGCGCTGCTCGCGCTGGTGCTGTCCGGGGCGGTCATCAGCGGCAGCATCGGGTTGTACCCGGCCGCTCTCGGCGTGCTGGTCGCCTCGAAGGCGTACGGGGTGGTCAGAAGCGCCGTGGTGCCCCGGCTGCTGCCACCCCGGTTCTCCCTGGTGAAGGCGAACTCGCGGGTCACGCTGTGCGGGCTGCTCGCCACCGGCGTCGCCGCGCCGATCGCGGCGGGACTCCAGCAGGTCGGGGCGCGCTGGCCGCTGTACGGCGCTTTCGTGATCTTCGTCGCGGGCACCGTCCTGTCGTTCACGCTGCCGCCGAAGGTGGACTCGGCGCGCGGTGAGAGCCGGGCGCTGCTCGCCGCCGACGAGGACCATCTGCACGGGCCCCTGCACGGATCACTGCGGGGTCCGCTACGAGGACCGCTGGGGGGGCAGGGCAAGCGACCCGGGCTGCGCACGGTGGGCCCGGCGGTGACGCACGCGCTGGCCGCCAACGCCGGCATCCGCTGCCTGTCCGGCTTCCTGATCTTCTTCCTGGCCTTCCTGCTGCGCGTGCATCCGCTGTCCGGGCAGAGCGCGGCCGTGTCGCTGGGCATCGTGGGTGTCGCGGCCGGGGCGGGCAACGCGCTGGGCACCGCGGTGGGCGCGTGGCTGCGGTCGCGGGCGCCGGAGATCATCATCGTGACGGTCGTCGCGATCGTGCTGGGCGCGGCGGTCACGGCAGCGGTGTTCTTCAGCACCGTCCTGGTGGCCTGCCTGGCCGCCATCGCGGGGTTCGCGCAGGCGCTGGCCAAGCTGTCCCTGGACGCGCTGATCCAGCGGGACGTGCCCGAACAGGTCCGCACCTCGGCGTTCGCTCGCTCGGAGACGCTGCTCCAGGTCTCCTGGGTGCTCGGCGGAGCGGTCGGCATCGTGCTGCCGCTGAACGGCACGCTGGGTCTGTCGGTGGCCGCCGCGATCATCGCCGCCGGGTGGCTGACGACCGTACGGGGCCTGATCGACTCGGCCCGGCACGGAGGACCGGCGCGGCCGAGAGTGGCGTGACCACGCCACGCCGTACCCAGGTGGGGGGACGGCCACAAGCGCCGTATAGCCTTCGGACATGACCACGTTGCCCCGCGGCGCAGCCGCTGATCAACACGGCGCTGTGCGACGCCGCCGCGCCGTCGCCGTTGCCGGCGCCGTATCCGCCGGACTGCTCCTGCTGTCCGCCTGCGACCAGCCGACGCCCATGGCCACGGTCACGGTCGGCAGTGACTCGGTCAGCTCCGACGCCACCTGCGGCGGGGAGGGCAAGGTCCTGGAGACCGCCGAGATCCAGAAGTGCCTGCAGGACGACGACGTCGAGTCCATCACGGTCAACCCGGACGACACCGTGCGCTTCGGGGTGGACCCGGAGGTCGCCGACGAGCGCTGGACGATCCTGATGAACGGTCAGCAGCTGACCGACGACACGGACAACACGTACCGCACGGTCCCGGGCAGCGTGTTCTTCAACGCCCAGTACGGCGCCCAGGGCGACTCCACGCTCGTCACGATCAAGGCGGGCGACGGCGAGGAAGCCAGCGAGAAGGCCACCGGTCTGTGGTCCTTCCGGCTGAAGAAGGACAGCTGACCACGTCCTCCCCACGCGTCCTGGTGGCCACCGCGGTCCCCGTCGAACGGGACGCGGTGGCTCGGGCGTTCCCGGCGCGGGGTGCCGAGGTGTCCTTGCCCGGGGTGACCCTCCACCGGCACCCGGACGGCTGGGATCTGCTGGCCGCCGGTGTCGGCCCGGCCCTCGCCGCAGCCTCCACCGCCGCCGCCCTGACCGCCGCGGCCCTCGGCTCCGCGCCCTACGGTCTGGTCGTCTCGACCGGCATCGGCGGCGGTTTCGTACCGGACGCGCCCGTCGGCTCGCTCGTCGTCGCCGACGAGATCACCGCGGCCGACCTGGGCGCCGAGACGGCCGACGGTTTCCTGCCGGTCACCGACCTCGGCTTCGGCGCCGTCACCCATCACCCGCCGGCCGGCCTCGTCGCCGCCGTGGCCACCGCGACCGGCGCCCGCCCCGGCACCGTCCTGACCGGGTCCACCGTCACCGGCACCGCCGAACGGGCCGCGCTGCTGCGCGCCCGCCACCCGCGCGCCCTGGCCGAGGCCATGGAGGGCTTCGGCGTCGCCGAGGCCGCCGCCGCGCACGGGGTGCCCGTACTGGAACTGCGCGCGGTCTCCAACCCGGTCGGCCCGCGCGACCGCGCCGCCTGGCGCGTCGGCGACGCGCTCGCGGCCCTGACGGACGCCTTCGGGAAGCTCGCACCCGTCCTCACGAGTTGGAACCGACATGACCTCTGAGCCCTTGCAGATCGCGTACTCCCCCTGCCCGAACGACACCTTCGTCTTCGACGCCCTGGCCCACGGCCGGGTGCCCGGCGCGCCCGCCCTCGACGTGACGTTCGCGGACATCGACGTCACCAACGGCATGGCCGAGCGCGGCGAGTTCGACGTGCTGAAGGTGTCTTACGCCGTGCTGCCGTACGTCCTCGGCGAGTACGCGCTGCTGCCCTGCGGGGGCGCGCTGGGCCGGGGCTGCGGGCCGCTGGTGCTGACCGGGGAGGCCGGCGCGGACCTCGCCGGCCGCCGGGTCGCGGTGCCGAGCGAGACGTCGACGGCGTACCTGCTGTTCCGGCTGTGGGCGGCGGACACCGTGCCCGGCGGGGTCGGTGAGATCGTCGTCATGCCGTTCCACGAGATCATGCCGGCGGTGCGGGACGGGAAGGTCGACGCGGGACTGGTGATCCACGAGGCCCGTTTCACGTACCGGAACTACGGGCTGCACAAGCTCGCCGACATGGGCGAGCACTGGGAGCGGACCACCGGGCTGCCGATCCCGCTCGGCGCGATCATCGCCAAGCGGTCGCTGGGCGAGGAGGCGCTGACGGGCCTGGCCGACGCGGTGCGGACGTCCGTCCGCGCGGCCTGGGACGACCCGGAGGTGTCCCGGCCGTACGTCATGGAGCACGCCCAGGAGATGGACCCGGCCGTCGCCGACCAGCACATCGGGCTGTACGTCAACGAGTTCACGGCCGACCTCGGCGAGGACGGCTACGCGGCGATCCGCGGCCTGCTGACCCGCGCGGCGGCCGAGGGACTGGTACCGGCCCTCGGCCCGGACGCGCTGGCGTTTCCCTGACGGGTGGGGGTGCGGGGTCAGACGTCCAGCTGGTCGGCGACCGCGCGGAGCAGGCCGGCGATCTTCTTGCCGGCGGTCTTCTCGGGGTAGCGGCCGCGCTCCAGCATCGGGGTGATGTTCTCCAGGAGGGTGGTCAGGTCCTGGACGATGGAGGCCAGCTCGTCCGGCTTCTTGCGCTGAGCGGCCGCGACCGACGGGGCCGGGTCCAGCAGGGTGAGGGACAGTGCCTGGTCGCCGCGCTGCCCGGCGACGACGCCGAACTCCACGCGCTGGCCCGGCTTCAGTGCCTCGACTCCGGCGGGGAGGACCGAGGAATGGACGAAGACGTCACCGCCGTCGTCGCGGGAGAGAAAGCCGAAGCCCTTCTCACTGTTGAACCACTTGACCTTGCCGGTAGGCACGTCTGTCCTCGTCCTCGTACTCGTCGGAAAACTGCTCGGAAACGGCTCTTGATAGCACTTGGGCGGGTCGTCCGGACCCGCCGGTACCAAGGCTAATGGTCTTCAGGCCGGTGACAAGACGTCCCCCGGTCGTTCTCCAGGCCTGGGAACTACCCTGGTCGGGTGCGTGACAAAACCCAAACGAATTCCGCCGCGCCCGGTGACCGACTGATCCGCGCCGGTGTGATCGTCTTCTTCATCGGTACCGTGGCCACACTGGTCACGGTGGCCCCGCTGTTTCTGGGGACGACGCCCTTTCCCACCTACATGTTCGTGTTGAGCATGCTGATGGGAGTGGGCTTCCTGATCGCCGGTGCGGGGGTGTTCCAGTCGATCATCGCGGGCCGGCGTCAGGCGCGTGCCGCGTCGAGCCCTTCGGCGTCGCCCTCGCCGTCACCGGCGCGGTAGCCCGCGAGCCATTCGGGGAACTCCGTCAGGTCGGCGAGGACGACGTCGGCGCCGGCCGCGCGCAGTTCCTCCGCACCGCACGGACCGCTGGCCACGGCCACGGCGTGGGCGCCCGCGGTGCGGGCGCCGCGTACGTCGCCGAGGTGGTCGCCGACGTACACGTCCGCGCCGTGCTCGCGCAGCGCCACGGCCTTCTGCTCGGCCCACAGGTCGCCGATCACGGCGTCCGGCTCCATGCCGAGGTGGGCCAGGTGCAGCTTGGCGTTCGGCTCGTACTTGGCGGTGACGACGATCGCCCGTCCGCCGGCCTCGCGCACGGCGGCGATCGACTCCCGGGCGCCGGGCAGCGCGGGCGTGGCGGCGATGGCGTACGCCGGGTACATCTCCCGGTACAGGTCGGCGGTGGCGGCGATCTCCTCGGCCGGGAACCAGTGGGCCAGCTCCTCCTCCAGCGGCGGCCCGAGCCGCGTGACGGCCAGGTCGGCGTCGACGTACGTCCCCGTCCGCTCGGTCAGCGCCAGGTAGCAGGCGCGGATGCCGGGGCGTGAGTCGATCAGCGTCATGTCGAGATCGAAACCGACGGTGGGCGCGGGGCGGGTCGTGGAGGCCATGGACCCCATTGTGCCGGGACGCCCGACGGTGCCGGCCGGACACCCGGCTGCCCCGCGCCGCCCGCCCCCGGGTGCGGGTCAGCTCCGGGGGCGGCGGGAGCGCCAGAGGAGGTACAGGGCCGTGGCGACGGCGGCCGTGCGCAGGACCCAGGGCCAGGTCTCCGTGACGGCGTCGTTCATGTGGCCCTCGGCGATCGGGTCGCCCCAGCGGCCCTCCGTGCGGCCCCACAGCCAGACAACACCGGCGGCGGCGACTGTGCCGGGCAGGCCCAGTACCGCCCACTTCGACTGGGCCGGGGTCAGGCGGCGGGAGAGGTAGGCGATCAGCCAGCCCAGGCCCAGCGGGACGAGGCTGCCGAGGACGGCGCCGACGACCAGAAGGGCGGCGGCGAGCAGCAGCAGCGGGTTGTTCCAGCCGGCCTCGGGCCACAGGCGGGGGAGGCGGCGGCGCCGGGCCCCGCCCGTCGCGGCGACGGCCGGTTCACCGGCCTCCGCCACCGTCTCCGCCTTCTCCGCGGTCCCGTTCTTCCTCGCCGCCCCGGCCGCGTCGCCCATGTCCCGCGGCGGGGGCTTGAGCAGCTCGGGGATCTCCACACCGCCGACGAACCCCGGCACGCTGTCCCCGCCGCCTCCGAAACCGCCGCCGAAGCCGCCGTCGAGGCCGCCGCCGAACGGGCCGTTGTCCACCCGCCACCAGTCCGGCTGCGTGACGCCGCCGCCGCTACCCAGTTCGTCCGCGCTCGCCAGGTGCGGCGGGGAGGGAGCCGCCCCGGACTCGGGCGCGGCGGGGCGGGGACGCGGCACGGCGCGCCGCAGACCCTTGAGCCGCTCCGCCTTCCGAGGCCCGCCCTCCGCCTTCCTCGGCCCGCCCTCCGGCTGCACGGGCACGGCGGCGGGCGGTGGCACCGACGGCCGCAGGCCACCGCCCGTGCCGCTCCCGCCGCTCGTGCCGCCCGCCGCGTCGACGATGTCGTAGGGGCTGCCGAGCCGTTCCAGGATGCGGCGGACGGCGGCGGGACTGTCCACAGTGGTCTTGGCGCGGTGCCGGTCGATCTCGTCGCGCAGCTCGGAGACCAGCCGCATGCGCGTGGCCGACGGCAGCTGCCGTTGCTGGGCCACGTCGCCGACGCGGCTCAGATACTCGTAGACGACCTGGTCGCTCTCGATCCCCACGGAGCCCTCCGGGGCGGTGTGTTGTGGTACGCCGTCGGACGAAGGTATCCAATCCTCCCGTGCGGGGCGGACGCGCACCGCGCGACCGTACGCGCACACCGCCGCCGTACCCACCCGCTAACGTGGGCCGGATGAGCACCGAGGAGAAGTCCGCGGCCCCCCGGTCCCTCGCGGAGGCGCTCCGCGTCAGGGACGACGTCTCGCTGGCCGCCCTCCTGCGCAGCCGTCCCGACCTCATCACCCCCGTGCCCACGGACCTCACGCAGCTCGCCACCCGCGCCGGCACCCGCGCCTCCGTCGTACGCGCCCTGGAGCGGCTGGACCGGTTCGCGCTGCAGACGGCCCAGGCGCTGGCCGTGGCGGCGGATCCGGCGCCGTACGGGGAACTGGTCCGCCTCATGGCCGGTGACGAGGGCGATCCCGTCGTGACGGCCGCCCTGCCCCGGGCCGTCGCCCTGCTGCGCGAACAGGCCCTGGTGTGGGGTGCCGACGACCGGCTGCGGCTGGTGCGCACCGCCCGCGAGCTGCTCGCGCCCTCCCCGCAGCATCCGTCCCCGACGGGGCTCGGCCCCACCGTGCGGGAGGCGACGGCGGGGATGTCACCGGGCCGGATCCAGGACATCCTGGCCGCGGTCGGGCTGCCCTCGACGCACGACTCCGTCTCCGCCGTGTCCGCGCTCGGCGCCCTGTTCGCCGACCGGCCGCGGATGGCGGCGCTCCTGGCCGAACTGCCCGAGGAGTCCCGGGAGGTGCTGGCCCGGCTGAGGTGGGGCCCGCCCTACGGACAGGTCACCCACGACCCCGCGCCGCACCTGCGCCACCTGCTGGACCGCGGCCTGCTGCTGCCGACCGCGCCCGGCACCGTCGTCCTGCCCCGCGAGGTCGCCCTGCATCTGCGCGGGGGCCGGGCGCACCGCACGCCGGAGCCGGTGCCGCCGCCGGTGGAGGCCGCCGCCGCGCACCGTCCACAGGTTGTGGACGCCACCGCGGCCGGACAGGCCCTGGCGGCGCTGGCGACCGTCGAGGAGCTGCTGAAGGAGTGGGACGAGGGCGGTCCGGCGGTGCTGCGGGCCGGCGGGCTGAGCGTGCGCGACCTGAAGCGGACGGCCGTCGCACTGGACGTGCCCGAGCCGGTGGCCGCGTTCTGGGCCGAGCTGGCCTACGCGGCCGGGCTGATCGCCTCCGACGGCGCGGAGGACGAGCGGTACGCGGCGACCCCGGCGTACGACGAGTGGCGGGAGCTGCCCACCGCGGAGCGCTGGGCGCGGCTCGCCGGGACGTGGCTGACGGCCACCCGCACGCCGGGGGTGGTCGGCGGGCGGGACGCGAAGGACCGTACGCTCTCGGCGCTGGGCCCGAACCTGGACCGTTCGGCGGCGCCGGAGGTACGGCACCGGGTGCTGGCCCTGCTGGCGGGGCTGCCCGAGGGCGCCTCGCCCACCGAGGAGTCGGTGCTGGCCCGGCTGCGCTGGGAACGTCCGCTGCGCGGCCCGCGGCGGGACGGGCGCGAAGGCCAGGACGACGACCTGCGCACGCGGCTGGCCCGCTGGACGCTGTCGGAGGCGGAGCTGCTGGGCGTCACCGGGCGCGGCGCGCTGGCCGCGCCGGGACGGGCGCTGATCGGAGCGCCCGAACCGTCCCGTCCGGAGGAGGCACCGGAGGCTGCCGGGGCGCCCGAGAGCCCCGGCGACAAGCTCCCCGTCCACCATCACCGCACCCCGCCCGCGCCCGCGCCCGCGACCCCCGCCGAACGGGCCGCCGCCACCGCGAGGGCCGCCCGGCTGCTCGCGCCGCTGTTCCCCGAACCGCTGGACCACGTGCTGCTCCAGGCCGACCTGACGGCGGTGGCGCCGGGTCCCCTGGAGCGGCCGCTGGCCGACGTGCTGGGGGTGCTCGCGGACGTGGAGTCCAAGGGCGGGGCGACCGTCTACCGGTTCACGCCGGGCTCGGTGCGCCGCGCCCTGGATTCCGGGCAGGCCGCCGCCGACCTGCACGCCTTCCTGGCGCGGCACTCCCGTACGCCGGTGCCGCAGCCGCTCACGTACCTGATCGACGACGTGGCCCGGCGGCACGGGCGGCTGCGGGTGGGCGCGGCCTCGGCGTACGTGCGCTGTGACGACGACGCGACGCTGGACGAGATCCTCGCCGACAGGCGGGCCTCCGCCCTCGCCCTGCGCCGCCTGGCGCCGACCGTGCTGGCCGCGCAGGCCGACCCGGCGACCCTGCTGGAGGGGCTGCGCGCGATGGGGTTCGCGCCGGCCGCCGAGTCCGCCGGGGGCGACGTGCTGATCGCCCGCGCCGACGCCCACCGCACACCGCCGCGGGCGGCGCCGGAGCCGGTCCCGGACGGTCCGCCGGCGCCCGACGACACGCTTCTGACGGCGGCGATCCGCGCCGTCCGGGCCGGCGACCTGGCCGCCACGGCCCCGCGCAAGCCGGGCCCCGGGAGCGGAGCGGACGACACCCCGGCCGGGGGCGGACTGCCCCGTACCGGTGCCGCCGAGACCCTCGCCACCATGCAGGCGGCCGTCATGACCGGCGAGGCGCTGTGGATCGGCTACGTGAACGCCGAGGGCGCCGCCAGCCAGCGCGTCGTCGCCCCGATCCGGGTGGAGGGCGGCTTCGTGACGGCGTACGACCACACGGCGGACGAGGTGCGCACGTATCCGCTGCACCGGATCACCGGTGTGGCCGAACTCGCGGACGACGCGACGTGAGGTGACGTGCCGCGTCCGTGCTGTGCCGCGTGGCGTGGCCTGCGGTGACGTGGCACTCGGGTCCCTTTGGGGTTTTACGCGCGTCCGGCCGTGGTTCCGCCTTCTTGGACACTTTCGGGCGTACGCGGTGGTTCATGCACGCCACGCCGGGTGATTCGCACCTGCGAGGGAGCTTTCTTCATATTCCGCATCGGTTCGACGGCGGTCGGGCAGCCACCGGTTGCCCTGCAAACCAACCGAAAGGGAGAACCTGATGCGTACTGCAGTTCGCCGCGTCGCCACCGTCCTGGCCTCCACCGCCACCCTCGTCGCGGCGTTCGCCGCCGAGGCCGCCGCGATCGGCATCGACCTCGGCGGGGGCCTGGTCCTCTGACCGTCCGGTGACCGCCCTCTGATCCCTCGCCGATCCCTCCGGTCGGCGACCCCGTCGGCGGGCCGGGTCCCCAGTCCCCCTGGGCCCGGCCCGCTCCGGATTCCTCCCCCCACGCTCCCCCGTGATCCCGAAAGGCCGGACACCGCCATGCGCTCCGAGCTCACCGATCCCGACCGCTCCACCAGCCACTCGGACAGTCACCCGGACAGCCACTCAGACGGCCACTCGAACGATCACTCGAACAGTCACTCCGCCGACCAGTCCGCCGCCCGCTCCGCCGACCAGTCCGCCGCCCGCAACGCCGTCGCCGTCTCCGTCGCCGCCCTGATCACCGCCGCGGCGCTGTTCGGCGCGCTCGCCCCCAAGGCCGCCGCGCTGCCGCTGCTCCTACCGGCCAACGGCATCGAGTCCCTGGTCACGGAGGGGATCAGCATCGAGGGCCCGCTGATCAACAACCTCACTCTTCGCTAGACCCGCCGGGCTCCGGATCAGGCACACTGGACGTTTGGCCGATCCGTCCAGTCGCAGTCGGCCGTACGCGCGCGAAAGGGTGCCGCCCGTGAATGGTCCGCTGATCGTCCAGTCCGACAAGACCCTGCTCCTCGAAGTCGACCACGAGCAGGCCGGGGAGTGCCGTCGGGCCATCGCGCCGTTCGCCGAACTGGAGCGGGCGCCGGAGCACATCCACACCTACCGCCTGACCCCGCTGGGCCTGTGGAACGCGCGGGCGGCGGGCCACGACGCCGAGCAGGTCGTGGACGCGCTCGTCGAGTACAGCCGCTACCCGGTGCCGCACGCGCTGCTCGTCGACATCGCCGAGACGATGGACCGCTACGGCCGCCTCACCCTCTCCAAGCACCCGGCGCACGGCCTGGTCCTGACGAGCACCGACCGGCCGGTGCTGGAGGAGGTCCTGAAGTCGAAGCGGATCGCGCCACTGGTCGGCAACCGCATCGACCCCGACACGGTGGCCGTGCACCCCTCCGAGCGCGGGCAGATCAAGCAGACGCTGCTGAAGCTGGGCTGGCCCGCCGAGGACCTCGCCGGGTACGTCGACGGCGAGGCGCACCCGATCGAGCTGGCCGAGGACGGCTGGGCGCTGCGGCCCTACCAGAAACAGGCGGTGGAGAACTTCTGGCACGGCGGCAGCGGCGTCGTCGTACTCCCCTGCGGCGCCGGGAAGACGCTGGTCGGGGCCGGTTCGATGGCGCAGGCCAAGTCGACGACCCTGATCCTGGTGACGAACACCGTCTCCGCCCGGCAGTGGAAGCACGAGCTGGTGAAGCGGACCTCCCTCACCGAGGAGGAGATCGGCGAGTACAGCGGGACGAAGAAGGAGATCCGGCCGGTCACCATCGCCACGTACCAGGTGCTGACGACGAAGCGGAAGGGCGTCTACCCGCACCTGGAGCTCTTCGACTCCCGGGACTGGGGGCTGGTCGTCTACGACGAGGTGCACCTGCTTCCGGCGCCGGTCTTCAAGTTCACCGCCGACCTCCAGGCGCGGCGGCGGCTCGGTCTGACCGCGACCCTGGTCCGCGAGGACGGCCGCGAGTCGGACGTGTTCTCCCTCATCGGCCCGAAGCGTTTCGACGCGCCGTGGAAGGAGATCGAGGCGCAGGGCTACATCGCGCCCGCCGACTGCGTGGAGGTCCGGGTCAACCTCACCGACTCCGAGCGCCTCGCGTACGCCACCGCCGAGACGGAGGAGAAGTACCGCTTCTGCGCGACGACCGCCACCAAGCGGAAGGTGACGGAGGCGATCGTGCGGCGCTTCGCCGGGCAGCAGATCCTCGTCATCGGCCAGTACATCGACCAGCTCGACGAGCTGGGCGAGCACCTGGGCGCGCCGGTCATCAAGGGCGAGACGTCCAACGCCCAGCGGGAGAAGCTCTTCGAGTCCTTCCGCCAGGGCGAGATCAGCGTGCTGGTCGTGTCCAAGGTCGCGAACTTCTCCATCGACCTGCCGGAGGCGACCGTCGCCATCCAGGTGTCGGGCACCTTCGGGTCCCGGCAGGAGGAGGCCCAGCGGCTCGGCCGGGTGCTGCGTCCGAAGGCCGACGGCCACCAGGCGCACTTCTACTCGGTCGTCGCCCGCGACACCCTCGACCAGGACTTCGCCGCCCACCGCCAGCGCTTCCTGGCGGAGCAGGGCTACGCGTACCGGATCATGGACGCGGACGAGCTGCTGGCGGAGGGCTGACCGGACACCGCGGCCGGGTCCCGGCGAGGATCACCGGCGGCGGACGCCGGCCTCCTCGCCGTACTCACCGAGTACGACCACGTCGAAGGCGGCGCCCGCGAACACCCTGACGGCGCGCACGGCGTCACCGAGCCGGTGCCGGTGGCTGCCGGCCACGGGCGTGGCACCGGACGCGCGGCCCGGTGCCGGGGCGGGGGAGATGGTTGCTGCGCTCATGTCTCCATGGTGCGACCGCGGGCCCCGTACCGGCATCGGTCCGCGGACCGAGCCCCGCCCTTTCCCACTACGACCGTGGAGGGAGCGCGTCCCCCTGAGCGGAGGACGCGATCCCCTAGGGGACGGGAAATAGGTTGGCCCGCGCCGCCTTCCGCCCTCTAGAATCTCCGCTCTTGCCCGCCTCCCCACGGAGTGCCGCCGTCCGGACGGAAACCGGCCGGCCCACCGCGCGCAGCCAGCGCCCACCGCATCGCAGGTCATCCGGAGGCACTCCCTTGTCCACGCCCGTCCACGAAGACCCCCTCTCCAAGGAGCGCGCCCACCTCGCCGCGTCCCGTTCCGCGCTGCGCGCCATGCGCGAGGACGTCGAGTCCCTCGACCTCACCGACGTCACCGCGAACTGGGTCAACGCCGCCGTGCTGGAGAGCCAGATCGAGGAGCGCGTCAAGGCGCTCGCCGACCTCAGCGACACCCCGCTGTTCTTCGGCCGGCTCGACTACCTGCACGCACCGGGTGCCGAGCGGGCGGAGGGCGGGGAGGGGGAGCTCTTCTACGTCGGGCGGCGGCACGTGCACGACACGGACGGCGACCCGATGGTGATCGACTGGCGGGCGCCGGTCTCGCAGCCGTTCTACCGGGCCTCGAAGAAGGACCCCATGGACGTCGCGCTGCGCCGCCGCTTCGGTTACACCGGCGGCGAGCTGACGGCGTACGAGGACGAGCACCTGTCCGACCCGGCCGAGGCGGCCCTCACCAGCAGGCTGCTCCAGCAGGAGATCGAGCGGCCCCGCGTCGGTCCGATGCGCGACATCGTGGCGACCATCCAGCCCGAGCAGGACGAGATCGTACGGGCCGGGCTGACCGGTTCGGTCTGTGTGCAGGGCGGACCCGGCACCGGTAAGACCGCGGTCGGCCTGCACCGGGTCGCCTACCTCCTCTACGCCCACCGCGAGCGCCTCGCCCGCACCGGCACCCTCGTCATCGGCCCCAACAGGTCCTTCCTGCACTACATCGAGCAGGTGCTCCCCGCCCTCGGCGAACTGACGGTCCGCCAGGCGACCGTCGACGACCTGGTGGCGCACGTCGAGGTGCGCGGCGCGGACGAGGCGGCGACGGCGGTGATCAAGGGCGACGCCCGGATGGCGGACGTACTGCGCAGGGCGCTGTACTCGCACGTCACCCTCCCCACCGAGGGCGTCGTCGTGGTGCGCGGCTCGCGCCGCTGGCGGGTGGCCGCGTACGAACTGGAGGAGATCGTCCGCGAGCTGCTCGCCCGCGGCATCCGCTACGGCGCCGCCCGCGAGGCCCTCCCCCAGCGCATCGCGCACGCGGTACTGGTGCGGATGGAACGGGCGGGCGAGGCACCGGACGACCGGGTGCAGAACGCGGTGGCGCGCGACGCCGCCGTGAAGGCGGTGGTGAAGGCGGTCTGGCCGCCGGTCGAGCCCGCGAAGCTCGTCCTGCGGCTCCTGTCGGACGCGGACTTCCTCGCCGAGCACGCCGAGGGCGTCCTCACCGAGGACGAGCGGAAGGCGGTGCTGTGGGCGAAGCCGGCCCGCTCGGTGAAGTCGGCCAAGTGGTCACCCGCCGACACCGTGCTGATCGACGAGGCCACCGACCTCGTCGAGCGCACCCACTCCCTCGGGCACGTGGTCGTCGACGAGGCGCAGGACCTCTCCCCGATGCAGTACCGCGCGGTGGGCCGGCGCTGCACCACCGGCTCGGCGACCGTCCTCGGCGACCTGGCGCAGGGCACCACGCCGTGGGCGACGCGGAGCTGGTCCGACGCGCTGACGCACATGGGCAAGGGCGAGGCCGTGATCGAGGAGCTGACGGCCGGTTTCCGCGTGCCGACGGACGTCATCGCGTACGCCTCCCGGCTGCTGCCGCACATCGCGCCGGGCCTGACGCCGGTGGCGTCGATCCGTGAGAACCCGGGCTTCTTCGACATCCGTACGACCACGGAGGGGACCGCGGACGTGGTGTCCGCCTGCCGCGAGCTGCTGGAGCGCGAGGGCTCGGTCGGCCTGATCGCCGCCGACGCGCGGGTGCCGGAGCTGGCGGAGGCCCTCGAAGCGGCGGGGATCGGTTTCATCGGCCCGGGCGAGGAGACGACCCGCGCCACCCGCCTGACCCTGGTGCCGGCCTCGCTGGCCAAGGGCCTGGAGTACGACTACGTGGTCCTGGACGAGCCGCGGGCCGTGGTCGACGGCGAGCCGGACGAACGGACGGGACTGCGGCGGCTGTACGTCTGTCTGACCCGCGCGGTGTCGGGGCTGATCGTGACGCACGGGGCGGGGCTGCCCTCGCAGTTGGTGTAGCGGGCGCGTGGTGCTTGGGGGCGGGCGGCGCGGACGCGGTACGGGCGCGGGGCCGGTTCGGGCGCGGGGCTGGTTCGGGCGCGGGTCCTGCGGGCGCGGGTCCGGTGCGGGCGCGGGCGCGGGCCCAGCAGGCGCGGGCCCAGCAGGCGCGGGCCCAGCAGGCGCGGGCCCAGCAGGCGCGGGCCCAGCAGGCGCGGGCCCAGCGGGCGCGGGTCCGGTGCGGGTGAACGCGGGGTGGGTGGCGCGGCCCGGCGCCGGCCGGGTGCCGCCGCGCCCACCCGTGCCGCCCCTGGCGGCACGATCGCCCGCGGTCACGCGGTCACGCGGTCACGCGGTCACGCGGTCACGCGGTCACGCGGTCACGCGGTCACGCGGTCACGCGGTCACGCGGTCACGCGGTCACGCGCAGGGTACGCGGGACGCGGTCACGCGCAGGCCACGCGGGACGCGGTCACGCTCCCAGTACCCGGCGCCACTCCCCCACCGCGTCCGCCGACACCGGCCCGTCCCACCCCTGGGGTCTCGCCGCTCCGCCGATGTGGAAGCCGTCGATGCCCGCGTCGAGGAGGCCCGGCACATGTTCCAGCCGCAGGCCGCCCCCCACCAGCAGCTGCTGCTCGTACCCGGGCTCCCCCCGCCGCCGCGCCTCGGCGAGCAGTACGGGCAGTCCGTCGTCGACCCCGCCGGCCGCCCCGGCCGTGAGGTACGTGTCCAGCCCGGGGAAGTCCGCGAGCTGCTTGCGCAGGGCGTCCCGGTTCCCGGCGCGGTCGATGGCGCGGTGGAACGTCCACCGGCACCCGGCCAGCACCCCGGCCACCCGCTCCACGGCCCGCAGGTCCACGTCACCGTCGGTGTCGAGGAACCCCAGCACGAACTGCGTGGCCCCGGCCTCCCGCATCCGCCCCGCGACCCGCGCCAGCCGCTCGACGTCCCCGGCGGCGAACCCGTCGGCGAGCCGCAGCATCACCCGTACGTCGATGTCGACGGCGGCGCGGATCGCGGCGACGGTCTCGGCCGACGGGGTGAGTCCGTCGGCCGCCATGTCGGTGACCAGTTCGAGACGATCCGCGCCTCCGGCCTGGGCGGCGACCGCGTCCTCGACGTCGAGGGCGATCACCTCCAGGACTGCACGCTTGCTCATGGGACCCCATTCGTCGGCCTACTACAGGTCTAGTCCAATCCAAGACTACGCCCCGATGGCAGGCCGGGGCGCCCCTTCGCCCCCGGACACGGCGGACGGTTCAGCCGCCGAAGAGATTCAGTTCCGCCGCATCCACCCCGGCCAGCTCGTACCCGGCCGCGTCGTCCACGGGCCGCCCCGCGAACAGCCGCAGCAGCGTCGCCGCGTCCCCGATGAACCGCCCCGGCGGCCGCTCCCCGCTCACCTCGCCCAGCTTCAGGGGCTCGTCCACGTCGTCGAGGTCGGCGTGCAGCGGCAGGTGACCGCGATCACGGGTGAGCGAGCCGAGGAGCGCGAGCGCGTCCGGCAGCCCGCGCCCCGCGTACGCCCCCGGCTCGCCGAGAGCCACCCGCACATCACCCGCGTGCACCCACTCCCCCAGCGCGAGCCCGTCCAGGGCACCGCCCGCGCGGACGATCACCGGACCGGCCTCGGTCATGCCGCGTTCCAGCTCGTCCACGACCCGGGCGTTCGTCCAGCCGGCGCGTTCGGCGATGTCGCGGTCGTTGGACTCCGGCGAGAAGACACCGTCCTCGAAGCGGTTCTCCACCACTCGCGTCAGCGCGCCGGAACAGTGCGCCAGCACGTCCCGCACGGTCCAGCCCGGACACGCGGCCACCGGCAGCGCGAAGTCGGCGTCCGCCCGGGACCGCAGCAGCGGGACCAGGGCGTCCCGCTCGGTGGCCAGCAGCCGTCCGGGCAGCTCGGGATCGCGTACGTCGTTCACATCCGCGGGAGTCGTCATGGACTCCACGTTAGGGCCGGCCCCGCCGCGCGGTCAGCGTTCCAGCAGGTCGTCCAGTTCGGCGGCGTAGAGCAGGGCGGGATCGAACGCCATGCCGGTGAAGTGGCCCGCGAGTTCCAGGGACAGGACACCGTGCAGCCGGGTCCAGACGGTCAGCGCCCGGTGCAGGACGGCGGGCGGGGCCGGATGGCCGGCGGCCCACTGCCGGTGACCTTCGAGGTGCGTGTCGAAGGGTGTCGCGGGGCGCTCCGAGGGCAGCGCGGCGCAGGCGTCGAGGATGGCCGTCATCGTCTCGGCGGCGATCCCGGTGATGTCGTCGGGCGCGCGGTAGCCCGGGACGGGGGTGCCGAAGACGAGGAAGTAGCGATGGGGGTCGTCCAGGGCCCACGCGCGCATGGCGTGCGCCAGCCCGGCGAGGTCGGCGCCCGCCCCCAAGGCCGCCCGGAAGGTGTCGGCGAGGCTTCGGTACGCGTCCCTGACCAGTTCGGTGATCAGCTCGTCCCGGCCGCCGAAGTACCGGTAGAGCGCGGGGCCGCTCATCCCCATCCGCTTGGCGATCGCGTTGAGGGAGAGCGCGGACGCCCCCGCCGACGCGATCTGCTCCCAGGCGTGTTCCTTGATCTCCGCGCGCACCTGGGTGCGGTAGCGCTCGCGCGGGGTCCTCGTGGTCTTGGTGCGCGCTTCCGGCACGGGTCCACCGCCCTCCGCCTCCCGCGGAGCGTCTCCGCGAACCGGCCACTCGAACTACAGCGTCAAAGGTCGGTTAGAGGCTATCAGCGCGACGGTCTTCCCAGCTGGTCCCGGAGCCTCGGCGAATCACCGCACGGGCCGAGGACCCGGCCTCAGGTACTGGTCGGCTGGATCATTTTCCGGCCCGCGGTGCTTCCGCCGTCCACGGCGACCGACGCACCCGTCATGTACGGGAAGTCGTCGGACGCGAGCCCGAGCACCGCGTGCGCGATCTCCTCGGCTTCGGCCATCCGTTCGAGACCGTCGACGTTGAGCGGCCCCCATGCCCGCTTGTACCCGGCCCAATCCGCGTCCGGGATTCCCGGCGGACGGACGAAGGGGGTGTCGGTGGTGCCGGGCAGCAGGGCGTTGACCCTGATTCCCTCGGGTCCGTACGCCAGCGCCGCGGACTTCACGATGCCCTGCACCGCCCGCTTGCTCGCGGTGTACGCGGCGCCGTTCGGCCGCGCCTGTTCGGCCGCCGACGACGAGGTGCAGATGATGACGCCGCGCCCCGCCCTGAGCATGTGCGGGATCTCGTACTTGATCGCGAGGAAGACGCCCCGGGCGTTGGTGGCCTGGACGTCGTCCCACTCCTCGACGCTCATCTCGTGGGGCAGTTTGCCCCCGCCGATACCGGCGTTGTTGAAGGCCACGTCGATGCCGCCGTAACGACTCGCGACCCGGTCCACGAAACTCCGCACCTGGGCGGCCTCCCGGACGTCGGCCTGGACGAAGGCGGCTTCGCCGCCCGCTTCCCGGATCTCCCGTTCCACCTGGCGGCCCAACTCGGCCCGTCTGCCGCAGAATCCGACGTGGGCGCCCTCCTCGGCGAACGCCTTCGCCGTCGCCCTGCCGATACCCGATGTGGCGCCCGTGACGAGCACCGACTTCCCCCGGAAGCGGCCGGCCCGGGGACGGGAGCCGGACTGGTCGCCGGCCGCGTGGGCGGTGCCGCCGAAGGCCGCGCCCGCCAGGCCCAGGGCGGCAGCGCCACCGAGGAGGGCGCGCCGCCCCGGGGCGGCGGAACCGGCGGCCGCACCAGCACTCGTGTTCGCGTTCGCGTTCGTGTCCATGACGAGCACACTGGCAGCCCGTCCCGGACCCACGGCTCCGTCCTCGGGCCGGACGTCGCGGCCGGATGGAGGAGTCGCCCTCCTTCCGCGGCAGGACCCCAGGAGTACGACCGCCCGCCTATCGTGGGCCGCGTGAACCGGTCTTGGATCGAGCTTGCGTTCGACAGGAGATTCGCCGTCATACGGGTCTGGGCACTCGCCGGCGTACTGATCGGCTACTTCCTGCTGCTGCAAAGGCCCTCCGGAGCCCAGGACCGGGCCCTGGCCGCAGTCGGCCTCGTACTGTGCCTGGCCGCGGGCAGGTGGGCGTTCGGCGCTCTCCTGGCGCAGTCGGCCCTGCTCGTCGTCGCACACGCGCTGGGCGCGAGCACCGTCTCCCCGGTGAAGGTGCTGGCCGCGGTGACCCTCTTCGAACTGGCGGTCAGGCAGTCCGGACGCCACCTGGCCGCGGGGACGACGGCACTGGCACTCGCCGTCGCCGTGAACCGCCTGGAGGACCTGCCCGGCGAACTACTGCCGGTGCTCTACAAGATGGGCATCGTCGCGGGCCTACCACTCCTCCTGGGCGCGTACGTACGCGTGACCCGCGACGCCGCGACGCACGCCCGTCAGTACGCGGAGCAGCAGGAACTCCGCGCCGAACAACAGCTGCTGGCCGCCCGCGCGGCGGAGCGCACCACCATCGCGCGCGAGTTGCACGACCTCGTGGCCCACCACGTCTCCTCCATGGTGCTGCGCGTCGGTGTCGCCCGGCATGTCGTCGCCGCCACCGGCACCACCGACCCGCGGATCCCCGAAGTCCTCGACGACCTGCACTCCAGTGCAGGCGCGGCACTGACCGATCTGCGGCGCCTGGTGACCGTACTGCGCGCCCCGGACCGTACCGGTCCCGGCACCGGTTCCCCGGTCTCACCCGGGGCCCTGCCGACGGCGTTGGAGTCGGTGGTGGAACACGGCCGCCAGACCGGCCTCGCCGTGACCGCGTCCGTGGACCCCCGTGTCGCACGGCTCGACGCGGTACGTGGCCTCGCGGTCCTCCGACTGGCCCAGGAGGGCCTGGCCAACGCGGCCAAGCACGGCGGGCCCGGCGCACACGCCGAGCTGGCCGTACGGGTCGACGACGACGCCGTACACGTGACGATCCACGACGACGGGGCCGGGAGAACCCGGCCACCGGCCCCGGGCCCGTCCGGACACGGCCTGATCGGCATGCGCGAACGCGTGGACCTGCTCGGCGGCCGGCTGGACGCAGGCCCCTCGGCCCGGGGCTGGCGTCTCACGGCCGAACTGCCCGCCCTCACACCCGGCATGGAGCTGCAGTCGTGATCCGTCTCCTCGTCGTCGACGACCAGCAACTCGTCCGCATGGGGCTGCGCATGCTCTTCGAGCAGGCTCCGGACATCGAGATCCAGGGCGAGGCGGACAACGGAGCGGAGGCGGTACGGCTGGCCGAACGACTCACCCCCGACGTCGTCCTGATGGACCTGAGAATGCCCGGCGTGGACGGCATCACGGCCACCCGCCGCATCCTGGCGGCGCGCCCCGCCACCCGGGTCGTCGCCCTCACCACGTTCGACGACGACGACCATCTCTATCCGGTGCTCGCGGCCGGGGCCTGTGGTTTCCTCGTCAAGGACACCCCACCGGCCGAACTCCTGGACGCCGTACGCCGGGCCGCGGGCGGAGAGGCCCCCTTCAGCCGGGACGTCCTCGAGCGCCTCGTCGCCCAGGCTCTCCACGCCCGCTCCCCCTCCGACACCCCGGCGGAACTCCCGGTACCGGCCATCACCCCGCGCGAGCGGGAGGTTCTCGGCCTCCTGGGCGTGGGCCTGTCCAACCAGGAGATCGCCGACCGGCTGCACCTCGGGATCACCACGGTGAAGACGCACGTGGCGAGCCTGATGGCGAAGACGGGCCGGGACAACCGCATCCGTCTCGCCGTTCTCGCCGCCCTCACCGGTATCAGCCCGGACTGACCGCTCCCGACCTCGCCCCGCGCCCCCTGCCCGCTCCGGGACGCGATGCTCCGCGCAGTCCTCCAACGCGGTACCTCCACTGCGGGGCGCCTCCGGTGCGGTGCCTTACCCGCGCGGGCCGTCCTGCGCGGACTCCCGCGCCGTCCCGGACACGGGTACCGCGCATTCCGAGCACGCTCTTCGAGGGCACAGAAGGGCGCTCACCGGGGACAATGGCCGCATGGCCGACCTCGACGCCCTGCGCTCCCGTTTCGCCCGCGCCCTGGACGGAGCCGCCGGCCCCGCCCGGGGGACCGGCCGCCCCGACCCGGCGCCGTACGCCGACAACCTGCTCGCCCGCTGGCAGGAGCCCGCGCGGCGCTACCACACGCTCGCGCACCTCACCTCGGTCCTGGACCACGTCGACGTCCTGGAGGAGCACGCCGTCGACGCCGACGTGGTGCGGCTCGCCGCCTGGTTCCACGACGCCGTCTACCTCCCCGACCGCTCCGAGAACGAGGAGCGCTCGGCCCGCCTCGCCGAGCGCGCGCTGCCCGAGGCCGGGGTGCCGGCGCACAAGACCGCCGAGGTGGCGCGGCTGGTGCGGCTCACCGTCACGCACGACCCCGCCGACGACGACCGCGACGGACAGGTGCTGTGCGACGCCGACCTGGCGATCCTCGCGGCGCCTCCCTCGGCGTACGCCGCGTACACGGCCGCCGTCCGCGAGGAGTACCACTTCGTGCCGAACGAGGACTTCCGCGAGGGCCGTGCCGCGGTCCTCCGCCGGCTCCTCGCCCTGCCCCGGCTGTTCCGCACCCCGCACGGGCGGCGGGAGTGGGAGGCGACCGCCCGCCACAACCTCACCGGCGAGCTGGTAATGCTGTCGCCCGGGGACGAACCCGCCCCGTAGCCTGCCCGGCATGCGGAGCATGGGTGGGGAACAGGTGGAGGAGGCCGTCGCGAGCGCGGTCGCGCTGCTGCGGACGGCGACGGACCGGGACTGGGAGGCGGCACGCGCCGGGCGCCTGAAGTGGAGCTGCCGGGAGACGGCGGAGCACCTCGCGGGCGACTTCGTCTTCTACGCGGGCCAGCTCGCCGGACGCGCCACCGAGGCCTGCGTCCCCTTCGAGATCACCTTCGACGACGGCACGGACAACGAGGGCGTCCTGCACGTCATCGAGACGACCTGCGCCCTGCTCACCGCCACCCTCCGCACCACGCCGCGCGAGGTCCGCGCCTTCCACCCCTACCCCTTCCGCAGCGCGGACCGCGAGGGCTTCGCCGCCATGGGCGTCACCGAGGTACTCGCGCACACGCACGACATCGCCGAGGGCCTCGGACTGGCCTACGAGCCGCCCGCCGCCCTGTGCCCGGACGTCCTCGCCCGGATCTTCCCGCACGTCCGGCCCGGAGACGACCCCTGGCGCACCCTGCTGTGGGCCACCGGCCGCGGCGAACTGCCCGGCCGCGCGCCGGTCACCGGGTGGCGCTGGCTCAACAACCTGGTCGTCCCGGCCGAGCGCCTCACCCTCCAGGGCGTCACCCCGGCCGCCGCCACCGACCTGGTGGCGGGCGGCGACGGCGGCTTCGAATGGGCCGGCGGCGGCCCCTTCCAGGGCACCCGGGACGCCGCCGGGATGCTGCTGCAGGCGTACGAGGCGGGCGTGCACCGGCCCGAGTGGGGGGTCTTCGTACTCGTGCGCCGCGAGGACGGCCGCGCGGTCGGCGGCATGGGCTTCCACGGGGTGCCGGACGAGGAGGGCAGGGTGGAGATCGGCTACGACCTCGTGGAGGCGGCCCGCGGCCACGGCTACGCCACCGAGGGCCTGCGGGCGCTGTCCGCGTGGGCGCTGGCCCGCGAGGAGGTGACGTCCGTGTTCGCGACGACCGAGCCCGTCAACCTCGCCTCCCAGGCCGTGATCGTCCGCGCCGGTTTCACCCGGGTCGCGAAGGACGAGAGGCAACTCGCCTACGAGCTGCGCGGCACGCGCGGCTGAACGGCGCCCTTGCGGCGCCGCAGCCCCGCCCCGTGCAGCAGCCGCACCACCTCGCGGCTGCTGACCTCCAGCGCACCGGCGGACACGGCGTCGGCGTACCGCTGGGCGGGGACGTCGTAGTGGTCGCGTTCGAAGGCGCGGCGCGGCACGCCCAGGGTCTCGGCGAACGCGTGCAGCTCGGCGTAGGAGACGTCGCTGACGAGGTGCGACCACATGCGGCCGTGCCCGGGCCAGCTCGGCGGATCGATGTAGACGCTCACCGGGCCGCCCTCACGAAGGGGTGCCTGTGACGGCGCCGCCCAGCGAGCCGACCGCCGCGACCCTCACGCCCGCCTTGCCGCACACCCAGTGCGGGTCGGGGCCGAGCTCCGGCTCGACCTCCAGCGCGTGCGGGTCGCCGGAGCCGCACACCGGGCACAGCGGCCAGCGCCCGTACCGCTCCAGCAGCGCGTCCTGCACGTCCTGCGCGACCAGCCCGGCCACGAACTCCGCGCCCTCGGGCCACTGCTCGACCCACCAGCGCCGCTGTACGACGGACTCCTCGACCAGCGAGACGACGTCCGGCTCGGCGACCTGGCCCGCCACCAGGTCGGCGAGGACGAGGGCGCGTGCGGCGTGCAGCGTCTGCTCCAGGGGGCTGATGGGGTCGTCCATGCACCCATTGTGCGCACTCTTGACCCGTGGACCGAAACGAAAATATCTTTCAGCGGTGACCGATGAAGTGAAGGAAACTTTCGGCAGCGCGCGCGGCGGGAGCACGCGCGGCGGCGGTGCGACCGGTGGCGCGACCGGTGCCCGCCACGGCGCCGGAAGCGGGGGCGCGCCGCCCGCGCCCGCCGCCCTCGCCGCCAAGGTCCGCACGCTGGCGCCGTCGATGACCCGTTCCATGCAGCGGGTCGCCGAGGCGGTCGCGGGTGACCCGGCCGGCTGCGCGGCCCTCACGGTCACCGGCCTCGCCGAGCTCACCGGCACCAGCGAGGCGACCGTCGTACGCACCGCCCGGCTGCTCGGCTACCCCGGCTACCGCGACCTGCGCCTCGCGCTCGCCGGGCTCGCCGCCCAGCAGCAGTCCGGCCGCGCGCCCGCCATCACGACCGACATCGCGGTCGACGACCCGATCGCCGACGTCGTCGCCAAGCTGGCCTACGACGAGCAGCAGACCCTCGCCGACACCGCCGCCTCACTGGACACCGTCCAGCTGGGCGCGGCCGTCGCCGCGCTCGCCGCCGCCCGCCGCACCGACGTGTACGGCATCGGCGCCTCGGGCCTGGTGGCGCAGGACCTCACCCAGAAGCTCCTGCGCATAGGGCTCATAGCGCACGCCCCCAGCGATCCGCACCTCGCCGTCACCAACGCGGTGCAGTTGCGCGCCGGGGACGTCGCCCTCGCCATCACGCACTCCGGGTCGACCGGGGACGTCATCGAGCCGCTGCGGGCCGCCTTCGAACGCGGGGCGACGACCGTCGCCATCACCGGCCGTCCCGACAGCCCCGTCACGCAGTACGCCGACCACGTGCTGACCACGTCCACGTCCAGGGAGAGCGAGCTGCGGCCGGCGGCGATGTCGTCGCGGACCAGCCAGCTGCTGGTGGTCGACTGTCTGTTCGTGGGGGTGGCGCAGCGGACGTACGAGTCGGCCGCGCCGGCCCTGTCGGCGTCCTACGAGGCGTTGGCCCACCGGCACGGGAGCCGCGGGAGATCGTAGGCCCCCGCGCCCCGGGTAAGTACAGGCACCGAAGTGGAAAAGAGCGGCTTCCTCATGACTGCGACCCCCCATCACCCCGACCTCCGTTCCCAGTTGGAGACGCTGGCCACCGAGGCGTTCCGGCCCGAGCTGGCCGAGATCGACCGCATGCCCACCCTCGACATCGCGCGGGTGATGAACGGCGAGGACACCGCCGTGCCCGCCGCCGTCGCCGAGCGGCTGCCCGAGATCGCCGCCGCCGTCGACGCCGTCGTGGCCCGGATGGCACGCGGCGGGCGGCTGGTCTACGCGGGCGCCGGCACGGCCGGCCGGCTCGGCGTACTGGACGCCTCGGAGTGCCCGCCCACCTTCAACACCGGCCCCGGACAGGTCGTCGGCCTCATCGCGGGCGGCCCTGACGCCATGGTCACCTCCGTCGAGGGCGCCGAGGACTCGGCCGAGCTGGCCCGCGCCGACCTGGACGCCCTCGTCCTCACCCCCGACGACACGGTGGTCGGCGTCTCCGCCTCCGGCCGCACGCCGTACGCCGTCGGCGCCGTCGAGCACGCCCGCGCGCTGGGGGCCCTGACCATCGGGCTGGCGTGCAACCGCGGCAGCGCCCTGGCCGCCGCCGCGGAGCACGGCATCGAGGTCGTCACCGGACCCGAGCTGATCACCGGCTCCACCCGGCTGAAGGCCGGTACGGCGCAGAAGCTGGTCCTGAACATGCTGTCGACGATCACGATGATCCGCCTCGGCAAGACGTACGGGAACCTGATGGTGGACGTCCGCGCCTCCAACGAGAAGCTGCGCGCCCGCTCGCGCCGCATCGTCGCGCTCGCCACCGGCGCCGCCGACGACGAGGTCGAGCGCGCCCTGACCGCCACGGACGGCGAGGTCAAGCACGCGATCCTGACCCTGCTGGCCGACGTGGACGGCCCGACGGCCGCCCGCCTTCTGGAGGACTCCGGCGGCCACCTGCGCGCCGCGCTGGCCACGGCACAGGGCTGACCGCACGCTCGGGGGGTGCACAAGGACACCCCCCACACGCCCCGCTCCACGGCCGCCGCGCTGCTCCCCCTGGTCGGCGGCCCGGCCAACGTCACCTCCGTCGCCCACTGCATGACCCGCCTCCGCCTGGTCCTGGCCGACCGCACCCGGGTGGACGACGCGGCGCTGCGGGCGTTGCCCGGTGTGCTGGGGGTGGTGGAGGACGGCGAGTCGTACCAGGTGGTACTGGGGCCGGGGGTGGTCGGCCGGGTGACGGAGGCGTTCGAGGCACTGCTGGCGACCGACGGGGTCGGCGGCACACCGGCGGCGGACGCTCCCGCCGCCCCGGCGGACGCTCCCGCCGGCCCGGTGACCGGCCCCGCCGGTCCGGCGGACGCCCTCGCCCGGCGCGGTGCCGAGCTGAGGGCGCGGCAGAAGCGGCGCAACGCGACCCCGCTCAAGACGGCCCTGCGCCGCGTCGCGAACATCTTCGTCCCGCTCATCCCCGCCCTGATCGGCTGCGGGATCGTCGCGGGCATCGCGGGTCTGCTGACGAACCTGGAACGGCTCCCCGGCATCACCCCCGCCCTGATCGCCCTCTCCTCCGCCTTCATGGCGCTGATCGCGGTGTTCGTCGGCCACAACACGGCGAAGGAGTTCGGCGGGACGCCCGTGCTGGGCGGCGCGGTCGCCGCCGTCGTCGTCTACCCGGGCGTGGCGGAGGTGACGGCGTTCGGCACCGCGCTCGCCCCCGGCCAGGGCGGTGTCCTCGGCGCGCTGGCGGCCGCTCTGCTCGGCACCCGCGTCGAGAAGTGGTGCCGCGCCCGCCTCCCCGGCACCCTGGACGTCCTGCTCACCCCGACCCTGACGGTCCTGGTCTCCGGCCTGGTCACCCTCTACGTCCTCATGTACGCGGCCGGGGAGGTCGCCACGGCCATCGGCACGGCGGCCGACTGGCTCCTGACGACGACCGGCGCGCTGGCCGGCCTGGTCCTCGGCGGCCTCTTCCTCCCGCTGGTGATGCTGGGCCTGCACCAGGCCCTCATCCCCATCCACACCACCCTCATCGAGCAGCAGGGCCACACCGTCCTGCTCCCCATCCTGGCCATGGCGGGCGCGGGCCAGGTCGGCGCGGCGGCGGCGGTGTACGTCCGCCTCCGCCACGACACCACTCTCCGCACGACGATCAGATCGGCGCTCCCGGCCGGCCTGCTCGGCGTCGGCGAGCCCCTGATCTACGGCGTCTCCCTCCCCCTCGGCCGCCCCTTCCTCACCGCCTGTGTGGGCGGCGCGGCGGGCGGCGCCTTCACCGGCCTGTTCGCGATGCTCGGCACGGACGTGGGGGCGACGGCGATCGGCCCGTCCGGCTGGGCGCTGTTCCCGCTTCTCGCGGGCGGCGGAGGCTGGGCGGTGACGGCGGGCGTGTACGGCGGCGGGCTGCTCACCGGGTACCTGGTCGGCTTCGCGGCGACGTACTTCTTCGGTCTGGGCGACGGCACCGCCCGCGCCGTGTGCGACGCTGGGGAACATGAACCACGCCCAGCTGACCGCCCTGGGCCGCGCCCTGCGTCTCCTCGGTGAGCACGGCGAGGCCCTGGGCACCGACACCCCGGACGCCAAGCTGCACGAGGTCCGCGCGGACCTGAAGCGCGCCCTGGACCAGCTGGAGGAGAGCGTCACGGCGGCGGCCCCGACCACCCACTGCCACGAACACCCGAACGGCCCGGTCGACAAGGCCGCCCCCGACCTCTGCCTCCTGTGCGAGACCCGCCGCCGCGCCGCCCGCCGCAGCGAGTACAACGGCGGCCCGCTCCCCGCCCGTCCCGCCACCGAGCCGGTCCAGTCCCGCTACGGCGTCCGGGGCGACCGTCCGCAGCCCCAGCAGCGCTGGCTGCCCGAGCTGTGGAACGGCCAGGCCTGGCAGCTGTGCGGCACCCCGCGCCGCGACCGCCGCGAGGCCGAGCTGTACATCGCGGCCCAGCTGCGCGCCCCCCGCGCGGCGATGGCGTACCGGCTCGTCCACGAGTTCACGGACTACGAGGTGCTGCGGGTGTGGGGGACGCCGGTACGGGTGGACATCGAGCCGATGGGCGGCATCTGAGCCTGCCGGCCCCTCCCCTCCTACCGGCGGGTGAAGCGGGTGAGCGTGACGCCGTTGGTGAAGGCGGTGCGCTCGGCGGCGTCGAACAGCGTGGGGTCGAAGACACCGTCGACCAGCGGGACACCGGCACCGGCGATCACCGGGTAGCTCTTGATCAGCAGCTCGTCGATCTCGGGCAGCAGGGCGCCCGCGAGCTTTCCGCCGCCGCACAGCCAGATGTCCAGGCCGCCGTCCTCCGCCTTCAGCTCACGGACGAGGGCGAGCGGATCGCTCGGCACGACGGTGACGGCGGGGTCGGCCTCGTCGGGCTTCAGGGTGCTCGACACCACGTACTGGCGCAGGTGCGCGTACGGGCTGGGATGCCCCTCGTCGAGACCGGGACGGTAGCTGCCGAGTCCCATCAGGACGGTGTCGAAATTCCGGTTGGGCACGTCCGTGAGACCGACGGCGGCGCGGTAGGCGGTCGGCACCGTCTCCGGGTAGAGCGGGTTGGTCCAGGCCGAGTAGGCGGCGGCCTGCCTTTCGTCGCCGAGCGGGAAGAAGTCGAACTCCCCGCCGGGGCCGGCGATACGGCCGTCGAGCGTGACGGCGACGTAGTACACGAGCTTTCGCAAGAGGAACCCCCACGTAGTACTCTGCTTGAAGTGGTTTGAACGTAGTACTACGACTGGAGTGATGTCAATGCGATTCCCGATGGAGCCGTGCCCATGGTGAGAAGGAACGACCAGCGCCGCGCCGCCCTCGTCGACGCCGCGATCGAGGTGCTGGCCGAGGAAGGCGCCCGGGGCCTGACCTTCCGGGCGGTGGACACGGAGGCCGCCGTGCCGGGCGGCACCGCGTCCAACTACTTCGCCAACCGCGACGACCTGCTCACCCAGGCCGGCGCCCGCGTCTACGAACGGCTCCACCCCGACGAGGCCACCCTCACCCGTCAGCGGACGGCCGGCCGCGACCGGGACACCTACGTCGTCCTGATGCGCGAACTCGTCGACCGCATCGCCTCGTTCCGCACCGGCTACCTCGCGCTGCTGGAACTCCGCCTGGAGGCGACCCGCCGCCCCGAGCTGCGCGCGGTCCTGACCGAGCGCATCCGTGCCGACGTCGCCGCCAACGTCTCGTACCACGAGGCGTCCGGCCTCCCCGGCGACGCGATGGCCGTCAAGCTGCTCTACCTCGCCCTGAACTGGCTGATCGTCGAGCAGCTCACCCTGCCGGACGTCTTCACCCCGGCCGAGCGCGACGAGCTGGTGGCGGCGGCGGTCGAACGCATCGTGGCACCGGACTAGCCACTAGCCCCGTACGCTCTCGTGGTCGGTCTTGCGCAGCCGGGCCCGCATCACCTCCTCCGGCTGCGCATCCACCACCGCCCCCTTCGGGCAGTCCCACTCCCGGCCCCCGCCGACCGGCCGCAGCCGCACGCCGCCGCCGGCATGTTCCATGACCTCCCCCACCCGCCCGTCCCGCGCGTCCACGGCATGTGTACCGACCGCCGGCCGCTCACCCCGCACCACCGACGCCAGCCGCTCGGCGACCCGGACGTTGCACCGTCCCAGGTCGACCAGGGCGAACGGCTCGTCACTCGCGCCGGTCACCGGATCGACGCACAGGGACGGCAGCACGACTCCGGCCCCCACGAGGGCCTGCCGCAAGGACTCGACGACTTCTTCGGTCGACCGCACCCTTCCTCACCTCCACGCTGAGTTCTCGATTCACCACACTGCGTGTCTGCCCCGCCTCCAACCTGGCCATACAGGGCGTCCCAACAACCCCTGATGTGCGAGACGACGCCCTGAGCACGGAGGACTTCTTCCGGCGGAACTGCGCGGCGTCGGCGAAGTCGAAGTATCCGGAGCACTTCACGGAGGCGGCGGAGGCGGAGGCTACCGCCACGGAGATCAGGGAGTACGCGCCCCTGCTGTTCCCTGGGCTGCTGCAAACCCCTGCGTACACACGGGCGGTGTGCCGGGCATACCAACCCACGGCGCCGAACGAGGTGATCGAGGAACTGGTGGCGGCGCGCATGGACCGGAACCGGATCATTGTGCAGGTGCTGCCGTTCGAAGCGGGAGCGCATGCCTCGCTGGAGGGCGCCATCAAGTTGATGGAGATCGGCCGCCGGCGCAAGTCGACGTACAGCGGCGGCAGCGGCGACAACTGCCTCGAAGTCGGCGTCGGTAACCCTGTCGCCATCCCGGTCCGCGATTCCAAGGACCCCCACGGACCCAGGCTGCGGTTCCAGGCCGACGCCTGGTCGGTCTTCGTCGACGGCATCAAGGCAGCCCCGGCTTCCAGGTGACCGTGGGGCCACTCGCTTCCTTGCCGTGGCAGCACGCCGGGCCGCCTCAGCGTCCGACGGCCGGTGGCCAGTGGGCGGTGGGCGGTGGGCGGTTCCGTCTCGGCGCGAGAGCCCCCGGGCCGGACCTCTCTCGAAAACCGAGGACGAAATAGCGATTTCGTCCTCGGTTTCCGGGAGGGGTCCCCCACCCACCGGGCGGCAGACGCCACACTCCCGGCGTGCCTGCGAGGCGCCGACGCGCCCCTCACGCCGGGCGACCGCGCGACCCGGCCAAGGGACCGGCGTACCTGGAACACCCACCATCCCCGGCCGCCCGCACGCTTCTCCCCCGTGCTGGAGCGAGCCGGGTCAAGGGGCGGCCGCAGGCCGATCGCCGAAGGCTACGCGCAGCGCCCTTGACGCGGATCGTGGAAGCACGACACTGACACAGAAGCCGGCGGCCCCACGGCCACGTGGAAGTCGGCGACGCCCTGACGCCCCGCCCGGACCCGTGCCTCAGGAGCGCCGGCGTTCCCGGCCCAGGCGGGTGACGGCGAACAGGCCCGCCACACCGTACGCGAGCCACCAGCCCCCGACCCAGTAGTCCTCCGTCGCCTCGTCGTCCTGCGCCTTCTTCTGCTGGTCGTACGTCCGGGTACCCGCCGACCTGCGGTCCGTGAAGTCGAACAGGTTGCACGTCTGCCCCGGCTGCATGGGGCCGGAGCGCTCCGAGTCCCCGTACTCCACGATGATGCCGTCGCACTGCGGGGTGCCGCCCACGAACGCCGGCTCGCAGAGCAGGTACACGCCGACGACCACCGGCACGACGAACAGTCCCAGCACGAGGCCCCGGCCGGTCACGCCTCCGTTCCCACCAGCGGCAGGGGCGCGAACTCGTAGCCCTCCCACAGCCGCCGTGACGCCTCCCCCGGGTACGGCGCGACGACCGGCTCCGCGTCCAGCACCTGCACCAGGCGCCGTTCCGTGTCGTACGCGGGCCAGCCGGGGTCGCCCGTGCGTGCGAACGCCGTCCACGAGGCACGGAACCGGGACGACAGGGCCAGCGCCTCCGGGGACGGCTCCGCACCGGCGAACAGCAGCAGCCCCAGGTCGGCCCGGAACGTGCCGAAGAGGAGCGGGACGTCCAGGGCGTGGCAGGCGCCGAGGGCGCCGCCGTCGCCCGGGGCCGGCCAGGTCAGCTCGTAGACGTGGGACCGGCCGCCACCCGCGAGGTGGGCCTCGGCCAGGTGCAGGGACGGCATGGCGAAGAGCCAGTCGGTCTGGACGCGTTCGTAGAGGTCGTTCGCCGACGCACCCGGGTACGCGGCGCGGTAGGCCGCCTCGCCGCCCGGCGCGTACAGAGCGAGGGACGCGCTCGCGCGTTCGCCGGTGATCCGGCCGAGCTTGCCCGCCATGGCGGTGAAGAGCCGGTTCTCGTCGCGGTTGTGACCGACGACCAGGTCCACGTGCCGGGACGCGCCGGACGCGAGTGCCCGCCACGGCATGACCGGCAGCACCTCGCCGTCGACGACCGGCGAGTACGGGGTGACCGTGGGCGCGGCCTGCCCCCAGCGGTCCACGTACCCGGGCATCTTCGGCGCGAGGGACTGCCCCGCCTTGACCAGCTGGTCCGGGTCCACGGCCGCCAGGTCGGCGACGGTGGGCCGCAGGCCTAGCTCGGCGGCGAGGGCGGTGGCGATGTCCCGGGCGAGCCCCTCGGAGAAGAACGCGCCCGGCACACTCTGGGCGATGGCCCGCCGGAACAGCCCGGTCGCGCTCGGCATGGCCAGCAGCGAGGCGACGGACCCGGCACCCGCCGACTCGCCGAAGACGGTGACCTGGTCCGGGTCGCCGCCGAACGCCGCGATGTTCTCCCGCACCCACTTGAGCGCGGCCACCTGGTCGAGCAGACCCCGGTTGGCGGGGGCGCCCTCGACGCGGGCGAAGCCCTCCATGCCGAGGCGGTAGTTGAAGGTGACGACGACCAGGTCGCCGTCCTCGGCGATGCGGCGGGCGTCGTAGCCGGGGCTGCCGGAGTGGCCGAGCTTGTAGGCGCC
Source organism: Streptomyces sp. NPDC017225 (assembly GCF_044331465.1). Taxonomy (NCBI): domain Bacteria; kingdom Bacillati; phylum Actinomycetota; class Actinomycetes; order Kitasatosporales; family Streptomycetaceae; genus Streptomyces; species Streptomyces sp. NPDC017225. The sequence continues at coordinate 42,190 of NZ_JBIRNE010000006.1, read as the reverse complement.
GCCGTAGATCCACACCATCACCGGGCGGTGGGCGGCCGGGTCCGGGTCGGGGGTCCAGACGTTGACGGTCAGCCAGTCGTCGCCCACGGCGGCGTTCGCACCACCGGCCGGGCCCACTGTGCCGAGGTCCTGCGGGGGCGGCGGGCCGAAGGCGTACGCCTCGCGTATGCCGTCCCAGGCGCGGGCCGGGCGCGGGGCGGCGAACCTGGCCCCGCCCACCGGCGGCCCGGCGAACGGGATGCCGCGGAAGACGGTCAGACCGCCCTCCCGCCTCCCGCGCACCGCACCGGCGGCGGTGCGCACCACACCTGCTGATTCCACTGATTCCACGGGGTCAGGGAGCGTCATGCCCCCAGACCCTACGCCGCGGTGCGCGCCGTGAGCGGGCCGGATCAGCTCAGGGTCCGCAGCGCCGCCGCGTCGAACGGCGCCAGCTCGTCGAAGCGGCCGGAGAGGACCTTCCGGGCCCAGTCCGGGTCCTGGAGCAGCGCGCGGCCGACGGCGACCATGTCGAACTCGTCGCGCTCCATCCGGTCCAGCAGGTTGTCGAGGCTGCCGAGCGCGGCGCCCTCGCCCAGGAAGGCCTTGCCGAACTCGCCCTCGAGGCCGACCGAGCCGACCGTGATCGTGGCCCTGCCGGTGAGCTTCCTGGTCCAGCCGGCGAGGTTGAGGTCGGAGTCGTCGAACTCGGGCAGCCAGTAGCGGCGGGTGGAGGCGTGGAAGGCGTCGACGCCGGCCGAGGCGAGCGGGGCGAGGATCGCCTCCAGCTCCTGGGGGGTCTCGGCGAGGCGGACGTCGTAGGCGTCCTGCTTCCACTGCGAGTACCGGAAGATCACCGGGAAGCCGGGCGAGACCTTCTCGCGCACGGCGGCCACGATCTCGGCGGCGAACCGGGTACGGGCCACCGGGTCGCCGCCGTAGGCGTCGGTACGGCGGTTGGTGCCCGCGTACAGGAACTGGTCGATGAGGTAGCCGTGGGCGCCGTGCAGCTCCACACCGTCGAAGCCGATGCGCTCCGCGGCCGCGGCGGCCTCGGCGAAGGCGCCGATGACGTCGTCCAGGTCGCGCCGGGTCATCGCCCTGCCGGTGACCTCGTCCTCGCCGATGCGCAGGCCGGAGGGGCCGACGGCGGGGGCGTCCGCGAACGGCGGCTCCCCGGCCTCGCGCACCATCCCGATGTGCCACAGCTGCGGCACGATCGTGCCGCCCGCCGCGTGCACCGCGTCGGCGACCTTCGCCCAGCCGGCCAGCTGCTCCTCGCCGTGGAAGCGCGGCACGCGGTCGCTCTGCCCGGCCGAGTCGTGGCCGACGTACGTGCCCTCGGTGACGATCAGGCCGACACCGGCGGCGGCGCGCCGGGCGTAGTACGAGACCACGTCCTCGCCGGGGATGCCGCCGGGCGAGAACATCCGGGTCATCGGGGCCATCGCGATACGGTTCGGCACGGTCAGGCCGTTGATGGTGGCCGGGCGGGCGAGGACCTGGGCGGCGCGCGAGGCGGCGTCGGAGGCGGTGACGGTCACGTGGGGGCTCCTCTGGAGGTACCGTTCGGTATGTGCGCATGCATTCAACGCACTCCGGCGACAACCGGCACGCCCCGCCGCGCCATTCCGTCCGTCCGTGCCGGCCCGCTGTGATCCGTGGCACACCGCCCGGCCGGCCCCGAAAACGCCCGAGGGCGGCACCCCCTGCCGGAACAGGGGGTGCCGCCCTCGGTACGTGAAGGACGGTTGATCGACCTGGGTCGATCAGAAGTCCATGTCACCGCCCGGCATGCCGCCCGGGGCGCCGCCCGCGGCGGCCTTCTCCGGCTTGTCGGCGATGACGGCCTCGGTGGTGAGGAACAGCGCGGCGATGGAGGCGGCGTTCTGCAGAGCAGAGCGGGTCACCTTCGCCGGGTCGATGATGCCCTCGGCGATCATGTCGACGTACTCACCGGTCGCGGCGTTCAGGCCGTGGCCGACGGTCAGGTTGCGGACCTTCTCCACGACGACGCCGCCCTCGAGACCACCGTTGACGGCGATCTGCTTCAGCGGGGCCTCCAGGGCGAGCTTCACGGCGTTGGCGCCGGTCGCCTCGTCACCCGACAGCTCCAGCTTCTCGAAGACCTGGGAGGCCTGGAGCAGGGCCACGCCACCACCGGCGACGATACCCTCCTCGACGGCCGCCTTCGCGTTGCGAACGGCGTCCTCGATGCGGTGCTTGCGCTCCTTGAGCTCGACCTCGGTGGCGGCACCGGCCTTGATGACGGCCACGCCGCCGGCCAGCTTCGCCAGGCGCTCCTGGAGCTTCTCGCGGTCGTAGTCCGAGTCGCTGTTCTCGATCTCGGCGCGGATCTGGTTGACCCGGCCCTGGACCTGGTCGGCGGAGCCGGCGCCGTCCACGATCGTGGTCTCGTCCTTGGTGATGACGACCTTGCGGGCGCTGCCCAGGAGGTCCAGGGAGGCGTTCTCCAGCTTGAGGCCGACCTCCTCGGAGATGACCTCGCCGCCCGTGAGGATGGCGATGTCGCCGAGCATGGCCTTGCGGCGGTCGCCGAAGCCCGGGGCCTTGACGGCGACGGACTTGAAGGTGCCGCGGATCTTGTTGACGACCAGGGTCGACAGGGCCTCGCCCTCGACGTCCTCGGCGATGATCAGCAGCGGCTTGCCCGACTGCATGACCTTCTCCAGGAGCGGCAGCAGGTCCTTGACGTTGCCGATCTTGGAGTTGGCGATCAGGATGTACGGGTCGTCGAGCGACGCCTCCATACGCTCCATGTCGGTGGCGAAGTACGCCGAGATGTAGCCCTTGTCGAAGCGCATACCCTCGGTGAGCTCCAGCTCCAGACCGAAGGTCTGGGACTCCTCGACGGTGATGACGCCTTCCTTGCCGACCTTGTCCATCGCCTCGGCGATGAGCTCGCCGATCTGGGTGTCGGCGGCGGAGATGGAGGCCGTGGAGGCGATCTGCTCCTTGGTCTCGACGTCCTTCGCCTGCTCGAGCAGGGCGGCGGAGACGGCCTCGACGGCCTTCTCGATGCCGCGCTTGAGGGCCATGGGGTTGGCGCCGGCCGCGACGTTGCGCAGGCCTTCCTTGACCAGGGCCTGAGCGAGAACGGTCGCGGTGGTCGTACCGTCACCGGCGACGTCGTCCGTCTTCTTGGCGACTTCCTTGACCAGCTCGGCGCCGATCTTCTCGTACGGGTCCTCGAGCTCGATCTCCTTGGCGATGGAGACACCATCGTTGGTGATCGTGGGGGCGCCCCACTTCTTCTCGAGGACGACGTTGCGGCCCTTGGGGCCGAGCGTCACCTTGACGGCGTCCGCGAGCTGGTTCATGCCGCGCTCGAGGCCGCGCCGTGCCTCCTCGTCGAACGCGATGATCTTGGCCATGTGAAGTGGTCCCTCCAGGACTGGGGGTGATTCCTTCGGACCGCGCCCGCGCCCGCGACGGACGGCTCGCCTGCCGTGTGGTTCCTTCCCCACCCGGCCTGCGGGCCTCACCGACCCGGTCCTTCGTTGTCACTCTCACCTTCAGAGTGCTAACGCAATGATTAGCACTCGCCCCTGCCGAGTGCAAGCGCCTCTCGGGGATCGACACCGGCGCTCAGCCACCCGCGAACACCGCCCGGGGGCGGTCCCGGCATGGTCCGGAGCGCGTCCCGGGCGCGTCCGGGCAGGCCGAAGGGCCCGTACCCCGGGAGGTACGGGCCCTTCGGCTGAAGACCGCGCTGCGGTGGCCGCGCGTCTCAGGCGCTGAGGCGAACCATGTCGGCCTGCGGGCCCTTCTGACCCTGCGAGATCTCGAACTCGACCCGCTGGCCTTCTTCGAGGGTGCGGTAGCCGTCCATCTGAATCGCGCTGTAGTGGACGAAAACATCCGCACCACCGTCGACCGCGATGAAGCCGTACCCCTTCTCCGCGTTGAACCACTTGACGGTGCCCTGAGCCATGCCTAACTCCCCTATTACTGGCCCTTGCACAGATCCGCACTTCGCGGACCCGGGTCAGACCTCGCCCCCCACGACTGGGGGCGTGCGCCGGAACGCGTCGACCGCGGCCGAATGTATCTGTCCAACTGCCCTCTGCAACAGGTCAGTCGGACGAGAAATCTGGACGCACCCGGTCCGGAATATGGCAAGAATTCGCCTGAATTCGGGTCAAGTCGGGGTCCACGAAGGGAACAAAAGCCGCGAAATACGCCCGCATTTTGGCTATTTCTTGTCGGGCCGGCGGCAGGGAGGCGGAGTTCCCGATCTCGCGATCGGGAGCGCGTTCCCCAACTCTACCGTGCTCAATCACATGGAATTGCCCCCTCCGTTTCTCTTACGGAGAGGGCAATTCGTACTACGACGTGTATCGACGCGTATCAGCCGCCGGCGACCGCGGGGATGATGGAGACGCCCGCGCCGTTGGGGGTCGCGGTCTGAAGGCCCTGCTCGAAGCGGACGTCGTCGTCGTTGACGTAGACGTTGACGAAGCGGCGGAGCTTGCCCTGGTCGTCCAGCACGCGGGCGGCGATGCCGGTGTGGTTCTTGTCCAGGTCGGCGATGACCTCACCGAGGTTCGCGCCGTCGGCGGCGACCTCGGCCTTGCCGCCGGTGTAGGTGCGCAGGATGGTCGGGATGCGAACGGTCACGCTCATGCGAGGCCAGCCTCTCGGAAGGAGTCCAGGTTCGGGCGGATGGTGGCGGTGAGGCCGGTACCGGCCACCGCGTCGAGGGTCTTCAGGCCGTCGCCGGTGTTGAGGACGACGGTGGTGAGGGACGGATCCAGGACGCCGTTCTCGATCAGCTTCCTCGTGACGCCGACCGTCACGCCGCCCGCGGTCTCCGCGAAGATCCCCTCGGTGCGCGCGAGCAGCTTGATCGCGTCGACGACCTGCTCGTCACTCACGTCCTCCACGGCGCCGCCGGTGCGGCGCGCGATGTCGAGGACGTACGGGCCGTCGGCCGGGTTGCCGATCGCCAGGGACTTGGCGATGGTGTCCGGCTTCTGCGGGCGTACGACGTCGTGGCCGGCCTTGTACGCGGTGGACACCGGCGAGCAGCCCTCGGCCTGGGCGCCGAAGATCTTGTACGGCCTGTCCTCGACCAGACCGAGCCTGATCAGCTCCTGCAGACCCTTGTCGATCTTCGTGAGCTGCGAGCCGGAGGCGATCGGGACGACGATCTGGTCGGGCAGCCGCCAGCCGAGCTGCTCGCAGATCTCGTACGCCAGGGTCTTGGAGCCCTCCGCGTAGTACGGTCGCAGGTTGACGTTGACGAAGCCCCAGCCCTCGCCGGCCGGGTCGCCGATCAGCTCGGAGCAGAAGCGGTTCACGTCGTCGTAGTTGCCCTGGATGCCGACGAGCTCACCGCCGTAGACGGCGGCCATGACGACCTTGCCCTGCTCCAGGTCGTGCGGGATGAACACGCAGGAGCGGAAGCCGGCGCGGGCGGCGGCGGCGCCGACGGCGCCCGCGAGGTTGCCGGTGGAGGAGCAGGACAGGGTGGTGAAGCCGAAGGCGCGGGCGGCCTCGATGGCCTGCGCGACGACGCGGTCCTTGAAGGAGTGCGTCGGGTTGCCGGAGTCGTCCTTGACGTACAGACCGCCGGTGACGCCGAGCTCGCGGGCCAGGTTGTCGGCCTTGACCAGCTTGGTCCAGCCGGGGTTGATGTTCGGCTTGTCGGCCACGTCGGCGGGGACGGGCAGCAGCGGGGCGTAGCGCCAGATGTTCGCGGGGCCCGCCTCGATACGCGCGCGGAGTTCCTCGGTGTCGTAGGCCGAGAAGTCGTAGGCGATCTCCAGCGGGCCGAAACACTCCTCGCAGGCGAAGACGGGGCCGAGCGGGACGCGGTGGCCGCATTCGCGGCAGGAGAGCGCTGCGGCGGGGCCCAGATCGACGGAGCCGGCGGGGGCGGGAGCGTCGGGGGTGGTGGTGCTTTCGACAGTCTGCACAGCCATGGAGGCGAGGCCCTTTCTCCTCATCTTCCTCACGACGCATCTCGCCGTGAGACGGATTTGGCACCTTCCCGAGCCGGGAGCCTCGCCACGTCCGCGTGACAGGAACCGACTGGAGGGTTGCCGGGGCTTCAACGGGCCGTATCCCTCTGCCCCTCTGGATGAGCGGTATTCGATTGTTGATCCCGCTCGGCCTGTCGCGCCTGGCGCGCTTGTCGAGCGTTGGTGCGTGCGGGACCCCCGGCATGCGGTGGGCCTCCGCGTTGTTCAAGACTGTAACCGAAGGCCAGGGCGGTTGAGACAGTCGTCCGCACCGCGAGATGGATCACACCGGACCACGAAGGAGCCACCGAACGTGCTGGAAGAAGTCGAGCGCTGGCTGAGCGCACGCTCCTGGTCCGTGTCGGACCGGCCGATCCAGCAGCTCCTGGCCGCCAAGCACACCACCGGGCAGTCGGTCAGCGTGGTGCTCCCCGCCCTCGACGAGGAGGCGACGGTCGGCGACATCGTCACGGTGATCCGCCGGGACCTGATGGGGCGCGTCCCGCTCGTCGACGAGATCGTGGTCGTGGACTCCGGATCGAGCGACCGCACGTCGGCGGTGGCCGCGGCGGCGGGCGCGCGCGTCGTGCACCGCGACGCGATCCTGCCCCGCATCCCGGCCGTGCCCGGCAAGGGCGAGGTGCTGTGGCGCTCGCTGCTGGTCACCGGCGGCGACATCGTCTGCTTCGTCGACGCGGACCTGCGCGAGTTCTCCGCCGACTTCGTCACCGGGATCGTGGGGCCGCTGCTCACCGACCCGGGCGTGCACCTCGTCAAGGCCATGTACGACCGCCCGCTCACCGTGTCCGACGGCGGCCGCGCCTCCGGCCTGCCCGCGGCCGGGCAGGGCGGCCGGGTCACGGAACTGATGGCCCGCCCGCTGCTCAACATGCACTGGCCGCGGCTGGCCGGTTTCGTCCAGCCGCTCGGCGGCGAGTACGCGGCCCGCCGCTCCCTCCTGGAGCGGCTCCCCTTCCCCGTCGGCTACGGGGTCGAGCTGGGCATGCTGGTCGACTCCCTGCACCTGGTGGGCCTGGACGCCCTCGCGCAGGTCGACGTCGGCGTGCGCAGGCACCGGCACCAGGACGGCCAGGCGCTGGGCCGCATGTCCGCCGCGATCTACCGCACCGCCCAGCTCCGGCTGGCCCGCGGCCACCTGGTACGGCCGTCCCTCATCCAGTTCGAACGGGGCGCCGACGGCTTCGAGCCGCGCACGTACTCGGTGGACACCGAGGAACGCCCCCCGATGACGGAGATCGCGGAGTACGCGGCCCGCAGGGTGGCCTGAGCGTCAGCCGGCGACGCCGTCCGACCAGCGCCACCTGCCGCCCGGGTCCTGCGCGCAGGTCAGGTACTCGCCACCGCGCCCGTGGGTGCTCAGGCCGCGGTGCTTCTTGGCGCAGAACTGGCCGTCGGCGTAGCAGTTGCCGGCGGGGCTGGTGAGTTCGCAGCCGCCGGTGCCGGTCCCGGAACCCGTGTCCGTACCCGTGCCGGAACCCGTGTCCGTGCCGGGATCCGGGGCGGGGGCCGTCGTACGGGCCGGTTCCGGGGTGTGCAGGAGGTCACCGGAGCAGTCACGGCCGTTGCGCGGGACGGTGAACGCCACGTCGTAGGAGCCGCCGGGATCGTCGGTCTGCTCGCAGACCTCCTCGCCCGCGGCCCAGGAGGAGGCCCGCTTCCCGCCCGTGCCCTGGAGCTGGACGGCGTAGGCGAGCCCGGCCTTCTTCGCCGCGCCGACCGCCTTTCCGACGGCGGAGCCGGTGTGGTCGTCCAGCGTGACGGCGGCGGGGGTGGGTGTGGGGGTCGGCGAGGGGGTCGAGGCCGGCGTGGCTGTGGGGGTCGGAGTGGGCGTGGGGGTCGGTGTGGCGGTGGCCGAGGCCGGTCGCTCGGCCGCCGTCCCGGTACCGGCGCTTCCGTCCCCGCAACCGGCCAGAGCCAGCGCCGAGGCCGCGACCAGTGCCGCGGTGCCGGCGAACCGGCGGATACGTATGGGCATGACGCCCACCCCCCAGAAAGTTGAAATGTGCACCGCATATGCTCGATCCGTTCACATCTTCTGCACAAGACGCGTGACGCAATCGATGCCGAAGTGTCGTCCGAGCACGTTTGAGGGTTCCGGGGCCTGGCTACGTTGAGGCGTATGGCTTCAAGCTTCGGTGCTGCTCAGGTACTGGTCGCCTCCAACCGGGGGCCGGTCTCGTACGAGGTGCGGGACGACGGTTCGCTGCACGCCAGGCGCGGCGGGGGCGGGCTGGTCTCCGGACTGTCGGCCATCGGGCCGGACGCGGGGGCGCTGTGGGTGTGCTCCGCGCTCGGCGACGGCGACCGCGAGGCGGTGCGGCGCGGGGTCGGCGAGGACGGCGTGCGGATGCTGGACGTACCGGCCGACGTGCACGCGGACGCGTACAACGGGATCGCCAACAGCGTGCTGTGGTTCGTGCACCACATGCTCTACCAGACGCCCCTGGAGCCGGTCTTCGACGCGGAGTTCCGGCGGCAGTGGGCCTCCTACGAGGCGTACAACCGGGCCTTCGCGAAGGCGCTGGCCGAGGAGGCCGCCGAGGGCGCGGTCGCGATCGTGCAGGACTACCACCTGACACTGGTGCCGGGGATGCTGCGGGAGCTGCGGCCGGATCTGAGGATCGGGCACTTCTCGCACACGCCGTGGGCGCCGGTCGACTACTTCCGGCTGCTGCCGGACGACATCGCCGAGCAGGTGCTGCGGGGCATGCTCGGCGCCGACCGGCTCGGGTTCCTCACCCGGCGCTGGGCCGACGCGTTCAGCGCCTGCTGCGACGCGCTGGTGGGCGGGCTCGGCTCCACGGAGATCGGTGTGCACGGGCTGGGCGCCGACGCGGACTTCCTGCGGCGGCGGTCGCACGAGGCCGACGTGGACGAGCGGATGGCGGCGCTGCGGGCGGAGATCGGCGCCGGCCCGGACGGAAGCGCGCGCAGGACCGTCGTGCGGGTGGACCGGACCGAGCTGTCGAAGAACATCGTGCGGGGGCTGCTGGCGTACCGGGAGCTGCTGACCGGGCGGCCTCAGTGGCGGGAACGGGTCGTGCACGTCGCGTTCGCCTACCCCTCGCGGCAGGACCTCGCCGTGTACCGGGACTACACCGCCGAGGTGCGGCGGGTGGCCGACTCGATCAACGCGGAGTTCGGGACGGCGGGGTGGACGCCGGTCGTGCTGCATGTGAAGGACGACTTCGCGCGGTCGCTGGCGGCGTACCGGCTGGCGGACGTGGCGCTGGTCAATCCCGTCCGGGACGGGATGAACCTCGTCGCGAAGGAGGTGCCGGTCGTCTCCGACGAGGGGTGCGTGCTGGTGCTGTCCCGGGAGGCGGGGGCGTACGAGGAGCTGGGGGAGGACGCGGTCGTCGTGAACCCGTACGACGTGGTCGGCACGGCCGACGCGCTGCACGAGGCGTTGGGGGTGGCGCCGGGGGAACGGGCGGAGCGGACGAAGCGGTTGGCGGCGGCGGGGACGGCGTTGCCTCCGGCGCGGTGGTTCCTGGAGCAGTTGGATGCGCTGAGGTCTTGATCGCCGGGTGATCCGGCGTTGGGGCTGGGCTGCGGTGGGTCGCGCGGCCCGGCGCTACGGGGGGGGCAGGAAGTGGCTACGCGAGCCGTGCGGCCAGGGAACGGAGCAGGCGTACCACTCCCGGCGGGCCGTCGACCACCATGTCGGCTCGTTCGCGGAGGTCCGGGACCTCGTCGCTGCCGCTGCAGACCAGGAGGCCGGGGGTGCCCTCCGTGCGGAGGGTGTCGACGGCGGTGAAGGCGGGGAGGTCGCCGAGGTCGTCGCCGGCGTAGAGGACGGCCCCCGCGTCCAGCTCCCGGACGTACTCCCGCAGTGCGGCGCCCTTGTCCATGCCGGGCGGGCGCAGCTCCAGGACCATGCGGCCCGGCTCGACGATCAGGCCGTGGCGGGAGGCGAGGCCGGTGAGGGGGGCGCGCAGGGTGTCGAAGGCGGCCTGGGGGTCGGGGGCACGGCGGGTGTGGACGGCGATCGCGTGGCCCTTCTCCTCGGTCCACGTGCCCTGCCCGGCCCCGGACCGCTCCAGCAGTCCCGGCAGCTCGGCGCGGACGGCGCCGACGCCGGGGTGCGGGTCGGGGGTGGTGAGGGTGCCGGTGGCGGCGTCCCAGCGCTCGGCTCCGTAGTGGCCGAGGACGACGAGGTGTCCCAGGCCGGGGACGGCCGCGAAGCCGCCGTGGCGGACCGCGACCTCCGCCGGGCGGCCGGTGATCACGGCGACGGAGGCGACCTTCGGGGCGAGGGCCGCGAGCGCCGGTACGGCGTCCGGGTGGGCGCGGGCCCGGTCGGGGTCGGCGACGATCGGGGCGAGCGTGCCGTCGAAGTCGAGCGCGACCACGGCGCGGCCGGGGCGGGCGAGGAGGGCGTCGAGCCCTTCGCGTCCGGCCGCCGTCGCGGGCGTCGGCAGGTGGGCCGGAGAGTCCGGGGAGTCGTCACGGATGGAGTCCTGGTGGCTGCCCATACCGCGAACCTATCCCGCCGGCGCGCGGGGCACACGCATCGCTCTGCGCCTCCGCCGCACACCGGCCGGACGGGCACAGGGCGGACGGGCACAGGCCGACCCTGCGAACGCGGTCGCGCCGCGGATCACGTCCGCCCGCGCCGGCGGCGTCACCGCTCCGAGCGCCGCGACTCCCGTACCCGGCGCAGCCGGTTGACCGTCACCGGGTCGGCCGCCAGCGCGCGGGGGGCGTCCAGGAGGGCGTTGAGGAGCTGGTAGTAGCGGACGGGGGCCAGGCCCAGTTCCTCGCGGATCGCGCGCTCCTTCGCGCCGGGGCCGGGAAAGCCGCGGCGTTCCAGCGCGAGGATGCGCCGCTCCCTCTGTCCCAGGTCCATGTACGGCACCGTAACGCCCGCCACCGACAGTGGCCCCGTGGCCGCTACTCCGCGCTGCCCGCCCGCATCGCCGTCGCCTGGATCTGGGCGAGGACCTCCTCGGTGCTGCCGCCGGGGGCGACCGCCTGGCCGATGCGCTTCTTGACGTCCGCGCTGACCGAGGCCCAGGAGGTCTTGCCGACCGGGTAGAGCTCGGAGAGCAGCAGCTCGTTCAGGAACGGCCGGAGGTCCTTGTCCTCCGCCGAGGTGCTCATGATCTGGGACGCGGAGGTGGTCACCGGCAGCAGGTTGTACCGGCGGGAGAAGTCGAGGACGTTCTCGTCGTCGTAGACGAAGTCGAGGAAGTCGCCGATCTCCTCCTGGTGGCCGTTCTCCTTGAAGGCGGTCATCCAGTCGGTGACGCCGAGCGTGTTCCTGCTGGCGCCGTCGACGCCGGGGGTCGTCACCATGCCGTACTTCACGCCCTTGTCGGACGCCATCTTCATCAGCGTCGGGTGGCCGTTGAGCATGCCGACGTCGCCGTTCGCGAAGGCGGCGAAGGCGTCGGCCCGGTCGAGCTGGCCGGGGGCGACCGGGCCGGTGAGGCCCTTCTCGACCAGTTCCTCCTTGAGCCAGGTGAAGGTGGTGACGTTCTGCGGCGAGTCGACGGAGTAGGTGCCGACGTCGTCGATGTAGCCGCCCCCGCCGCTGAGCATCCACTGCATCGTCTCGGCCGGTGCCTCCTCGGGGCCCAGCGGCAGCGCGTACGGGTACTTCACGCCCTCCGCCTCGAGCTCCCCGGCGGCGTCGGCGAGGTCGTCCCAGGTCTTGGGCGGGGTGACGCCGGCCTTGTCGAAGAGGGTCTTGTTGTAGAAGAGCACGCGGGTGGAGGCCGCGAACGGCAGGCCGTACTGCACCCCGTTGACCTGGCCGGCGCCGGCGAGCTGCGAGACGTAGTTGGCCTGGACCGGGATGGAGAGGAGTTCACCGGCCTGGTAGAGCAGGCCCTGGTCCGCGTAGTCGGAGTAGGCGCCGATCTGCGCCATGTCGGGCGCCTCACCGGCCTCGACCATTTCGCGGACCTTGCGGTCGACGTCGTTCCAGGAGTGCACGGTGACGTCCACGTGCACGTCGGGGTGTTTGGCCTCGTAGGCCTTGGCCAGTTCGTCCCAGTAGGTCTGGGAGCTGTTGGCCTTGCTGTCGCCGTAGTCGGCGGCCACCAGCTTCAGGGTCACCTCGCCGGAGTCTCCGGTGAGCCCGCAGCCGCCGAGGACCACCGTCATGCCCAGTGCGGACACCACCGCGATCGTTCCTGTCCTACGCCGCTGCACCCTGATTCCCCAACCCTGCCGACGACTTGTCGTTCGCTGCTTTGCTTACGCGTTCGCTTGTTCGCTTGTTCGTTTAACGGATTAAGGTCTACACCACGACAGTGGACTAGACCTCTCCCGGGTCAACGGGCCACACTGTCCCCGTGAGACATGTCATCGCCCTCGATGTGGGCGGCACCGGGATGAAGGCCGCCCTGGCCGGGCCGGGGGGCGAGCTGCTGCACCAGGCCCGCCGGGCCACCGGCCGCGACCGCGGTCCCGAGGCGGTCGTCGCGGGCATCCTGGACTTCGCCGCCGAACTGCGCGCCTACGGCGCCGACCGGTTCGGCGAGCCCGCCCGCGCCGCCGGTGTCGTCGTCCCCGGCATCATCGACGAGGAGCACGGCACCGCCGTGTACGCGGCCAACCTCGGCTGGCGCGACGTACCGCTGCGGGCGCTGCTCAGCGACCGGCTCGGCGGCATTCCGGTCGCCCTCGGGCACGACGTGCGCACCGGCGGGCTCGCCGAGGGGCGCATCGGGGCGGGGCAGGGCACCGACCGGTTCCTGTTCGTGCCGCTGGGCACCGGTATCGCGGGTGCCATCGGCATCGACGGCCGGGTGGAGTCGGGCGCCCACGGCTTCGCGGGCGAGATCGGCCACATCGTCGTACGGCCCGGCGGGACGCCGTGCCCGTGCGGGCAGCGCGGCTGCCTGGAGCGGTTCGCGTCCGCGTCGGCGGTCAGCCAGGCGTGGGCCGAGGCGTGCGGCGACCCGGAGGCGGACGCCGCCGACTGCGCCAAGGCCGTCGAATCGGGCGACACCCGGGCGCTCGCCGTGTGGCGGGCCGCCGTGGACGCGCTCGCCGACGGGCTGGTCACCGCGCTCACTCTGCTGGACCCGCGGGTCCTGATCATCGGTGGCGGCCTCGCCGAGGCGGGGGAAACCTTGTTCACACCACTGCGGGACGCCGTCCGGCGGCGCGTCACCTTCCAGAAGCTGCCGGAGATCGTCCCCGCGGCCCTGGGGGACACCGCCGGCTGCCTGGGTGCCGGGCTCATGGCCTGGGACCTGCTCACCACCGACCCACTCAGCACCACTCCCACGACCGTGACTCCCCCGGAGGTAACCACCTGATGGCCCCAAGCAAGGTTCTCGCCGGTGCCCGGGTGGTACTGCCCACCGGGACCGTGGACGACGGCCGCGTGATCGTCGACGGCACGCGGATCGCGGACACGGCGTCCCCTCAGGCGGAAGTCCTCGACGTGTCGGGCCACTGGGTGGTCCCCGGCTTCGTCGACATCCACAACCACGGCGGCGGCGGCGCCTCCTTCGCCGGCGGCACCCACGAGGAGATCCTCAAGGGCGTCGACACCCACCGCCGGCACGGCACGACGACGACGGTCGCCTCCGCCGTCACCGGTGACCTGGACTTCCTCGCCCGGCACGCCGGGGTGCTGGCCGAGCTGGCCCAGCAGGGCGACGTCGCCGGCATCCACTTCGAGGGGCCGTTCATCTCCCCGTGCCGCAAGGGCGCGCACGACGAGCAGCTGCTGCGCGACCCGGACCCGGCCGAGGTCCGCAAGCTGATCGACGCCGCGCACGGGCACGCGAAGATGATGACGCTGGCCACCGAGCTGCCGGGCGGCCTGGACTCCGTACGGCTGCTCGCCGAGCACGGCGTGATCGCGGCGGTCGGACACACGGACGCGACGTACGAGCAGACGCTCCAGGCCATCGACGCGGGCGCCACGGTCGCCACGCACCTCTTCAACGCGATGCCGCCGCTCGGTCACCGCGCCCCGGGCCCGATCACGGCGCTGCTGGAGGACGAGCGGGTCACCGTCGAGCTGATCAACGACGGCACGCACCTGCACCCGGCCGCGCTCCGGCTGGCCTTCCACCACGCGGGCGCCGCCCGGGTCGCCTTCATCACCGACGCGATGGACGCGGCCGGCTTCGGTGACGGCCGCTATCTGCTCGGCCCGATGGAGGTCGAGGTCTCCGACGGGGTGGCCCGGCTGGTGGAGGGCGGCTCGATCGCGGGCTCCACGCTCACCCTGGACCGCGCCTTCAAGCGGGCGGTGACGGTGGACGGGCTGGCCGTGGAGGACGTGGTCGCGGCGATCTCCGCCAACCCGGCGCGGCTGCTCGGCCTGGACGGCCGGGTCGGCTCCCTGGAGCCCGGCAAGGACGCCGACCTGGTGGTGCTGGACGCCGCGTTCGACCTGGTGGGCGTGATGCGCCGGGGCGAATGGGTGGTCGATCCCGGGCTGGGCTGATCCGTCCCCGGGGCCACCACCCCGAGTCCACCCCCGGAGCGCCCGGAGCACCCGGAGCGCCCGGCGGTGGCCGCCCCGGGGGCTGGGCCCGCCGCCACCCGTTTGGCATGATCGTGTCCACACGGCAGCCGCAGGCGATCGGGGGAGGTCTGCCCAGGTGATCCTCACCGTCACACTCAACACCGCGCTCGACATCACCTATCGGGTCCCGGCCCTCAGGCCGCACGCCTCCCACCGGGTCACCGGAGTGACGGAGCGGCCCGGCGGCAAGGGCCTGAACGTGGCCCGGGTGCTGGCGGCCCTCGGACACGAGGTGACGGTGACCGGCTTCGCGGGCGGCGTCACCGGAGAGGTCGTGCGCGAGGGGCTCGGCGGCGTGCGCGGGGTGGCCGACGCGCTGGTGCCGGTCGCGGGGGCGACCCGGCGCACCATCGCCGTCGTCGACGAACGCACCGGCGACACCACCCAGCTCAACGAGCCCGGACCGGCCGTCGCACCCGCCGAGTGGAACGCCTTCCAGAACGTCTACGAGGATCTGCTGGCCGGCGCCTCGGCGGTCGCCCTGTGCGGCAGCCTGCCGCCGGGCGTACCGGTGGGCGCGTACGCCGCCCTGGTGCGCACGGCGCGCGCCGCGGGCGTGCCGGTGCTGCTGGACACCAGCGGGGAGCCGCTGCGCCGGGGGGTCGCCGCCCGCCCGGACCTGATCAAGCCGAACGCCGAGGAGCTGGCCGAGCTGACCGGCTCGCACGAGCCGCTGCGGGCCACGCAGTCCGCCCGGCGCCGCGGTGCCCGCTCGGTGGTCGCCTCACTGGGCGCCGAGGGGCTGCTCGCGGTGACTCCGGAGGGCCGCTGGCGGGCCGCGCCGCACGCCCGTGTCCGGGGCAATCCGACCGGTGCAGGCGACTCGGCGGTCGCGGGGCTGCTCTCCGGCCTCGTCGAGAACCTGCCCTGGCCGGACCGCCTGGCCCGCGCGGTCGCCCTGTCCGCGGCGACGGTGTCGGCACCGGTGGCGGGCGAGTTCGACCGGGGGGCGTACGAGGAGCTGCTCGGACGCGGGGTCGCGGTGACGGCGGAGGCCGACGCGGCGTGACGTGGCCTGCGGCCGGCCCAGGGGGGTGTCAGCCGGCCGTGATCGAGAGCTGGTCGAGGACCACTTCGCACTTGTTGTCCGCGTTGCACGCGAGCTCGATCGTGTTGGTGCCCTCGTTGAGGTTCACGTTGGCCCAGGTGGACTTCCAGCCCTTTTCCCAGTCCCCGGCCGGCGTGCCCCCGAAGTTCTTCATGTTCAGCGGACGGGCTTCGGACTTGCCGTTGACCAGCAGGGTGGCGTCGGCGTCCACGCCCGGGGTGCCGTAGCGCACGTTCAGCCGGTAGCTGCCGGCCTTCTCGATGCCGTTCACCGTCCAGGTGACCTTGGCGCCGACCTGGTTGAAGCCCGTGACGTAGACCCCGCCCTCGGTCTTCGCGCCCTCGATGTCCGAGGCGGTCGTCACACCGGGCGACAGCCTGAGGGCCTTCGCGTCCGTCGACGGCAGCTCGGCCTCCTCCTCGGCGCCTTCGCTGGCCGAGGGGCTGGGATCGGTGGTCTGCGACTGGGTGGGCGCGGTGCCGCCGCCCGCCTCCTCGCCGCCCTTGTCGTCCTCGGAGCCACTGCTCATCATGGCCACGGAGATACCGATGACCACCGCGGCGACGACCGCGACCGCGCCGATCAGCAGGCCCTTGGTGTTGGGGCCGCGGCGTCCGCCGCCCCCGCCGTGTCCCGAGTGCTGCGGGGCGGTGGGAGCGCCGCCGCCGGGGAAGGTCTCCGGCGCGGCGTAGTGCGCGTTCGGCCGGCCGTGGGCGCCCTGCTGCTGTGGGGCCTGGCCGTAGACCCCCTGCTGCTGCGGGGCGGGCTGGCCCTGCGGGGCCCCGTACTGCCGTGTGCCGACGGGACGCACCCGGTTGACGGAGTTCGGGTAGCCATAGCCACCGGACGGCGGCTGGGCCCCGTTGGCCTGCCCGTCGGCGTAGAGGTAGCCGAAGGGGTCGTCGTCCTCGGGCGTGCTCGCGCCGTTGTTGCCGGGCGTCATCCCTAGGTCTCCTAACCAGATGCGGTGCTTGTGCGGTACGGGTGTGAGACAGCGAGCCTACCCGCTCCCACTGACCCGAAAGGGTGACTCACACCGCATCAAGGCGCTGACCTGGTGATCATCCGGCTCGGCGATGCTGTTTGGGACGAGATCGTTTCTCGACGTACATCCGTTCGTCAGCGGACTTGAGAACCTCGTCCGCCGTCATGCCGCAGTGGGCCCATCCGATGCCGAAGCTGGCGCCCACCCGGACGGCCCGTCCCTCGGCCCGGATCGGCTGGATGATCTCGTTGCGCAGGCGTACGGCGAGGTCCTGGGCGTCGGCCCGGCCGAGCCCGTTGGCGAGGATCACGAACTCGTCGCCGCCGAGCCGGGCCACCGTGTCGCCGTCGCGCACCCCGCCGCTGAGCCGGTGGGCGACCTCGATGAGTACGGCGTCGCCGGCGTTGTGCCCGAACCGGTCGTTGATCGACTTGAAGCCGTCCAGGTCGCAGAAGAGGACCGCGAGCCCCTTGGTGCCGTCGTCGCGGCCGTCCGCGGGGGCGATGGCGTGCTCATGATGGTCGTAGGTGCCGTACGGCTCGGTGCCCGCGCCGAAGTCGTAGGTGTGACCGCCGGAGTCGAACACGGCGGAGCTCCCGTGGGCCACGTCCTGCCCGTAGGCCGCGTCCATGGCGTCGGCCACGGCCACGTGCGAGGACTGCGGGCGCCGGCAGAGCCGGGCGGCGAGCCGGGAGCGCAGCTCGGCGGAGTTCGGCAGGCCGGTGAGGGAGTCGTGGGAGGCGCGGTGGGCGAGCTGGAGCTCGCGGCGCTTGCGCTCCTCTATGTCCTCGACGTGGGTGAGCAGGAAGCGCGGCCCGTCGGCGGCGTCGGCGACGACGCTGTTGCGCAGGGAGACCCAGACGTACGTGTTGTCGCGGCGGCCCAGGCGCAGCTCGGCCCGGCCGCCCTCGGCGGAGGTGCGCAGCAGGGTGCCGATGTCCTCGGGATGGACCAGGTCGGAGAAGGCGTAGCGGCGCATCGCGGAGGCGGGGCGGCCGAGCAGGCGGCACAGGGCGTCGTTGGTGCGCAGGATGCGGCCGTGCTGGTCGCCGCCCATCTCGGCGATGGCCATGCCGGAGGGGGCGTACTCGAAGGCCTGCCGGAAGCTTTCCTCACTGGCCCTGAGCGCCTGCTGGTCGCGCTCCAGGCGGACCAGGGCGCGCTGCATGTTGGAGCGGAGCCGGGCGTTGCTGATCGCGATCGCGGCCTGGAACGCGTACATCTGCAAAGCCTCGCGACCCCAGGCGCCGGGGCGGCGGCCGTTGCGCGGCCGGTCCACGGACAGGACGCCGACCAGCTCGCCACTGTTGCCGCCGCCCTGCGGGCCGGGCGCGTACATCGGGGCGAAGAGCCGGTCCGAGGGGTGCCACTCGTCCTCGAAGCGGGGCGCGGGCCCGTCGGTGTACCACTGCGGGACGTCGTCGTCGTCGAGGATCCAGCCCTCGGTGTGGGGTATGAAGATCAGGTCGCCCCACTGCTCGCCCATGGCCAGGCGGCGCTCCCAGGAGTCGCGTGAGCCGACCCGGCCGGTGATCAGCGCCTCGGCGGCCTGGTTGCCCGCGAAGGCGGCCACGACGAGGTCGCCGTCGGGGCGGACCAGGTTGACGCACGCCAGCTCGTACCCGAGGGCGTGGACGACTCCGTCGGCGACGGTCTGCAGGGTGTCGGCCAGGCTGCGGGCGGTGTTCATGTCGGCCATGGCCTGGTGCAGCTGACGCAGGGACGCAAGACGGACGTAGGGCTCCGACTCGGTCTCCATGCTCACCCTCCCCCCGAGGCCTCGCAGCGAATCAAGGGTTCTCGTCGGCGCCTGTACTGCTGGTGCCCTTGCAGGTTCCCCGCCACTGAATCACAGCGCGCTCCTCACTCGGTACACAGGGTCAACAATTACCGCTCCTTGTGACTCAAGTCACAGCAAAAGGTGAGCAATTGCATGGCGTTTCCGCGTTTTCCCCAGGCGTTTACCGAACGCAAAGTTCTTGGGTGTGCGCACGCCTCCTTCCGGGGTCCTAGGTCCCGGTTCGTGCCCCGGTTCGGTCCGGGGGCCGATGCCGGACCGGCGGCCCGGCGATTAGCGTGGCGGGCGTGCCGAATTCTCCGTCTCTCACGTCCCCCACGCCCTCCGCGTCCCCCTCGCCTCCGTCACCGTCGCCCGCCGCCGGGCATGCTGAGGGGGTGAGCAACGAGGAATTCCGTGCCGCCATGTCCCGGCTGGCCTCGGGCGTGGTCCTGGTGACCGCGCAGGAGGCGTCGCTCGACCCCGACGACCCGCAGGCGCCGAGCGGCGAGGACGTCGGGATGACGGCCACGGCGTTCATGTCGGTGTCCCTGGACCCGCCGCTGGTGCTGGTCAGCCTGCGGGAGGGCTCCCGCATGGACGACCTGCTCGACGAGCAGCCCCTGTGGGCGGTCTCCGTCCTGTCCGAGAGCCAGCGGCACATCGCGGGCCGCTTCGCGATGAAGGGCCGCGTCAGCGACCGGCTCCTGTTCGCGGACATCCCCTACGTACGGGGGGAGGCGACCGGGGCCCCCGTGGTAGGCGGTGCCCTGGCGACGCTGGAGTGCCGTACCGAGCGACGGGTGGCGGCCGGGGACCACACCCTGGTGATCGGCCGCGTGCTGACCGCCGCGCTGCCGAGCCCCGACGGGGGGCCGCTGGCGTACTTCAAGGGGCGCTACCGGCAGCTGGGCTGAGCGGAAATCCGCTCGCCCGTCCTCGCACCGCCTGCCTAGGGTGCGCGCATGACGACCAGTACCGCCACGCGCCTGGAGGAGATCACTCCGGCGAACTTCGACGCCGCCGTCGGCATACGGGTCCTCCCCGAGCAGGAGTTCGCCGTCTCCCCGGTGGTGAATTCCCTCGCCGAGGCCTACCTCCACCCCGGCGTCGCCTGGCCCCGCCTGATCGTCGACGGCGAGCGTCCCGTCGGCTTCCTCATGGCCTTCTTCGACATCGACTGGTACGAGGACGGCAGCGTGCTGCGCTCCGGACTGTGGCGGCTGAACATCGCGGCCGGGGAGCAGGGCCGGGGGTACGGCCGCTTCGCCGTGGAGTCGGTGGCCCGGGAGATCCGTCGCCGCGGCGGCAAGGAGTGCTACGTGACGTGGCATCCGGGCCCGGACGGCCCCGAGCGCTTCTACCTGGGCCTGGGCTTCCGGCCCGACGGAGAGACCAGCGAGGGCGAGACGGTGGGCGTGCTGGACCTCGGCTGAACGCGGAGGGCCGACCTGGAGTGCGCCCCGAAAGGGGCGCGGGGAACTGCGCGGCCGGCCGCGACGGACCCGCGGACAGACTCATCGGGTGCCACCGGTCGGTCACCCCCAGTCCCGCGCGGAGCGCCCCCGCTTGGTCTGCGAGCGCTGCTTCTTCTCGCGCAGCCGGCGCTCGTTGATGCCGCGCGGGACGCGGGTCGGTCTGCGGGGCCTGGGCGGGGGCGCGGTGGCCTCGGCGAGGAGGGCGGCGAGGCGTACGGCGGCGGCCTCGCGGTTGCGCCACTGGGAGCGGTGCTCGGAGGCGCGGACGGTGACGACCCCGTCGGTCAGGCGTCCGGCCAGCCGCTCCAGCGCCCGCCGCTTCCACACCTCGGGCAGGGACTCGGTCCTCGCCAGGTCGAAGCGCAGCTCCACCGCGGTGTCCGTGGTGTTGACGTGCTGCCCACCGGGCCCCGAGGAGCGCGAGAAACGCCAGACGAGCTCGGCCTCGGGCAGGGAGACGGAGCCGCGGATGAGATGAGGACCGGACATGCCGTCCATGTTCCCGTCCCCGGGCGGCCCACGTCACCCCAATATCCTGAGCCCGGCCTCGGTAAAGAAAGTAAAGAGAGCAGGAACCTTGCGTACCCCTCTCGTCGTTCATGGGGGTAGCTGTAACTTTCTTGCCGTACGTAAACGAGGGAAGGGACTCCCAACAATGGCTGTAAGCCTGTCCAAGGGTGGCAACGTCTCGCTCACCAAGGAGGCTCCGGGCCTGACCGAAGTCACCGTGGGGCTCGGCTGGGACGTCCGTACCACCACCGGCACAGACTTCGACCTCGACGCCTCCGCGATCGCGGTCAACACGCAGGGCAAGGTCTACTCCGACGGCCACTTCGTGTTCTTCAACAACAAGCAGACGCCGGACAACACGATCGTCCACACCGGTGACAACCGCACCGGCGAGGGCGCCGGCGACGACGAGGCGATCAACGTCAACCTGGCCGGCCTCCCGGCCGACATCGAGAAGATCGTCTTCCCGGTCTCGATCTACGACGCCGAGAACCGTTCGCAGAACTTCGGCCAGGTGCGCAACGCCTACATCCGCATCCTCAACAAGGCCGGCGGCGCCGAGATCGCCCGCTACGACCTGTCCGAGGACGCGGCCACCGAGACCGCGATGGTCTTCGGTGAGCTGTACCGCAACGGCGCCGAGTGGAAGTTCCGCGCCGTCGGCCAGGGCTACGCCTCGGGCCTGGTGGGCATCGCCCAGGACTTCGGTGTGAGCGTCTGACGTTCACCCGCTCGTTCGTTCCGTACGGAGGCCTCCCGGTCGTGCGCCGGGGGGCCTTCGTACGTCACGTCAGCAGACGCTGCTCCTTCGCCACCGCGACCGCGCCCGCGCGGGTGTCGACGTCCAGCTTGTCGTAGATGCGGCGCAGGTGGGTCTTCACCGTGGCCTCGCTGATGAACAGGGCACGGGCGATCTCCCGGTTGCCGAGCCCGGTGGCGAGCTGGGCCAGGATGTCGCGTTCGCGGTCGGTGAGGGAGGGACGCGGGCGGCGCATGTTGGCCATGACCCGGCTGGCCACCGGTCCGGACAGCGCCGTTCGGCCCTGGGCAGCGGCGTGGATGGCGGCGAACAGTTCCTCGGGGCGCTCGGCCTTCAGCAGGTAGCCGGTCGCGCCGGCCTCGATGGCTCGGGTGATGTCGGCGTCGGTGTCGTACGTGGTCAGGACCAGGACGTGCGGGGGCGCTCCCCGGGCCTCCCCGGCGCCTCCCTCTCCGACGGCTTCCCCGGCACTCCCGGCGCTCCCGGCGCGTCCGCCTCCTCCCGTTCCCCCCGCGGCCCGGGCGCCGGCGGTTCCCGCAGTTCCAGCGGCGCCCGCGGCGCCCGCGGCGCCGACTGCCGCCGAGGGGGACGTGAGGCGGCGGGTGGTCTCCACGCCGTCCATGCCCTCGCCGAGCTGAAGGTCCATCAGCACCACGTCCGGCGCCAGCCGCGCGGCGAGCGCGAGTGCCTCCTCGCCGGTGCCCGCCTCGCCCACCACCTCGATACCGGGCGCGCTGTCGAGCAGGGCGAGCAGCCCGGCCCGTACGACGGCGTGGTCGTCGCAGACCAGGAGACGCACGGGAAGGGATGCGGCAGCCGGCTGCGGGCCCACCGGGTCGGTCATCGGAGTGCCTCCAGGGCTTCGGGCCGGGATGGTCATCGTGCTTCGGGTGCGTCGGCCGGCCCGGTCCGGGGCGCTTCCAGGGGGACGGCAGCGGACAGGACGGTGCCCTCGCCGGGCGCGGACTCGACGGTCAGGGTGCCGCCGAGCTGCCGCAGCCGTGCGCGCATGGCGGGCAGTCCGTGTCCGCGTACCCCGGTGGGCGCGTCGGGCAGCGCGGCCGGGTCGAAGCCGTGTCCGTCGTCGGTGACGTCGAGGACGGCCTGGTCGTCGAGGAGGGTGAGGGTGAGCGCGGCGATGGACGCGTCCGCGTGCTCCCGGACGTTGGCCAGCGCTCCCTGGGCGATGCGCAACAGGACGGACTCGACCCGGTCGGGCAGCGGCGGGACGCGGGCGCCGTCGTCCACGTGGACGCGCACGGTGAGGTGGCCGCCCGACTCCCGCTCGGCCAATGCGCGCAGCGCCGCCTCCAGGCCGCCGCCGCGGGCGAGGTCGGCGGGGGCGAGGTCGTGGACGAAGCGCCGGGCCTCCGTGAGGTTGTGCTCGGCGACGGAGGCGGCGCCCCGGACGTGGGTGCGGGCCTTGTCCGGGTCGGACTCCCAGACCCGCTCGGCCGCCTGGAGCAGCATCCGCTGACTGGACAGGCCCTGGGCCAGGCTGTCGTGGATCTCCATGGACAGCCGCTGGCGTTCGGCGAGGGTGCCCTCGCGGCGCTCGGAGGCGGCGAGTTCCCGGCGGGTGCGGATCAGGTCGTCGATCAGGGTGCGCTGCCGGGCCGCCTGCCGTTCGGTGTGCAGGAAGACGGCCGCGGCGATCGCGGCGACGGCGGGCGGCGCGAGAAGCAGGTTCGGGTCGAGACCTCCGGCGAGGCGGAGCTGCGCGGCGACGACGAACACCGTCAGGACGGCGACCAGTACGAGCGCCGCGCGGGCCGGCAGGGTGCGCAGGCCGGTGTAGAAGAGCGGTACCGCACACCAGGAGAAGCTGGGCGCGAGGACGACCAGCACCATCCACACCACGACGACCAGGCCCAGCCGGCCCAGGCTCCGACGGGTGTGCCGCGCCCCGGGGCCGCTCAGGACGGGGCCGAGCAGGTGCAGCACGGCGAGGGTGAGGGACAGGGCGAGGATCCACGGAGTGCGTGGCTCGCCGGGGTGGCGCTGCAGGAACCGGGCCAGGGCACCCCCGAGCAGCAGGAAGAACGCCGCGTGCATGACGGCACCGAGCCACCGGGTGTCCGGGTCGTACGGCTTCGGCATCCGGCGCGCCTCCCTTCCGCCTGTGTGTCCTGTCCGCCTGTGTGTCCCGCGGCTTTCCGCCCGCGTGTCCTACAACGTGCCGTAGGAGATCGCTGAGCTGCGCGGACACTCCCATGGTGACCCGCCTGGGCGGCCGGCGGGTCAACCGATCGGACGACCCCGCCGTCGCCCGTTCCGTCGCCCACGAGCAGCCGGAACGGCGACCGTGCGCCCCGGGTGGTGGGCGGAGGGTGGAGAGCAGACGGACGGAAGCGGCCCGGGTGACCCCGGCGCGGACCGTCCGGCCCGATCTCAGCCCTTCTCCGAGGAGCAGACCACCATGAAGAAGACCTTCTCCCGGCGCGCCCGCATCGCCACCGGCGGTACCGTCCTCGCCGCCGTCGCCGCCGGCACCTTCGGCACCGTGGCGGCGAACGCCTCCGCGCCGGACGCCGCCCGGAACTCCGCGGTGGCCGCCGTCTCCGCCGGCGAGGCCGGCGGGCGCGACACCACCACCTCCACGCATCTGACGATCGCCGCCGCGACCGAGGCGGCGCAGGCCGCGCTGAAGGCCGCCGGGAAGGAGGGCCGGCGGATCACGGTCGCGGTCGTCGACCGCAACGGCAACACGATCCTCACCATGCGCGGTGACGGCGCGGGCCCGCAGTCGTACGAGTCGGCCGTGAAGAAGGCGTTCACCGCGGTCGCCTGGAACGCCCCGACCACCGAGCTGGAAGGACGCCTGGAGAACGCCCCGAACCTGAAGGACATCCCGGGCACCCTGTTCCTGGGCGGCGGCGTCCCGGTCACCGCCGGCAAGGCGCCGATCGCCGGAATCGGGGTCGCGGGTGCGCCGTCCGGCACCTTGGACGAGAAGTTCGCGCGGGCGGGCGCGGCGGCGATCGACTAGTCCGCCCCGGAGGACCGGGGGGCGGGGCAGAGGTCCGGGGAGGCGGGGGCAGAGATCCGGGGCCCGGGGTACGGCTCCGACAGCCGGTTCCGAGAGGCGTTTCACGTGAAACGCCTCATAAGATCACGACGTGCGCACCCCCCGCCTGCTCGTAGCCGCCACCGTCACCGTCCTCGCGGCGTGCAGCGGTGGCGGCGGGGTCGACGGCACCCCCGGCGGCTCGGGCGTGCGTGACCCGTACTTCCCGAAGGCGGGCAACGGCGGCTACGACGTCGGCCACTACGACCTGACCCTGGCCTACGACCCCGACGCGGAGCACCTCACCGGAACCTCGACGATCACCGCCCGCACCACCCGGGAGCTGTCCGCCTTCAACCTCGACCTCAAGGGCCTGGACGTCGAGAAGGTCACCGTCGAGGGCCGGGACGCCCGCTTCAACCGGGCCGGACAGGAGCTGACCGTCCGCCCGGCGGACGAGCTGAACGACGGGGAGACGTTCGAAGTCACCGTCCGCTACTCCGGTGGCCCGGTGACGGTGACCGACCCGGACGGCTCCGAGGAGGGCTGGCTGCCCACCGCCGACGGCGCGGTCGGGCTCGGCGAGCCGACGGGCTCGATGGCCTGGTTCCCCGGCAACCACCACCCCTCCGACAAGGCCACCTACGATCTCGCGGTGACGGTGCCGGAGGGCCTGGGAGCCGTCTCCAACGGCGAGTTGACGGGTGAGACCACCCGCGAGGGCCGCACGACGTTCACCTGGCACACCGCCGAGCCGATGTCGAGCCACGTCGCCACGGTCGCCGTCGGCGACTGGGAGACCGACCGCTCCACCACCGACGACGGCCTGCCGGTGTACACGGCCGTCGACCCGGAGCAGGCCGACGCGAGCCGGGTGGTTCTGGAGCGGATTCCCGAGGTCATGGAGTGGGCCCAGGAGAACTTCGGCCCGTACCCCTTCTCCTCCACCGGCGCGATCGTCGACCGCGTCGGCGACGCCGGCTACGCCCTGGAGACCCAGAACCGGCCCTACTTCCCCGGTGCCCCCGACACCGTCCTGCTCGTCCACGAACTCGCCCACCAGTGGTACGGGAACTCCGTCAGCCCGAAGACCTGGCGGGACATGTGGCTCAACGAGGGCTTCGCCACCTACGCCGAGTGGCTGTGGGAGGAGGACGAGGGCGGCGACACCGCGCAGCAGACCTTCGACGCGCTCTACGACGGGACCTACTACCCCGACGAGGACGCGAACGACTCGATCTGGGCGTTCCCGCCCGCGGACCCGCCCGACGCGGAGCACATCTCCGCGAGCCCCGTCTACCAGCGCGGCGCGATGGTCCTGCACAAGATCCGCCAGGCAGTCGGCGACGACGCCTTCCCGGCGCTTCTACGGGGCTGGGCCACCGCCCACCGCCACGGCAACGCGGACACCGACGACTTCACGGCGTACGTGGAGAAGTCGGCGCCGGACGAGGACTTCTCGGGGGTCTGGGAGGACTGGCTGTACGGGGACGGCAGGCCGGACAGCCCGTGAGTTCCGAGGGCTTCAGAGGCTCCGGGGTGCCTCGAACGCGTCGAGCAGCCGGGCCAGGTCCGGCGGCCACAGGGGTTCGGGGGCTTCGGCGAGTTCCCCCGGGGTCCACCAGCGCCAGGTGAGGATGCCGTCCGCGGCGTGGGCTGCGGCGAGGTGAGGGCCGGTGGGTTCGCGGCGGGGGCCGCGGGCGACGTGGATGTGCTCGTGCTGGCGGACGGGGCCGACGCTCAGGTGGGTGAAGTCGTGTTCCCAGGTGCAGAGCAGGGGGCCGGCTTCCAGGTCGGTCCAGCCGGTCTCCTCGCGCACTTCGCGCAGGGCGCCCTCGCGAGGGCTCTCGTCCGCTTCCAGACCGCCGCCGGGCATCGCCCAGTGCACGCCGACCTCCACGTTGTCGTAGCGGAGGAGGAAGACCGCGCCCTCGGGGTCGAGCACGGCGAGGCGGGCGGCGCGGCGCGGGGTGCGCGGCGGCCCGTCCGCCGGGCCGCCCAGTGGCTTGCGCAGCACCGTGCGGGGGTGGCCCCGCCGAAGGTCGGGGCGGTCGTCGACGGCCGTGTAACCGAGGGCGGTCCAGAAGGCGAGTCCGTCGGCGTCGGGGACGGCGAGCCGTACGGCGGTGCGGCCCCCGGCCCGGAGGCGGTCCTCGACGAGGGACGCGAGCCGTGTGCCGTATCCCTGCCGCCACAGCCCCGCGTCCACCATCAGCAGCCCGATCCACGGGTCCGGCTCGGCCGGGCCCGGGTGCCGGGCGAGCGTGACCGCGACCCCGACCAGCCGGCCCGCGTCCCTGGCGAGCAGCACCTCGGCCCCCGGCCGCGCCAACTCGTCGGCCAGCGCCGCCGCCACCTGCTCCGGACGGATGTCGTCCGGGTCCGGGAACTCGCCGCCGAGCGCGTGGAACGCGCGGTTCGAGGCGTAGAGGGCGGTGAGTTCGGTGAGGAGGGGGCCCGGGATGTCGTGGTCGGGGGTGAGCGGGAGGGGAGTGAGGATCACTCGGGCAACCTATCCGGTCCGCGCGTCCGTGCGGCGTGTTCACGGGGCGCTCCGGGCCGGGCGGGGCAGGCCACCGGACGGGGCAGGCCGGGCCGGACGGGCGCCCGCGCCTCCCCCGCGCCGCTCAGGCGGCCTGGGCGGCGCGGGCCCGCTGGAGCGAGGTGAGCCGGGAGACCAGGACCATCGCCAGCACGGTGCTCACGATGCCGACAACGTTGGCGCCCTGGGAGTTGATGACGCTCTCCCTGGCGTCCTCGACCAGTTTGTCCTCGTTCCAGACCTGGAACGAGTCGTTCATGAACGTCACGAAGTGGGCGAGCCAGAGCCACCACCAGGTGTGCACCAGCCACCGCCCGGCGCCCTTCGCACGGCCGGTCGTCGCCGTCCAGATGTCGTTGGCGATCTGCTTGGGCAGGTAGAAGTTGGCGACGGGGATGAACCAGGCACCCGCCGCCAGACCGGGGCCGTAGCGGACCCGGCCCGGCGCGAGCGCGTCGGCGTTCAGCCACGTGTGGCGGAACCAGCACACCCACATCCCCGCCGCCCCCATGATCGCCAGCCCGTTGAGGCCGGAGAGCAGATCGGACGCGAGGACCCAGTCGTCGAAACTCTCGATGGCGCGCGGGGACTCGTCGCTGTCGAGATCGCCGAGCTGGACGAGCACCTGCCCGAGCACGGCACCGCGGGCCAGCAGCAGGAAGGCGTACACGCCGAGCAGGGCGTTCAGGGTCAGGGCCAGCCCCCGGAGCGGGCGCATGGGCCGCCGGGCGTACGGGGAGGGGGTGGCGGCCGGCCCGGGGACGGGCGTGGCGTACGCCGGAGACCGCTGGGGGCCCGGCTGGGCACCGAACGGCGTGGGGAGCGGCCCCGGGGGTGTCGACGGGCCGAAGGCGGTGGGCGGCGGGCCGAAGCCCGCGACAGGCGCCCCGAGGGGCACACGCTTCTCCGGATCCTCGCTGTCCAGGAGCTGCACGGCGTGCCGGCCCAGCTCGGCCAGCACCTCGCCGGGCAGCCACGCACCGCCCCGCGCGGCGTCCGCGCCCTCCATGTCCTCGATCGACGTCAGCAGCTCGTCCGGGGTGGGGCGCTTGTCGGGGTCCTTGACCAGGCAGGCCGCGACCAGCCCCTGCCAGTCATCAGGTACGCGGGAGAGGTCCGCCTCCTCGGTCGCGATGCGGAAGAGCAGCGAGTGCATCCCGCCCTCGTCGGTACCGAAGGGCATCCGGCCCGTCGCGGCGTAGGCCAGCACCGCGCCGAGGCAGAAGATGTCGCTGGCGTACGACACCTTCTCCCCGCGCACCTGCTCGGGGGACATGAACCCCGGCGAGCCCACGACGGCCCCCGTGCGGGTGAACCCTTCCGCGGACTGTGTGGACACGTCCAGCGCGCGGGCGATGCCGAAGTCGATGACGCGGGGGCCGTCGATGGTCACCAGGATGTTGGAGGGCTTGAGGTCGCGGTGCACGAGACCGGCGCCGTGGATGGTCTGCAGCGCCCGCAACAGGCCCGCCGCCAGCACCCGCAGGGAGGCGGGGGGCAGTGGCCCGTACTGCTGGTCCACGACCTCGGCGAGCGAGGGCCCGGCGACATAGCCGGTGGCGAGCCAGGGGGTCGGCGCCTGGGTGTCGGCGTCCAGCACGGGCGCGGTCCACTCGCCGCCGACGCGCTGCGCCGCCTTCACCTCCTGCGCGAAGCGCCGCCGGAAGTCGGGCTGGCGGGCCAGTTCCTCGCGGACGGTCTTGACGGCCACCGTCCGGCCCCGGTCGGAACGCGCCAGGTACACCCGCCCCATGCCGCCCTCACCGAGCCTGCCGAGCAGCCGGTAGGTACCGACCCATTCGGGATCGCCCGGCTCCAACCCGTTCATTCGTGCTCCCTCGTTCCTGGCGACACCGTGCGCATGAGGATAGAGACACGAGTCGTGCCTGTGAAAACCCGGTGCCCCGACGGCAGTTGCGCCGACCGCCACCCTGACTCACGAACGGCACGCGGCGGCCGGTTCCACGGTCATGACACCATCACCTGCGTGCTCGACATCGGCTACGCCCTCTCCACCCGCTTCCCCGACCCCCCGCAGACGGACTACCGCCGCGCGGACGTCCACGCGCTGCGGCACGACCTGTTCTGCGGGGACGTGTATCTCGCCGACACCAAGGCGGACCGGGAGATCTCCACAGCCTGGGGATGGGTGCCGGTGCTCGACTTCGCCTGGGCGCTGTGCGACATCGTGGAGCGCGTCGACCGGGACCCGGCGGGCTCCCGGGCCGCCCGGCCGCAGTGGGCGGAGCTGGACTTCACCGAGTCCGCCGACCGCCTGCTCTTCGAGCGCCGCTTCGGGTGGGTCGACATCGAGGCCGAGTGGCTGCCGGAGAGCGAGCCCCCGCTCTCCTTCTCCCACACCGAACTGCGCCGGGAGTGCCGCGACTTCCTGCACGACCTGATCGCCGACCTCACCGACATGCACGACGACCTGGCGGACAACCCGGCCATCTGGACCCTCCAGGCCCGCTTCCCCCGCGTCTCCTGAGCCCTCGGACCCCGCGCCGCTCCCCGCGCCCGCTCTCCCCGCCCCTGGCCTCCCCCGGCGCTACTCCCCCGCCTGCACCCGCAACCCCAGCTCCGCCGCCAGCACCGGCGCCAGGTCCAGCAGCTGGGCCGGACTGATCACCGCCCCCGACAGCCGGTCCACCCCCCGGGCCAGCTCCAGCGGGGCGGCGCCGCGCAGGTCGACGTCCGTGAGGGTCGCCGCGCTGAAGTCCGCCCCCTTCAGAGCACAGTCCACGAACTCGACCCGCTCCAGGCGGGCGCCCCCGAAGTCCGGCTCGACCAGGACACAGCTCTCGAAGACGACGTCCTTGAGCCGGGCCCGGCGGAGGTTGAGATAGTCGATCTTGCCGCCGCGGACCAGGACCCGTTCCAGCACGGCACCGTGCAGCTGGGTACCGCCCAGGCGGGCGTCGACCAGCTCGACGTCGCGCAGGGTCGCCTCGGCGAGCTGCGTACCGACGCCGCGGACACCGGTGAGTACCGAGTCGAGCAACCGGGCCCGGGTCAGGGACGCCTCGTCCAGCGCGCATCCCGTCAGCGCGCAGTCCATGAAACGGGCGCCCGCCCCGTCCTGCCCGGCGAAGTCCGTCTCCCGGAACTCCAGCGCGTCGTAGTCCCCGTCCGGCTCCAGCTCCGCTCCGTCATGGGGCTCCAGCGGTGGCAGCCGCAGCCCCGGGCGCCGCGCCGCCCGCACCGTCGTCCTCGTACCCCCGCCGCCGCCCGCCGCTTTCCTCGCCATGCCCCCATGCTGCACCCCACCACTGACAACCGCACTGACCTACGCGAACGCCCTTTCGCCCCGCCCTCATGTCACATCCGGCGTCGCCGCGGTCGTCGTACTGGCGGACAGGCATCACGCCAGGCGGCCCCGACCGAGGGAGAGCACCAGCCATGCATCGCATCACCGTCATCGGCGGCGGCTTCGCCGGACTGACCGCGGCCATCACCGCCGCCGAGGCGGGCGCCAAGGTCACCGTCCACGAGGCGCACCACACCCTCGGCGGACGGGCCCGGACGGCCGAAGACCGCTACCGGACCAACGACGGCCCGCACGCCCTCTACAACGGCGGCCCGCACTGGACGTGGCTGCGACAGCGCGGCCTGATCGGCCCGCTCGCGCCGGTCCCGCCGCTGGAGGGGGCCCGGCTGCGGCTGCGCCACAAGGGCGCGCTGCGCCGCACCCCGCCCCTCGCCATGCTCAAGCTGCTGCGCCGGGGCGTCGGACCGGCGCCGGTCGACACCGACTTCCTGACCTGGGCGACCGGTGTCGCGGGCGAGGAGGGCGCCCGGGCCGCCGCGCACTACTGCGCCGTCGCCCTCTTCCACCACGACCCCGGGTCACTCTCCGCCGCCTTCGTGCGGGAACGCCTGCGCCGGGCCGCCAAGCTGCCGCCCGAGGCGCACTACCCGCGCGGCGGCTGGTCCGGGGTGATCGACCGGATGGCCGCCCTGGCGTGGAACCTCGGGGTCCGGGTGGAGACCCTCTCCCGCGTCGACACGGTCCCGGCCGGCGCCCCCGTCGTCGTCGCCACCTCCCTGGACGCCGCCCGTCGCCTGCTGGGCGAGCCCTCGCTGACCTGGCCGAGCGGGCGCACCACCCTGATCGACCTGGCCGTACGGACCCGGCGCGGTGACGCCTTCGCGATCTCCGACCTGGACGCGCCGGGCTGGATCGAACGGTTCACGGCGCAGGACCGCACCCTGGCTCCGGCCGGCGAGCAGCTGATCCAGGGACAGATCCCGATCGCACCCCACGAGTCGAAGGCCGACGGCACCGCCCGTGCCGAGGAACTGCTCGACCTCGGCTTCCCCGGCTGGCGCGAGCGCCTCACCTGGCGGCGCGAGGCGATCGCGAACGGCCGTACCGGCGCGGTGGACCCGCCCGGCACCACCTGGCGCGACCGGCCCGCCGTCGACCGCGGCGACGGGGTGTATCTCGCCGGTGACCAGGTCGCCGCGCCGGGCCTGCTGTCGGAGGTGTCGTTCAACAGCGCCCTGACGGCGGTGTCGCTGGCACTCGGCCGGCGGGAGCTGGACGTCGAGCACGCGTGAGGCCGCCGGTCGCGTCGCGTCGCCTCCCGCGCAAGACCTCTCGGGGCCTCTCGGGGCCTCGCGGGGCCTCTCGGGGCCTCGCGGGGCCTCTCGGGGCCTCGCGGGACCCTCGGCCGCCGCAACGGGATGCGATACGCCCCGTTTCATGGTCTTCTGACCAGATGAGTGGCACCCGGACAGGTGGGCCGGCCGCGCCCGCGGAGGCCGATCCCCGCCGCTGGTGGGGGTTGGTGGTCATCGCCCTGGCCCAGCTGATGGTCGTCCTCGACGCGACCATCGTGAACATCGCGCTGCCCTCCGCGCAGCGCGACCTGGGCATGTCCGACACCAACCGCCAGTGGGTGATCACCGCCTACACCCTCGCGTTCGGCGGGCTGCTGCTGCTCGGCGGCCGGGTCGCGGACCTGGTGGGACGCAGACGCACCTTCGTCATCGGGCTCATCGGCTTCGCCGCCGTGTCCGCGATCGGCGGCGCCGCCACCACCCCGGCGATGCTCTTCGGCGCCCGCGCCCTCCAGGGCGTCTTCGCCGCCGTCCTCGCGCCGTCCGCGCTCTCCCTGCTGGCGACGGCCTTCACCGATCCGAAGGAGCGCGGGAAGGCCTTCGGCATCTACGGCACGCTGGCCGGCAGCGGCGCCGCCGTCGGTTTCCTCGTCGGCGGTGTGCTCACGGAGTACCTGAACTGGCGCTGGTGCCTGTACGTCAACATCCCCATCGCCGTCGCCGCCGTGATCGGCGCCCTGGTCCTGCTGAAAGACCGTCCCGGTCAGTCCGACGCCCGCCTCGACGTCCCCGGCGTGTTCCTCGGCTGCGGCGGCCTGGTCGCCCTCGTCTACGGCTTCAGCGAGGCGCAGCCACGCGGCTGGACCGACCCGCTGGTGCTGGCGCTGTTCGCCGCGGGCGTCGTACTCCTCGCGGTCTTCGTGTGGTGGCAGGCCCGCGCCGCGAGTCCCCTGCTGCCCCTGCACGTCATCCGCGACCGCAACCGCGCCGGCTGCTTCCTGACGATGATGCTGGCCGTCATCGGCATGTTCGGGATGTTCCTGTTCATGACCTACTACCTCCAGACCATCCTCGGCTACTCCCCCGTACGGACCGGCCTCGCGTTCCTGCCGATGACCGCCTCGATCGTCATCGGCTCCACGCAGATCTCGGCCCGGCTGCTGCGCCACGTGGGCCCGCGCACGCTGATGGTCCCCGGCATGCTCCTCGCCTCCGGCGGCATGGTGATCCTCACCCGGATGACCGTGGACTCGGAATACGCCTCCGAGATCCTGCCCGCGCTGATCCTCATGGGTCTCGGCATGGGCCTGACCTTCATGCCGGTCTTCTCCACCGCCACCGCCGGGGTCGCCCCGCGGGACTCCGGCGTGACCTCGGCGACGGTCAACACCTCGCAGCAGGTGGGCGGCTCGATCGGCACGGCGCTGCTCAACACCATCGCCACCAGCACCAGCGCGTCCTACGTCGCCTCCCACCTCACCGACCCGTCGCAGCGGGCGTCGGTCGTCCGGGAGGGCATCGTCCACGGCTACACGGTCGCCATCTGGCTGGCCGCCGGCGTCATGCTGCTGGCGGCCCTGATCGCGGGCCTGATGGTGACGGCCAAGGCTCCGAAGGACGGCCCTCCGGCCGACCGGCCGGTGCCGGAACCGGTGGCCTGACCGGACCGGGCCACGGCTCCCCGGCCCGATATCCGCGTGACCGCCACGCCGTCCGCCGGTAGCGTCGGCCGACATGATCGAGGTTCCGGACGCGCTCGCCGTCGCGCAGGCGAAGTACAACGGAGAGGCGGGCCGCGCCTTCATCGACGAGCTGCCCGCACTGGCGGCCGGTTTCCTGGACCGCTGGGAACTGCGCCTGGACGGGCCGTCGATGCACGGCTGGGCCGCCCTCGTACTGCCCGTCGTACGCCGAGACGGCACGCCGGCCGCGCTGAAACTCCAGATCCTCGACGCGGAGACCGAGGGCGAGCCCGTCGCGCTGCGGCTGTGGGACGGCGACGGGGCGGTGCGGCTGCTCGACCACGACGCGGCCACCGGCACGATGCTCCTGGAGCGCCTGGACTCGGCCCGCACGCTCGGCCACGTCGAGGACTCCCGCGAGGCCGTCCTCGTCATCGCCCGGCTGCTCGCCCACCTCACCAGGGTTCCCGCACCGCCCGGCGTGCGCGGGCTCGGTGACGCCGCGCGCGGCATGCTGGAGCGGACGCCGCGGGCGCTGGAGCACATCCCTGACCCGGCGGACCGCCGCTTGGTCGCCGACTGCGCCGCCGCCGTGCGCGAGGTCGCGGACGAGCCCGGTGACCGGCTGCTGCACTGGGACCTGCACTACGACAACGTCCTCGGCTCGGACCGGGCCCCGTGGCTCGCCATCGACCCCAAACCGCTGGCCGGCGACCCCGGTTTCGACCTGTTGCCGGCCCTCGACAACCGTTACGACCCGGACGAGACCCGGTGGCGCTTCGACGCCATGACCGACGTCCTCGCACTGGACCGGGAACGGGCCCGCGCCTGGTCCCTCGGCCGCGTCCTGCAGAACTGCCTGTGGAACGTGGAGGACGGCGACCCGCTGGAGGTCGAGCAGCTGGAGATCGGGCGGCTGCTGCGAACGGCGGCGTGAGCTCCGGTCACCGGGCGGCTGCTGGCCGAGACGACGGCCGACCACGGAACCGGCCCCGAAGCCGATCGCATGCCGCGAGCCGCGAGCCGCGAGCCGCGAGCCGCGAGCCGCGAGCCGCGAGCCGCGAGCCGCGAGCCGCGAGGGGGCGTACCACGAAGTCGCGCGCCGCGCCGGGCGTACCGCACCCCCGCCGGCCCTCAGTCCTGAGCGGTGGGCCGCGCGTCCTCGGTCCGGCCCAGGGCCAGCGCGCCGGGCAGCTCGGTCCTGCGGCGTATCCGCAGCTTGCGGTACGTGCTGGTCAGGTGGGTCTCCACGGTGCGCCGGGCCAGGTGCAGCAGGTCGGCTATCTCGGTGTTCGTCCGCCCGCCGGCGGCCAGTTCGGCGATACGGCGCTCACTGCCGGTCAGCGCCCCGGATCCGGTACGGGCCGTCACCGGGCCCCGGGCGCCGCTCTCCCGCAGGGCCTGCCCTGCCAGGGTGAGCAGCCGCACGGCGCCCTTGCCCTCGGCCAGCTCCGCCGCCTCGCGCAGGCAGTCGCGGGCGCGGCCGCGTTCACCGGCGGCGGTGAGCTGACGGCCCTGGCCGATGAGCGCCTCGACCAGCTCCATGCCGGTGTCGGCGGGCGCGTCCCGCAGGGTGCGTACGGCTTCCTCGGCCAGCTCCAGGCCGCGCCGCCCGCCGGTCGCGGTGCCCAGCACGCGCAGGGCGCGGCCCACCGTGCGCGGGGTGTTCCACACCCGGGCCAGCCGCAGCTCCTCCGTCGCCAGGGCGAGTGCCTCCTGGCCGCCGCCCAGGACCAGCCGGCACTCCGCGACCGCGGTCCGCCACGGGGTGACGACCGGGCTGATCACCTCGCGGGCGGACTGGCGCCGTCCGCTCTCCAGGAAGTCCTGGATCGCGCCCGCCGGGTCACCTGCGGCGGCCCGCTGCACGCCCCGCGCGTACAGGAAGCGGTTCAGCTCCCAGGACTCCGGTGCCCGGCGCAGGTCGAAGGCGCCCGCGAGCCGCCCCGCCTCCTCGGTGCGGCCGGTGTGGACCAGGGCCATCAGGGCGTGGGCGTCCCGGTTGGTGGGCCCGGAGCCGGACGGCGCCCTCGTCCCGCCCGCCGCCACGTCGCGGCGGAAGCCGGAGCCGAAACCGAAACCGGGGCCGGGGCCGGTGGCGAGCAGCCGGGCGTGGTCGCCGCGGGCCGCGGCGATGTCGGCGCGGGTGTTGAGGAGCGCGTGCTGCATCGGGTGGAGCAGGGCGGGGTGCTGTCCGGCCAGGCCGCGCTCCACGAGCCGGTCCGCCTCGTCGAGTTCGTCGGCCCACTGGGCGACCGCGGCGGCCGTACCCAGCAGGAAGGGCTCGGCGAGCGGGTCGGTGGGCTGCGCCAGCAGGGCCCGTACGCGGGTCATCGCGTCCTCGGCCGAGATCAGCGCGGCCGTCGCCGCGTACCGCACGAGCAGGGCCTGCCCCGCGGTGCCCACCAGCTCCGGGGAGTGCTCGCCGGTCTCGCACAGCCACCGGTACACCTCCTGCCGGGTCGCCAGGTCCACGTCGGACAGCAGCACGCCGGCGGTCTGCACGGTGCGGGTCAGGCCCGGGTGGCCGGACAGCCGGACCTCCGTGCGGCGCAGCACCTCCATGGCCGTACGGATCTCGCCGCGTCCGGCCAGGGCGGTGCCGAGGGCCACGGCCGTACGCACCCGGTTGCGGGGGTCGGCCGGCAGGTGCTGGGCCTCGGCGAGGCGCGCGATGGCCGCCGGGGTGTCGGCCGACGCGTACTCCAGGGAGCCCAGTTCGGTCAGCAGCCGCTGGCGGAGGTCGTCCGGCAGCGGCTCGTCCAGCGCCCGGCGCAGGTAGCCGACGGCGTCGTCGGGGCGGGCGTCGTGCACGGCGACCGTGACCGCGTCGCGCAGGACGCGCAAGGCCCAGGGCAGGCCGACGACCGGCGTGCGCAGCAGGTGCCGGGCGACCGCCTCGACCCGGTCGCCCCGGCGCAGCATCGCCTCGGCCGCCGCCCGGTGCGCGGCCTCCCGGCGGGGCCGGGGCCAGCCGGTGAGCACGGCGTCGCGCAGCAGCGGGTGCGCGTAGCGGGGGTGGCCTTGGGCGTCGGGGCGCAGCAGACCGAGCCGGGTCATGGCGGCGAGCCATCCGGCGACCCGCGCGGGGTCGGCGCCGGCCGCCTCGGCGAGCAGGTCGACCGGGTCCCCGGCCCCCGCGGGGGCCGTACGGCCCTGGGGCGCGGGCTCCGCGTACGGGTCGTCCTGCCGGGGGGCGCGCCGTGTGTACGGGTCGGGCCACACGTGTTCCGCGTCCTCGCCACGCCGCGTGGGCCGCGTGGCTCTCGTGGTCTGCGCGGACTCGGAGGCTTCGGTGACGCGGAACGTGCCCGCATCGGGGAGTGCGAGGGCATGCCGGAGCTCCCCGCGTCCGCCCGACCGGTCCGCCGGGCCGTCCGCCGGGTCGTGCGCCCGGGCGTCCGAAAGGTCGTCGTCCGTGTCCGTCGGCCACGCCTGTTCCAGTGCCGCGAGGCACCGGGCCACGTCGGCCGTCGCGGGCCCGGCGCTGTTCAGCCACCAGGAGACGGCCGCCGGGTAGGTCCCGGGATACAGCGCGGCACAGGTGTCGGGCAGGGGCGGCGCGTCGTAGGGCACGGGGCCGTCCGGCCGCGGGATGCCCCGCAGGTCGTCGAGCAGGGCGTGCAGCAGCAACGGACTGCCGGCGCCCGCCCGTACGCACTGCGCCGTCCAGCGCGGTCCGGCCGTGGGGAAGGCGTCCCGGACCAGCCCGGCCGCCACCGCGTCGCTGAGCGGGGCGAGGGTGTGCGTGCGGACGAGGGAGGGGGACAGTGCCTGGCTGAGTCCGGCGGGCCGCGGGTCGATGTCGTACTGGCTCCGCTCGGTGGCCACCAGCAGTACCGGTAATCGGTCGACGCGCCGGGCCGCTTCGACCAGCCAGCGCCGCGAGGCGTCGTCGGCCAGGTGGACGTCGTCCACGGCCACCAGCAGCGGCCCCTCGTCGGCGTACGAGCGCAGCAGCCGCCACAGCCGGGCCGCGCTGCCGCGGTCGTCAGCGCCGGGCACCAGGTCGGTGAACTCCGGTACCGGGCCCAGAAGCTGACAGATCGCGGCGAAGGGCACGCCGGTGTCCTCGGGCGAGCAGCGCACGCTCAGTACTCGCAGGCCACGGTCCGCGGCGTGCCGGACGACGGCCTCCAGGACGGCGGTGCGGCCGGTGCCGGTGGCGCCGCGCAGCAGCACGAGACCGCCGGTGCCGGTCCGGGCGCGCTCGGTCTCGGCCGCGAGCAGCGCGTGGGCGCCGTCGCGCTCACGGAGCGGTCCGGTCATCGGTGCCTCCTGTGGTGGATGGTGCTCCCCCGCTCTGTGAGACGTACGAATGCGGACATGGGTGGTGTGAAGTGGCCCACGCGTGGCAACGATGTCCGGTGGGCCGGGCGGTGGCCGCCACGGCGGTTGTGACCGTGGCCGCGGTCGTGGTCGTGGTGACGGTGGTGGTTGTGGCGAGGCTCACGGTGCTGCGCGCCCGGCGTCACGAACTGCCGAACCTGCCCCTCAAACCTCCCTGACCTGCTGAAACGCTCCCACGGCGGCCCGTTCGTGGCGGTCTCCACGCTGGTCTCGTGGTGTTCCTCGTGGTGCTCCACGATTGCGCGGTCCCATCCGTCACAGAAGTGTGGAACACGCTCATCCGCTACTGGCCTGCGCCGGACGGCGGGCTCGTGAACAGGGGGGAAACGGTTGCTCAACTCACCCCGGACCACCACCACATCCACCATCGGCACCAGCACCGGCGCGGCCGTCGGGGTCACCGACCGGCGCGTCCCGGTGGCGGTGTCCGCTCCGGACCCGATCAGCCGCGAGGGCGCGGTCAGCCAGTTGCGCCGGCACCCGGAGATCGACCTGCGCGAGGACTCCGGCCCCGGCACCGTGGCCCTGCTCGTCGAGGACGCCCTCGACGAGGCGGCGCTCACCCGGCTGCGCAGGATCGTGCGCAGCGAGGGCGCGCGCGCCGTGCTCGTGATCGGCACGATCCGTGAGAGCGAACTGCTGGACGTCGTCGAGTGCGGCGTCGGCGCCATCGTCTGGCGGCACGAGGCCACCGCCCACCGGCTGGTGCAGGCGGTGCTGGCCGCCTCCCGCGGCGACGGCGACCTGCCCGCCGACCTGCTCGGCCGGCTCATCTCCCAGGTGGGCACGTTGCACCGGGGCGCGGCGGGCCGTCCCGGCGCCCCCTCGCTGGGGCTCGCGCCACGCGAGGTGGACGTCCTGCGCCTGGTGGCCGAGGGCCTCGACACCGGAGAGATCGCGGGCAAGCTGTCCTACTCCGAACGGACCGTCAAGAACGTCATGCACGGACTCACCACGCGGCTTCACCTGCGCAACCGCGCGCACGCCGTGGCATATGCCCTGCGGGAAGGCTACATCTGACCGAAAGGGCATTCGAGACCGACCCCACGGGGCCGCGAGGGCAAGGGCGCCTGCCCGTCCGCCGTCCCCGGCGCGCGCGCGGGCAGGCCGGCACCCGGGGCACGATCGGTGACACTGGTGACAGGCCGCGGCAGCGGGCGGAACGGCAGTACGGGCAGGGCGGGAGCGCAAGAGTGATCCACGAGGTGGACGAGGTCGTCAAGAGCCTCCTCGGCAGTGGAACGTTGACGGGCTCGGGCATCGACGTGGCCTTCGAAGCGCCCACCCGCGACTGGGCGGCCCGGCGCAACGCCCCCGTGGTCAACGCCTACTTGTACGACATCCGTGAGGATGTGACCCGGCGCCATCGCGGCCAGATCTCGGTGCGTGACGAGCGGGACATCGTGGTGAGGCACCGTCGGCCGCCGCGCTGGTTCCGGCTGTCGTACCTGGTGACAGCCTGGACGAAGACCCCGCAGGACGAACACCGGTTGCTGTCGGCCGTACTGGCGACCCTGCTGCCCCACGAGCTCCTGCCGCCCGGCGAACTCCCCGGTCCCCTCGGAGCGCTGGGCCTGTCGATGCCGCTGTCGGTGGCCGGCAGCCAGTCGGAGTC
This sequence comes from Streptomyces sp. NPDC017225, assembly GCF_044331465.1. NCBI lineage: Bacteria > Bacillati > Actinomycetota > Actinomycetes > Kitasatosporales > Streptomycetaceae > Streptomyces > Streptomyces sp. NPDC017225. The sequence goes on along the minus strand of NZ_JBIRNE010000006.1, from coordinate 3,383 downwards.
CCGCTCCCTCGCCGAGATCTGGTCCGCCCTGGGCGGCGAGCTGAAGCCGTCCCTGGACCTGGTGGTGACCGCCCCCTTCCCGGCCTTCCCGGAGTACGACGCCGGGCCCCCGGTCACCGAGGGCGCGATGGTCCGGCTGCGCGGTATGGACGGCGACCCGCCGAAGACGGAAGGGCGCTCCCACCGTCCCCACCAGGTGGCCGCGGTCCGCACGGCCCGCGAAGAAGCGGCGGCCCGCAGGGCCCGCGAGAACGCGGCGGACCGTGCCGCCCCCAAGGACGCGGCCGGCCGCCGTACGGACCGTACGGACCAGCCGTGAACACCCCCTCCGTGCGGACGACGTCGGCCGCCGCCTCCGGTGTCCCCGCGTTCGCCCCGTACGACGGCGATCCCGCACACACGCTGCTCGCCCGCCTCGCCGCCCTGCGGGAGCAGGTGACCGCGCTGGTCGAGCACCGCTCGGCCACCGACCCCACGGCCGACGACCCACTGCGCGGCCTGTACCTGTCCAACGAGGCCGTCCAGCACCTGCTGCGCGCCTGGCCGTCCGGCGACGCGCCCGCGGCCACCACCACTCCCGACGCCGCCACCGCTGCCGATGCCGCCACCGATGCCGATGCCGCCGGTGTCCTCGACGCTCGCGACGCCGCCCCGCCGCACGGGTCCGCCGGCTGGCCGGCCGACCCGGGTGACCGGCTGGCGTGGCTGGCCGGGCGGACGTGGCTGACCGAGCTGGACATCGCGCTCCTGCTCATCTCCCTCGCCCCCGACATCGACCGCACCTTCGAGCCGCTCTACGGCTACCTCAACGACGACGTGAGCCGCCGTCGCGCCACCGTGGGCCTCGCCCTCGACCTGTGCGGGGTGCCCCCGCACCAGGCGGCGGCCCGGGCCCGCCTCCACACCTCCGCGCCGCTGCGCGCCCTCGGCCTGCTGGTGGTCGAGGAGCCCGAGCGCCCCTTCCTCACCCGGTCGTTGCGGGTCCCGGACCGGCTGATCGGCCATCTGCTCGGTGACGACACCCCGGACGCCGCCCTCCTCGACCTGCTGCACCCGATGCCGGATCCGCTGCCCGCGCCCGGCGCCGACGACTTCGTACGCCGCCTCGCCGCCCGTCTGCACGACGGCCCGCTCACCGCCTACCTGCGCGAACCGCGCGAGGGCGACGGTCTGGCCGCTCTCGCCTGTGTCCTGGACGCCGCCGGCATCGACGCGCTGCGCTGCTCCCGGCCCGAGGACCACGTCCCCGAGCTGCTGCGCGAGGCGCGCCTCACCGGCCGGGCCGTCGTGGTGTCGGGCCTGCCCGAGAAGCCGGGCCCGCTGGTGCGAGCGCTGACCGCGGCGACGGACGTGACCGTGCTGCTCACCGACCCGCGACCGTACGACCCGCACTGGTCCCCGACCGACCCGCTGGTCCTGGACGCGCCGGGCCGCCTGGCCGGCGGTGCGGCCGCCTGGCAGGCCGCGCTGGGACCGGACAGCGACGCGTTCGACCTGGCCGACGCCGTCGCCCCCTACCGGCTCGGTGGCGACCGCATCCAGCGGGCCGCGCTCGCCGCCCGCTCCCTCGCCGCCTTCGACGGCACCCCGCTCACCGCCGCCCACGTCCGGCTCGCGGCCCGCCGGCAGTCGGCCTCCGGCCTGGAGAGCCACGCCCGCCGGATCCGGCCCGACGTGGACTGGGGGGACCTGGTCCTGCCCGACAAGCCCCTTGTCCAGCTGCACGAACTCGCCCTGCGCGCCCGCCACCGCGACCGCGTCCTCGGCGACTGGCGGCTCAGCGCGGGCGGCGGACGCGGCCGGGGGGTCCTCGGTCTGTTCGCGGGCGAGTCGGGCACCGGCAAGACCCTGTCGGCGGAGGTCGTCGCGGCCGACCTGGGCCTGGACCTCTACGTGGTCCAGTTGTCGTCGGTCGTGGACAAGTACGTCGGCGAGACCGAGAAGAACCTCGAACGGATCTTCACGGAGGCCGACCGCACCGACGCCGTGCTCCTCTTCGACGAGGCCGACGCCGTCTTCGGCAAGCGCTCCGAGGTCAAGGACTCGCACGACCGGTACGCCAACATGGAGAGCGCCTACCTGCTCCAGCGTCTGGAGTCCTTCGACGGCATCGCCCTGCTCACCACCAACCTGCGGGCCAACATCGACGAGGCGTTCACCCGGCGCCTGGACCTGGTGGTCGACTTCCCGTTCCCGGACGCCGGTCAGCGTCTGGCGCTGTGGCGGCACGGTCTGTCGCACGTGCCGTCCGACGACGGCATCGATCCGGCCCCGCTGGCCCGGGACTTCGAGCTGGCCGGCGGTTCGATCCGCAGCGCGGTGGTCACCGCCGCCTATCTCGCCGCCGGACGCGGGGGGCATGTGACGGCGGACGACCTCCTGGAGGGCGCCCGCCGTGAGTACCGCAAGGCCGGCCGGCTGGTGCCGGGCGAGGCGGTCTGGTAGACGCCCGCCGTCGCTCCCCAGCCGACGAAGCCGCCCTTCGGGCGTCGCCGTGAATGGCGGCCGGCCCCTCGATCACCGGCCCCGTGCGGCGGGGCCGGCGATCGAGGGGCCGGCGATCGAGGGGCCGGTGATCGAACGGCTCAGGCCTGGTTCGACGGGAGGATCTGCCACTCCGCGTCGTCGGAGTTGGCGCAGTCGTAGATCATCATCTTGGCGTCGATGACGCGGACGCTCGATCCGGCGACGTCCAGGCACGCGTTGTTGCTGGCGAAGTTGCGGATCCAGTAGTTGCCGCTCTTCTGCTTGTCGACCCACCAGAGCTGGTTGTCGGCGTTCGTGCCGGTGCAGGTGAACTCGGTGACCGCCGTCCTGATGGGGTTGGCCCCGTACTCGGGCAGGTCCATGCAGAGCTGGTCCTTCACGTTCCGGATCTGGAAGAGCGCCGTCCCGCCGGGTCCGCCCTTCGGGTACTTCACCTCCAGGTTCCAGAGTTGGTTGTCGGCATCGGTGGGATCGCAGACGGACTGCCATACGGGGCCGTTGATCTGCCCCTTCTCGTGCCCCGGGAGCTCGGCGCAGAACTCGGTGGTGGTGTTGCGCAGCAGGACCCTGCTGGCGGGCACGACGTCGGGCTCCGCGGCCGGCTCCTCGGTCTGCTCCGCGCCACCGCCACCGCCGCCACCACCGCCACCACCGCCGCCGTCACCGCCGGCGTCCTTCTTCGGTTCCTCGGTGGTCTGCTGCGGCGCGGGGGGCTGGGCGAGGGCCGGCTCCTCCGCGCTCGGCAGCTTCTCCGCGCCGGCGCTGGCGCTGGGGCTCGGCGCGAGCGCGGTGCCCGTCTGCTCCAGCTGTTCGGTGGCGCTGGTGCGGACCTGCGGCTTGTAGGCGATCCAGATCATCACGAACGCCAGGGTCAGCGCGAGGGCGATACCGAGGAA
>NZ_JBIRNE010000005.1:0-455230 GCF_044331465.1 Streptomyces sp. NPDC017225 | reverse complement strand
CGCATCACCCGCGCCCAGATCCGGCGGGCCGCACGGAACTTGGCGACCTCCTCCAGAATCGTCGTACGCGCCACGAAGAAGAACGACAGACGCGGAGCGAAGTCGTCGACGTCCATCCCGGCCGCGACCGCCGTGCGCACGTACTCGATACCGTCCGCGAGAGTGAACGCGATCTCCTGCGCCGGAGACGCACCCGCCTCGGCCATGTGGTAACCCGAGATCGAGATCGTGTTCCACTTCGGGATCTCGGCCCGGCAGTACTTGAAGATGTCCGCGATCAGCCGCAGCGACGGCTTCGGCGGGAAGATGTACGTCCCCCGCGCGATGTACTCCTTCAGCACGTCGTTCTGGATCGTGCCGGTCAACCGACCCGCATCCACGCCCTGCTCCTCGGCGACCAGTTGGTACAGCAGGAGCAGAAGGGAAGCCGGCGCGTTGATCGTCATCGACGTGGAGACCCTGTCCAGCGGGATCCCGCCGAACAGCACCCGCATGTCGTCGACCGAGTCGATCGCCACCCCGACCTTGCCGACCTCACCGCTCGCGATCGGCGCGTCCGAGTCGTGCCCCATCTGCGTCGGCAGATCGAAGGCGACCGACAGACCCATCGTGCCGTTCGCGATCAACTGCTTGTACCGCGCGTTCGACTCCGTCGCCGTACCGAAACCCGCGTACTGCCGCATCGTCCACGGCCGCCCCGTGTACATCGACGGATACACACCCCGCGTGAACGGATACCTCCCCGGCTCACCCAGCTTCTCCACCGGATCCCAGCCCACCTGGACACCGGGCCCGTAGACCGGTTCGATGGGCAGTCCGGACTCAGACTCGCGCGCCATGGTGTGATGCCTCCCGCTGAGCACATGTTCGAACTGCTCGAACCATCCGTCAGTTACTCGCCGATACGGACCGACCTCCGACGGACTGTATCGGCGCACGCGCCACCCGGTGGAGGGGCGCACGCTGGGACCTTGCTCACAACCTCGATGCGGTCCCGGTCACAACGATGCCGTGCCGTTCACGACGCGTCATCCGGGGGGAGACATCTCAGGGGACGTCCGTACGGGGCGGTGAGACGGCGGGGGGCCGTGATGCGTATGACGGGCACGGGGTACGTGGGGAAGGCGGTCGCCGTCGCCCTGGGGGCCGCGCTGGCGGCGGGCGGCTGCACCGTGCAGGGAGCCGGTGTCGACGGCAAGGGGCGTGCGCCGGTGCACATAGAGGTCACCGGGGCGCCCCCGAAACAGCCGAAGCCGCCGAAGCCGCCGGAACAGCCGCAGCAGCCTGAGCAGCCGAAACAATCGACGCAGCCGGAGAACGCGCCGGCCGGCGACCCACCGGCGAGTGCGCCGACCGCCCGTACCGAGCCCCGGGTGCTGTGGAGGCGGGGCGACACCGGCCGGGACATCCGTGAACTGCAGGCCCGGCTGCGCCAGGTGGAGTGGCTCGTCGACGGGCCGACCGGCACGTACGACGACCTCACCGAGCGCGCGGTGAGCGGCTTCCAGGGCAAGCGCGGGCTGCCCAGGACGGGCCGGACCGACACCGTCACCTGGCAGCGGCTGCTGGGCATGTCGCGGGAGCCGGGCAAGTGGGACCTGTACCTGATGGGCGGACAGCCGGCCGCCGCCCCCGACCCGCGCTGTCTGACCGGACGGGTGCTGTGCGTCAGCAAGTCGAGCCGGACACTGCGCTGGATGATCGACGGACGGACCGTGTCGACGATGCCGGTGCGGTTCGGCTCGCAGTACACGCCGACCCGGGAGGGCGAGTTCGAGGTCTACTGGAAATCCCGCCACCACGTCTCGACGCTCTACGACTCCGCCATGCCGTACGCGATGTTCTTCAGCGGCGGCCAGGCCGTGCACTACTCCGACGACTTCGCCGTCCGCGGCTACGCGGGCGCCTCGCACGGCTGCGTCAACGTACGGGACGAGGCGGCGATCGCGGATCTGTACGCGCAGGTGAGGAACGGCGACAAGGTCGTCGTGTACCCGTGAGGCGGTGAGCCGGGAGTACGGGGAATGGGGCGCGGGCGGGACCGGGGGAACGTGTCCCGCCCGCGCCGAGGTGCACGAGCCGTAGGTACGGGGGGAACCCCGGCTCGGTGCGCAAGCCGATGACCAGTCGGCTCACTCATTACTGCGCCACGGCGGCCGAAAGTGTCACACCCTCGGCGAGGGAGCCCTCCCGGCCCTGCGAAAGCGCGGGTCGGACGGCGTGCAGAACGGCGGACGAGACGTGCGGCGGGTGGTTCGGCCGCTGCTGCGGCAGGGGCGCGAAGGCCGAGGGGGCGTGCGGATCGCGGTGGTGCCCGGCGGGCGGGGTTATGTGGGGGCCGTCGTCGTCTTCGTCGCCCTTGCCGCCCTTGTCACCGCCGCCCTGCTTTCCGCTCTCGCCTCCCTCACCGCCCTTCTCACTCTTTTCCCTTTCCCCTTTACCGCCCTTGTCTCCCTTTTCTCCCTTGTCGTTCTTGCCGCTCTTGTCGTCGGAGTCGCCCGTCTCGTGCTCGGTCTCCCGTTCCCGGGCCGCCTTACCGGACTCGTCGGCATCCCCGCCCTCCTTGCCGCCGCCGCGGTCCTGAGCAGCGCCGTCGGTCCCGGCGAGGAGGTTCCTGCAGTACTTCCCGACCCGGGACGAGCCCCCGGCCGCCTCCTTCAGCGCGCGCCTGCGGGTGCCCTCCAGTTCCTTGCCGACGCCCACGTCACGGCAGGACGCGGCGAGGCCCGGCCGCCCGCCGCGGGAGCCGTCCGCCCGGTCGTCGGAGGCGGAGCCGGAATCGCGGTCCTCGGCCGTGCCGCCGCCCGCGTCGTCCCGCGCGCCGCCCCGGTCCGGCGTACCGGACGTGGGGCCGCCGAGCGTCGACCCGCCCCGCACACCGGTGGGCGGCGAGGGCGACACGAGCGGGCGCTCGGGGGACGCGGCGGCCGAGACGGTGGCGCCGGGTTCCGGTTCGGCGCCGTCGAACGGTGTCGGCAGGACTCCGGTTCCGGCGGCCACCGCCACTGAGCCGACCATGCCGACGGTCAGCGCGGCGGCCAGCCCGAGCCGCAGGGGACGGCCCCAGCGAGGGCGCCGGGCGCCGTCGCCGCGGGGGCCGATGCGCACCAGTCCGGCGTCGGAGAGCCGCGGCGCGGCTCCGTGCCCAGGGGCGTCCGGCCCTCCCGCCCCCGCGGCCGCCCGCTCGGCCCGCACCTCGCGGAAGGCGGCCAGCGCGGCGGCCTCGCCGGGGAGTTCGGCACTGTTCGGCACGGGTGGGGCGGAGAGTGCGCTCAGGGCGCGGGCGAGCCGTTCGGCGCGGTCGCGGGCCGCGGGGCCGACAGCCTCCGGTGCCTCTCCGCGCAGCAAGATCTCCGCCGTTTCGCGGTCCAGCCACCTGTCCTGCTCGTCGGCCATCACATGTCCTTCTGCGTCCGCGCACGCGTACGCGTCACAGTCGCGGACGTCACCGCACGGCGGTGCGGTTCTCGCTGGGGCGGCAGGGCCTCGAGCCCGCCGCCCGATTCCGGATCCCCGCCGAGCAGCTCGGCCAGGCGCTTCAGGCCGCGGTGCGCCGCCGTGCGGACGGCACCGGGCCGTTTGCCCAGCGTCTCGGCGGCGCTCTTGGCGTCGAGGCCCACCACCACGCGCAGGACGACGGCCTCGGCCTGGTCCTGGGGCAGCCGGGCGATGAGGGAGAGGGTGCTGTCGGTGGCCAGGGCCTGAATGGCCTCGTCCGCGGTGTCGGACTCGGACGGCCTGCCGGTCAGTTCCGTCTCGTCGCCGCCCGTCGCGGGCCGGCGACCGCGCATGCGGATGTGGTCCAGCGCGCGGTTGCGTGCGATACGGGCGGCCCAGCCGCGGAACCGGTCCGCGTCGCCGTCGAAACGCTCCAGGTCACGGGCTATCTGCAGCCAGGCCTCGGACCCCACGTCCTCGGCGTCGGCATCGCCGACCAGTGTCCGCACGTATCCCAGCAGTCGCGGATGCACCGCCCGGTACACGGTCCGGAACGCGGTCTCGTCCCCGCCCTGCGCCGCGCGCACCGCGGCGGTCAGCTCCGCGTCGTCCCCCAGCACCGAGAAGCCTTTCTGCGCCTAAACCGGCGCCGCTCTCGCGGACGTGGTCCTCACCGTCGTGGTTTCTCAATCAATGGTCGCGGTGGCCTCCCGCAACCCCGTCGCGGAAGCGAGCCCCCCGCTGATCGGCGCGAATGGCACGTTACGTCTTGAAACCGCCACTCGTCCATGTCCTCATCCCATTGCCGTACAAGATGCAACTAAGCCGTGACGCGGTGAGGTTTGACTGCCCCCTCCCTGACGGGTGGGGATTCCTGGCTCAGGCTGCCTTCTGGAGCAGCGCTCCCGAAGGTCTTGCGCCCTCGTCACCAGCCGGGTCCAGAACAGCCCGGACGAGCATCACGCGGGCGGAATTCTTGTCCCTGGGGGAGACGGCTCCGCACGCCGTGCAGGTGTAGGTACGTTCGGACAGCGGGAGTGCGTGCTTGGTTCTCGCTCCGCACCGTGCGCAGTCCATGGTGGTGTGCGCGGGATGTACGAGGCGCACGTCTCGGCCGTGCTTGCGGCCCATCTCGATCAGGGCATTCTTGGTGGCGCCGATCGCCGCATCCGCCGCCTTGCGCGCCATGGTGGTCCGGGCGAGGAACTTTGGGCGGAAGTCCTCCACCGCGATCGTGTCATGGTCGCGGACCACCTTCTTCGCCCACTTGCGGGCGGCGTCCTGCCGCTGCCGGGCGATCTTCGCGTAAGTCCTCGCCCGCCACTTCTTCGCCTCGCGGTAGCCACCCGAGGCGGCGTGGCCCTTCTTCGGTCGGCGTCGGGCCATCATCCGGTCATACCGGGTCAGCTTCGCCTGGGCGTTCTTCCCATGCTCGGCGTGGGGAAGGTCATGGGCGTCGGAGGTGGTGGTCGCGGTGTCCTTCACTCCCCAGTCCACACCCAGCACGCGCCCCGTACCGGGGAGCGGCCGCACCTCGGTGGAGACCACGAACGAGCAGTACCAGTGTCCGATGCCGTCCTGGTAGACGCGGACGCTGGACGGGGCGGCGGGCAGGTTGCGGGACCACACCACGGTCAGGGTGATGCCGCCTGCCAGGTGGAGTCGTCCATTCTTGAGGCGGAAGCCACGCCGGGTGTAGTTCAACGTGGGCAGGACGTCCCGCTTCTTCTTGTACTTGGGCATTCCGGCCCGGCGGTGCATCGGCAGCCGGTCCTTGATGTCCTTGAGAGCCTTCGCGCGAGACTTGCCGAAGTCGCGGATGAGCTGCTGCTGCGGCACCGAGGAGCCTTCGGCAAGCCACGGAGTGCGAGCGCGAGCCCCGGTCAGCATCGTGTCGAGGCGGGCGGGACCGCACTTCTCGCGCTCCGCGTGGGCCTTCTTCGAGCGAGCCACGCATTCATTCCAGATCCACCGGCACCGCGCCCACTCCGCCAGCAGTGCCGAGCGTGCGGTCGACGACACGCGCAGCCGGTAGGTACACCGGGCATGCCCGGCATCCTCGACTCTATGCAGTGTCGTCATAGTGTCACGGTACCACCATTCAACCGTCAGCCAGCAACTATTCTGGAGTCATGGATGAGGGAACACGCATCACACTCCGCCTGCCCACCGATCTCCACGAGTGGCTGGTCGCTCAGGCCAAGACCGCCCGCAGGTCCCTCAACTCTGAGATCGTCTACCGCTTGGAGGTCGAGTACGACGCCGCCGTGGCAGACACCGAATCCTCTTGAAAACGACGCAGGTAACAGAAAAGGCAGTCGCGGCGCTGTAAGGAGTACGGGCCGCCGCGCGGCCCGTACCGCGCGACGGCCGGGGCCTCTCCTGTGGGGGGTGGCGGCCCCGGCCGTCTCGCATGCACTCCACGAACTGACCTGGTGGTATGCCCCGCTAGGCCGATGCCGTCGTCCACAGCGGTACGTCACAGGTGCAAAGTACAGCGGTCCACTTCACGAACTTGCGCTGCTGCGGGCTTGATCTGCCGGTCGAGGAGATCGCGGCCGAGGACGGCGTGATGGGCCGGTCGATTCGTTACCGCCTCGAATAATGTGTGGGCAAGCTCGCTGTCTCGCTGGCCGGTCGGGACTTGACGGGCAGGACGAGTCGGGCCGAGGTCAGCGTTCGCATTCGGTCATCTCTGGGACTGCAGCGGCAAGTTCCTCGCCCCGCAGCACAGCGATGGGCAAGCTCTGGCACACCCATCGTCATCGGCGCCCGAGGGAGACATCACGGCCTTGGCCCACCCGTGCAACGTCAGGTAGAAGGTGTGCAGCGACGCTTCGAGGCCGCCGCCCACCAGGCGGTTGTGGACCCTGCCGAGCGGGTTCGAGACCCGCCCGGCGCACGAGCACCTCACCGACGCAGGCGCCCGGGCCGAGCAGCGTGCCGCGTGCCCGCTCGTGGCCGGCACCGCCCTTGCGTATGCCGTCGACCAGGAAGTCGAGGATCCGCACGCTGGCCGGGGAGTAGTCCAGCGGCAGCCGGCTGCGGGCCGTGACTCGGCGGACGAACGCCGTCGCGTGCGCCCGCATCTCACAGGCACGCGGCACGCCGCCGCCCACCTCGCCCCGCTTGATCCATCCGGATCACCACCCCTTCGCCGCCGGGGCGGGGGCCGGTGCCCGCGGCCCGGCTCCCCCGCTCGTCCAGCGGGCGGGGCGCTCCGGGTGTCACAGGGCCGCGGCCGGTGAACCGTCTCTACGTGGCCCGTGATTGACGAATCGTTTCTGTACGGCCCCCGGCCGGGTCGTCACCGGGCCGCCGCCGCGTCCCGGCACAGCAGCCGGAGCGACCCGTCACCGGTGAAGCAGCGGCGGGCCTCGTCGATCGGGTCCCACAGGCGGCCGTCGGGCGTGCGGACCCAGTGATCGCCGCCGGTCGCCCACCACTCACCGCCGGCCTGGCGCACGATCACCTCTCCGGCGTAGGCGCCGAGTCCGCGCAGTACCGTCTCCACGGCGGCGTACGGCGCTCCCTCGTCCCGGATTCCGTCGATCACGCGGTCGACGCGCCACAGGCTCTGCGCCGAGTAGTCCAGACGCAGCCGCGCGCCCTCGCGCATCGTGGCCACGGCGTCCGCCGCCCACCGCACCGGCTTCGCGGCGGCCGACGGCCGGTTCTCCTGCTGGGTCGTCATTCCGCTGGTCACAGTCGTCACAACCGCTAAAGCGCCGCCAGGTGGAGTTTCGTCACACCCGTACGCCGGCCTCTCCCCAACCGGTGCGGGACCACCCCACCTCCACCACCTCGGCCGCACCGCCGTCGCGCGTTCCCCGCACGACGGTCACAGGCGAGCCGGCACTCAGCCCCGGCCGCGCGCCCGGCGGGAGACCACCGCGCGCAGCACCCGGCGCCCCTCCGTGGAGACCTCCAGGGCCCGGCGCAGCCCGGCCGGGCCGTGACCGGCGAGCACTTCGAGGACGGTGACCTGGCGGCGCAGTTCGGCGGCGACGAGAGGCGAGAGCCCCTCCGCACCGCCGTCCGCACGGCCCCCCGCACCGCCCTCCCGGCGTACGTCGGCCCGCGCGATCAGTTCCACCGGGCTCATCCGGTGCCTCCCTGTCCCTACCGCTTCGGCCCGCTCACCACCACGGAGCCCGCACTTCCCCCTACTGCGCGCGACGGCCCGGGAGTGTCACAGCGGCACCACACCCAGCCGGTCGAGGAACCGGAAGAAGAGGTTTTCGGCCAACGCGTCGGCGCCCGCGCCCGGACCGCCCCCGGGGTCGGCCGACAGCACCTCCGCCAGCTCCCCGGCGCTCGCGGTGCGCCCCGCCTCGGCGGCCCAGGCCACGGCACGCACGGCGGCGTCACGGGGCTCCAGGAAGTAGTCCTCCAGAGTGAGCCCGTCCCTCTCGGCGCCGAGGTACCCGGCCATCGCGGCGCGCGCCAGGCAGGTCGTCCACGCCCCGCTCTCGGGCGCCGCCGCCTCCACGACGACGCAGTCGCTGTCCATGACGTAGCCGAACAGCGCGGGCGCGCCGGTCTGTCCGGCCAGGTCGTTCATGTTCCCGACGTCTCCGTCGCCGCCCGGGAACTCCCACACCTGCCAGCCGTCCGGCGCGGACAGCCGCAGGTTCATGTCCGCGGCGCGCGACAGCGCGTCCAGCTCCGCGAGCGGCCGCTCGGCGCGGCCCACGACGAAATACCCCCAGTAGCCCATGTCCCGGCTCCCCCCGGCGTGTCGGTTCGGCTCGCCAAAAGACCACCACAGCCGTACGGGAGTTCGCAGCCGTATCGGACAATCACCGCGACGTCCGGGGGGCGTACGGGATCAGTCGAGCTGGTTCGCCAGCGACTTGAAGTCGGTCCAGGACAGCTCGGGCTTGTCCGGGTCCCACAGTTTCTGGACCGTCGCGGCCAGCGGGAGCCGGATCCCGTCGGCGACCTGCGCCTGCGTCTGGGCGTTCGGCAGGTCTCCCCACACGGCGAAGCTGCCGCCCAGTATCTGGTCGTCGTACTTCGCGTCGACCGCGGTGGTGCCGCGCAGGACGCGCGGCGTCCACTGTTCGTAGATGCGCTCTCCGGTCGGGTAGACGAAGGTCTGCGGCTCGCCGAGCACGTAGTAGAGGAACTCGTCGTTGTAGTTGAGGACCTCGCGGCCCTCGCTCAGGTACTCCGTGGGCTGCCGGGCGCCGATCTCCTTGCCAGTCCAGTAGGCGACCTTGATCTCCTTCAGGGGCTCGACGGTCGTGTCCTTGAAGAAGCCGTCGTTCCAGGCGCGCGGCGTGCGGTCGTGGGCCATGACCGTCTTGGCCCGGCCGTTGAGCCAGGCGGTGGTGAGGTCGGCGACGGTGCCGTCGGGGCCGTACGCCTCGCGGGCGGCGGCGGCGAGGTCCGGGTAGGACGCCTCGGGGTCGGACACCACGAGCGCCTGGTACTCGTCGGCGCCCAGGTGGAACTGTGAGCCGGGGAAGAGGTCGGCGTACTCGTCGAGCAGGTCGTCGACGATCTCGGCGGACTCGGGCTTGGAGATGTCGATCGCGCCGCGCGTGGGCGTGCCCCGGGCGTTGCGCAGCTGGAGGTCGGGGTGGGCGGCGAGCACGGCGCCGAGGTGTCCCGGCGAGTCGATCTCGGGGACGACGGTGATGTGCCGGGAGGCGGCGAGGTCGATGATCTCCTTGACCTCGGCCTTGGTGAGGTGGTCGTCGGAGACGATCTCGGGGTGCGAGTCCGACTCGATGCGGAAGGCCTGGTCGTCGGAGAAGTGCAGACCCAGTTCGTTGTACTTCAGGTCGCCCAGCTCGCGGATCCGGTCCTTTATCCAGTCGGCGTCGTAGTGCTTGCGCGCGATGTCGAGGCTGAGGCCGCGCCGCGGTTTGGCCGGTTCGTCCGTCACGACGCCCTCCGGCGCGCCGGCGCCGCCGTCGACCGCCTGTTTCAGGGTGCGGGTGCCGTAGTAGACGCCGGCCTCGGCCGGTCCGCTGACGGTGACCCGTCCGTCGCGCACGGTCATGGTGTACGACTCCGGGTTCGCGCCCTTGTCCCCCTTGACGTCCAGCAGCACGTCCCCGGCGCGTTCGTCGTCCTCCTCCCCCGCGTACGTCAGCCCCAGTTCGCCGGCTATGAGGCGTCCCTCGTCGGCGAGAGCGGCGTCGGCGACGACGACGCGGTGCTCCTTCTCCGCCTGCCATCCGGGGCCGCGGGCCGGGGCGTGGTCGCGTACGGCGGGTATGGTCCGCGGCTCCTTCGACAGTGCGTAGGAGCGGCTGGGGCTGGGCGCGGCGGCCTCCGGGGATCTCGCGGCCGAGCCCCCGGGCCCGCCGTCTCCCTCACTGTCGGTGGCCCACAGGCCTGCTCCCACACCGAGCGAGGCGACCACCGCACCGGTGATCACGACCCGCTGCCTCACATTGCGCGCCGGTGTCCGGCGTCCGTGCTGGCTCACGGCGCCAACCTACGGCCGTGAGCTCCACCATGCGTCCACCACATGTTCTGAAACTCTCCCGTTCGGGTGAAATTGGGGCATCGGCCGGACACGTCATGCCGTCACTCGATAACGTGACGCCACACCTTTCGCACAATCCCCTGCCGACACACACGTGAAGCCCACGAGGACCCACGCTGCCTGCGCACCGTCTCCCAGACCTCCCCGGCCGAGTGGCCATACCGGTACCGACGCAAACACGCGCCGCACCGGTAACCGCCTCCTCACTGGAGCGCTTCAACACCGCCCCCGCCGACGAGGCCGTCCAGGCCCTGCTCACCTGCCTGAACAGCCATCACTGGGCCCGTCGCCTCATCGCCCACCGCCCCTACCCGGACCTGCCCGCCCTGCTGGCCGCGGTGGACGAGGCGGCGTACGACCTCTCCCCGCAGGACCTGACGGAGGCACTGGCGACGGAGGCGCTGCCCGCCCTGCCCAAGGACACGTACGCGGCGGCGCACACGGCCCTGAGCGCGGCCACCGCGGCCTACGAGAGCCGCTTCGGACACGCGTTCGTCATCTGCCTGGACGGCATGCCCGCGAACGACGCCCTCGACCATGTACTCGAAGGCATCCGGTCACGATTGGCAAACGATCCGGAGGAGGAACGCCAGGTCGCGGCCGATGAACTGAGGCGCCTCGCGAGAGGCAGGCTGCCCGACGCCCTTCAGGGGCGCGCGGGGCCGTGACCTCCAGGGGCGTGCGGCCGTGACCTCAGCGGCTCCGTCGCGCGGGCTCGGCCGGCCACCGACGCCCCACACCCGGCAAACCACCCAAAGCCCCACCCTCTGAGCCGCCCCGCCGCCTTCCGACTGCTCCTTTGAGTGCAACTTTGATCACACAGGCGGGCCCCCCGTAAGCGCCGCGGGCAACCGTCGCTACGATGCTGGGGGCCGGTGGACCGTACCCGGCCGGGCCCGACCGACAAGGAAAGCCGGCGCGGCCCCAATCCCCGCTCCCGGAGGAAACTTCCGTGCCGGCTGGAACGCTGTACCGCGGCCGGGAAGGAATGTGGTCATGGGTGGCTCATCGAGTCACCGGCGTCCTCATTTTCTTCTTCCTGTTCGTCCACGTGCTGGACACCGCTCTCGTCCGTGTGTCCCCCGAGGCCTACGACACCGTCGTGGCCACGTACAAAACGCCGATCGTCGCGCTGCTGGAGTACGGCCTCGTCGCCGCCATCCTCTTCCACGCGCTCAACGGCCTGCGCGTCATCGCCGTCGACTTCTGGGTCAAGGGCGCCCGCTACCAGAAGCAGATGCTCTGGACCGTTGTCGGCCTGTGGCTCGTGCTGATGATCGGGGCGATCTACCCCGTGCTCGGCCACGCCGCTCGTGAACTGTTCGGGAGCTGACGCGCATGTCTACCGCTGAAACCACCACGTCCGGGGTCGGCCCCGTCGAGGGCGCGTCCGTGTACTCGGTCGACAACCCCGCGCCGCTGATCGAAGCCCCGCGCCAGCGCACCAAGAAGACCCCGAAGTCCACGCGGGGCAACTTCGAGATGGCCGCCTGGCTGTTCATGCGCCTGTCCGGCGTCGTGCTGGTCGTCCTGGTCATCGGGCACCTGCTCATCCAGCTGGTGCTGGACGGCGGCGTCTCGAAGATCGGCTTCGCCTTCGTGGCCGGCCGCTGGGCCTCGCCGTTCTGGCAGGTCTGGGACCTGCTGATGCTCTGGCTGGCGATGCTGCACGGCGCGAACGGCCTGCGCACGGTCATCAACGACTACGCGGAGCGTCCGAACACCCGGCTGTGGCTCAAGGGCCTGCTCTACACCGCCACGGTGTTCACCATCCTGCTGGGCACGCTGGTGATCTTCACCTTCGACCCGAACATCCGCTAGGCACGGGGCTGCGAAAATCATGAAGGTACACAAGTACGACACCGTCATCGTCGGCGCCGGTGGCGCCGGCATGCGCGCGGCCATCGAGTCGACGAAGCGCAGCCGCACCGCCGTCCTGACGAAGCTCTACCCCACCCGCTCCCACACCGGCGCGGCGCAGGGCGGCATGGCCGCCGCGCTGGCCAACGTGGAGGAGGACAACTGGGAGTGGCACACCTTCGACACGGTCAAGGGCGGTGACTACCTGGTCGACCAGGACGCCGCCGAGATCCTGGCGAAGGAGGCCATCGACTCGGTCCTCGACCTGGAGAAGATGGGCCTGCCGTTCAACCGGACGCCGAACGGCACGATCGACCAGCGCCGCTTCGGCGGTCACAGCCGCAACCACGGCGAGGCCCCGGTCCGCCGGTCCTGCTACGCGGCCGACCGCACCGGTCACATGATCCTCCAGACGCTCTACCAGAACTGTGTCAAGGAGGGCGTGGAGTTCTTCAACGAGTTCTACGTCCTGGACCAGCTGATCACCGAGGTCGACGGCGTCAAGAAGTCCGCCGGTGTGGTCGCCTACGAGCTGGCCACCGGCGAGATCCACGTCTTCCAGGCGAAGTCCGTGATCTACGCGTCCGGCGGCACCGGCAAGTTCTTCAAGGTGACGTCCAACGCGCACACGCTGACCGGTGACGGCCAGGCGGCCGTGTACCGGCGCGGGCTGCCGCTGGAGGACATGGAGTTCTTCCAGTTCCACCCGACCGGCATCTGGCGCATGGGCATCCTGCTGACGGAGGGCGCCCGCGGTGAGGGCGGCATCCTCCGCAACAAGGACGGCGAGCGCTTCATGGAGAAGTACGCGCCGGTCATGAAGGACCTCGCCTCCCGCGACGTCGTCTCCCGCTCCATCTACACGGAGATCCGCGAGGGCCGCGGCTGCGGTCCCGAGGGCGACCACGTCTACCTGGACCTCACCCACCTCCCGCCGGAGCAGCTGGACGCCAAGCTGCCCGACATCACGGAGTTCGCGCGGACCTACCTCGGCATCGAGCCCTACACGGACCCGATCCCGATCCAGCCGACGGCGCACTACGCGATGGGCGGCATCCCGACCAACGTCGAGGGTGAGGTCCTCAGGGACAACACCACCGTCGTCCCGGGCCTGTACGCGGCCGGCGAGGTCGCCTGCGTGTCGGTGCACGGCGCCAACCGCCTGGGCACCAACTCGCTGCTGGACATCAACGTCTTCGGCAAGCGGGCGGGCATCGCCGCCGCGGAGTACGCGCAGAAGGCGGACTTCGTCGAGCTGCCCGAGGACCCGGAGTCCCTGGTCGTCGAGCAGATCGAGCGGCTGCGCAACTCCACCGGCACGGAGCGGGTGGCCACGATCCGTCGTGAGCTGCAGGAGACCATGGACGCCAACGTCATGGTCTTCCGCACCGAGCAGACGATCAAGACGGCCGTGGAGAAGCTCGCCGAACTGCGCGCCCGCTACAAGAACGTGGCGATCCAGGACAAGGGCCGGCGCTTCAACACCGACCTGCTGGAAGCCGTCGAGCTGGGCAACCTGCTCGACCTGGCCGAGGTCATGGCGGTGTCCGCCCTCGCCCGCAAGGAGTCGCGCGGCGGTCACTACCGCGAGGACTACCCCAACCGCGACGACGTCAACTTCATGCGCCACACCATGGCGTACCGCGAGGTGGGCGACGACGGCGCCGAGTCCATCCGGCTCGACTACAAGCCGGTCGTCCAGACCCGCTACCAGCCGATGGAGCGTAAGTACTGATGGCTACCCCTGTCATGGAGAAGAGCGACAAGGCCCCCGAGCCCGGTTTCGCCGACTCCCCGTACATCACGGTCACCTTCCGCGTCCGCCGGTTCAACCCGGAGGTCTCGGCCGAGGCGGCGTGGGAAGACTTCCAGCTGGAGATCGACCCGAAGGAGCGCGTCCTGGACGCGCTGCACAAGATCAAGTGGGACCTCGACGGAAGCCTCACCTTCCGCCGTTCCTGCGCGCACGGCATCTGCGGGTCGGACGCCATGCGGATCAACGGCAAGAACCGGCTCGCCTGCAAGACGCTGATCAAGGACCTCAGCCCCGAGAAGCCGATCACGGTCGAGGCCATAAAGGGCCTGACGGTCCTCAAGGACCTGGTCGTCGACATGGAGCCGTTCTTCCAGGCGTACCGGGACGTGATGCCCTTCCTGATCACGAAGGACACCAACGAGCCGACGCGTGAGCGCCTCCAGACGGCCGAGGACCGCGAGCGCTTCGACGACACGACGAAGTGCATCCTGTGCGCCGCCTGCACGTCCTCGTGCCCGGTGTTCTGGAACGACGGGCAGTACTTCGGCCCGGCGGCCATCGTCAACGCCCACCGCTTCATCTTCGACTCGCGTGACGAGGCCGGCGAGCAGCGGCTGGAGATCCTCAACGACCGCGACGGCGTCTGGCGCTGCCGCACGACCTTCAACTGCACGGACGCCTGCCCGCGCGGTATCGAGGTCACCAAGGCGATCGCGGAGGTGAAGCGAGCGCTCATCACGCGCCGCTTCTGACCCGCACCCGCCGTGCGTACGGCCGAGGGCCCCGATCGACTCGATCGGGGCCCTCGGCCGTTCCGCTTCGCGACGAGACCGTGCGGCGGCGTCAGCCGCGCAGCACGCGGCCTTCCTTGTCGGTGCGGTCCTTGCTGACCAGGAACATGATGCCGTCGATCAGCGCCCAGAAGCCCAGGCCACCGCAGGTCAGCAGCTGGGCGACACCGACGCCGACGGAACCGACGTAGAAGCGGCCGATGCCCAGGGTGCCCAGGAAGAGCTGGAGGATACCGGCGACTATCTTCGACTTCTCGGAGTACGGGCGGCCCTGCGGGTCGAAGCCGTAGGGAGCGGCGGGGTTCGGGGGGACGGTCATGATGGTGCTCCTGGGGAGATGTGGGACGGGCCGGGACGGATGGCCCGGCGGCCCAGGAAGGAACTCCGCTGATCGCACACCGACCGTGCACGGCGGCCCACGCGATGGCGTGGCCGTCCCCCCTGTGCGTGAGGAGCATAGAGAAACGGGTGGGGCCAGTGGGAGTGGATTCGATCTAACGTTCCCATTCCGTGATCTGCCGGCCGGCGCCCCGGCGGCACGGCGCTGGAGCGGCACCGCGCCGGAGCGGCACGAAGCCACGGTGCCTCAGACGAGGTTGCGGGCCACCGTCCAGGCCACCGCCGTCACCAGGATCAGCGCTTGGGCCCACGGGGCGATCCGGGGCCGCCAGGAGCGGCCGCGCAGGCCCTCCACCGTCCAGCGGCCCCACAGCGCCAGCGCGAACGGCGCGGCGAGCAGCAGGGCGCGGTTGTCCAGCCAGGCCGCGGCGAAGTGACCGTGCATCAGGTCGTACGTCATGCGGGTGCCGCCGCAGGCCGGACAGAGCAGTCCCGTGACGAACCGGAACGGGCACCGGGGCAGCAGGTGGCCGGACTCGTGCGGGTCGGTGAACCACAGGTACCCGGCGCCCGCGGCGCCCGCGACGAGCACCGCGAGGGGTGCCGCCGCGGGATGCCACGGCAGGCGCCGCCCGGCGGGTGGCGCGGGAGGGACCGCGTCAGCCACGCAGGATCCGCCCCTGGGCGTCCGTACGGTCGTTGCTGACGAGGTACATGATGGCGTCGACCAGCGCCCAGATGCCGAGGCCGCCGCAGGTGAACAGCTGGGCTATGCCCATGCCGACGTTGCCGACGTAGAAGCGGCCGATGCCGAAGCTGCCGAGGAAGAGCTGGAGGACGCCGGCGACTATCTTCGACTTCTCGGAGTACGGGCGCCCGTAGGGGTCGTAGCCGTAGAGCGCGTTGGGGTCGCCGCCGCCGTAGTAGCCGGGCGCCTGCTGGTACCCGGGGGTCTGGTAGCCGCCGGGGGGCTGCTGGTAGCCGGGCTGCTGGTACCCCGGCTGCTGGTAGCCGCCGGGGGTCTGCTGGGGGCCACCCTGGGGGTAGCCGTAGGGGCCGGCCTTGTCGGCCGCGCCGGGGGCCTGGTTCGGGTAGCCGTAACCGGGCGGCTGGGACGGCTGCTGCGGCTGCTCGCTCACGGTGGTGTCACTCCTGGAAGGTACGGGAAACTGCCGGTCATACTGTAGGACTCGGCGGGCAAAGAGAAGCCGGACCCCGGGAACGGCCGTCCGCCCGGGCGGGTGACCCGGCCGCCGCACCGCAGCGGGTGCACCCCACTTCGCGCCGTACGCACCTAATGTGACGTCATGTCAGATCATGAGTCGTACGAACTGCTCGGGTTCGACAACGTGCTGCTGCCCGTCGGGGACCTCGGCGAGGCCGTCGGCTTCTACGAGCGGGCCGGCTTCCCGGCCGCCTTCCGCCTCGACGAGGCCGGGATCGCGCTGCTGAAGGCCGGCGGCGAGACGCCGGGCATCCTGCTGCGGGTGGAGGAGGAGTTCGGGCGGCGGCCGCCGCCGTGGCCGTCGGCGCGGGTGTGGCTGGAGGTGCCGGACGCCCGCGTCGCGGCCCGGGCCCTGCGCGAGGCGGGGGTGGAGCCGCTCGACGAGCCGTTCCCCGTCGCCACCGGCTGGACCGTCGAGTTCGCCGACCCGTGGGGCAACGTCATCGGCCTCACGGACTACTCCAAGCGGCCGGAGCTGGGCCGCCGCCCGTGACGCGGACCACTCCGGCCGCGAGTTGAACACGTTCAAAAGCAGGTCTACAGTCTCTCCTGTCAGCGTTTTGAACGCGTTCAAGGAGGGGTGGGGCATGGACCGCACCGTCATCGCCTACGTCATCTACCTGCTGGTCAGCATCGGTCTGACCATCTGGGTGGCCCGCACGCTCAGCCGCAACGGCCGGGTCTTCCTCGCCGATGTACTGCACGGCAACGAGAAGCTCGCCGACGCCGTCAACCACCTTCTGGTGGTCGGCTTCTACCTCGTCAACCTCGGCTTCGTCGCCCTCTACCTGAGCGGCGACGAGACCATCGCCGACACCCGCCAGATCTTCGAGGCGCTCTCGACCAAGGTGGGCGTGGTGCTCCTGGTGCTCGGCGTGATGCACCTGGGCAACGTGTACGTCCTCAACCGGATCCGGCGGCGCGGGATGATGGAACGGGAGCAGATCCCGCCGGTCCCGCCGCAGGGCTGGGTGGCCCCGACGGCCGGTGCCTGAGCCGATGTCACGGACGGCAGCGACCTCACCGGCGTCGTGGACGTCACCCGCTCCCGCGACGGCCGGCACCCCGGTACGCCGGCTCACCGTCCTCTACGACGCCGAGTGCTCCCTGTGCGCCCACGTACGGGACTGGCTGCTGCGGCAGCGGCGGCTGGTGCCGCTGGAGCTGGTCCCGGCCGGGTCCGACGAGGCGCACCGGCGCTTCCCCGGCCTCGACCACGCCACCACCCTCGACGAGGTCACCGTCGTGGGCGACGCCGGTCAGGTCTACCGGGGTGCCGCCGCCTGGGTCGTCGTCCTGTGGGCGCTGCGCGAGCACCGCCCGCTCGCCCACCGGCTCAGCACGCCCACCGGGGCCGTGCTGGCCCGGGGCGCCGTCCTGGCCGCCGCCAAGTGGCGGGGCGGGCAGTTCGGCGGCCGGGCCTACCGCCGGGCCGACGGGTGGGCGTACGAACCCGGCAGGGGATGGCTGTACACCGGACCGGGCTGCGACGACGGCACCTGTGCCAGTCGTTAGGCTCCATCCCGTGCCTGCGAAGAACGACGGCCCCGATGACGGAGCCCCCCTCAGCAAGTCCGAGCAGACCCGCGCGCTGATCCTGGAGACGGCCATGCGGCTCTTCCAGGAACGCGGCTACGACCGGACGACCATGCGGGCCATCGCCCAGGAGGCCGGGGTCTCCGTCGGCAACGCGTACTACTACTTCGCCGGCAAGGAGCACCTGATCCAGGGCTTCTACGACCGGATCGCCGCCGAGCACCAGGCGGCGGTCCGGGAGGTCCTGGCCCGGGAGACCGACCTGGAGGCACGGCTGGCGGGCGTGCTGAAGGTCTGGCTGGACATCGCGACGCCGTACCACGAGTTCGCGGTGCAGTTCTTCAAGAACGCGGCCGACCCGGACAGCCCGCTCAGCCCCTTCTCCCCGGAGTCGGAGCACGCGCGCGTGGAGGCCATCGGCGTCCACCGGCAGGTGCTCTCCGGGGCGAGGACCAAGGTGCCCGCGGAGCTGCGCGACATCCTTCCGGAGCTGATGTGGCTCTCCCAGATGGGCCTCGTCCTGTACTGGATCTTCGACCGCACGGAGGGGCGCGAGCGCAGCTACCGCCTCGCCGAACGCGGCGCCCGGCTCACCGCGCGGGGCGTCGCGCTGGCCCGTTTCCGGGTGCTGCGCCCGCTGGTGCGCGAAGTCCACGAACTGTTCACGGACTTCCTGCCCGGGATGACCAGGGCCCTCCCGGACCCGGCGAGGCGGACGGCGCCCCCCGGGGA
The DNA here is from genome assembly GCF_044331465.1 of Streptomyces sp. NPDC017225. Classification (NCBI taxonomy): domain Bacteria; kingdom Bacillati; phylum Actinomycetota; class Actinomycetes; order Kitasatosporales; family Streptomycetaceae; genus Streptomyces; species Streptomyces sp. NPDC017225. The sequence goes on along the minus strand of NZ_JBIRNE010000005.1, from coordinate 437,048 downwards.
CGTTCCCGAGGACACCCCCGGGTGCGCCCCCGAGGACACCCCTGGGGACGACGCACCCGGGGAGGGCCCGCAGGGCAGGCCCTAGGCCTCCAGCGAGGCCAGCTCGATCACCGTGATGTCCGACTCCGCCCCCACGCGCGTGGGCGGGCCCCAGGCGCCCGCGCCGCGGCTGACGTACAGCTGGGTGTCGCCGTAGCGCTCCAGGCCCGCGACGGTGGGGTTGGCGAGGCCGGCGAGGAGGTTGCCGGGCCAGAGCTGGCCGCCGTGGGTGTGGCCGGAGAGCTGGAGGTCGACACCGTGGTCGACGGCGTCGTGGATCTGCACCGGCTGGTGGGCGAGGAGCACGCACGCGCGCGTCCGGTCCCGGTCGCCGAGGGCCTTGGCGTAGTCGGGGCCCTGGCCCTCGTCCTCGCCCGCCACGTCGTTGACGCCGGCGAGGTCGAAGTGGGGCAGCTCGGTACGGGCGTTCTCCAGCGGGAGCATGCCGAGCCGCCGTACCTCGTCGACCCACTGCTCGGCGCCCGAGAAGTACTCGTGGTTGCCGGTGACGAAGTACGTGCCGTGCCGGGCCTTCAGCCGCGCCAGCGGGGCCGCCGCCGGGCCGAGGTCCTTCACGCTGCCGTCCACCAGGTCGCCGACCACGGCGATGAGGTCGGGCTGCGTGGAGTTGATCGTGTCGACGACCGTCTGCGCGAAGCTCCGGCCGAGCACCGGGCCGAGGTGGACGTCGCTGACCACGGCGACGCGGAAACCGTGCGCCGCGCGCGGGAGCTTGGCCAGCGGCACGGTGACCCGCTTCACCGTCGGGCCGTTCAGCACGCCGTACGTCCCGAAGCCGACCGTCCCGACGGCCGCCGCGGCGGCGGCACCGGCGACGACGCGGGAGACGAAGAGACGGCGGGAGGGGAGGGCGAGAGGGCTCTCGGACGCGCCGCCGTCGGCGGCGCCGGAGGCCGGCGCACCGGGTGCTCCGGGTGCCTCAGCCCCGGCTGCCTCGGTCTTCCCGGGTGCTCCGGGCTTACCGGCTGTTCCGGGCTCCTCGCCCGTTCCGGACTCCTCGGCCGGCTTGGGCGGGGCCGTTCCGGCCGGTATGCGCTCCGTGTCGACGGCCGGGGCGCTCAGCGGCCGCGGCGTCGGCTCCGGCTCCGCGGCCGCCCGCCGCCCGGCCGCCCGCCGCTCCAGGAACCGCCGCAGCAGCGGCCGGACGGCCTCGCCCACGAGCACCGCCAGCAGCAGGTAGAGGGACAGGGCCAGCCACAGGTAGCCCGGCCAGGCCAGGACGCGTTCGAGCCAGAAGGGCGCGCCCGCGCGCCCGGCGACCATCGTGCCGACCGCCAGCAACCAGCCTCCGGCGATCACCGCCGCGCCGATACGGCGCGCGGGGCCGGGGCCCCGGGTCGTGTCGCGGAAAAGACGCCGCCACACGTACCAGTTGGCCGCCACGAGCACGCTCACCACTGCCACCGCGACAAGCGCGAAGACGACCACCATGCCGTCGTATCCCCTCGGTTGTGACGTCCTTGACGTCTATGACCTTCGGCGCAGCACGCGCACCGAACGCAACCCGATGACCCCGACGACCGTCCCCAATACGAAGGAGACGACGGCGAGCAGCAGGTGCACCCAGAAGTACGCCGTGGGGTCGCCGTCCTCGAAGGCGAGCCCACTGCTGTCCTTGATCAGATTTTTGACGAAAGTGATCCAGATGATCCAGCTCCACACCCCGAAAGCGAGCAGGAACCAGGAGACGGGGCGGCTGAGCTTCATGCCTTCAGTATCGCCGCCCCGTGTCCGGATCCGTGCCCGGGGTGGGGAGGGGGGTGGGAGTGTGCCGCTCCCGGGAGGTACGTTCTCGCTCGTGCCCGCACCCCACAAGGCCGTCAGGCGATCCCTGTTGGTCACCTCCGCCGCCCTGACCGCTCTCGCGCTCCTCACGCCCACCGCGCTCGCCGCCCCGAGCCCCACGGCGGACCCGTCGGCCAGTCCCTCGGCCACTCCGCCCGCGTCGATGTCGGCCGTGGGCGGCGCGCGGCTCGGCAAGCCCGGGACGCAGGTGGACCTGGCGGGCGGGGCGCCCGTGCTGCCGAAGGACCTCACCGCCCGCTCGTGGATCGTGGCCGACGCCGAGTCCGGCGACGTGCTCGCCGCGCACAACGCGCACTGGCGGCTGGCCCCGGCGAGCACGCTGAAGATGCTGTTCGCCGACACGCTGCTGCCGAAGTGGCCGAAGACGACCGAGCACAAGGTCGTCCCCTCGGACCTCGCGGGCATCGGCGCCGGCTCCAGCATGGTCGGGATCAAGGAGGAGGAGACCTACACCGTCCACGACCTGTGGCTCGGTGTCTTCCTGCGGTCCGGCAACGACGCGGTGCGCGTGCTGTCCGCGATGAACGGCGGTGTCGACAAGACCGTCGAGGACATGAACGAGCACGCCGAGGAGCTCCAGGCCCTCGACACGACCGTGGTCAGCCCCGACGGATACGACGCGCCGGGGCAGGTCTCCTCCGCGTACGACCTGACGCTCGTCGCCCGCTCCGGGCTGCAGAAGAAGGACTTCCGCGAGTACGCCTCGACGGTCCGCGCGAAGTACCCGGGCGAGACGAAGAAGGACAAGAAGGGCAGGACGTCCCGCGAGTCCTTCGAGATCCAGAACACCAACCGGCTGCTGTCCGGCGACTCGGACGTGGACGTCTACCCGGGCATCGCGGGCGTGAAGAACGGCTACACCACCAACGCCGGCTACACCTTCACAGGCGTCGCCGAGCAGGGCGGCAAGGTGCTGCTCGTCACGGTCATGAACCCGGAGAAGGACGAGCACAACGAGGTCTACAAGGAGACCGCCCGCCTGTTCGACTGGGGTTTCCAGGCGGTCGGCAAGGTGGAGCCGGTGGGTGAGCTGGTGCCGCCGAGGAGCGCCGTCCAGGCGAGTCCGCGACCCGGTCCGGCCGCCTCCGGGGAGGCCGGCGGCACCGGGAAGGGCGCGGCGGGTGCGAAGCCGGTGGCGGGCGCCCCGGCCGCGGGCGGCACCAGCGGTGCCGGTGTCGCGGCCGGTATCACCGCCGGGCTGCTGGTCCTGCTGGCGGGCGGCGCGTTCCTGATCAACCGGAAGTGGCCGCTGCCGGACCTGGTCCGTCGCCGGACGCGCCCGTGACGTCCGGGCCGTCCGTTTCCGGGAGCTCCTCCTCCTTGCTTCCCGTCGCCGTCCAGGCGGCGCAGAACAGCACCAGCTTCGAGGTGAAGTTGATCCACAGCAGCAGGGCGACGGGGACGCCGAAGGCGCCGTACATGCTCTTGGCGGCGACGCCCTGCATGTAGCCGCTCAGCAGCAGCTTGAGCAGCTCGAAGCCGATCGCGCCGGTCAGCGCGGCCACCACCAGGCGGCGGCGCGGGGGCTGGACGCCGGGAAGCAGGGTCAGGACGTACAGCAGCAGGAGGAAGTCGGCGAGCACGGCGACGGCGAACGCGGCGACGTAGAGCAGCACCCCGCCGAAGCCGCCCTCGGCGATGCCCAGCTGCCGGATGATCCAGCCGACCAGCGCCGAGGCGACGGTGGAGATGCCGACGGTGACCAGGAGCGCGCCGCCGAGACCGACGAGGACGCCCGCGTCCTTGGCCCGGTGCACCACCGGGTTCTCCTCCTCGTCGGGCAGCTCCCAGACGGCGCGCAGGCAGCCCCGGGTGGCGTCGACCCAGCCGATGCCGGTGAACAGCAGCAGGGCGCCGGCGATGAGGCCGACGGTGCCGGCGTTGTCGATCAGGCCCTGGATGTTCAGCTGGTCGGCGATGCCGGGGATCTGCTCGGCGATCGTGTCCTGGAGCCGTCCCTGCTGGTCCTCGTCGAGTGTGGCGGCGGCGACGGCGGCGGCCAGGCTGAGCAGCGGGAAGAGCGCGACGAAGCTGGTGAAGGTCATGGCGGCGGCCAGCCGCGTCCACTTCACCCGGTCCAGCCGCTCGTACGAGCGCCACGCGTGCGTGGTCGTCCCCCGCGCCACCCACGGTCCCACCACGGGGAGCTTCTTCAGCCAGTCCATGATCCGACTCTGCCCCCGCTCGCCCCGGTCCATGATCCCGTCGTGCCACCGGTTCCTGCCCCGGTGCGGAAGACCAGTGTCCTTGTGCCCCAGAAACGCAGGATCGTGGCCAGGACCATGCCGATTCCCGCGCCGGAGACCGTGTCGGCGCGCTGCGAGGTGAGTCCGAGGCCGTAGTGGCTGACGGCCAGGCACAGCAGTTGTACGGCGGCTCCGGCGGCGTTGACCGCGAAGAACACGGCGTACGGGCGCAGGCCCCGCGGCCGGGCGTGCCGGTAGGTGCCCAGCGCGTTGCCCGTGTAGGCCACGGAGCAGCCGGCGACGAAGGAGAGGGCCTTGGCCGTGAGCGGGCCGAGACCGGCCGGGCCGCGCAGCCAGGTGAAGAGGCCGAGGTCGACGGCGTAGGCGAGCAGGCCGACGGCGGCGAAGCCGAGCAGTTCGCGCCGTCCGGCTACCAATTGGCCACCGCCAGGCCGTACATCGCCACCCACGCCACGCCGATCAGCGCGAGCGCCCGGTCGCGCAGGACGACGTCCTCGGGTTCGCCGGCGGTACCGCGGTCGGCGAACACGGCGTAGCGCAGGACGGCGAGGACGAAGGCGACCATGGACAACTGGCGCCAGGGCAGCACGCTGGTGTGCGGGACCCCGCCCTCCTCCATGGCCCACATGCAGTAGCCGAGGACGGCGACGCCGGCCGCGAGCTGCCAGACGAAGCGGAGGTAGCCGGTGGTGTACTCGGTGAGCAGCGCGCGCGTGGCACCGTCCTTGCCGGCCATCTGCACGGCTTCGGAGTAGCGCTTGGCGGCGACCATGAACAGCGCGCCGAAGCCGGTCGTGATGAGGAACCAGCGCGACAGGGGGATGCCGAGCGCCAGTCCGCCGATCATCGCCCGCATCAGGAAGCCGGTGGTGACGACGGCGAGGTCGACGACCAGGACGTGCTTGAGGCTGACGCAGTACGCCAGTTGCATCGCGAGGTAGGCGGTCAGCAGGGCCGCCACGGGCCCTGGGCACAGCCGGGCCGCGACGAGGGGCGCGAGGACGCCCAAAGCGCCGCCGACGGCGTACGCGACCGGCACCGGGACCTGTCCGGCGGCGACCGGGCGGTGTCGTTTGACCGGGTGGGCACGGTCGGCCTCGGCGTCGCGGGCGTCGTTGACCAGGTAGACGGCGGCGGCGCAGGCGGTGAACAGGACGAAGACCAGGGCCAGCCGGGTGAGCGCGTGCCGGGAGAACAGCTCACCGGCGGCGGCCGGGGCCGCGACCACCAGGACGTTCTTGACCCACTGGCGGGGGCGCGCGGTCCTGAGCAGTCCGGCCAGGAGGCCCTTCCCGCGGGGCGGTGCGGGCTCCCGCCGCCGTTCGGGGGCGCGTTGCCGCAGGACGGCCGTGTCAGTCACGGGTGCCTCCGCGCATCCAGCCGGCGCCGAGCCGGGCCGTGAGCGCGCCCAGGGCCGCGCCCGCGGCGACGTCCGAGGGGTAGTGGACGCCGGTGACCAGCCGGGAGGCGCACACCGCGGCGGCGAGCGGCCAGGCGGCGTGGATGCCGAGCGCGCCGAAGGCGACGGCCGCCGCCGCGGCCGAGGTGGCGTGGGAGCTGGGGAAGGAGTGCCGTCCGGCGGTGCGCACCAGGGGCACGACGTGCGCCGGGCGCGGGCGGCGCACGACGCGCTTCAGGCCCATGCTGACGACGTGCGCGCCCGCGGTGAGCGCGGTGCCGCGCAGCCAGGCCGCGCGCCGCGTGCCGTCCACGGCGGCTGAGGCGAGGCCCGCGGCGAGCCACACCGCTCCGTGCTCCCCGGCCCAGGACAGGGCACGCGCGGCACCGGCCACGCGCGGGTCCGTGCCGCAGGCTCTGAGCGCCGTCACGATCCGGTGGTCCATGTCGAGGTCGTCCATGTGGACTCACTGTTCACGCCAACGGCTCCGGAAGTCCGGCATGATCGAGCGACATACCATTAATCACCCGTTTCAGGGACGGGCAGAATGTTCTGGAACTAATCGTTCGCATAGTGGCGATACGGTCACCGGCATGTCTGCCGACACCGTTCCCGACGCCGAGTGGGGTCCCGACGCCGGCTGGGGTCCCGACGTCGAGTGGGGTCCCGTCACCGGCTGGGGCCGCACCGCGCCCACCGCCGCCCGGCTGGTCCGCCCGCGGACGTACGAGGAGGCCGCCGTCGCCGTCCGGGAGTGCGGTGCCCGCGGTGGCATCCCCAGGGGCCTGGGGCGGGCGTACGGGGACGCCGCGCAGAACGCGGGGGGCGCCGTGCTCGACATGACGGCGCTGGACCGCGTCCACGCCATCGACGTCGACGGCGGCACCGTGCTCTGTGACGCGGGGGTCTCCCTGCACCGGCTGATGGAGGTGCTGCTGCCGCTCGGCTGGTTCGTGCCGGTGACGCCCGGCACCCGCTACGTGACGGTCGGCGGGGCGATCGGCGCGGACATCCACGGCAAGAACCACCACGTGTCCGGGTCGTTCGCCCGGCACGTGCTCTCGTTCGAGCTGCTCACCGCCGACGGCCGGGTCCACACCGTGGACCGGGGCACGCCGCTGTTCGACGCGACCGCCGGCGGCATGGGTCTGACCGGTGTGATCCTCACCGCGACCGTACGGCTCCAGCCGGTCGAGACCGCGCTGATGTCGGTCGACACCGAGCGCGCCACCGACCTGGACGACCTGATGGCCCGCCTGACGTCCGGCGACCACCGCTACCGCTACTCGGTCGCCTGGATCGACCTCCTCGCGCGCGGCGCCGCGACCGGCCGCGCGGTGCTCACCCGGGGCGACCACGCCCCGCTGGACGCGCTGCCCACCCGGTCCCGTGCGCGACGGGCGCCCCTGGCCTTCCGCACCTCCCGTCTCCCGGCCGCCCCCGACCTCGTCCCGGACGGGCTGCTCAGCCGGACGACGGTGGGCCTGTTCAACGAGCTCTGGTACCGCAAGGCCCCCCGCGGGCGGACCGGGCAGCTCCAGCGGATCTCCACCTTCTTCCACCCCCTGGACGGGGTCCCGCACTGGAACCGGATCTACGGCCGCGGCGGCTTCGTGCAGTACCAGTTCGTCGTCGGGCACGGCCGGGAGGACGCCCTGCGCCGGATCGTGCGGCGCATCGCCGAGCACCGCTGCCCGTCCTTCCTCGCCGTCCTCAAGCGGTTCGGGGCGGCCGACGCGGGCTGGCTCTCCTTCCCGGTGCCCGGCTGGACCCTCGCCCTGGACATCCCGGCGGGCCTGCCGGGGCTCGGTTCCTTCCTCGACGGCCTCGACGAGGAGGTGGCGGCGGCCGGCGGCCGGGTCTACCTCGCCAAGGACTCCCGGCTGCGGCCGGAGCTGCTCGCCTCGATGTACCCGCGCCTGGACGACTTCCGCGCGCTGCGCGCGGAGCTGGACCCGCGCGGCGTGTTCGTCTCGGACCTGTCCCGGCGCCTCGGCCTCTAGGTGCGTCTTCAGGCCCCCTCTCCACAAACTTCAGGAGCTGTCGTGAAGGACGCCTTCGGCATCCCCCAGTCCCTTCTCGTCCTCGGCGGTACGTCCGAGATCGCGCTCGCCACCGCGCGCCGTCTGGTCGCCCGCCGCACCCGCACCGTGTGGCTGGCCGGCCGCCCCTCCCCCGCCCTGGACGAGGCCGCCGAGCAGCTGCGCGGTCTCGGCGCCGAGGTGCGCACCGTCACCTTCGACGCGCTCGAGACCGAGTCCCACGAGGCGGTGCTCGGCAAGGTCTTCGCCGAGGGCGACATCGACCTGGTCCTGCTGGCCTTCGGCGTCCTGGGCGACCAGGCACACGACGAGCGCGAGCCGCTGAACGCCGTGCGGGTCGCGCAGACCAACTACACCGGCGCGGTCTCGGCCGGGCTGGTCAGCGCCCGCGCGCTCCAGGCGCAGGGCCACGGCTCCCTGGTGGTGCTCTCCTCGGTGGCCGGGGAGCGGGCCCGCCGCGCCAACTTCATCTACGGCTCCAGCAAGGCCGGCCTGGACGCCTTCGCGCAGGGCCTGGGCGACGCGCTGCACGGCACCGGCGTGCACGTCATGGTCGTACGCCCCGGGTTCGTGCGGTCGCGGATGACCGCCGGGCTGGAGGAGGCGCCGCTCGCCACGACGCCCGAGGCGGTCGCCACGGCCATCGAGGTGGGGCTGCGGCGCCGCTCGGAGACCGTGTGGGTGCCCGGTGCGCTGCGCGTGGTGATGTCGGCACTGCGGCACCTGCCGCGGGCGGTGTTCCGCCGGCTGCCGGTGTGAGGCCGTCAGAGACTCAAGGCCGTCCGGGGCCTGGGGCCGTCCGGGGCCCAAGACCGTCCGAGGCCTCGGACAGGGGCTGGCGGACCGGCAGGGAGCCGCTCTCCACGCGGCCCGCCTGCGGGGGCACCGTGGTGCTGCCGAAGGGGAACTCGCGCAGCTTGCGCCACACCCCGTCGGCGCCCTGCTCGTAGAGCGCGAAGCCGGTGCAGGGCCACTGGGCCTCGTAGTCGGACAGCTCCTCGTAGGCGCGGTCCATCGCCGCTTCCTCGATGCCGTGGGCCACGGTGACGTGCGGGTGGTACGGGAACTGCAGTTCGCGGGGGACCGGCCCGGAGGTGTCGCGGACGCGCTTCTGCAGCCAGGAGCAGGCCGCGGCGCCCTCGACCACCTGGACGAAGACCACGGGCGACAGCGGGCGGAAGGTCCCGGTGCCGGACAGCCGCATCGGGAAGGGCCGGCCGCGCGCCGCCACCTCCGCCAGGTGCGCCTCGATCGCGGGCAGCGCGGCGCCGTCGACCTCGGTCGGCGGCAACAGGGTGACGTGCGTGGGGATGCCGTGAGCAGCGGCGTCGCCGAAGCCCGCGCGCAGCTGCTGGAGCTTGCTGCCGTGGGGCTCCGGGACCGCGATCGACACGCCGATCGTTACGGTCCCCACGTCGTCTCCTGTCGTCACGTGTCACTCGTCGTGTGTCACTCGTCGTGTGTCGCGGTGTCGGACACCCGGATATCGACTGTAAGGCCACGACCGGGCCCGGGGCAGGCGCAACCGGAGTGATGTGCAGCGCTACGGCGGCGCTCCGGGGCGCACTGGGGGATGCCGGGACCCGTGCGGAGGCAGTGGCCGGGCCCTGGCCGGACGGTGGTCCGGCCGGTGGACCGGACGGTGCCGCGGCTCAGTGCTTGGCGGCCAGGAATCCCAGCCCGTCGTACGCCCGGGCGAGGGTCTCCGCAGCGACGGCACGCGCCTTCTCCGCTCCCTTGGCCAGGATCGCGTCGAGGGTCTCCGAGTCGTCCAGGTACTGCTGGGTGCGCTCCCGGAAGGGGGTGACGAACTCCACGACGACCTCGGCGAGGTCCGTCTTGAGCGCGCCGTAGCCCTTGCCCTCGTACTTCTGCTCCAGCTCCGGGATCGTCGCACCGGTGAGGGTGGAGTAGATCGACAGCAGGTTGCTGACGCCGGGCTTGTGCTCGCGGTCGAAGCGGATCACCGTGTCGGTGTCGGTGACCGCGCTCTTCACCTTCTTCGCCGTGGCCTTCGGCTCGTCGAGGAGGTTGATCAGGCCCTTGGGGGTGGCCGCCGACTTGCTCATCTTGGCGGTCGGGTCCTGCAGGTCGTAGATCTTCGCCGTCTCCTTGAGGATGTACGCGCTCGGGACGGTGAAGGTGTCGCCGTAGGACTGGTTGAAGCGGTCGGCGAGGTCGCGGGTCAGCTCCAGGTGCTGGCGCTGGTCCTCGCCGACGGGGACCTGGTCGGCCTGGTAGAGCAGGATGTCGGCGACCATCAGCATCGGGTACGTGAACAGGCCGACGGTGGTGCGGTCGCTGCCCTGCTTGGCGGACTTGTCCTTGAACTGGGTCATCCGGGACGCCTCGCCGAAGCCGGTGATGCAGTTCATCAGCCAGCCGAGCTGGGCGTGCTCGGGGACGTGGCTCTGCACGAACAGCGTGCAGCGGTCCGGGTCGAGTCCGGCCGCGAGAAGCTGGGCCACGGCGAGGCGGGTGTTCTCGCGGAGTTCCTTCGGGTCCTGCGGGACCGTGATCGCGTGCAGGTCGACGACCATGTAGAACGCGTCGTGGGTGTTCTGCATGTCGACCCACTGGCGGACGGCACCGAGGTAGTTGCCGAGGTGGAACGAGCCTGAGGTCGGCTGGATACCGGAGAGCACGCGGGGACGTTCAGAGGCCATGCCCGTCATTGTCTCAGGTTCCTCCGCAGGCTCGTTCCCCTGGTCGGCGGCCGTCAGCCGAGGTCGATCTCCGGGTAGAGCGGGAAGCCCGCCACCAGGTCCGTCGCGCGGTGCGAGATCTCGTCGGCGGTCTTCGCGTCCAGGACGTGCGCCGCCTTGGAGGGGGCGCCCGACTTGGTGGTGCCGGCCTCGGTGGTGGTCAGGACGCGGTCGATCAGGCCCGCGACCTCGTCCATCTCGGCCGTGCCCAGGCCGCGGGTGGTGAGCGCCGGGGTGCCGACGCGGATGCCCGAGGTGTACCAGGCGCCGTTCGGGTCGGCCGGGATGGCGTTGCGGTTGGTGACGATGCCGGAGTCGAGGAGCGCGGCCTCGGCCTGGCGGCCGGTGAGGCCGTAGGAGGACGCCACGTCGATCAGGTTGAGGTGGTTGTCCGTGCCGCCGGTCACCAGGGTGGCGCCGCGCTTCGTCAGACCCTCGGCGAGCGCGCGGGCGTTGTCGACGATGCGCCGCGCGTAGTCCTGGAACGCGGGCCGGCGGGCCTCGGCGAGGGCGACGGCCTTGGCTGCCATGACGTGCGGGAGCGGGCCGCCGAGGACCATCGGGCAGCCGCGGTCGACCTGGTCCTTGAGGGAGTCGTCGCACAGGACCATGCCGCCGCGCGGGCCGCGCAGCGACTTGTGGGTGGTCGTCGTCACGATCTGGGCGTGCGGGACCGGGTCGAAGTCGCCGGTCAGCACCTTGCCCGCGACGAGGCCGGCGAAGTGCGCCATGTCGACCATGAGGGTCGCGCCGACCTCGTCGGCGATCTCGCGCATGATCCGGAAGTTCACCAGTCGGGGGTACGCGGAGTAGCCGGCGACGATGATCAGCGGCTTGAACTCGCGGGCCGAGGCGCGCAGGGCCTCGTAGTCGATCAGGCCGGTGGCCGGGTCGGTGCCGTAGGAGCGCTGGTCGAACATCTTGCCGGAGATGTTGGGGCGGAAGCCGTGGGTGAGGTGGCCGCCGGCGTCCAGGGACATGCCGAGCATCCGCTGGTTGCCGAAGGCGCCGCGCAGCTCGGCCCAGTCGGCGTCGGTCAGGTCGTTGACCTGGCGGACGCCGGTCTTCTCCAGGAAGGGCACCTCGACGCGGGCGCCGAGGACGGCCCAGAAGGCGACGAGGTTGGCGTCGATGCCGGAGTGCGGCTGGACATAGGCGTGCCGGGCGCCGAAGAGCTCGCGGGCGTGCTCGGCGGCCAGCGACTCGACGGTGTCGACGTTGCGGCAGCCGGCGTAGAAGCGGCGGCCGACGGTGCCCTCGGCGTACTTGTCGCTGAACCAGTTGCCCATCGCCAGGAGGGTGGCCGGGGAGGCGTAGTTCTCGGAGGCGATCAGCTTGAGCATCTCGCGCTGGTCGGCGACCTCCTGGCCGATGGCGTCGGCGACGCGCGGCTCGACGGCGCGGATCGCTTGCAGCGCGGCACGGTAGGCGACGGACTCGGGGGTGAGCTCTGCGGACACGGGGGCCTCCGGACGTTGTGTTCAGCGTTCACGGTACGGACGGCCCAGGCGCACGGCACTCGCGGTTCGAGCCGCTCCCCGATGGTTGGTCCATCCCAGCGCGCCAGTCACGGCCCACCGGCAGCCTACCGGGTGGCGCGGGAGCGCGTTTGCCGGGTTTCGTCTGCCGGGTTCAGCTCATTTTTGCGAGGAACCCCGGGGCTTCAGCCCGCGAGGAATCGCGTCCTCGTGCACCGCGGCGCGCAGCGGCCGAGTCTTGCTCCCTGTCTGGGTTACGGAGTGTGGGGTGTCACTCGTTGGGGTGGTGGGCGGGGAACGCGTGGTGGGGCGTCGTGCGGGTGTCTGCGATCGGTGATCGTCAAGCTGGTGGTGCAGGTCAGGCTGCTGCCGACGCCCGTGCAGGCGGCGGCTCCGGAGGCGACCCCGAGTGCCTGCACCGAGGCGGCCACCTGGGCGAGCGAGGTGGCCTTCGAACACAGGGAGTTCAAGAACTTCGCCCTGCGCAAGCTCGCCTACGCGCAGGTGAAGTCGCGGTGGGGTCTGGGCGCGCAGGCGGCCCAGCATGTGATTAAGAAGACCTGCGACGCGTACGCCACGCTGAGGGCGAACCTGACGGCGGGGCGTCTGGGCCGTCCCGGCTCGGCACGATGTCCCGTTCTGCAAGCCCGGGACTCTAGTCCCGGGTCGTTGACAGGATCACGTGGGGGAGGAACCTCGCGTACCCGTCCGTCACCAGGCCCGACGACTCCCGGATGCCCAGGCCCGCCGACTCGTTCTCCACCACCCAGGCGCCCAGGACGACGCGGTTGCCGTCGAAGTCGGGCAGGGGGGCCAGTTCCTGGTAGCAGCAGGGCTCGTCCCGTACGACGGGGGCGGCGCCCGGCTCGTGGACCGTGACGCCCGCGCCCTCGCGGCCCAGCAGGGGCTTGGCGACGTAACCCGCCGTGCCGGCCAGCTCCCTGGGGCCGTCGAGGTAGGCCGGGAGGAGGTTGGGGTGGCCGGGGTACAGCTCCCAGAGGATCGCCAGCAGGGCTTTGTTGCTGAGCAGCATCTTCCAGGCGGGCTCGATCCACAGGGTGGTGCCGGTGCCGCCGCCGTTGTCGAGGGTGTCCAGGACGTGGTCGGCGAAGCGGTCGGTGGTGAGCCACTCCCAGGGGTAGAGCTTGAAGATGCTGCGGATGAAACGGAGCCTGTTGTCGACGAAGCGCTCGGACAGGCGGTCCCAGCCGATCTCCTCCACGGAGATCCAGTCGGTCTCCAGGCCGGCCTGCTCGGCGGTCTCCTTGAGGTAGGCGACCGTCATGAGGTCCTCGCCCAGCTCGTCGTCCGCGGAGTGCGCGAAGTACAGCGGGCTGCCGGGCGGCAGGAGGGCGGCCTGCTTCCTCCAGGCGTCGACGAGCCGCTCGTGGAGGCTGTTCCACTGGTCGGCGCCGGGGAAGCTCTCCTCCATCCAGAACCACTGCGGGGAGGCCGCCTCGACGAGGGAGGTCGGGGTGTCGGCGTTGTACTCCAGGAGCTTGGCGGGCCCCGTCCCGTCGTAGCGCAGGTCGAAGCGGGCGTAGACGGAGGGGAGTTCGGCGCGGCGCCGCCAGGCCTCGGTGACCGCCCGGACCACGCGCGGGTCGGTGATGCCGAGGTCGGCGAAACGGCCGGCGGTGACGATGTGCTCGGCCGCCGCCAGGCACATGCGGTGGAGCTCCTCGACGACCTCCTCCAGCGCCTCGACCTCCGGGAGGGAGAAGACGTAGTAGGCGCTCTCGTCCCAGTAGGGGCGCAGGGAGTCGTCGGGGTAGCGGGTCAGGGGGTAGATGCAGCCCTGCTCCTCCACGGTCTGCTGCCAGCCGGGGCGGGGCTCGGTGGTGCGGCGTTCCACGGCGGGCTCAGCCGCCGCCGCTGCCGGAGCCCGAGCAGCCGAAGCCGCCGCGGTCGACGGCCTCCTCCCGGCTGAAGGTGCCGGAGTCGGCCCAGCCGTTGCTGACGTCGCCGTCGTAGTACCAGTCGGCGTCGTCCACCTTGGAGCCCGACTTCTTCTTGCCGCCCTTGCCGTACGAACCGCCGGACGAGCCCGACTTGCAGTTCTTGTCGGCGACGACCTTGTAGCCGTTGAGGTAGTCGTAGCTGTCGCGGTCCACGCAGCGCCGGTCGGGGTCCGAGCCGCACGCGCTCAGGGCCGCCGCGAGCATTCCCATGCCGCCGAGCACCACGGTGCTCGACCGCAGCCGTCGCCGGGTCTGTGCCATGTCCGTCTCCCCCGTTGTCCGCGCTTTTGTACGTCAGTTGGTCCGATGGTTGGACCGATCGAGTGTACGACCGCCGCCGGGGGACTCTACGGCAGCGCCCGGCAGAGCGCGTCCAGGGCCCCTGCCCAGGCGTGCTCGGGCGGGGTGCCGTAGCCGACGACGAGGGCGTCCAGCGGGGCGACGACGGCGTCCGGGTGCCGGAACGTGGACAGGCCGTGGACCGCGAGGCCGTTCCAGGCGGCGGCCCGGACGACCTGCTGCTCGGTGCCGGGGGGCAGTCGCAGGACGGCGTGCAGTCCGGCGGCGATGCCGGTGACGCGCACCTCGGGGGCGCGCTCGGCGAGGGCGGCGACCAGGGCGTCACGGCGGCGCCGGTAGCGCAGCCGGGCGGCTCTGACGTGCCGGTCGTAGTCGCCGGAGCCGATGAACTCCGCGAGGGTGAGCTGGTCCAGGGCGCCCGGGGTGCGGCTCGCCATGCAGTCCATGGCGTCCTCGACGAGCGAGGGCGGCAGCACCAGCCAGCCCAGGCGCAGCGCGGGGGCGAGGGACTTGCTGGCGGTGCCCAGGTAGACGACGCGGTCGGGGTCCAGTCCCTGGAGGGCGCCGACGGGCTGGCGGTCGTAGCGGAGTTCGCCGTCGTAGTCGTCCTCCAGGACCAGCCCGCCGGTGCGGCGGGCCCAGTCGATCAGTGCGGTCCGGCGCTCGGGGAGCAGCGGGAGGCCCAGCGGGAACTGGTGGGAGGGCGTCAGCAGGGCGGCCTGGGCGGCGGCCGGGTCGGCGAGGGGGCGGGTGCCCCGGTCGTCGAACGGCAGCGGCGGCGTGTCGCAGCCCGCGCGCGCGAGCAGCAGGCGGTGGTGGGGCAGGCCGTAGGACTCGACCGCCACGGAGTCCGCTCCGCGGTGCCGCAGCAGTTCGGCGAGGACGCCGAGGCCGCCGAGGAAGCCGGCGCAGACGACGATCCTGTCCGGGTCGGCGTGCACGCCGCGGGCGCGGGAGAGGTAGCCGGCGAGTGCGGTGCGCAGTTCGACGCGGCCGCGGGGATCGCCGTGGCCGAGGGCCCGGTCGGGGGCGGCGGTCAGGGCGCGGCGGGCCGCCCGCAGCCACTGGACCCGGGGGAACGACGCGAGTTCCGGCGTGCCGGGGACGAGGTCGTAGGCGGGCCGGCCCGGCTCACGCCGGTGCGGCGCCGGGCGGTGCGATGCGGGGTGGGGCGGCGCCGGGCGGTGGCCGGGTGCGCCGGGTGCGCGATCGTGGGTGCCGGGGGTGGCGGGTGCGCGGCCGGGAGTGGCGGGTGTGCGGTCGGCCACCCGGGTGCCGGAGCCCTGGCGGGCGGCGAGCCAGCCCTCGGCGACCAGGTCGGCGTAGACCTCGGCCACCGTGTTGCGCGCCACGCCCAGGTCGGCGGCGAGCGAGCGCGAGGAGGGCAGCCGGGTGCCGGGAGCCAGCCGGCCGCCGCGGACGGCCTCGCGCAGGGCGTCGGTGAGGCCGCGGCGCAGCCCGGTGCCGGACCGGTCCAGGTGAAGGTCGATGCCGAAAGTGGCCCATGATTTCCCCATGGAAATGGACCATACCCGTGGGCTGCCTCGCTTCTAGTCTCGAAGCATGACGACGAACGAGAACACCACCGCGGCTTCCGACACCTTCGCCCCCGAGGAGGCCCCCCGGCTGGAGTGGGCCAAGCACGCGCCCGAGGTCTGGAAGGCGATGCTCCGGCTGGAGAAGGCGGCCAACCAGGGGCTGGACCCGAAGGTGAGGGAACTGGTGAAGATCCGTGCCTCCCAGCTCAACCACTGCGCCTTCTGCCTGGACATGCACACCAAGGACGCCCTCGCGGCCGGTGAGAGCGTGGAGCGGATCGTGCAGCTGTCCGCCTGGGAGGAGTCGCGGCACTTCTACACGGAGAGGGAGCTCGCGGCGATCGAGCTGACCGAGGCGGTCACCGTCCTGACGGACGGTTTCGTGCCGGACGAGGTGTACGGGAAGGCCGCGAAGCACTTCGACGAGGCCGAGCTGGCCCAGCTGATCGCCGCGATCACGGTGATCAACGCCTGGAACCGGTTCGGCGTGACGTGCCGGCTGACGCCGGGCCACTACACCCCGGGGCAGCACGCGTGACGGTGAGCGGGGCGGACCGCTTCCGGGCCCTTCACCACGGCCGCGCCCCGGACGACCCCCTCGTGCTGCCCGGCCCCTGGGACGCGGCGAGCGCCCGCGTCTTCGCCGAGGCCGGCTTCCCGGCGCTCGCCACGCCCAGCGCGGGCGTGGCGGCGTCGCTGGGCTACGAGGACGGGGCGACCCCGGCCGACGAGATGTTCGCGGCCGTCGCGCGGATCGCGCGGGCCGTGGACGTACCCGTGTCGGCGGACGTCGAGGACGGGTACGGGCTGGCGCCGAAGGAACTGGTGGAGCGGCTGCTGGAGGCCGGCGCCGTGGGCTGCAACCTGGAGGACTCCGTCGACGGGGTGCTCAAGGACCCGCACGAGCACGCCGAGTGGCTGGCCGAGGTGCGGGCGGCGGCCGGGGACCGGCTCTTCGTCAACGCCCGGGTCGACACGTTCGTCAGGGGCGTCGACGACCCGGGGGCGGCGATCGGGCGGGCCGCGCTGTACGTCGCCGCCGGCGCCGACTGCGTGTACCCGATCTTCGCCCCGGTCGGTGTACTGCCGCTGCTGCGGGCCGGGATCCAGGGGCCGGTCAACGTGGGCGCGCTGCCCGGCCAGGGCCCCTCGCCCGCCGAACTCGGCGGACTCGGGGCCACCCGCGTCACCTTCGGGCCGGGGCTCCAGCGGCGGGCGGCGCGTGCGCTGCGGGAGATCGCGGACGAACTCGCGAAGTGAGGGTCAGGGCAGCCACCGCTTCCACACGGACTCGTGGCTGTCCACCCACTTCTCCGCCGCCTCCTCGGGCCGCATCTTCTGCTCGGCGATCATCAGGGAGACCTGGTTCTGGTCCTCGGTCGTCCACTTGAAGTCCTTCAGGAACTCCGCGGCCTCGCCGCCGTTCTGCGCGAAGTCCGCGTTGAGGTACTTCTGCAGCTCGGTGACCGGGTAGGCGCAGTCGACCTTCGCCGGGTCGGCGTCGCAGCCCTCCTCGTACGGCGGCAGTTTCACCTCGGTCATCGGCACCTTCTCGAAGAGCCACTGGGGGGTGTACCAGTAGCTCAGGAAGGGCTTCTTCTCCTTGGCGAACTGCTGCATCTGGGTGATCTGGGCGGCCTCGGAGCCGGCGAAGACGACCTTGTAGTCCAGGTCGAGGTTCTCCACCAGCGCCTTGTCGTTGGTGACGTAGGACGGGGAGCCGTCCATCAGCTGGCCCTTGTCGCCGCTCTCCGCGGTGCGCAGCAGCTCGGCGTACTTGTTCAGGTTCTTCCAGTCCGTCACGTCCGGGTGCTTCTCCGCGAAGTACGTCGGGACGAACCAGCCGATGTGGCCGGTGACGCCGAGGTCGCCGCCGGGGGCGATGGTCTTCTTGTCCTCGACGTAGCGCTGCTCCTGCTCGGGGTGGCCCCAGTCCTCCAGGATGGCGTCGACCCGGCCCTGGCTGAGCGCGTCCCAGGCGGGGACCTCGTCGACCTGGACGGTGTCGACGCGGTAGCCCAGCTCGTGCTCCAGCAGGTACTGGGCGACGGCCACGTTGGCCTGGGCACCGACCCAGGACTGCACGGACAGGGTGACGGTCCTGGCGCCCTCGGCGTTGGCGTACGGGGACGCCTGCTTGGTCATGTCGGCGGCGCCGCAGCCGGTCAGCAGCGTCAGCGCGGCGGCCGGGGCGACGGCGGTGGTGGTACGCATCCGCATACGCATCCGCATGTCAGGCTCCCTTCCTCGTACGGCGTTCGGTCGGCTGGGTGATCCGGTCGAGCATCAGGCCGAGGCAGACGATCGCCGCGCCGGCCACCAGGCCGGTCGCCAGGTCGCCCTGGGCCAGGCCGAAGACGACCTGGTAGCCGAGCGCGCCACCGCCGACCAGGCCGCCGATGATGACGACGGCGAGGACGAGGACGACGCCCTGGTTGACGGCGAGCAGCAGGGACCGGCGGGCCAGCGGGAGCTGGACCTGCCGCAGTTGCTGCCCGCTGGTGGCGCCGAGCGAACGGGCCGCCTCCATGGCGGCCGGGTCGGCCTGGCGCAGCCCCTGGGCGGTGATGCGGACCACGGCCGGCAGGGCGTAGACGACCGCGGCGGCCACGGCGGGGGCGCGGCCCACGCCGAAGAGGGCGACGACCGGGATCAGGTACACGAACTGCGGCATCGTCTGGAACACGTCCAGGACGGGCCGCAGCGCGCGCTCGAAGCGGTCGCCGCGGGCGGCGGCGACGCCCGTCGCGAAGCCGATGACCAGGGTCACGGCGACGGCGGCGAGGACCTGCGAGAGCGTGTCCAGGGACGGGTTCCACACGCCGAGCACGCCGATGGCGGCCATGGCGAGGACGGCGGTGAGCGCGGTGCGCCAGGTGCCGATCAGCCAGGCCAGGGCGGCGACGACGAGCAGTACGGACCACCAGGGCAGCCACTGGAGGCCGTCCCGGAGCGGGTTGAGGACCCAGCTGGTGAAGTGGGCGGCCCAGTCGGCGGTGCCGCCGACGACGGGGACGCCGGAGTAGAGGTGGGCGGTCATCCAGTCGACGGCCCGGTTGACGGGCTCGGCGATGTTCACCTCCCACGTGTCGGGCCAGTCGAGGAACCCGGCGATCCGTCCGGCGACCGCGACGGCCGCGGCGGCGGCCACGACGTACAGCCAGGTCATCGGCGACTTCCCGGTCTCACCGAGCCGCTCCCCCGCCGCGCCGGTGACGCGGTCGAGGACGACGGCGAGCAGCACGATGGGGATGCCGGCCGCGAGCGCCGCGCCCACGTCGACCGAGGCGAGCGCCTGGTAGACGCGGTCGCCGAGGCCGCCGGCGCCGATGACGGAGGCGATGACGGCCATGGAGAGCGCCATCATGATCGTCTGGTTGAGGCCGAGGAGCAGTTCCTTGCGGGCCAGAGGGATGCGGGCGGTCAGCAGCCGCTGGCGGGCGGTGGTGCCGAGCGACTCGACGGCCTCCAGCACCTCCTTGTCGGCGCCGCGCAGGCCGAGGGCGGTGAGCCGGGCCATGGGCGGGGCGGCGTAGACGACGGTGGCCAGGACGGCGGCGGGGACGCCGATGCCGAAGACCAGGACGACGGGGAGGAGATAGGCGAAGGCCGGGAGTACCTGCATGGTGTCGAGCACCGGGCGCAGGACGCGGTCCATGCGGTCGGAGAGGCCCGCGGCCAGGCCCAGCAGGGCGCCCACGGCGACCGACGCGAGGACGGCGACGACCATCAGGGCGAGGGTCTGCATGGTCGGCACCCACATGCCGAGCAGGCCGCAGGCCAGGAACGCGGCCGCGGTGCCGAGCGCCAGCCGCACGCCGGCCACGCGCCAGGCGATCAGGGCGCCGATCGCGGTGACCACGGCCCAGCCGACGGCGAGCAGGGCGAGGTAGACGGCGCGTACGGCGATGACGACGACGTTGCTGACGTGGCCGAAGAAGTGGAGGAACAGCGGGTGGCTGTCGCGGTTGTCGATGATCCAGTCGCTGGCCCTGCCGAGCGGCTCGGAGACGTCGACGGTGAGGGCGGACGGCCAGGTGGTGCCGCCCCACTGGGTGACGGCGAGCGGGACGAGGACGGCGGCGAGCGCCGCCAGGGTCAGGAGCTTGCGTACGGCTGGGTGGGTGAGGATGCCTGGCCGGGCGGGCTTGTGGGCCGGTGCGGTGATCGTTGCCATTACGCCGGCTCCTCGGTGGGGGCGGGTGCCGGGGTGGCCGGCGCACGGCGCTCGGCCGGTGCCGCCCCAGCGGCACGGCTGCCCGCAGCCGCGTCGTCCGTGCCCGCCGTGCCCGCCACCACCGACAGCAGGGCTTCCGCGTCGACCACGCCCAGGCAGCGGCCGTCGTCCATCACGCGGGCCGGGGAGCCGGCGCGGGCGACGGCCTCGATGGCCTCGGAGACGGTGGCGCCGGGCCGGAGCGCGGGGCCGGTACCGGCCTCGTCGGCCGAGGAGGCGGGGCGCATGGCCGTACGGACGGTGAGGACCTGCTCGCGGGGCACGTCGCGGACGAACTCCCGGACGTAGTCGTCGGCGGGCGAGCCGACGATCTCCTCCGGGGTGCCGAGCTGGACCACGCGGCCGTCGCGCATCAGGGCGATGCGGTCGCCGAGCTTGAGGGCTTCCTGGAGGTCGTGGGTGATGAAGACCATCGTGCGGCCCTCCTCGCGGTGCAGCCGGACGACCTCCTCCTGCATGTCCCGCCGGATCATCGGGTCGAGCGCGCTGAACGGCTCGTCGAAGAGCAGCACCTCGGGGTCGACGGCGAGGGCGCGGGCGAGGCCGACGCGCTGGCGCTGACCGCCGGAGAGCTGGCCGGGGCGGCGGTGCTCCAGGCCCTCCAGGCCGACCTTGGCGACGATGGCGGCGGCGCGCTCGCGGCGTTCGGCGCGGCCCATGCCCTGGACCTCCAGGCCGTACGCCACGTTGTCGAGGACCGTGCGGTGCGGGAGCAGGCCGAAGTGCTGGAAGACCATCGCGGCGCGGTGGCGGCGCAGTTCGCGCAGCCGGGACCTGTCCATCGCGCGGACGTCCTCGCCGTCGATGGCGATGGACCCGGCCGTCGGCTCGATCAGCCGGGTCAGGCAGCGTACGAGGGTGGACTTGCCGGAGCCGGACAGGCCCATGACGACGAAGACCTCGCCCTTGCGCACGTCGAAGGAGACGTCCGCGACGGCGGCCGTGCATCCGGTGCGCGAGCGCAGCTCGGCCGGGCTCAGGGCGCTCAGCCCGGGGTCGGCGGGGACCCGGGCGGCCTTGGGGCCGAAGACCTTCCACAGGCCGTCCACGGAGAAGACGGGAGCGGTGGACTCGTCGGTACCCGGCGGCGTACTGGCGCTGGCGGTGGCGCTCATCGGGCGTCACCGCCGATCAGCTCGACGGCGCGCTCGCCGACCATGAGGACGCCGATCATCGGGTTCACGGCGGGCATGGTCGGGAAGACGGAGGCGTCGGCGATGCGGAGGCCCTCCAGGCCGCGGACGCGCAGCTCGGGGTCGACGACGGCCTGCTCGTCCGTGGCGGCGCCCATTCGGCAGGTACCCGCCGGGTGGTAGACGGTGTGGGCGACCTTGCGGGCGTACTCGCTCAGCTCCTCGTCGCCGGTGACGTCCGGGCCGGGGCAGACCTCGCGCCCCAGCCAGCCGGCCAGCGGCTCGGTCCTGGCGACCTCGCGGGCGATCCTGATGCCGTCGACGAGGGTGCGGCCGTCGTGGTCGTCCTCGTCGGTGAAGTAGCGGAAGTCCAGGGCGGGCTTCACGGACGGGTCGGCGCTGGTCAGGTAGAGCCGGCCGCGGGACTTCGGCTTGGGGATGTTCGGGGTCATGGAGACGCCGAACTCCGGGCGCTCGTAGCCGAGGCGCTCCGGGTTGTCCGTGAACGGGATCTGGTAGAAGTGGAACATCAGGTCGGGGCCCGGGTGTTCGGGGTCGCGGCGCACGAACAGACCGGCGTCGGAGTCCATCGCGGAGTTGTCCGGGATGGGCCCGTTGGTCTCCCACACGATCACCGACTCGGGGTGGTCGAGCAGGTTCTCGCCGACACCGGGCAGGTCGTGCGCCACGGGTATGCCGAGTGCTTCGAGGTCCTCGCGGGGGCCGATGCCCGAGTGCAGCAGCAGGCGGGGCGAGTCGACCGCGCCGGCGCAGAGTACGACCTCGTTCCGCGCCCGGACGAGGATCTCCTCGCCGTCCTTGGTGCGGACGTGGACGCCCTCGGCGCGGGTCCCGTCGAGCTGGAGCTCGTACGCCCAGGTCTCCAGCATGAGCGTGAGGTTGGGCCGCTCGTCCATCACCGGGTGCAGGTACGCCACCGAAGCCGAGGACCGCTTGTTGTCCTCGGGGTGGTAGGCGAGGTCGAAGAAGCCGACGCCCTCGGTGAACGGCTTCTTGTTGAAGCCCTCGACGCGGGGCACCCCCAGGGCCTTTTGCGCGGAGTCGACGAAGTCGCGGGCGATGGCGTTCCGGTCCTTCTCGTCGACCGGGACGATGTTGTTCTTGAGGCGCGCGTAGTACGCCTCCATCGGCACCGCGCCCCAGCCCTTGGCACCGGCCGCCTCCCACTCGTCCCAGTCGGACGGCAGCGGCTTGAAGGCGATGAGGGTGTTGTGGGAGGAGCAGCCGCCGAGCACCCGGGCGCGGCTGTGCCGGATGTGCGAGTTGCCGCGTGGCTGTTCGGTGGTGGGGTAGTCGTAGTCCAGCTCCCCGCCGAGCAGGCCCATCCAGCGGCGCAGGGTCAGCACGTCATCGCGGCCGACGTCGCTGGGGCCGCCCTCGATGACGGCGACGGTGACGTCCGGGTTCTCGGTGAGTCGGGAGGCGATCACCGATCCCGCGGTGCCGCCGCCGATGACGACGTAGTCGTAGACATGGGTGGTCTCGGGCATGGGGGTACTCCAGAGGGTGAGCGGACGGGGTTCCGGACGGGAAGCCGGGCGGGGGGTGCGGCGGCGGGCGGGGAGGGGCGGTGAGCCGGGCCGGGACGGGGCTGAAGCCGGGGTTGGGGCTGGAGCTGAGCCGGGTCAGCCGGCGAACCAGCGGACGGGCTTCGGGGCGAGGTTCTGGTAGACGTGCTTGCTCTCGCGGTACTCGGCGAGCCCCGCGGGGCCCAGTTCGCGGCCGACGCCGCTCTTGCCGAAGCCGCCCCACTCCGCCTGCGGGAGATAGGGGTGGAAGTCGTTGATCCAGACGGTGCCGTGCCGGAGCCGGCCCGCGACCCGGCGGGCCCGTCCCGCGTCGGCGGTCCAGACGGCACCGGCCAGACCGTACTCGGTGTCGTTGGCGAGGGCTACGGCCTCGTCCTCGGTACGGAAGGTCTCGACGGTGAGCACCGGTCCGAAGACCTCCTCCCGTACGACCTTCATCTCCCGGTGGCAGTGGTCGAGGAGGGTCGGCTCGTAGAAGTAGCCCGTCTCCGGCCGCTGGGGGGACGGCTCGGGGCGCTTGCCGCCGCAGCGCAGTTCGGCGCCCTCGGCCAGCGCGGAGGCGACGTAGTTCTCGGTCTTGGCGCGCTGCTGCTCGGAGACGAGCGGGCCGCACTCGACGCCGTCCTCGGTGCCGCGGCCGAGGCGGATCCTCGCGGCGCGGCGGGCGAGTTCGGCGACGAAGCGTTCGCGGACCGACTCCTCGATGATGAGCCGGCCGCCGGCGGAGCAGACCTGGCCGCTGTGGATGAAGGCGGCGTTGAGGGCCTGGTCGACGGCGGTGTCGAAGCCCTCTTCGGTCGCGCAGGCGTCGGCGAAGACGACGTTGGGGTTCTTGCCGCCGAGTTCGAGGGCGACCTTCTTGACGGTGACGGCGGCGGCCTGGGCCACCTTGGTGCCGCTGATCAGGCCGCCGGTGAAGGAGACCAGGTCGACGTCGGGGTGCTCGGCGAGCCGGGCGCCGACGGTGTGGCCGGGTCCGGTGACGATGTTGGCGACGCCGGTGGGGAGGCCGGCCTCGACCAGCAGGTCGATCAGGGCGACGGTGGTCATCGGGGTGATCTCGCTGGGTTTGATCACGAAGGTGTTGCCGGCGGCGAGTGCCGGGGCGATCTTCCAGCTGGCCTGGAGGAGCGGGTAGTTCCAGGGCGTGATCATCGCGCAGACGCCGACCGGCTCGTGCACGACGACGCTGTGGATGTCGGGCGAGCCCGCGTCGACGACCCGGCCGGGGGCCTCGCCGGCGACCAGGTCCGCGAAGTAGCGGAAGGCGTCGGCGACGCAGTCGATGTCGACCCGGCCCTCCTCGACGGTCTTGCCCG
This sequence comes from Streptomyces sp. NPDC017225, assembly GCF_044331465.1. Taxonomy (NCBI): domain Bacteria; kingdom Bacillati; phylum Actinomycetota; class Actinomycetes; order Kitasatosporales; family Streptomycetaceae; genus Streptomyces; species Streptomyces sp. NPDC017225. Next base: position 413,313 of record NZ_JBIRNE010000005.1, on the reverse strand, counting down.
CGTCGCGGCTCTCCAGCAGGCCGAGCGTCTCGCGGTCGCGCACCAGCAGGCCGGCGACGCGGCGCAGCAGGGCGGCGCGTTCGGCGACCGGGGTGTGCGGCCACTCGCCCGAGTCGAAGGCGCGCCGGGCGGCGGCCACCGCCAGGTCGGTGTCCTGCGCGTCGCCTTCCGCGATCACGGCGAACGGCGCGGCGTCCGCGGGGTCGAGGATCTCGCGCGTGTGCCCCGAGGCCGCCGCTCGCCACTCGCCCCCGGCATGGATGGTGTCGCGCGCCCGGAGTTCCGTACTGTCCGCCATGATCGTCAATGCCTTCCGTTCCCTGATCAGCGCCCGTGAATCACGCAGGTGTCATGCACGGGACCGGGTGCTCATGCCCTTGGTCCCCGGATGCATGCGGTTCCGGGATCGGAAGTGTGCCGAGTCACTGAACAAAGAGACGGAACGGAACGAACCGCCCACCCTGTGAGTGTCCGGTCACAGAGTGTCGGCGTCGGTTCCGCAGGTGGTGTACGGCGGGCAGAAGTGGTCGAGGGCCGTCCGCAGCATGGTCCGCTCGTCCTCGCGGCCGTCCGCCTCCGCTCCGTAGGCGGCGATCGCGTAGACCTCACCGTCGGCGGCCAGGAAGCGCTCGTCGACGACATGCCAGGTGCCGATGCCGGGTTCACCCTTGATGGAGTCGGCGAGGTACTCGAGCCGGGAGCCGGTGAAGTCGCCGTCGTCCAGGGTCTCCAGGGAGATCTGCCGGAAACCGTCGGCCCTGGCCGTGTCGTCGGAGAGGAAAAGCTCGAAGGACGCGTCGGGCGAGGCCTCCTCCACCTGGTACACCTGCAGCCGCAGTGCGCCGTCGGAGCTGCGGTAGTTGACCACGTCGATGCCGTACTTCGACGGCACCTCCTCACGCACCCAGCCCACGGGACGGGCGATGGTGAAGCCCTCCGCGTCGGAGTGCAGCTCGTAGTCGTCGGGCAGCTCGGGACCGCCCGCCGCCCCGGAACCGTCGGGAGCCGTGCCGGACGGCGACCGCGGCATGCCGGAGGCCGGTGTCCCGGCCTCGTCGGTCCGGAGCGTCGAGGGCTCGGGGGCCGAAGGCTCCGGGGTGGGGGACGCGCTCGCCGACACCGCCGCGTGGTCGCCGCGGTCGTCCGTGCCGTCGTCCCCCGGGACCACCAGCGCCAGTACGAGGGCCCCCGCGACCCCGGCCGCGGCGGCACCGCCCAGCACGGACCACAGGAGCCGGCGGCTGGGACGACCGCCGGTGCCGGTGGGGGGCGGCGCCTGCGGGTGCTGCCGCGGCCGGGAGCCGGTGTGGGGCAGCTCGGGCGCGGACCAGGTACCGGGGGCGGGCGGTGGCCCCGGCAGCGAGGCGCCGGGCGGGTGGTCGGCGTTCTCGTGGTGTGACACCGGGGGTGTCTCCGGCGCGGCCCCCGGGCGGGGCGGTGGTGGTGGGGTGACCGGTGCGGTGCCGCCCTCGGTGTCCTCCCAGCGTTGGGTCGTCTCGTTCCAGTACCGCTGCCGTCCCCCGCTCATCGGGTCACATCCCCAGCAGCCCGGCCACCGTCCCGAAGGACGCGAACAGGGACAGGGCGGCCTGTGTCTCCTCGAACAGGCCCCGCAGCCGCTGGAGGCGCCCCTCGGGGGCCGTGCCGGTGCGGGTGATCTCCTCCTCGGTGTCCGCGAGGGCCGTGTCGAGCCGGGCGGTCTGCTCGGTGCCCTGGATCCGCGCCAGATCGGCACGCAGTTCCCTCACCGCCCTCAGCAGTTCCTCTGCGGCCTGGTCGCGCGGCGCCGTGGTGCCGTAGTGGCTCGTCACGTTCGCGTTGTCGCCGACGGCGAAGGTCGCCCCCTGGGCGTTGCCGATGTGAACGTTCGGCTCGTTGGGTGCCATCAGCTTCCGGATCCCTTCTGCGGCGCGGGGCCGGCGGTCTTGGACGAGGCATGGGAGGAGACGTGGGACTTGTCGCCGACGGCGAAGGTCGCCCCTTGTGCGTTGCCGATGTAGGTACTGCCGTTGCTGAGGTTCACGATCTTCTGGACGAACTCGCCGGTCTCGTAACCGGCGTCGGACAGGGCGAGCCGCACTCCGTGCCCCACGCGGTCCTGGATGCTCCTGAGGTAGCGGCTGACGTCCATCTCCTGGAAGGTCGACCCGGTGGGCATCGAGGCCAGCTCCCGTACGGAGACGGCGGGGCCCGCGGGGAGCGCGCCCGTGTGGCCGCCGGTCAGCAGCCGCCACCCGTACACCAGGCCCCGGCCGAGGGTGAGCAGGGAGCGGCCCACGGAGCCGGGCACCAGGGCGGCGGCCCCGGCCGCCTTGCCCAGCACGTTGTTGTTGCGGAAGCGGTGGGAGACGCGGTCGGCGTCCTTGAAGTCCGCGCGCACCGGGGTCAGTACGTGCGGGGCGATCTCCAGCATGAGCATCCGGCCCTGGGTGTGCAGACGTACGAAGACCGTGACGACCAGCTCCTCCTCCCAGCCGCCGACCCGGATCCGCAGGAAGTGCCGCCGCTTCTCGCCGCCCTCCTCGACGGCCCGCGACCGGTGCTGCTCGAACTCCTCCCAGCTGTACGGGGCCTGCTCCCGGTCGAGCAGTCCCTCCGCCGGGAGGAACACGCACTCGTCGAGCTCCAGCCGGCGCAACCGGTCGCGCACCCCGGCGCCCGCGTACTCGGAGGGCAGGCGCAGCTGTTCGATCAGGGGCCGGACGCGGTCCAGGACGGCGCGGTTGCTGAGCGGCTGCTGCTGCTTCTCGTCGTCCGGCTTCAGCTCGACGGCCAGCACCCAGGTGTCGTACGCCGCTCCCGCCCCGCAGAACGGGTGCTTCTCGTCGTACATGACCAGCGGCGCGTGCTGTTCCAGCCTGATGCGCCGCATCAGCCGCTGGAACCGCCCGCCCTCGGCCTTCTCCGCCGGGTCACCGGCGGCGTCCGGGAAGCGTTCCGGGGAGAGTTCGGCGGCGAGCGCGCGGGCGAGCTGGTCGCGCTGCGCGGCCACGCACATCCCGATCAGCACGAGGACGGCGATCCCGAGCCAGGCCTGCCAGACCTCGATCAGAGCGGCGCCGTCCCCGACGGACGGGAGGGCCACGTCGGAGAACTCCTGCCAGTCGGAGCCACCGGGGCCGCCGGAGCCGTAGAAGTAGTCCGACGATCCGTACGAGGAGTCGTCGTCCGAGCCGCCGCCGAACGCGACGGCGATCAGGATGAACATGAAGAAGGCGAACTGGAGTCGCCCCCACCAGCGCGCCACGAAGGCCAGGAGCCGCCGGTACAGCGGCGGTCGCTCGCCGCGGCCCCTGATCCAGGGGGCGAGGGCGAGCAGCACACTGGGCCACAGGAACACGGCGAGCAGCCAGCCGCTGAGTGGCAGCCCCACCACCCACAGTCCGATGACGGCGGCGGACCACAGCAGCTCCAGCCGGCGGGCCCGCAGGGCGTGCGCGAGGACCCGGGCCGCGTCGAAGCCGAGCGACGGCGCCACGACCCGTTGCTCGTCGAGATACAGCTCGTCGATGACGCGGTCCCGGTAACCGGGGTCCAGATAGGCGCCCGCGCACAGCAGCCGGGTCGCCTCGCTGGCGTAGGGCGGGGTGGGCGGGGGCTCCGGTGGTGTCCCCGCGTTGCTCTGCTGTGGTTGCTGCGGCACGTAGGCGGTGCTCACGCCGATCCCCCGATGCGCGTGAAGTCCGGCGACTTCGGTCGAGTTGAGAGGCAGCAGCATAGGGGAGGGACGGGGCCGACAGGCCCGAAACGTCAACAGAGCGCCGGGGAAACGCGTCGGTCCCCGGACCGCCGTGGCGGATCCGGGGACCGGTGCACCGGCCGGACGACTGGTCCGGCGGTGGGGTGGTGCGACGTGTCAGATGAGGCCGAGCGCGCGGACCGCCTCGCGCTCCTCCGAGAGCTCCTTGACGGAGGCGTCGATGCGGGCGCGGGAGAAGTCGTTGATCTCCAGGCCCTGGACGATCTCGTACTTTCCGTCCTTCGTGGTGACCGGGAAGGAGGAGATGATGCCCTCCGGGACGCCGTAGGAGCCGTCGGACGGGATGCCCATGGAGGCCCAGTCGCCCTCGGCGGTGCCGTTGACCCAGGTGTGGACGTGGTCGATGGCGGCGTTGGCGGCGGAGGCGGCCGACGAGGCACCGCGGGCCTCGATGATGGCGGCGCCGCGCTTGGCGACGGTCGGGATGAACTCCTCGGCCAGCCACTTCTCGTCGCCCACGACCTCGGCGGCGTTCTTGCCGGCGACGGTGGCGTTGAAGATGTCCGGGTACTGGGTGGCGGAGTGGTTGCCCCAGATGGTCAGGCGCTTGATGTCGGCGACCGTCGAGCCCGTCTTCTTCGCGAGCTGGGTCAGCGCGCGGTTGTGGTCCAGGCGGGTCATCGCGGTGAAGCGCTCCGCCGGTACGTCCGGGGCGGCGGCCTGGGCGATCAGGGCGTTGGTGTTGGCCGGGTTGCCGACGACGAGGACCTTGATGTCGTCCGCGGCGTGGTCGTTGATGGCCTTGCCCTGGGGCTTGAAGATGCCGCCGTTGGCCTCCAGGAGGTCACCGCGCTCCATGCCCTTGGTACGCGGACGGGCGCCCACGAGGAGGGCGACGTTGGCGCCGTCGAAGGCGACGTTCGGGTCGTCGGTGATCTCGATGCCCTGGAGGAGCGGGAACGCGCAGTCGTCCAGCTCCATCGCGGTGCCCGCAGCGGCCTTGAGCGCCGGGGTGATCTCCAGGAGGCGCAGTTTGACCGGCACGTCCGCGCCGAGCAGCTGGCCGGAGGCGATGCGGAAGAGCAGGGCGTAACCGATCTGGCCGGCCGCGCCGGTGACGGTGACGTTCACGGGAGTGCGGGTCATGGCGTTCTCCGTATGACAGCTGGCGGTGGGGCGTCCCTGCCCCGGGCGTTTGATCGATCTCTTGGTATCAAGAGATCCATCCAGCCGTCAGGCTATCGCGCCTCCGGTGGCCGGGACGTCCGGGTCGGTGTGGCCCGGCCCACAGGACCACCGCCGGGTCACCCACGTGCGTGAACGGGGGCGCGGGGCGGGTGCGCGGCGGGGCCGGCGCGGGGCGGGGGCGGGGGCACGGAGCCGCGCGGGGACATGAAGAGGCGGCCGCCTGTCCGGGAGAGGGGGACGAAGCGACCGCCGTTCGGGGATACCGTTGCCGGACTCCCGTGGGGGTACCTCTCGCGTGCCCGTGACACGGCGGGCCATGCCTGCCGCGGACGGTTTTCTTCCGGTGCGGGCGGCCACACGTGTCCGTGCGGGCCGCACCCCTCGTGCGGGCTGCTCCCTCCGTGCGGTTCCGCACCCCCCGCGGGCCGCTTGCGGGCCGCTCCCCCGTGCGGGCCGCTTGCGGGCCGCTCCCCCGTGCGGCCTGCTACTCCGTGCAGCCCTTCTGGCCCGCCGTCAGCGTCACACACGCCTTGGCATCGGCCGCGGACTTCACCGCCACCATCGGGGTGTACGCGACGGTGTCGGCCGCCCCGGTGACCGTGCCCGTCTGCGGGTTCTTGCCGCCCGCGCTCACCTGGACCTCGTCACCCTGTGCCGCCTGGGTGACGCGGGCCCACGCGGCACCGCACGTCTCGCTGTAACGGACCTCGACGGCGGCCGTGCCGACGGTGGCGGTCGCGGCGGTGGTCACCAGGTCGCCGCCGCAGCCCATGATCTCCGGGTCCTTGCCGGTGCAGGCGTCACCGCTGCACTTGACGCCCGGCGGCAGCTCGGTGTCGGTGCTCACGGTGGGCGACGGGGAGGGCTTGGCGCCCTCGTTCTCCTTGTCACCGCCGTCGTTCAGAAGGAAGAAGGCGCCCGCGATCACGACGAGCACGCCGACGACACCCGCGACGAACGTCGTCATCCGCTTGTTGCCGCCGCCGGAGGACCTGCCGCGCGAACGGGAGCCGTCACGCGGGGGCTCGCCGAACGTGCCCGCCGGCCCCGAGGGTCCCGGTGATCCCGCCTGTCCCGAGGGTCCCGCGTGTCCTGCCTGTCCCGAGGGTCCAGCGTGTCCCGACGGCCCGTGGCCGTTCGGTGCGGTGGCGGCAGGCATCGCCGTGGTGCGCGCGGTTCCCCCGGGGCCTGTGCCGGGCCCCGACCCGGGCCGCGCCGCGCGGTCACCGGTCGGCGCCGGGCCCCGGTATCCGGCGATGCCCCACGAGTTGCCGTCGGCGGCGCCGCCGGACGACGGGACCGAGGGCGCGCCGGACGCGCCGCCGCCCCGGACCGTACCGACGGCCGAGTCGGGGCTGTCCGCGGCCGTCGGCTGCACGGGCACCGAGGGCGGCAGCGTGGGCGACACACCGGCCGGCCCCGCGATCCCGGGTGTGGCCGTCGCTCCGCCGCCGTGGCGGCCGGTCCGGCTCCCCCTGCCGCTCCTGCCGCCGCTGCCCGACTTGGCCGCGGGCGCGCCCAGCTCACCCAGCGCGGCACGCGCCTGGGAGATCCGAATGGCCTCCATGGTCATGTCATGGCGCATCTCCGAGCGGCTCCAGGCGCGCTCGGCCAGCTCCCACATGGTGGTCAGGTGCATGGGGTTGGTCCCCGTCACCTCGGCCAGGGCCACGATGGCGCCCTTCGGCGCCAGCAGCCGGCCGTTCAGATAGCGCTCCCAGGACGTCTTGCTGTAGCCCGTCGCGTCGGCGACCGACGCGACACTCAGCTCGCTGCGGTCCACGAGTCGGCGCAACTGGCTGGTGAACTCTCTGATCTGCGGATCGAGCTCATCCGGCAAGGCCTTCCAACGAGGCATTGCTTCCCCCTCTTCCCCCCGGTGACGTGCTGTTCGTTCCCCGCTTGGTCCCGCGCGCGGCGTCCCGCCCGAAGTCCCCGTCTGGCTACCCACAGGGATGCGCCCGGTCAGGATCTCAGTTCCCGGGGTGGGGGCGCACAGGAGCACAGAGGTCGCGAACGTGCACCGTCGCACGCCCACCGACCCGTGGTCCAGTGTCCCACCGGCCTCCCCATGCCCTGAACCGAGCCCCTGAGGCTAACGCTGTCCCTGAACGACTTCGCGGTAAATCCGCGAACTTGTCAACACCCCGCCCGACGGAACGCACGTGGACGGTCACGCTCGGCACACGTGCCTCGTGTTGCACGGCGCGTACATCGGAGTAGCGGAGTAGCGGAACGGTCACTTCCGTGCCACAGCGCCCTGACAGGCGTTGATCAGCGCGTTCCGCGTACAGGAGTGTGGGTCCCGGCGGCGGCCCGTCCTTCCACGGGGGTGAGGACGGGCCGCCGCCGGGGCCGGCATGTCGGACAGGCCCCGGCTCGCCCTGAAGGCGAGTTCCCGGCTCACAGCGATTTCCTAGCTGACAGTGAAGTGCAGGGTGTCCTTCAGGAACGGGATCTCCAGCAGTGGCTTCGGCTGGGCCATCAACGACAGCAGGACGATGCTGAGGCCCAGGATTCCGTAGGTGGCGATGTCCGTGAAGCGCGAGCGCACGGCGAGCATGCCGACGTTGGGGATCATCCAGCGGAGCGCGGCGCCGAACAGCAGCGCGGCGCCGATCAGGACCAGACCCCAGCGGAACACGTCCAGCGCGGTCAGCAGCAGGCCCAACCCGACCAGGCCGACCACGAGCAGGATCGGCCACTGCCGGGCGGGCGCCGGGGCGTCACCGGCGGCGGCCCTGCCACCGCCCTCGGGACGCGCGGTGTCGCGGGTGAAGAGCGGGAACCGTCGGGTGATCCGCCGAGGCCTGCCCTGTGCGTCGGGCGCGCTGACGGGATCCCTGACGGTGATGCCCTCGGAACTGCCCGCGCCGCCCTCCGGGCTCTCCTGAACCTTCGGGCACCCCTGACCCTCCGGGCGTACCTGTGTCCCCGGGCTCTCCTGAGTCCCGGGGCTCTCCTGAGTCCCGGGGCTCTCCTGAGTCCCGGGGCTCTCCTGACCCTTTGGGCTCTCCTGAGCCCTCGGCCCCCCCTGCGTCCTCTGGCTTCCCGATTCCTCCGGGCGCTCGGCGTCGGTGTCGTCAGCCGGCACTGCGCTCCGCCGCCTCCACCACGTTGACGAGCAGCTGGGCCCGGGTCATGGGGCCGACGCCGCCGGGGTTCGGGGAGATCCAGGCGGCGACCTCGGCGACGCCGGGGTGGACGTCGCCCATGATCTTGCCCTCGGCGTTGCGCGAGACGCCGACGTCGAGGACGGCCGCGCCGGGCTTGACGTCCTCGGGGCGGACCAGGTGCGGGGAGCCGGCCGCGGCGATGACGATGTCCGCGCGCTTGAGGTGGGCGGCCAGGTCCCGGGTGCCGGTGTGGCACTGGGTCACGGTGGCGTTCTCGCTGCGCCGGGTGAGCAGCAGCGGCATCGGCCGGCCGATGGTGACGCCGCGGCCGACGACCACGACCTCGGCGCCCTTGATCTCCACACCGAAGCGGCGCAGGAGGGTGAGGATGCCGTTGGGGGTGCAGGGCAGCGGCGCCGGCTCGTTCAGCACGAGGCGGCCGAGGTTCATCGGGTGCAGGCCGTCCGCGTCCTTGTCCGGGTCCATCAGTTCCAGGATGCGGTTCTCGTCGATGCCCTTGGGCAGCGGCAGCTGGACGATGTAACCGGTGCAGGCCGGGTCCTCGTTCAGCTCGCGGACGACCGCCTCGATCTCCTCCTGCGTCGCCGTGCCCGGCAGTTCGCGCTGGATGGAGGCGATACCGACCTGCGCGCAGTCGCGGTGCTTGCCCGCGACGTACTTCTGGCTGCCGGGGTCGTCGCCGACCAGGACGGTGCCGAGGCCGGGCGTGACGCCCTTCTCCTTCAGCGCCGCCACGCGGGCGGTCAGTTCGGACTTGATCGCGGCTGCGGTGGCCTTGCCATCGAGAATCTGGGCGGTCATGCCCCCATCCTCGCGGATGACCGGCCCCCGGTTCCAATCCGCCCGGCATCCGGGCACCACCGGAGGACTTCACCGGGGCCTCGCCGGCGCCCCACCGGGGCACCAACCCGGGCGCTACGGAACGTGTCCCACTGTGTCCGTACATGATCGACGCTGTTGCACTTGCACAACACCTTGCGACCGGGCTGGACAAGTAAGAGACCGGTCAAGAACGATTGGGCAGCACAGTGCCGCGGGGCCGTACCGGGGGGACGAACCGCTACGACGAACCTCCTCCGAGTCGAGCCGCGCGTCGTCCCCGCACTTGACAGCGACGGAGGAAGTCCCGCCATGAGTTTCGGCGACCCGAACAACCCCTACGGCCCGCCACAGGGCCAGCCGCACGGCCAGCAGCCGAACTACGGCTACCCGCAGCAGCAGCCCCCGGGGCAGCCCGGTTACGGCTACCCGGCGGCCCCGCCCGTGCAGCAGCCCTACGGCGGCGCTCCCACCTCGATGCCGGGCACCGTCAGTGCCGCTCGCGTCATGCTGTGGGTGATCGTCGGCTTCCAGGTCATCGGCACCGTCCTGTTCGCCATGTCGGCGGTGGCGGTCGACCAGGCCAAGGACGATCCCGCCTTCGACGAGCTGGCCGACTACCCGACCGGCGCGCTGTGGGGCATAGCGGTGCTCGCCCTGGTCTGGGGCGTCTGGGCGGCCGTCCTGGCCGCGAAGTTCAAGTCCGGCGGCAACGGCCTGCGCGTCACCGCCCTGGTCTTCGGCATCCTCACCGCGGTCATCGCCATCTACCCGTTCACCGTTTTCGGCATAATCCACCTGGTGCTCGGCATCCTGATCGCCGTGTTCGTCGGCAACCGCAACGGCGCCGCCTGGTTCCAGCGCCCGCGTTACTGAAGTCGCCTCCGCAATCACCGGCGAAGCACCGCGGAGCGTTTTCGCGCCAATCACGTCATGGGGCCGTGTCTCACCCGTACGAGGGGGACACGGCCCCGGTGCGTCGCAATAGTCTGACGTGGGTAGCCGTCAGGCACGGGGAGACGCACCTTGTACAGCATCATCGTGGTACCTCCGCCGACCACGGAGGACGAACCCACCCGCACCCAGTTCCGGCTCGCGCCCGGCGAGCGCCTCGTCTTCGGGCGGTCCGTGCCCGAGGGCGGCCTGCTGATCGGGCACGACGGAGTGTCGCGCAGAGCGGGTGAGATCACCGCCCACGGCACCTTCTGGACCATAAGCAACCTGTCCACCCACCAGACCTACGTGGTGGAGAACCCGGAGGGCGCCGGCGAGCACATCAAGGTGGCACCGGGCCGGCTGGACGCGCCGGTGCCGTTCGAGTTCTCGCGGATCGTGCTGCCCGCCGCGGGCGACCTGCTGCCGGTCGAGGTGTGGGCGCCGCGCCACGACTACCTGTGCGCGGAGAACGGCAGTGACGGCGAGCCGACCGCCCCGGCCTTCTCCGTCGACCGCACCAAGCGGTACTTCGCCGTCCTGGCCGCCCTGTGCGAACCACGGCTGCGCGGGGCGCCGCACGCGCCGCTGCCGACCGTGGAGCAGGTCGTCGAGCGGCTGCGGCCCGGCTGGCCGGCCGCGTCGCGCACGTCCGTCCAGTGGAACATCGACTACCTCGCGGTGAAGCTGCGGCTCAAGCCGGGCCCGGAGGCGGCGGAGGCGGGCGCACGGCTCAACGGGAAGAAGGAGTCGCTGGTCTCCATGGCGCTCCGCTTCGACCTCGTACGGGAGGACGACCTCGTGGTCCTCGCGGCACCGCCACGCCGGGTGCCACGGTGACCGAGCCGTACGCCGTCACGGTGCCGAAGGGGTACCGGGTCGGCGTCTGGGAGGTGCGGGCACCGATCGCCACGGGCGCCTTCGGCAGCGTGTACGAGGCCCGCCGGGTCGGCGAAGGCGACGCCGCCGGTCTGCCGCGCACGGCCGCCCTGAAGTTCCTGCCCACCGGTACGGGCACGCCCCGCCAGCTGACACACCTGCGCGAACTCGTCGAGCGCGAGGTGGAGTTGCACCGCAGGCTGCGGCGGCCCCGGCTGGTGCGGATGTACGAGACCCTCGTCGTCGACGACGCGGCCCGCCCCGCCCTCGACGGCGCCACCGTCCTCGTACTGGAGAAGGCGGAGGGCTCGCTGTCCGCCCTGCTGGCCGCGTCACCGCGCCCCGCCGCCGGTGCCGCGCTGCTCGCGCAGGTCTGCGAGGGCCTGCACCAGCTGCACCACGCCGGGTGGGTGCACGGCGACCTGAAACCGGCCAACGTGCTGCTGATGCGGGACGGTTCGGCCCGGCTCGCCGACTTCAACATGGCCGCCGAGCTGGAGGGCACCCATGCCTACACTCCCGCCTTCTCCACCCCGGACTACACCCCGCCCGAACTGCTCTGGTCCGAGATCGACGAACGCGGCCGCCGCATCCGGCCCTCCGCCGACGTATGGGCCTTCGGCGTCCTCGCCCACCTCGTGCTCACCGGGTCGTTCCCGCTGCCCGGCGGCACCCCGACGGCCCGCCGCGACGCCGGGGCCGCCTACGCGCGCGGCACCGAGGAGCTGCGGCTGTCACCCGCGCTGCCCGAGGTGTGGCGGGAGATCGTGGGCGCGTGTCTGACCCGTACGCACGCCGAACGCATCGGCACGGACGCCTTGTCACGACGCGTGGCGGCGACCACGGACGGCTCTGTCCGACCCGCCGGGTCCCTCCGGTCCACCCCTTCCGCCAGATCCGCCAGATCCGCCGGGACCATCCGGTCCGTCGGGCCCGGCGGATCCTTCCGGCCCGTCAGGTCTCTCCCGTCCTTCTCGTCGCTCCAGCCCCTCCGGTCCCTCTCGCTCCTCCGGTCCGTCCTGCCGCGCCGCACGCGCCCCCGGCGGGCGGTCCTCGCCGCGGCGGCCGGCACCGTGGTCGTCGCCGTGTTCGTCGCCGCGCTCGGCTATGGGATCAGCACCCGGAACGACGACGACGGCGGAGCCGGAGGCGGCCCCGAATCCGCCGGACAAGGCCCTGGCGGCCGCACCGCGACGGTCTCCGCCGCCGCCTACGGCTCCACCGAGCTGCGCACCGACCGGGGCGTGCCGCCCGCCTACCGCCTGCTGATCGTCGAGACGGCGCACGACTGCGACCGCGAGGAGGTCAGCCCGCCCCTGATCGCGGCCATACTGAAGGTGGAGAGCGACTTCGACCCGTCCCTCTCCGACCCCGCGACGAACGAGTACGGCATCGCCCGCTGGACCCCGACCGTCCTGCGCTGGTGGATGAACGAGGACGGCACACCCGGCGAGACCGTCCCCGAGCCCCCGTTCCCGCCCGCCGAGTCCATTCCGGCGATGGGCCGCTACCTGTGCTGGATCACGCCGCGCCTCGACGCGGGCCTGCCGGGCGACCGCCGGGTGCTGATCGCCGTCGCCTACCGGACGTCGTACCGCAAGGTGAACGACGCGAACGGCGTTCCCCCGAAGTACCGCGACTACGCCGACCGCGTCGCCCACCACCTCAAGGAGTACACGCCGCGCGGGAAGAAGTGACCCTGAGAGTTACGAGGTACCGCGCGGCGGGCGCCCCGGGCACGGTGTGAGCACACCGCTTCGGCGGTACGACACCGACGTTCATGGGGGAAACAACAGTGAACATCATCAAGCCCGCCGCGCTGCTCCTCGCGGCCTCCGCCCTGGTCGCCGGCTCCACGGTCGCGGCCACCGCCGCCGACCCGGCCGGCACCAGGGTGACCGCTCTCCAGCAGGCGGCCGAGGAGGTGCTGGCCGACAAGCCGAAGCCCCTGCACGTGTCCGCCGACGCGGTCAAGTACGAGGGCCTGACCGTCACCGAGGCGCCCAGGACCAAGGCCGCGCAGGATCTGGCCTGCGGCTACGGCCACCTGTGCATGATCGTCAACGGCACCAAGTTCGACTTCTACAAGTGCCAGACGTGGAACGTCACCAACTGGACCGGCAACGGTCCGTTCACCAACAACCAGACGCCGGGCACGGTCGCCAAGTTCTTCAACAGGGACGGCAGCGTCCGCTGGACGTCGACCGCCTACCAGGCGGGCACGGCGACCTGGGACCCGATCTGGTCCCTGCGCCCCTGCTGATCCGCTCCCCGGAGCAGGCCTGAAAGGCGGCCCCCGGTTCCCTCCACGGAGAGGGCCGGGGGTCGTTCCCCGTCCGGCGACCACCGACCCGCCGAGGCGTCCGAATGCTTGGCCCGCCCTCATCCGCCTCCCGTACGCTGCCCGTTGTTGGACTGGGGAATGTTGACCCCGAGCAATCGGGGGAGGGGGACGACTCCATGTACAGCGTCATCGTCGTGCCGCCGTCGTGCGGCAGTGTGACCGACCAGATCAGGATCAGCGCGGGTGAGCGCGTCGAGTTCGGCCGAGCCGAACCGAGCGGCGGCGGACTCGTCATCGCACACGCGGGAGTGCCCCGGGTCGCCGGGGAGATCGCCGCGCACCGGACGTTCTGGCTGCTGAGCAATCTCAGCGAGGACCAGACCTACGTGGTGGAGAACCCGGAGGGCGCCGGCGAGCACATCAAGGTCGCCCCGGGGCGCGTGGAGGCGCCCGTGCCGTTCGAGCTGGCGCGCGTGACCCTGCCCGCCGCGGGCGACCTGCTCACCTTCGACGTCTGGGCGCCGCGGCACGCCTTCCGCAGCGTCGAGCGCGGTGGGCTGGCGGGGACGGGCACCGTCCCGGCGTTCGCGCTGGACCGCACCAAGCGGTACTTCGCGGTCCTGGTCGCCCTGTGCGAACGGCGCCTGCGCGGTGAGCCCCGCGCCCCGCTGCCCGCCGTCGAGGAGATAGTGGACCGGCTGCGCCCGAGCTGGCCCAAGGTCAGCCGTTCCGCCGTCTACTGGAACATCGACTACCTCGCCGTCAAGCTGCGGCTGCGCCCCGGCCCCGACACGGCCGAGCCGGGCAGGCGCACCCACGGGAAGAAGGAGTCACTGGCCTCCCTCGCCCTCCGCTTCGACCTGGTCCGCGAGGACGACCTCGTGGTGCTCGCGCCGGTCCCGAGCGGAGCGGCACGGTGACCGGGCGGCCGTACGCGGTCCCGGTGCCCAAGGGTTACCGGATCGGGCCGTGGGAGGTGCGCGAGGCGCTGGCGTCCGGCGCGTTCGCCACGGTCTACGACGCGACCCGCCACACCTCCGAAGCGACGACCGGACCCGCCTCGGACGGCGGTGGGCTGCCGCGCCGGGTGGCGCTGAAGTTCCTGTCCACCGGCACCCGCACCCCGCGCCAGCTGCACCACCTGCGCGACCTGGCCGAACGCGAGGTGCAGCTGCTGCGGCGGCTCCGCTCGCCCCGGCTGATCCGGATGTACGACACACTGACCGTCGACGACCCGGACCACCCCGAGCTGGACGGCGCCACCGTCCTGGTACTGGAGCGGGCCGAGGGCTCCCTGGACGCCCTACTGGCCCGGACCCCGTCCCCGGACGCCGGGCCCGCCCTGCTGGCGCAGATCTGCGAGGGCCTGCACCAGCTGCACCACGCGGGCTGGGTCCACGGTGACCTGAAACCGGCCAACGTGCTGCTGATGGCGGACGGTTCGGCCCGGCTCGCCGACTTCAACATGGCGGCGGAGATGGAGGGCACGCACGCCTACTCCCCCGCCTTCGCCACCCCGGACTACACCCCGCCCGAACTCCTGTGGCCCGAGGTCGACGAGCGCGGGACGCGGATCCGCCCCTCGGCCGACGTCTGGGCCTTCGGCGTCCTCGCCCACGTGGTCCTGACCGGGGCCTTCCCGCTGCCCGGCGCCACCTCGGAGGCCCGCGCCGACGCCGTGACGCGCTACGCGCACGGCCGTGAGGAACTGCGCCTGTCCGCCGATCTCCCCGACGTCTGGCGGGACATCCTGCGGGACTGTCTGGCCCCGACCCACGCGCGGCGCCCCACCGACACCGCCGCGCTGCTGCGCCGGGTGGAGGAGGCCGCCGGCACGTCCCGGTCGGCACGGCTGCCGAGGCTGCGTCCCCGGCGGTGGCGGCGCCCGGTCCTGGCGGCGGCGCTCGCTGCCGCGATCGTGGGCGCGGCGAGCCTGGTCGCCACCGCCCCGTGGGAGTCGGCCCCGGCCGCCGCGGCGCCTCCCACCTGCGAGAAACCCAAGCTCTACGAGGACGCCTCCCACGGCACCGGCTACACGGCGGGCCACAACGGCACGTGGGACTTCACCATCAAGCGGGGAGACGGAGGGAGCCAGGTCAGGGAGTTGCAGTGCCTGCTCCGGCACCTGCACGGGATCGAGGAGGTCGGCGAGGTGGACGGCGACTTCGGCCCGATGACACACGGTGCGGTCGTCACCTTCCAGGAGCGCGCGGGGCTGGACGCGGACGGCACGGTCGGCCCGGGGACCTGGCGCGCGCTGCGCAGGGGCGGGGAGTCCTGACGCGGCACGACGGGGTATGGCGCGGCATGACACCCACCGGATGATCGCGTAACCCCGTCTCACTCCCCGTCGCCCGGGCCACGCCCCCGCCCCCGGACGGTAACCTCTCGGCAAGCTGGTGTGACAGAACACCATTTTATGGATGAAAGAGCAGTCGGGGGACTCAACTCATGACAGACCAGCGGCCGGCGTCGCCGTACACTCCGGCGTCCGGCGAGGCCGCCCTGCGGCATACCGGCGCGGCACCACTGCGGACCGCCGACCCCGCCCGTATCGGGCCGTACGTACCGCTCGGGCTGCTCGGCAGCGGTGGCATGGGCCGGGTCTACCTGGCCCGGCCCGCCGACGACCGCCCCGGGCTCGCCGCGGTCAAGGTGATCCGGCCGGAGTACGCCGAGGACCCCGAGTTCCGGCGGCGGTTCGAGCGGGAGGCCTCCGTGCAGGCCCGGATCCGGACGGCGTACGCGCCGCGGTTACTCGGGACCGGGTTCGAGGAGTCGGTGCTGTGGATGGCCACGCAGTTCCTGCCCGGCCTCAATCTCGCCGAGGCCGTCCGGGACTGCGGCACACTCGAACCGGCGGGCGTCTGGCGGCTGGTGGCGGAGCTGGGGCGGGCGTTGTCGGCGCTGAGCGACGACGGAGTCGTCCACCGGGACCTGAAGCCGTCCAACGTGATTCTGTCCCCGAGCGGCGCGCACGTCATCGACTTCGGCATCTCTCGGGCCGTCGACAGCAGCGCGATCACCGGGACCGGGAGCCGGGTCGGCACGCCCGCGTTCATGTCGCCGGAGTATCTGCGGGAGGGACGTTGCGACACCGCCTCCGACGTCTTCTCACTCGCGGGCACCCTCGTCTACGCCGCCACCGCCCACGCCCCCTTCGGCGACGGGACCGGGGTGGACGTGATGCACCGGGTGGCGTTCGAGGATCCCCGGCCGGAGGTCATGGCCGAACTCTCGTCGGTGGACGCCGGGCTGGCCGCGCTGCTGTCCGCATGCCTCACCAAGGACCCCGCCGACCGGCCCACTTCGCGGCAACTGATCGACGCCGCCACGGCCGCCGGGCACGGTCACGCCTCCGGCTGGCAGGAGCCGCTGGGCGCCCGGCTGCTCGCCCTGAGCGAGGGCTGTGCGGTGCTGGAGGGCGCCTCCGCCCGGCAGACGGGACATTTCCGAACGCCGACGGAGCGCGTGTCGACCGGTGCGTCCGCGCCGGCCTCCGCTCCCTCGCCGGTACCCGCCCCCGGGCCGGGGTTCGGGCCGCCGACGCCGCCGGGGGCGTACGGTCCGGCCGCCTACGGTCCCTACGGCTCGCCGACCCCGCCGGGGCAGTACGACTCGGCCGCATCGGCATCGGCGCCGGCACCGGCTGTGACGGGGAGCGGTGCCCATGAGCGGCGCGGGCGGAAGAAGCCGTACCTCGTGGTCACCGCCGTGCTCGCCGTCTGCGCCGTCGCCGCGGGCGGCTTCCTGCTCACCCGCACGCCCCTCGACGAGACGGCCGCCCCCGCCACCCCGTCGGCCTCGGCCGGCGCGCCCGGCGCCGACGACGGACGGCCCTCGTCCCTGCCCGGCGCTGCCACGTCTCCGTCCGGCAAGGAGGAGAAGGGCGGGGACGAGAAGGGCGGGGATGAGAAGAAGGACGACGGCAAGGACGGCGAGGAGGAGGAAGGGGAGGGGGAGAAGGACGCCGGGGCGGGCGGGGCCGGCCAGGGCGGCGACCGTGGTTCCGGCGGCGCCCCGGGAGACGCGCCCGCCCCGGAGAGGACGTCCGGCGCCGGGGGATCGGCCGGCGACACCGGAAGTGACGGCGGCCAGGCCGCGGCCCCGACCGCCACGGTCACCGAGACCGCCTCCGAGCCCGCCGCCCCGGCCTGGATCTCCGGGTGCTCGTACTACTCCGGCACCGCCATCGTCCGGTACGGCGACACGGGACAGCGCGTCGTACAGGCGCAGTGCATGCTCACCAAGCGCGGCTACGGCGTCGGCCGCGCGGGCGTGGACGGCCAGTTCGGCGAGGACACCGTGACGGCGGTCAAGAGGTTCCAGCGTGCCAAGGGGCTACAGGTGGACGGAGAGGTCGGGCCCAGGACCTGGGCGGCGCTGCGCAGGACGACCTGACGGCGCGGGCCCGGTGCGTGCAAGACACACCGGGCCCGCGTACCGCGTCGTACCGAGGGCCGGGGGCCGCTTCGGGCTGGGGCTGGGCTCAGTGGAAGAAGTGCCGCGTCCCCGTGAAGTACATCGTCACGCCGGCCTTCTTCGCCGCCTCGACGACCAGCTCGTCGCGGACCGAGCCGCCGGGCTGGACCACGGCCTTCACACCGGCCTCGGTGAGGATCTCCAGGCCGTCCGGGAAAGGGAAGAAGGCGTCGGACGCGGCGTACGCGCCCTGCGCGCGCTCGGCGCCCGCCCGCTCCACCGCCAGCTTCGCGGAGTCGACCCGGTTGACCTGGCCCATGCCGACGCCGACGGAGGCGCCGTCCTTGGCGAGGAGGATCGCGTTGGACTTGACGGCCCTGCACGCCTTCCAGGCGAAGGCCAGGCCGGCCAGCTCCGACTCGGAGAGCGCCTCGCCGGTGGCCAGCGTCCAGGTGGCGGGGTCGTCGCCCTCGGCCTGGAGGCGGTCGGTGACCTGGAGGAGGGCGCCGCCGTCGATGGGCTTGACCTCGACCGGGGCGGCGGGCGCCTCGGGGGCACGCAGCACGCGGATGTTCTTCTTCTTGGTGAGGGCTTCGAGCGCGCCGTCCTCGTAGCCGGGCGCGACGATGACCTCGGTGAAGATCTCGGCGACCTGCTCGGCCATCTCCTTGGAGACCGGGCGGTTGACCGCGATCACGCCGCCGAACGCGGACAGCGGGTCGCACGCGTGCGCCTTGCGGTGGGCCTCGGCGACGTCCGCGCCGACCGCGATGCCGCACGGGTTGGCGTGCTTGATGATCGCGACGCAGGGCTCGGTGTGGTCGTACGCGGCACGGCGGGCGGCGTCCGTGTCCGTGTAGTTGTTGTACGACATCTCCTTGCCGTGCAGCTGCTCGGCAACCGCGAGGCCGCCACCCTCGGGGGAGGTGTAGAGGGCGGCGGGCTGGTGCGGGTTCTCGCCGTAGCGCAGGGTGTGGGCGCGGTCGTACGTGGCGCCGAGGAAGTCGGGGAACCGCGACTCGTCCACGGGGGCGTACTCGGAGGCGAACCAGGAGGCGACGGCCACGTCGTACGCGGCGGTGTGCTGGAAGGCCTCGGCGGCCAGCCGCTTGCGGGCGGCGAGGTCGAAGCCGCCGTCCCGCACGGCGGAGAGCACGTCGGCGTAACGGGCGGGGCTGGTGACGACGGCCACGGACGGGTGGTTCTTGGCGGCGGCGCGGACCATCGACGGGCCGCCGATGTCGATCTGCTCGACGCACTCGTCGGGGGTGGCGCCCGAGGCGACGGTCTCGCGGAACGGGTAGAGGTTGACCACGACCAGGTCGAACGGCTCCACGCCCAGCTCGCCGAGCTGCTGCCGGTGGCTGTCCAGTCGCAGGTCGGCGAGGATGCCGGCGTGCACCTTGGGGTGCAGGGTCTTGACCCGGCCGTCCAGGCACTCGGGAAAGCCGGTGAGCTCCTCGACCTTGGTGACGGGGACACCGGCGGCGGAGATGCGGCCGGCCGTGGATCCGGTGGAGACGAGTTCGACGCCGGCCTCGTGGAGCCCGCGGGCGAGGTCCTCGAGCCCGGTCTTGTCGTAGACGCTGACGAGCGCGCGACGGATGGCCCGCTTGTTGCTTCCGGCGGTGGCGGTCACTGGATAACTACCTTTCGTCCCTCAATGCGATAGCCGTTGCGGGCGAGCAGCCCCACGACATCGACGAGCAGCCTTCGCTCGACTTCCTTGATGCGCTCGTGCAGAGCGCTCTCGTCGTCCTCGTTCCGGATCTCCACCACGCCCTGCGCGATGATCGGCCCGGTGTCGACGCCGTCGTCGACGAAGTGGACGGTGCAGCCGGTGACCCTGGCGCCGTACGCGAGCGCGTCCCGCACACCGTGGGCCCCCGGGAAGCTGGGGAGGAGGGCGGGGTGGGTGTTGACGAACCGCCCCCCGAAGCGGGCCAGGAACTCCTTGCCCACGATCTTCATGAACCCGGCCGAGACCACGAGGTCCGGCTCGTGGGCGGCGACGGCCTCGGCGAGCGCCGCGTCCCATTCCTGACGGGTCCCGTAGTCCTTGACCTTTCGTACGAAGGTCGGCAGCCCGGCGCGCTCGGCGCGGGCGAGTCCTTCGATGCCGTCGCGGTCGGCTCCGACGGCGACGATCTCGGCTCCGTAGGCCTCGACGCCGGTGGCGGCGATCCCGTCGAGGAGCGCCTGAAGATTGGTGCCGGATCCGGAGACCAGCACGACGAGGCGCTTGGCTCGCTGGGCCACGGGCTTGGCGGCCACGGTGGAGGCCTTTCTCGGGGGAGCGGGTCGGTGCGGGTCGGTTTCCGTACGTCCGTGCAGGCGTCGACCTGGTCGGCCTTCACGTCTGTACGTTTTTGTGCGTTCGCCTGTTTGTGCGGTCGTACGAATGCTTCGCGCCCCCGGATACGGGGAAGTCTACGAAGCGGCCGACCGTCAGCAACGATACCGGCACACCGGACGGCCCCCTCGGGACGGGGGCGTGGCCGGAAGGTAGCGTCTGCGTGGAGCCGGACCGGGAACGCGACCAGCGCGTCACGCGTTCACCAGTCGTGCCGACCAGTTCGCCCGTTCCTTATCGCCAAGGGGAAGACGCTCACTTGATGCCGGACCGCAGCCTGCGACTGCTCACGCTCCCCCAGCAGTCGGCACAGCCAGGGGAGCGCAGCACCGTGTTGCTGCGGGAGCGCCGCCCCTCCTCACCGCCCGACACCCCCTCGGACGGGACGAGCGGCGGCGGTCGGGACGGCGCCGACGACAAGGACAATCCGTTCGCACCGCCCCCGGAGGGCTCGCCGGACCGCCCCTGGCAGCCGCGGCCCCCGTCGGGTGACGGCGGAGAATCCCAGGGTGATTCCCAGGGCGGCGGCGGACGTTCACCGTGGGGCCGGCAGTGGAGCGACCGGCAGCCGGGCCGCTCCCCCGGCGGCTTCGGCGAGCGGCCCGGCCCGTCCGGTTCCGGCCCCGAGGGGTCGGGCGGCGGCACGGGTCAGCGCTGGGACCCGACGGACCCCACCCAGCGGCGTGCCCGCTATGCCCTGCTGAGCGGCATGTGGGCGCTCTTCTTCGCGCTCTTCACCTGGCCGTACGTGGCCCTGATGCTCGGCGCGCTGGCCTTGTACTGGGGTATCAGCGCGCTGCGCGCCAAGCCCCGCGCCGCCGCCGCCGACCCGGACACTCCGGCCCCGCCCGCCGCGCAGACCGGCCGCCCGCAGCGCACCGCCGCGATCAGCGGCCTGGTCACGTCCTCCCTGGCCATCGTCCTGGTCGCCGCGTCCTTCAGCGCCCAGCTGATCTACAGCGACTACTACACCTGCCGGAACGACGCCCTCACCAACCAGGCGGAAGAGTCCTGCGAGACCCACCTCCCGGAGCAGCTCCGGGAGCTGCTGGGCACGGAGGACTGACCGCCGGCTTCCTGACGTCGGCCTTTTCCTGACGACGCGTTCCTCGCCGCGATCCTGGCGAGGAACGCGTCGGGCGGCTCAGCCCGTCCCGCCTCTGAGGACGGGCTGCCCGTTCAGGGCCACCACCGACGTCCCCCCTTCCCGCTGCCCCACCACCGCCCCGCCGAGGGCAGGGCGATCCACGCCCACCGACGCCCACCGGCGTCAGCCACCTCCCCGGCCACCTCCCCCACCGGCGTCGGAGCGGCACGCCGCCTCCCCCGGCCCCGCCGCCACACCCGCGCGCCCACCGCCACCGGTACCGCCACCACCGCGACCCACGCCAGCGTCGCGCCCCCGGCCTGCCACCACACCGGCCCGAACCGGGCGAGGGCGCCGCCTCCGAGCGGCCCACCCGCCAGCCCGGCCAGCAGGGCGACGAGGACCGCGCACAGCACGGCGGCCAGCGCGGCGGCGCCGACGGTCCGCCGCCACGACCACGCCACGGCGGCCTCGGCAGCGCCCGGGTCCGCCCCGGTCGCCGCCCGCGCCGTGAACCACCCCACCACCGCCCCCGCCGCCAGCGGCACCACCCCGGCCGCCCAGTGCAGCGGCGTGCCCGGGCCCGCGTCCGGCACCGCCGCCAGCAGCGGGAACGGCGGCAGCAACGGCGCGGGCGCCGAGGAGAAGGGGTCGACCACATGCCCGGTGCCGAGCACGAATCCGGGGCCGAGGGCGTACGCCGCCGCCCACACCGCCGCGTTCGGCACCAGCGTCAGGCAGAGCAGCAGCACGGCGACGTGGCCCGACCATCCCTCGGTCAGTCGCAGGAAGGCGTCCCGAGCGGCGCCTCCGTGCCACACCAGCGACACCGCGAGCAGCAGCGCCCCGCCACCGACGAGGACCGCCGCACCGGCGCCCGCGGCGCGCGTCGCGGCACCCAGGCGCGCGTCCGGCTCCACCACCAGCTCCCGCAGGTTCCGGGGCAGCACCCGCAGCGCCCGTCCCACCGGCCCGCCCGGACGGCCGAACGCCGTCCACACACCCGCGCCCGCCGCGCTCATGGCCACCAGCGGCAGCCACACCACCGCCCACCAGGAGGGACGCAGCGCACCGCCCGCCGAGTACAGCACGACGGGCGCGGCGACGGCGAGATACCCGAGCACGACCCCCGCCCAGGCGATGCGCGCGGAGACGGGCGGCGGTCCGGTGTCCGGAAGGGACCCGCCCCCGCCCGGGCGCGCCCCGAGCCCCGCCCCCATACCCACTCCCGCACCCGCCCCTACGACCAACCCCACCCCGTCCCCCGGGTCCGTGGCGTCCCGGGCCGCCCGGTGCAACAGCCACACCGGAAGCAGGAGCAGCAGCAACGGCGTGACGCCGACGGGCGCGGAGCCGCCGGAGAGCGTGTCGGCACGGACCAGTTCGGCTCCGTGCGCCAGCAACCACAGGGCCGCGGCTACGTGCAGGGCACCGCCGGGCCCGTTGTCGGGGTACGGCGAACTGATCCACAGCACCGTCACGAGCACGGCGTACGACGCCAGTCCCAGCCCCGCCGCGACCGCACCGCCGAGGAGGCCGGCGGCCAGCCCGGGCGACCGGTCGTGCCAGCGGGTGCGCAGCAGGGACAACGGGGCTTGGCGAACGGTCGTCTGGATCACGCCCGCCATGCTCCCAACGACACGCGCTTTACCGGCGTAACAGGCGAAGCCCCGCTGTGTCGCTCAATATATGTTTATGTACTTTTTCGTACGAAGGAGTGCCCTGTGACACGGAGCCCCGCCACCCCGCTCCCTCCTCCCAAGGCACGCCGACGCCTGCGTGAGGCCGCTGCTCTGACGCAGGCTCACGTCGCGGAACGGGTGGGTGTCACCCGCGGGACGGTCCGTGCGTGGGAGAGCGGCCGCACGACTCCGCGCGGCCGGAAACGGGAGGCGTACGCGAAACTGCTGAACGCCCTCGCCCAGGAGACGACGGCGCCTCGGACGGAGCCGGTGCCCGTCGTGGTGGCCATCGGTGCCGGATCGGCGCGCGTCTCCGAGAAGGCCGTCGACAGCCTCGTACTCCCCGCGAAGCCATTGGCCCCGCGGGAGCCGGAAGCCGATGCCGATGCGGAGGCGGTGGAGGCGGAGGTGACGGAGGCGGAGGCGGAGGCGGAGGCGGAGACAGCGCCATCGGTGTCGGCATCGGCATCGGCATCGGCTGAGCAGGAGTCAGGCGCGGAGCCGTGCCCCGAGCCAAGGCCCGGGCCGGTCGCCTTGACACCCGTTCAGGCCTTCGACGCACTTTACGATTTCAGCGCCTCCGCCCTCGTACGCCAGACGTTCCTGCTGACCGGCCGCCGTGAGCTGGCGCGCGAGTCGGTGGAGCGTGCCTTCCAAGCCGCCTGGGAGCACTGGCCCGAGGTGGCCCGCGACCGCGACCCGGTGGGCTGGGTACGGGCGACGGCGTACGAGTTCGCGCTCTCGCCCTGGCAGCGGTTCCGGCTGCGCCACCGGCATCCGGAGCCGCCGCCCGCCGACCCCGGCGACCGCACCCTGCTGAACACGCTCCTCAGACTCCCCGCACCGCACCGCCGCACGCTCGTGCTGTACGACGGTGTGGGCCTGGACCTGCCGGAGACGGCCGCGGAGACGGAGGCGAGCACCCCGGCGGCGGCGAACCGGCTCCTGCGCGCCCGCGAGGCCGTCGCCGAACGGCTCCCCGAGCTGGCCGATCCCCAGGTGCTGCACCAGCGGCTGGCCGAACTGGCGTCGAACGAGCGGCTGCGTGCGGGCAGACCGCCGACGGTGCGGCTGGGCAGCGAGCGCCGGGCGCGGTTCTGGACCCGGGCCGCGATCGCCTTCACGGTCGCCCTGATCGGGACCACGGCGCTGACCCTGCGCACCTCGCCCACGCACTACGAGCCGCCCGTGTCCCCGGGGGAGACGGTGCGCGGGGTGCCGCCACGGGTGGCGCCGGGGGCGCTGTCGGACGAGCAGCTGGAGCTGCGGCAGAAGCTGCGGGACCAGTTGCAGGACGGACCGGAGCGGCTGACGCCCCGACTCGAATGACCGGCCGGGCTCGCACGACGTGCCGGTACGCCGAGTGGCCCGCCCCCGTGAACGGGGCGGGCCACTCGGCGTACCGGATCGGCCGGAAGGTGCCCGGCCGACGAGGTGTCAGCCGGCGAGGATGGCGCGGGCGAGCTTCGCCGTCTCGGTCGGCGTCTTGCCGACCTTGACACCGGCGGCCTCCAGGGCCTCCTTCTTCGCCTGGGCGGTGCCGGACGAACCGGAGACGATGGCGCCGGCGTGGCCCATGGTCTTGCCCTCGGGCGCGGTGAAGCCGGCGACGTAGCCGACGACCGGCTTGGTCACGTTGGCCTTGACGAACTCGGCCGCACGCTCCTCGGCGTCACCACCGATCTCACCGATCATGACGATCAGGTCGGTCTCGGGGTCGGCCTCGAACGCGGCGAGCGCGTCGATGTGCGTGGTGCCGATGATCGGGTCGCCACCGATGCCGACGGCGGTCGAGAAGCCGATGTCACGCAGCTCGTACATCATCTGGTACGTCAGCGTGCCGGACTTCGAGACCAGACCGATGCGGCCCGGCTTGGTGATGTCGCCCGGGATGATGCCGACGTTGGACTGGCCCGGCGTGATGATGCCGGGGCAGTTCGGGCCGATGATCCGGGTCTTGTTGCCCTTCTTGCCGGCGTACGACCAGAAGGACGCCGAGTCGTGCACGGCGATGCCCTCGGTGATCACGACGGCCAGCGGGATCTCGGCGTCGATGGCCTCGACGACGGCGTCCTTGGTGAACTTCTCCGGCACGAAGATGACGGAGACGTTGGCGCCGGTCTTCTCGATGGCCTCCTTGACGGTGCCGAAGACCGGTACCTCGTTGCCGTCGAAGTCCACGGAGGTGCCCGCCTTGCGCGGGTTCACGCCGCCCACGACCTCGGTGCCGTCACCCAGCATGAGCTTGGTGTGCTTCATGCCGGTGGCACCGGTCATGCCCTGGACGATGACCTTGCTGTCCTTGTTGAGCCAGATAGCCATGGTGTGTTCTGTCCTCGTCCTGAGTGCTTACTTGGCGGCGTGGGCCAGCTCGGCGGCCTTGTCGGCCGCGCCGTCCATGGTGTCGACGCGCTGGACCAGCGGGTGGTTGGCGTCGGTGAGGATCTTGCGGCCCAGCTCGGCGTTGTTGCCGTCGAGACGGACGACGAGCGGCTTCTCGACCTTCTCGCCGCGGTCCTCCAGGAGCTTCAGCGCCTGGACGATGCCGTTGGCGACCTCGTCACAGGCGGTGATGCCGCCGAAGACGTTGACGAACACGGAGCGGACGTCCGGGTCGCCGAGGATGATCTCCAGGCCGTTCGCCATGACCTGGGCGGAGGCACCGCCACCGATGTCCAGGAAGTTGGCGGGCTTGACGTCACCGTGCTTCTCACCGGCGTACGCGACGACGTCCAGGGTGCTCATGACGAGACCCGCGCCGTTGCCGATGATGCCGACCTCGCCGTCGAGCTTGACGTAGTTGAGGTTCTTCTCCTTGGCGGCGGCCTCGAGCGGGTTGGCCGCGGCCTTGTCGTGCAGGGCCTCGAAGTCGGGGTGACGGAACTCGGCGTTGTCGTCGAGCGACACCTTGCCGTCGAGGGCGATGACGTCGCCGGAGACGACCTTGGCCAGCGGGTTGACCTCGACCAGGAGGGCGTCCTCCTTGATGAAGGTGTCCCACAGCTTGACGAGGATGTCGGCGACCTTGTCGGCGACCTCGGCCGGGAACTTCGCGGCCTCGACGATCTCGCGCGCCTTCTCCGGCGTCACACCGTCGATCGCGTCGATCGGGGTCTTGGCGACGGCCTCCGGACGGGTGGCCGCCACCTCCTCGATCTCCATGCCGCCCTCGACGGAGGCGATGGAGAGGAAGGTGCGGTTGGCACGGTCGAGGAGGAAGGAGACGTAGTACTCCTCGACGATCTCCGGGGCGGTCTCGGCCAGCATCACCTTGTGGACCGTGTGGCCCTTGATGTCCATGCCGAGAATGTCCGTCGCCCGTGCGACGGCCTCGTTCGCGGAGGCGGCCAGCTTCACGCCACCGGCCTTGCCGCGACCACCGACCTTCACCTGCGCCTTGACGACGGACTTGCCGCCCAGACGCTCGGTGATCTCGCGCGCCGCCTCAGGCGTGTCGATGACTTCACCGGCCAGCACCGGTACATCGTGCTTGGCGAAGAGGTCCCTCGCCTGGTACTCGAACAGGTCCACGCGCTTCCGTCCCTATCAGTGATCTCGCGGTTCGTTGGATGCGTGGGCGTGCCGCGAAGGGCAACGTGACGTCCGCTGTGAGTCACAAGGGGGGCGCACACGGTGTCCGAGCGCGCGGCATGTCCGTCTCGCAGGTTATCGCCGCTTGCGGGGGGTCTCTAAATTGTGGGTCACACCTGAGCGGTGATGCCTGTCACATGATGCCGCGCTCACTGGCACGGGGTGCCGGGTGTGAGGGGTGGGCAGGGCCCGGATGAGGGACTCCGAGGACCGGGTGAGAGGGCTCGGCGGGAAGGGCTCGGCGGACCGTGGGAGGGGCCTCACCGGGCTGGGGTTGGCCCGGTGAGGCCCGTCGGCTCCCGGAGACCGCACGGGTGCGGTCTCCGGGGCGCGGGCCGGTCGGTCCCCACCCCAATGGGGACCGACCGGCCCCGACCGCGGGGTTTCGGGCGGACGGAGGCCGACGGATTTCGGCCGTCCGGGGCCTGCCGCCCCGCGGGGTCCGCGCCCGCCGCGGTGGTCGCGGGTATGGCGACGGTCGCGGCGGGCGGAGCGGTCAGAGGCTGTCAGGACCTCTCGGAACCGCTCGGTACTTGTCAGAGGCTGTACGGGCGTAGTCCGGCGTGACCGACCCGGCGATGCCGTCGACGCCGGTCACGGCGTCGCTCGGCCGACGGGACGGCCGTGGACCGGTCGGTGCCGGTCGGTGCCGGTCTACGTCGGAGAAGGGCCCGGCCCTGCTCTAGGCGGGAGAGACGGGAATGTCCCGGTACCGGTCCTGGGTCTCGGCCGCGTCGGCGCGCGCCAGGGCGCCGGGCACGAGTCGGAACGGGATCCGGTGGTGCGGGGTGAGCGCGTGCGCGTCCCCCTGCCGCGACGCCCCCTGGTCGGCACCGGACGCGCTGCCCAGCGTGCCGTCGGGATCGCCGGTGGGTGCACGGCGGGTGGGGGCGTGCTCGGTGGGCGCGGGCGCGGTGGGCGCGGGCGCGGGTTCGGCACGGTGGGTGTCGAGGCGCGCCGCGGCGGACGCACCGCCGGCGACTTGCTCCGGCCCGTGGGCGGCGTGCGCCGCGCCCCCGCCTCGGCCTGAGGTCCCGGCGTCGGCGGCCTCGGACGTGTCAGCCGGGTCTGAGGTGGCAGCCGGGTCGGGCTTGTCAGCCGAGTCGGCGGTGTCGGGCACTGTGGCCGGGGGCCCGGGCCGCGGCTCCGTGCCGACCGGCATCGACCACCCGGGAAGACCGGACAGATCAGACAGGTCAGGCGGGCCGGGCAGGTCGGACGGGCCGGACGACGGGTCCGGAAGCGCCGACGACGACAAGGGCACTGAGGGCAACGGCGGCAGTGAGGGCAACGAGGGCAGTGAGGGCAACGGCACCTGGGTCTGCGCGGCCGCCCCGAGCCCGAGCCCCTCCGTAACCGTCTCCGCCGCGTGACCGACCGGTTCCACGAACCGGTCCCCCACGGAGCCGACGACGTTCTCGGCCGTGACGGCTGATCCCCGTCCTTCTCGCGGGCGCTCCACCGGAACGTCGACGACCTGGCCGACCGCGTCTCTCAGCGACGGCGGCGTTCCTTCGGCCGCCTGTGCCCGCTCTGCGCAGAGCACCCCGAGCACGAACAACCCGCCCACCAGCAGCGCCACGTGCAGCGCACGCCGCCCGGCCGCCCTGCGCGTCATGCGCAGAGCGGCACCGGGCAGGATCGCTGACCAGGTCAAGGGAGGGAGATTCCTCGCGTGCGGCGGAACGGGGGTGCGCATCGATCAACGCGTCGACACGCCGCGCGATCCTCGCACGGGAGTCCGGAGACCGCGCAAGCCCGGGCTCACCGAGGGATAGCCATGTCCGTTTTGTCGGCAGAAATCGGTCCGGTCGGGGCCGCCCGCCTCCGATCGGCAGATCGTCACCCGGCGTCCGGGACCGGCAGGGGCCGCTTCTCGATCGCCGCCGCCATCACCTCCGGGAAGAGATCGGGCGTGCAGGCGAAGGCCGGCGCGTCCAGCGCGGCGAGCGCAGCCGCGTGCTCCCGGTCGTACGCGGGCGCCCCCTCGTCGGACAACGCCAGCAGCGTCACGAACTGCACCCCCGCCGCCTTCATCGCCGCGACCCTCTTGAGCATCTCGTCCCGTATGCCTCCCTCGTACAGGTCGCTGATCAGCACGACCACCGTCTCCGTGGGCCGGGTGATCTGTGACTGGCAGTACGCGAGCGCGCGGTTGATGTCCGTGCCGCCGCCGAGTTGCGTACCGAAGAGCACGTCGACCGGATCGTCGAGCTGGTCGGTGAGGTCGACGACCGCCGTGTCGAAGACGACGAGCCGGGTGTCGATCGACCGCATGGACGCCAGCACCGCCCCGAACACGGACGCGTACACGACCGACGCCGCCATCGACCCGGACTGGTCGACGCAGAGGACGACCTCCTTCTTCACCGACCGGGACGCCCGTCCGTATCCGACGAGCCGCTCCGGCACGATCGTCCGGTACTCGGGCAGGTAGTGCTTGAGGTTGGCCGCGATCGTCCGGTTCCAGTCGATGTCGTGGTGGCGGGGCCGGCTGATCCGGGCGCTGCGGTCCAGGGCGCCGGTGAGGGTGGCCCGGGTGCGGGTGGCCAGCCGTTTCTCCAGATCCTCGACGACCTTGCGCACGACGGCCCGCGCCGTCTCCTTCGTCGTCTCCGGCATCGCCCTGTTCAGGGAGAGCAGGGTGCCGACGAGGTGCACGTCGGCCTCCACGGCCTCGAGCATCTCAGGCTCCAGCAGAAGCGTGGCGAGGCCGAGCCGGTCGATCGCGTCCCGCTGCATGATCTGCACGACGGAGGAGGGGAAGTAGGTCCGGATGTCCCCCAGCCACCGCGCCACGGCAGGCGCCGAGGCCCCGAGCCCCGCCGAACGGTCGCGCCCCGCCCGTGGGGTGTCCCCCTTCCCGTAGAGCGCGGTCAGCGCCCCGTCCATCGCGGCGTCCTGTCCGGCGAGCACGTGGCGGGTGCCGTCGGCCGGGTCGCCGCCGAGCACGAGCCGCCACCGCCGAAGCCGTTCCTGTGCCGTGTCGGCGTCCACCGGCTCGGTCGTCATGCGTCCACCCCCACGAGGTCGTTGTCGTCAGCACCCGGCCACCGGCCGCCCGCGCCGGGCCGGGCGTCTCCGGTGCCGGTGTCGGTCGTGCCCGCCCGGCCCGCCGCGTTCGCCTCCTCGGTCGCGTCCGCCACGACCACCAGGTCCGTCGCATCCGCCGAGCCGGGCGCGTCCAATCCCAGCAACATCCGGATCACGGGCAGCACGGCGTCGGCGCGTGCGGTGTCGAGCCCGGCCGCGAAGCCGGGTATGCCGGCGCCGGCCGTCGTCACACTCCCCCGCCACTCCGGTCCGCGCCGGACCAGCTCACCGAGGCTGCGCCGCACTCCCGGCTCATAGGCCGAGAAGGTGCGCCGCAGCAGCGGCAGCACGTCCGTGAACGCCTCCGCCGGTACTCCGGTCAGCCAGGAGTCGATCAGGCCGAGCAGCCGCTCGTCGTGGAGGAGGAGCATGCCGCCGCCCGAGCCCCCGCCGACGAAGCCCTCGACCCACGCCGCCGCGTCCGCCGGCGGCGTCCCCGGTGACAGCACCAGGCCCATGAGCCGCGCCGCCTCGTCCGGCACCAGCTCACCGTCGTCCAGCAGGAGCCGTACGGCACGCCCCCGGACGACGCCGGGCACGGTGTCCCGCGCGGAAAGGGACCGCAGCACGGCCCGCCAGCGGGACCGCAGGTCGCCGTGGCCAGGCGCGACGGCGTCACCGAGCATGCCCACCGCCCCGTGCACGGCGTCCACGTGCCGGCGCATCTCGTCGGCCGCGTCCGCGTCCAGTGCGGCGCAGGCCGCGGGCAGACCGACGAAGACCCGCTCGGCGAGGCCCGCGGCGACCTCGGCGAGGGCGCCGGTGTCGGTGCCGCGCACATCCCCGTAGCGCAGGGAACGGACGAGGGCCGGCAGAGCCTGGGCGAGGTGACCGACGTCCGTGTCGAGCGCGGCCCGGTCGGCGAGTATCCGCATCACCGGGGCGAGCGCGTCCGGCAGTTCGGCCAGCAGACAGCGTTCGGCCAGCGCGGTGACACCGGCGAGGCCCCGCGCCGTGACGGCGTCGGCCTCGGCCCTGGCGGTCGCGGCGGCGAGCACGGTCGTGCCCCACACCCCGGCCTCGGCGACCCGCACCGACAGCTCCGGTTCCCACCGCAGCCGCCACGTCTCCCGGAACGTGCCCGTACTGCCCCGCGAGGCGGCCGGCTCGCCCCAGCCGACGCCGAGCAGCCGCAGCCGGTGCAGCAGTCTGCTGCGTCCCGCGTCGGTCTCCTTGCGCAGGTCGAGCTCCAGCTCCCGCTCCCGTGCCTCCGGCTTGAGCCGCAGCCGCCGCTGGGCCCGTGAGAGGTCCCGCTGCAACGGCACCGCCGGCGCCCCCGGAGGCACCTCGCCCAGCTCGTCCCCCACCACCAGCCGGTCGTGCACCAGCGCCAGCGGCACGTCCGAGCCCTCGCACATCACCGCACGTACGGCGTCCGTCGTCTCGCTCAGTCCGGGCAGCGGACGCCCGCGCATCACCGCGAGGGTCTCGGCCAGCCGTACCGCCTCGATGACGTGCGCCGAGGAGACGATCCGGTCCTCCTCCCGCAGCAGGCCGGCCACCTTGGTCAGCCAGCGTTCCACCGGCCGGTCCGCCGCGCCGAACAGGTGCCCGTACCAACCCGGCGACTCGATGCCCGCCCCGTATCCACTGGCCCGGGACAGCCTGCGGTGGGTCCAGGGGACCCAGGTCATGTCCACCTTTGTCCTGGGCAGCCCTTTCAGCAGCGCCCGGTCGGCGGCGACGGTGACCCTGCGGCGGAGCGCCGGCACGTGCCAGGCCCCGCAGACCACGGCGACGCCCTCGGCGAACTCGCGCGCCGCCGCCCGTACCTGGAGCCGCATGTACGCCTCCCGCACCAGGTCCCGGTCGCGTCCGCCCGCCTCCTCCGTCTCCCGCAGCGCCCCCATGGCCTCCTCAAGCGCCGTGAACGGCGCGAGCGCGTCCCCGTCTCCCGTGCCCCGGTGCTCGACGACGTCCTCCCACCAGCGCTCGGGATCGTCGTGGCCGGCGGCCTCGGCGAGGGCGGCCAGCGGATCGGCCCGGACGTCGGGGAAGGCGGCACCGGATTCGTCCCCCTCGCCCGGGCCGGGCTCCCCCGGCTCCGCCTCCGTCTCCTCCCCCGCGTCCTTCGCTGCCTGCCACGCGAGTGTGTGCGCGGCGGGCAGGTCGATGAAGCGGGCCGGCACGTCGTGTTCCAGGGCCCAGCGGACGGCCACCCACTCCGGGGAGAACTCGGCCAACGGCCAGAACGCCGAGCGGCCGGGTTCGTCCACGGCGTGGGCGAGGAGCGCGACCGGCGGCCGCATGTCCTCGTCGGCGGCCAACGGGATCAGGGCGTCGGCCTCCGGCGGGCCTTCGACGAGTACGACCCCCGGCCGGGCGGCCTCCAGCGCGGCCCGCACCGCCCGTGCCGATCCCGGACCGTGGTGGCGTACGCCCAGCAGCCACGGCCCACCCCGGGAAGCACCGGCGCCACTTCCCCCGCTCCCGGTCCCGTCAGCGCCAGTCACACCGTCCCCCTCGCCCACGGGTCCAGGTCGAGTCCTCGTCGTCCCCGGTCGAGCCGAACACCGGAACACGCGTCCCGCGTCGCGTCCGCGTCCCCATGCCGTTCACACGCTCACCTCCCGGCAGGCCCGGTAGAAGTCCTTCCAGCCGTCGCGCTCGCGGACGACCGTCTCCAGGTACTCCTGCCAGACGACGCGGTCGGCGGCCGGGTCGCGGACGACGGCGCCGAGAATGCCCGCGGCCACGTCGCCCGGCCGCAGCACCCCGTCGCCGAAGTGGGCGGCCAGTGCGAGACCGTTGGTGACGACGGAGATGGCCTCGGCCGTCGACAGCGTGCCACTGGGCGACTTCACCTTCGTGCGCCCGTCGCTCGTCAGCCCGTCGCGCAGCTCGCGGAAGACGGTGACGACCCGGCGGATCTCGTGGGCGCCGTCGGGCGCCGACGGCAGGTCGAGGGAGCGGCCGATCTGGTCGACGCGGCGCGAGACGATCTCGACCTCGGCCTCGGCGCTCTCCGGCAGCGGCAGCACGACGGTGTTGAAACGGCGGCGCAGAGCGCTGGACAGGTCGTTGACCCCGCGGTCCCGGTCGTTGGCGGTGGCGATCAGGTTGAAGCCGCGGACGGCCTGCACCTCCTGCCCCAGCTCCGGTATCGGCAGGGTCTTCTCCGACAGGATCGTGATGAGCGTGTCCTGCACATCGGCCGGAATACGGGTCAGTTCCTCCACACGGGCGGTCATGCCCTCCGCCATGGCCCGCATCACCGGGCTGGGTACGAGGGCGTCCCGGCTGGGGCCGTGGGCGAGGAGTCGCGCGTAGTTCCAGCCGTAGCGGATCGCCTCCTCGGGGGTGCCGGCCGTGCCCTGCACCAGCAGGGTCGAGTCGCCGCTGACGGCCGCGGCGAGGTGTTCGGACACCCACGTCTTCGCGGTGCCGGGCACGCCGAGCAGGAGCAGGGCGCGGTCGGTGGCGAGGGTGGTGACGGCGACCTCGACGATCCGGCGGGGTCCCACGTATTTCGGGGTGATCACCGTGCCGTCGGGCAGGGTGCCGCCCAGCAGGTAGGTGGCGACGGCCCACGGCGACAGTTTCCAGCGGGTCGGGCGCGGGCGGTCGTCCTGCGCGGCGAGCGCGGCGAGCTCGGCCGCGAAAGCGTTCTCGGCGTGCGGGCGCAGGACCTCCGCCCCGGCCGTGACCCCGCTCCGGCCCGGGTCGACGGACACCCGTTTCGCGGGCGCCGGTTCTGCGGGCGCCGGCTCATCGGACGCCGGTTCGGCGGGCATCGGTTCGACGGGCATCGGTTCGGCGGAAGTCGGTTCTACGGACACAGGCATGGCTGATTCCCCCTCCAGCTCGGCCGGTTCGATCTGTCATCCACGGTGCACCACGCCACTGACAATCGCTCTGACCTGCACAAATAAGCTGACACGGCCGATTGTCAGTGGCGGGACCTACCTTCGGAGGCATGACACAGCAGGGGGTGCGCTGGACCGCGGACCAGGTGCTGGCACTGGCGCCTGACGTCGCGTCGCGCAGAGCGGGAGGCAAGCTCGGCGCGGCCGGGCCGTGGTCCGAGGTGGGGAGTTCCGACGAGGGGGCGGTGTGGGGGCTGTGCAAGGGCAGCGGCAGTAAGGCCTACCAGACCGTCGTCGACGTCGCGGACGTGTCCGGGCCCGCGTACAAGTGCGGTTGCCCGAGTCGTAAGTTTCCGTGCAAGCACGCGCTCGGGCTGTTGTTGCTGTGGGCCGGCGGCGAGGTCGCGGTACCGGTGGCCGAGCCCCCGGACTGGGCGGAACAGTGGATCGTCGGACGACGCGAGCGCACGGCGGCGAAGACCGCGACGGGCGCGTCCGGTCCCGCCGCCGGGCCCGGTGACCCCGAGGCGGCGCGGCGCCGGGCGGAACAGCGGGCCGAGCGGATCACCGCGGGCGCGACGGAGTTGGAGCAGCGGTTGACGGACCTGTTGCGGGGCGGCCTGGCCGGTGCGGAGCAGGCGGGGTACGGGCTGTGGGAGGAGACGGCGGCCCGCATGGTCGACGCCCAGGCGTCCGGGCTCGCCTCACGGGTGCGGGAGTTGGGGGCCATACCGTCGTCCGGTCCCGGCTGGCCGGTCAGGCTGCTGGAGGAGTGCGCCCTCCTTCACCTCCTCGATCAGGGCTGGCTGCGCCGCGAGCGGCTGCCGGAGGGCCTGGCGGCGACGGTCCGTTCACGCGTCGGCCTGCCGGCCTCCGCGGACGGCTCTCCGGTGCGGGACCGCTGGCTCGTCCTCGCCCAGTACGACGTCTCGGACGCGCGGCTGACGACGCGTCGCATCTGGCTGTACGGCGAGGAGACGGACCGCACCGCGCTGCTCCTCTCCTACGGCGCGGCGGGCCGGGCCCCGGAGCCGGCACTGCCGGTGGGGCTGGCCCTGGAGGCGGAGGTGTCGGCGTATCCGGGCTCCGGTCAGCGGCGAGCGGCTCTGGGCCGGCAGTTCGCGCCGCCCGTGCCGGCGGAGATACGCCCGCGAGGGGTGACGCCGTCCCAGGCGGCCATCGGTTACGGCAAGGCCCTCCGTGACGACCCGTGGCTGGACTCGGTGCCGGTGACCCTGGAGCGGGTCGTCCCGGTCCCGGACGGCGGCTCCTGGCAGTTGGCGGACGCCGACGGGGACGCGGCGCTGCCGCTCGCCCCCACGGCCGGCAACCGCCCGGGGCTGTGGCGCCTGGTCGCCCTGTCGGGCGGCGCACCCGTCAAGGTCTTCGGCGAGTGCGGCCACCGGGGCTTCACCCCACTGACGGCCTGGCCGACCGGGCCTGGCCCGGCGGTTCCGCTGTACTGACCGTCCCGTGAAAGGCCGCCGGACGAAGCGAAACGGGTGGAAGGGAACCGGACCAACTAGAGCCTGGCCAAGCGACCAGGTGAAACCGGCCGGAACGAGAACTGACGGAACGAAACCCGATGAAACGGGAACCGGCGACACGGGAACTGCCGACACGGCACCCGGCCGCACGGCACCCGATGACACGGAACCCGGCGGCACGAAGTCCGGCGGCACGCGAACGGATTGGCACCTGAGGGGGGCCTCATGACCACGACACCCGCTCCTGCGGACGCGCCCGTGCCGGGCGTCTGGGAGGAACTAGTCACCGCGGCACTGCTCGGCACGGACCGCCGCACTCCCCCGGGCTGCGAGCCCGGCCCGGGCGCTCCGGCGGCGCTGCTGGACGCGGCGGCGGCGGAGACGGTTCGCCGGCGTGCCGGACTGCGCCCCGCCCGCGCGGCCCGGCGTCCGGAGCCGGCTCCGGAGGATCCCCGTCCGCCGCTGCCGGACGCGGCGGCCCGACGCCTCACGATGCTGCTCACCGACCGTCCGGGCACGGGGGGAGGCGGCCGCAGGGGTACCGCGCCCGACTTGATGGAGCTGCTGCCCCAGTGGCTGGCGACGGCGAACGCCCGTGGTTACGCGGCACCGCCCCAGGCGCTGCCGGCCCTGCTGGACGCGGCACGAGGGCGTACGGACCTGCGTCCGGCGGCGCTGGCCTTCGCTGGGCCCCGGGCCCTGTGGCTGGCCCGGCTGAATCCGGACTGGCGGTTCGCCCTGCGCGCGACGCCGGGCGGAGGCACCGTACTGCCGGGACCCGATGCCACGGAGCGGGTACGCCGGCTCTGGGAGGAGGGCCTGTTCGCCGAGCGGGTCGCGCTGCTGGCGTCCCTGCGTGCCCGCGACTCCGCGGACGCGCGTGAGTTGCTCGCCTCCACCTGGGCGACGGAGCGGGCCGAGGACCGGCTGATGTTCCTCGACTCGCTGCGGACGGGACTGGAGCCGGCGGACGAACCGTTCCTGGAGCAGGCGCTGGCCGACCGCAGCCGCAACGTACGGGCGACGGCGGCGGAGCTGCTGTCCGCACTGCCCGGTTCGGCGCTCGCCGCGCGGATGGCGGCGCGGGCCGTGACGTACGTGTCCCTCGACCGCACCCCGGACCCGCCGGCGATCGCGGTCGAGGCGCCCCACGAGTGCGACGCGGGCATGGAACGGGACGGCGTCGTCGCCAAGCCGCCCTCGGGCCGGGGGGAGCGGTCGTGGTGGTTCGGCCAGTTGGTGGAGGCGGCCCCGCTCGGAGCCTGGTCGGCTCGGTTCGGCGGACGTACCCCCGAGGAGATCGTCGCTCTGCCGGTGGCGGACGACTGGCAGGGCGATCTGCACGCGGCGTGGTGCCGGGCCGCGGTACGGCAGCGGAACGGCGCATGGGCGAGGGCGCTGCTGGGGACACCCACGGCGCCCGAGGCCGGGGGGCCGGGCGCGGTGTCCCTGGCCGAACGGGCCAAACTGCTCGGCACCCTGGGCTCCGGCGAACGGGCCGAGTGGGTCGCCGGGTTCATCGCGACGCACGGTCTGTCGGAGGCGTTCCAGTTGCTCGGCATGTGCGGGGTGCCGTGGGCCCCCTCGCTCGGACGGGCGGTGGTCGACGCGCTCAACATCGCCCGTGACGCGGGAAGCTACCCGTGGAGTTTCAGCGGCGTCATGGGGCTGGCCGAACGCTGCCTCGACCCGTCGGAGGCGGGCCGGCTCGACGGCCTGCTGGCGATACCGGACGAACCGGAGGACGCGTCGCCGGGAGCCGGGGGGTACTGGGCGGAGGCGTTCCAGCGGCTCGTCACGACCCTGCGGTTGCGCGCGGCGATGGCCGGGGAACTGGGTCTGGTGACAGGGATGGAAGGTGCACGGCACTGACGCCAGGATGCGGGCCGCGCGGCCCGGCGCCCCCGAATGCGCGGCCCGGCGCCTCCGTACGCGCGGCCCCGGGCCCCGAATGCGCGGCCCGGCGCCCCGTGAGCGCCGCCCGCGCTCACGACCGCCCACGACGGCTCACCACCGTCCGCGACCGCCCACCACCGCCCGCGACCGCCTGCCTGCGACCGTCCGTGAGCGACCCGCCAACCCGCCCCAGGGCTGGGCGCCCCGCCGGCTTCCTGCGGGCGGGAGAAGGAGCCCTCAGGCCCCTGCGGGCTCGCGCACGTTCGCCCGTACCCAGTCCACGATCGAAGCCGTCGTCGCGCCGGGCGTGAAGATCTCCGCGACGCCCTTCTCCTTCAGCGGAGCGATGTCCGCCTCGGGGATGATCCCGCCGCCGAAGACCAGGATGTCCGCCGCGTCCCGCTCCCGGAGCAGTTCGATCACGGCGGCGAAGAGCGTGTTGTGCGCACCGGAGAGGATGGACAGGCCGATCGCGTCGGCGTCCTCCTGGATCGCGGTGTCCACGATCTGCTCGGGTGTCTGGTGGAGCCCGGTGTAGATGACCTCCATACCGGCGTCGCGCAGCGCTCGCGCGATCACCTTGGCCCCGCGATCGTGGCCGTCGAGCCCCGGCTTGGCCACCACCACGCGGATCGGACCGGCTGCCACACCCATCACTGCCTCCATGAAGCGACTACATCCATCCGTACCGACAAGTACCGCACAATTCGCCGAC
The DNA here is from genome assembly GCF_044331465.1 of Streptomyces sp. NPDC017225. Classification (NCBI taxonomy): domain Bacteria; kingdom Bacillati; phylum Actinomycetota; class Actinomycetes; order Kitasatosporales; family Streptomycetaceae; genus Streptomyces; species Streptomyces sp. NPDC017225. Next base: position 376,241 of record NZ_JBIRNE010000005.1, on the reverse strand, counting down.
GCCACCCACAGGGGCGCAGCGCACACAAGCACAAGACGCACATCGTGCACGAAGGATGCGAAGCGCACACCCTCGCGACGCAAGCGCCCCGCACCGCACCGTCCGGTGAGGTGAACGAACGTTATCGCCAGCATCCCGCAAGCGGCAGTTTCGCGGTGGATACAGAGGGGGAAATCACACAGTGGGACACGTTCGCCACGCACCGTTCCAGGGCGCGGCGGCTACACGCGCACGGAGAGCCGCAGCGAAGGCAGGGCAGGACCGCAGCGGGCCTCGTCGCCGTTTCACGACACCACAGGGCCCCCAGGGCACCGTCGCCACTCACCGGCACGCCTGAACGGCCAAACCTCACAATCACCACCAATCACTGGTGTCACGGCTCTCCACGAGGGCACACGGGGGACAGAGGCGTCCCTGCGCGTGCCGCGACAGGAGGTCGGCCCATGAAGGTCGCCAAGGCAGCACTGCCCCTTCTCCCGCTCTTCCAGCGCCTACTGCCCGGCCTGCCGGGGCTGCCGGGGCTGCCAGGACTGCCGGGGCTGCCAGGACTGACGGAGCTGGCGGGTCTGCCGGGCCGGCTGACCGGGCTCTCCCTGACCCTCCTGAAGGCAAGCGCCCTGGAGGCCGCGATCCTCGCCGGTCACGTGCTCCTGTACCCCTCGGGGATCATCCAGGAGCGCCGCCCGGTCTGCGCCCTCCCGCTGACCGGCTCCCAGGAGCCGCAGCCCTCCCCACCCACCCCCAGGCTCCCGGCCCGCACCAGCCCCCCGGTCGTCCTGCTGCACGGCTTCATCGACAACCGCTCGGTCTTCCTGCTCCTGCGCCGCAGCCTGGCCCAGCACGGCAGGCACCAGATCGAGTCACTGAACTACTCCCCGCTGACCTGCGACATCCGCACCGCGGCCGAGCTGCTCGGCCGCCACGTGGAGGAGATCTGCGAGCGGACGGGCAGCGACCGGGTCGACATCGTCGGGCACAGCCTCGGCGGGCTGATCGCGCGGTACTACGTGCAGCGCCTCGCCGGGGACCTCCGCGTCCGGACACTCGTGACGCTCGGCACCCCGCACACCGGCACCCGCGTGATCCCCCTGGCGAACGCGCACCCGATCGTGCGCCAGATGCGCCCCGGTTCGGCGGTGCTCGAGGAGCTGACCCGGCCGTCGCCCGGCTGCCGTACGCGGTTCGTCAGCTTCTGGAGCGACCTGGACCGGGTGATGGACCCGCTGGAGACCGCCTGCCTCGACCATCCCGACCTGGCCGTGCAGAACGTGCGGGTGAGCGGCATCGGCCACCTCGCCCTGCCGGTGCATCCCGCCGTGGCCACCGGGATTCGCCAGGCGCTCGACACCGCGGAGGGGACTGAAGCGGGCTCGGAAGCCGGCAAGCGCGCCGGCGGTCTGACGGTCGCCTGAGTTCCGCTAAGACGCCGAAAACCCCGAGTCCGGTTCCGAAACTCGGCGGACGCAACCCATTCGCCATCGAACAAACATCGAACACAAAGCCAAACTCGTGCCCGCCGTCCCCCAAAACACGGCCGATTGCCCGTTTCCTTCACGCGTGAAACCTGACGAAGATTGTCGTGCCCGTATACCGCCGGGTACAGTCGCCGCACTGCTCTGGCAGCCCCTGTTGTCGAGGCGAAAGAGAAGTTGGTGAACGACCGTCACCCGCCGGGGACCACGCCCCCCCCGGCCTCGGCTTCCGATGCCGATCCGGCGCAGTACGCGTCGTACGGCACAGGGGAGGCCCAGTACGGCGACCTCACCACGTACGGCGCATACGACACCACCGGTTTCTCCACCGGCGACGCCACCACGCCGACCTTCGACGCGGACCCCCTCTTCGGCTGCCTGCCGGAGGGCCAGGACACCGGGACCGGGACCTACGACGCCACGGGCTCGTACGACACCACGGGTGCCTACGACGCCACGGGTACGTACGACACCACCCAGTGGTCCACCGGCAGCGGGCAGACCCCGAACTACGACGCGTACGCGGCCCAGCACCACGCCGCCTACGACACCGGCGCCTACGACACGACCACGTGGACGGCCGACTACCCGCAGTCCGCCTCCGTGCCGCCGCAGGCCACGAGCGCCGAGGCCACCGGGCAGTGGGACACCGGCGCATGGGCCCAGCCGGACCGGTCCGGCGAGCCGGCCGACGGTACCCAGCAGTGGGACTGGGGCACGCAGACCTTCGAAACCGGCACGCTCGCGACCAACACCTTCGCGACGGGCACCTTCGAAACCGGTACCTTCGCGACCGGCGCGTTCGACGCCGGCACCGTCGACACCGGCGCCTACGACGCCACGCAGTGGAACTCGGACGGCACCCCGGCGAAGACGCCGGAGGAGGCGCGGACGCCGCAGGACCTCACGCCGGACACACCCCCCCACGCCGAGGAAGCCGCCCCGCGCGACGACGACTTGGCCGCCACCGGCGAACTCCCCACCGTGACCGCTCTCCTGGAGGACCAGGAAGAGGTCGACCCCGCCGTCCGGATCCCCTCCGCACGCACCCCCTCGCGTGGCGGGTCGCGTTCCCGCCGCCGTCAGCCCGCCAAGCGCTCGGCGCTGCTGACCATCGCCGTGCCGTCGGCCTGCGTGATGAGCGTCGCCGGTATCGCCGCGGCCTCCGTGGGCAACCTGACCGGTGACGACGGCAAGGAGACCAGGGCGGCCGCGGCCGACGCCGCGGGCCCGGAAGCGGCGGGCGACGCGGAACCGACGCCGGTGAAGCCTTCCACCGCCAACAACAAGCTGGACACCCAGCTCACGAGCCTCGCCGCCGGGGCCGACGACTTCGCCGACCGCGCCAGCCGGACCCAGGAGCGCATCGACCTCAAGGCCCAGCAGGCGGCCGAGAAGAAGCGCGCGGCGCAGGAGGCGGCCCGCAAGGAGAGGCTGCGCCCCAAGTTCGTGCTCCCGGTCGCACAGCACGGCCTCAGCGCGTACTACGGCCAGGCCGGTATCAACTGGATGTCCGCGCACAGCGGGATCGACTTCCCCGTCTCGTACGGCACGACGGTGATGGCCGCGACCGACGGAACGGTCCGCACGCAGTACAACAGCGCGTACGGAAACATGATGATCGTGACCGCGAAGGACGGCACGGAGACGTGGTACTGCCACCTCTCCACCTACCAGGTCCCCTCCGGTACGACGGTGAAGGCCGGGGACGCGATCGCGTTCTCCGGCAACTCGGGCAACTCGACCGGTCCGCACCTGCACTTCGAGGTCCGGCCCTCGGGCGGTTCGGCGATCGACCCGCTCTCGTGGCTGCGCAGCCACGGCCTCAACCCGTCGTGATGCCCTGACGTCTCAGCGGGCCGGGCCCGGGCGCGAAGCCCGGCCGGCGTGCGAGCGCTCAAAGCACCCGCACCCCTCGCACCACCGGCACCCCTCGCACCACCGGCACCACGGGCACCACCCGCACTACCGGCACCACGGGCACCACCCGCACTACCGGCACCACCCGCACCACCCGTGGCTCAGAGCTTCTCCACCGGCGCGTACCGCAGCAGCAGCCGCTTCGGCTTCGTGTCCCCGAAGTCGATCGTCGCCTCGGCGTTCGACCCCGTGCCCTTGACCGCGACCACCGTGCCGAGCCCGAACTGGTCGTGCGTGACGCGGTCGCCGACCGCCACCGAGACCGTCGCCTGCTCGGCGGAGGCGGACCGGCGCGTGGCGAAGCCGGACGCGCCCGAGGCCGAGGAACGGGAACGGGACGACGACAGCGAGGCCGCCACGCCCGAGACCGGCGCGGAGGACGCGGGCCCGTTCGCCCCGGTCCGCTTCCACTCCAGATGGGGTGCCGGAATCTCCTCGAGGAAGCGGGAGGGCGGGTTGTACGACGGCTGCCCCCAGGCGCTGCGCAGCGTCGACCGGGTCAGGTACAGCCGTTCACGCGCGCGCGTGATGCCGACGTACGCCAGCCGCCGCTCCTCCTCCAGCTCCTTGGCCTGGCCGAGGGCGCGCATGTGCGGGAAGACGCCGTCCTCCATGCCGGTGAGGAAGACGACCGGGAACTCGAGGCCCTTGGCGGTGTGCAGGGTCATCAGGGTGACGACGCCGTCGCCGTCCTCCTCGTCCGGGATCTGGTCGGAGTCGGCGACCAGGGCGACTTTCTCCAGGAAGTCGGCCAGGGTCCCGGCCTCCTCGCTCTCGGCCCGCTCCTGCTCGAACTCCAGGGCGACGGCCGCGAGTTCCTGAAGGTTCTCGATGCGGGTCTCGTCCTGCGGGTCGGTGGAGGCCTGCAACTCGGCGAGGTAGCCCGTGCGTTCGAGGATCGCCTCCAGCACGGTGGCCGGTCCGGCACCGGACTCGACGATCGTACGGAGGTCCTCCATGAGCGTGTTGAACCGCTTGACGGCGTTCGCCGAGCGCGCGGCCATGCCGTACGCCTCGTCGACGCGCTTGAGAGCCTGCGGGAAGCTGATCTTCTCGCGCTGGGAGAGCGCGTCGATCATGGCCTCGGCGCGGTCGCCGATGCCGCGCTTGGGGACGTTGAGGATGCGGCGCAGCGGCACCGAGTCCTCGGGGTTGGCCAGCACCCGCAGGTAGGCCAGGACGTCCCGGACCTCCTTGCGCTCGTAGAAGCGGACGCCGCCGACGACCTTGTAGGGCAGGCCGACGCGGATGAAGACCTCTTCGAAGACACGGGACTGCGCGTTGGTCCGGTAGAAGACGGCGACGTCTCCGGCCTTCGCCTCGCCCGCGTCCGTGAGGCGGTCTATCTCGTCGGCGACGAACTGGGCCTCGTCGTGCTCGGTGTCGGCGACGTACCCGGTGATCTGCGAGCCTGCGCCCTGGTTGGTCCACAGGTTCTTGGGGCGGCGGGACTCGTTGCGCTCGATGACCGCGTTGGCGGCGGTGAGGATCGTCTGGGTGGAGCGGTAGTTCTGCTCCAGGAGGATCGTCGTCGCGTCCGGGTAGTCCTCCTCGAACTGGAGGATGTTGCGGATGGTGGCGCCGCGGAAGGCGTAGATCGACTGGTCGGCGTCGCCCACCACGCACAGCTCGGCGGGCGGGACCTCGGCCTCGGGCGGCACGTCGACGGGGTGCTCGGAGGTGCCGACGAGCTCGCGCACGAGGGAGTACTGGGCGTGGTTGGTGTCCTGGTACTCGTCGACCAGGACGTGCCGGAAGCGGCGGTGGTAGTGCTCGGCGACGTCCGGGAAGGCACGGAGCAGATTGACCGTCGTCATGATCAGGTCGTCGAAGTCGAGGGCGTTGGCCTCGCGCAGCCGCGACTGGTACATGGCGTAGGCCTGGGCGACGGTCTTCTCGAAGCCGTCGGCGGCCCGCGCGGCGAAGTCCTCCTCGTCGATCAGCTCGTTCTTGAGGTTGCTGATCTTCGCGCTGAAGGACTTGGGCGGGAAGCGCTTGGGATCCAGGTCCAGGTCGCGGCAGACGAGTGCCATCAGGCGCTTGGAGTCCGCGGCGTCGTAGATCGAGAACGACGACGTGAAGCCGAGCCTCTTCGACTCCCGGCGCAGGATGCGGACGCACGCGCTGTGGAAGGTCATCACCCACATCGCGTTCGCGCGCGGGCCGACGAGCTGCTCGACGCGCTCCTTCATCTCGCCCGCGGCCTTGTTGGTGAAGGTGATCGCGAGGATCTGGCCCGGGTGGACACTCCGCTCGGCCAGCAGGTGGGCGATGCGGTGGGTGAGCACGCGGGTCTTGCCGGAGCCGGCGCCGGCCACGATGAGCAGCGGGGAGCCGGAGTGCACCACTGCGGCGCGCTGGTTCTCGTTCAGCCCCTCCAGGAGCGCGGCGGCGTCCAGCGCGGGGCGCGGGGCGCCGTCGCGGTAGTGGGTGTCCCGGTCCGGCGGCGCGTCGAACTTCCCGCCGAACAGATCGTGCGGGACCGGCTCCGGTCCGTGATCGTCCTCGGGTGGCGGCGGGGGTTCCTCCTCGCGACCGCGGGGGGTCTGGAGGCTCGCCAGGAAGCTTTCGTCAAAGAGGCTGCTCATCGCTCTCCGAGTCTAGGGCGCCCCACCGACAACCCGCCGCCACCCCGGAAAATGCCCGGCTCGACGACTGCTTCAATCACTAATCCCATGACCGGCGCCCCGTTCCGGGCACACCCTGCCACCGGGAGCGACACGGAGAGTGACGCCCGCGAGGCCCACCGAAGACCCGCACCGAAGGTCACGAAAATGTATCGGGCATATCACCCGCCAACCTTCACAGCCGCCACACGAGTTGGCTACGGTGCGGGCAGGCCGCACGCCTCCCTCCGGCGAACCTCGCCGGGCCGCGCGGCCTCCGCCGAGTCCGGTGTGCCCGCACGGCGCCCGGAGCCGGGGACCCACCGACAGTCCTGGGGTGAATCGGCCCACCGCCCTCGACGGGGCGGACCGCCGTAGGGCAACCCTTCCGAGCAACACCGCCCGAACCCTCCCCCAGAGCCCGGAAGGCCTGGGGGGACCCCCACCGCCAACCCGGTAGGCGGAACGTGGAAGGAGTCGCCTCCTTGGCGTCGCACCGCAAGTCGCGTCCCACGGGTACGCGCGTCGCAGGCATACGGCCCCCCGTCCTCGCCACTGCCGCCCTCACCTCCGTCGCCCTGCTGTCCCAGACGGCCACCGCCGCGCCGACGGACGACGACAGGCCGAGCCTCGAAGAGGTCGAGAAGAAGGTCGACGACCTCTACCGCCAGGCCGGTTCGGCGACCGAGAAGTACAACGCGGCCAAGGAGAAGACCGCCAAGCAGCGCAAGCACGCCGACACCCTCCTCGACGACGTCGCCCAGCGCACCCAGAAGCTCAACGAGGCGCGCGAGGAGCTGGGGACCTTCGCCTCCGCCCAGTACCGCACGGGCGCCGCCGTCCCGGAGACCGCGACCTTCCTGCTCGCGGACTCGCCGCAGGACTACTTCGACCAGAACCAGCTGATGAGCCGGCTCACCGGCCGCCAGAAGAACGCGGTCGACGACTACGTCACACAGCAGTCCCAGACCATGGAGAAGCGCCGGGAGGCCACCCGGAGCCTCGAGACGCTCACCGAGTCGCAGAACGACCTGAAGACCGCCAAGAGCACCGTCCAGGAGAAGCTCGCCACCGCGCGCGAACTGCTGTCGACGCTGACCGCCGAGGAGAAGGCCCGGCTCGCGGCGATCGAGAAGGAGAAGCAGAAGGAGGCCGCCCGCAAGGCCGCGGAGCTGGCGAAGCGGCAGGCCGAGGAGCGGGAACGGCAGGAACGGGAACAGGCGGCCCAGCAGGAGGCCGCCCAGCAGGAGAGCGGTTCCGGTTCCGGTTCCGGTTCCACGGGTTCCTCCGGCGGCACCGGATCATCGGGTTCCACCGCACCGGACTCCTCCGCCCCGGACTCCTCGTACGGCACCAAGGCCGAGAAGGCGCTCGCCTTCGCCCGCGCCCAGATCGGGAAGCCGTACGTCTGGGGCGCCACGGGCCCCGGCTCGTACGACTGCTCGGGCCTCACCCAGGCCGCCTGGAAGGCCGCCGGGGTGACCCTGCCGCGCACGACCTACGACCAGGTCGAGACCGGCACGACGGTCCCGCTCTCCCAGGCGCAACCCGGTGACCTGGTCTTCTTCTACGACGACGTGACCCACGTCGGCCTCTACATCGGCGACGGCATGATGATCCACGCCCCGAAGCCGGGCGCGTACGTCCGCGAGGAGTCGGTCTTCTACGACGGCGAGTCGTCGATCCACAGCGTGGTGCGCCCGGCCTGACCCCCGCCGCTCTCTAGCATCGGGCGCATGTCATCCGGCACCTCTCCCACCTCCCCCTACCCGCTGCGCGCCTGGTGGGCGCAGCGCCCGCCGGCGGCCGGGGCCGCGGTGATGGCGACCGGCATCGTGTCGGTCGCCCTGCACCTGACGGGCCACGAGATCCTGTCCCGGATCGCCCTGGTCCTGGCCTGCGCCGCCTGGCTGACGCTGGCGGCGAACTTCGTCTACCTGCTGCTGGTCGAGCGCGCGCAGTGGCTGACACGGGCGGGGACGCCGGGGGCGCTCACCGCCGTCGCCGCCACCACCGTGCTCGGCACCCGCTTCTCCCTGCTCGACCGGCCGGTCCTGGCGGCGGCCCTGCTGGCCCTGGCGGCACTGCTGTGGCCGGTACTGCTGCTGCTGGTCGTACGGCACTGGGGGCGCAGGATGCCGGGCGCCGTGTTCCTGGGCTGCGTGGCCACGGAGGGCCTCGCCGTACTCGGCGCCACGCTGGCAGCGGCCACTTCGACGCCCTGGCTGGCGCACGCGTCCCTGGTGCCCTTCTGGCTGGGCATCGTGCTCTACCTGATCGCGCTGTTCCGCTTCGATCTGCGGCAGGTGGCCCGGGGCAGCGGCGACCACTGGGTCGCGGGCGGCGCGCTCGCCATCTCGGCGCTCGCCGGTGCCAAGCTGCTCGCGGCGGCCGGGACCGGCATGTACCTGTGGAACGACGACGACACCGCCGTCCTGCACGACGTGACCGTCTTCCTGCTCGCCCTCGACCTCGCCTGGTACGCGGCGCTCCTCGCCGCCGAGATCGCGTGGCCCCGGGTCCGCTACGACGTGCGCCGCTGGTCGACCGTCTTCCCTCTCGGCATGACGGCGGCGGCGACGCTGTCCGTCGCCGCCGTCATCGACGTACCGTGGCTGGAAGCCCCCGGTCAGGCACTGCTGTGGATCGCGGTGGCCGCGTGGCTGGTGGTCGCGGCCGGGGCGGTCGCCCAGGCCAGGGCGGGGCTGCGGTCCCCTGCCCCGGACATGGGCACGGCCGCCCTCAGGTCCACAGCACGGCGATGAAGATGTTCACCACCGTCAGCAGGCCCACCAGCCCGAACAGGGGCTTCTCCACCTTCTCGTCGTCGCGCTTCACATAGACCAGACCGAGGATCACGATCAGTACGGCGAGCTTCACGCCCATCTTCACGTTGTCGACGGACTGGTCGTCGGCCTGGTTGAGGCCGATCAGGATGACGCCGGTGACCAGCATCGTCAGCGCGCCGTGCAGCATCGCCGGAACGAAACGGGCCGTGCCCTGGCCCATCGCCTTCATCTGGGTCAGGAAGCCTCCGAGGAGCGACGCGATGCCGATGATGTGCAGACCGACGAAGATGTGGATGAGTACGTCCATGAGGCCGGAGCCTAATCAGGGCCCCGAACACCCTCCGACACCGGCCACCCCATAACACCTCACACCCACCAACTGCCCCCGTTCCGGCACAACGATCATCACTCAACGTGAAGACGACAGCCGCGAATCGGCCCCCTGCTCACATACGGTCGCCGGTCGATCCGGTACCGCCACTTCCGCGCATCCCGTCACCCGGCCGTTACCGGCGCGCCTAGCGTCCTCCCGCAGGCAACCGGAATCGAGCCGTACGGAAGGACGTGGATCGCAGGTGGGAACGCACCGCAGGCCGCGACAGCGCGCGATGGGCGGCGGGAGAGCCCGTACGGCGGTCACCATCACCCTCGCGGGGGCGGCCACCGTCACGGGCCTGGGCGGCGGGACGGGGCACGCCGACCCGAAGCCGACCGCGACGCAGGTCAAGGCCAAGGTGGACAAGCTCTACCGGGAGGCGGAGATCGCCACCGAGAAGTACAACGGCGCGAAGGAGAAGGCGGACGCCGCCGAGGAGCGCCTGGAGACACTGCGGGACGAGGCGGCCCGCAAAGAGGTCCGGCTGAGCTCGGCCCGCGAGGCGCTGGGCTCGGTCGCGGCGGCCCAGTACCGCAGCGGCGGCCTCGACCCGGCGCTGCAACTCGCACTCTCCGCCGACCCCGACGCGTATCTCGAAGGCGCCGCGTTCGTCGAGCGGGCGGGCAGCCGGCAGACGGCCGCCGTCGGCCGGGTACGCAAGGAACTTCGGGAGATCGAGCAGCTGCGCGGAGCCGCCCGTATCGAGGTGACCTCACTGACGTCCCGCCGGGCCGAACTGAAAAGCCACCGCGAGACCGTCACCGGCAAGCTGGAGACGGCCCGCCGCCTCCTGTCCCGGCTGACCGCCGAGGAACGCGCCGGCCTCGCCCACAGCACGAACGACCGCGCCGCACGCTCCTCGGGGGCCGACCGCGCCGCCCCGGCCGCCTCTTCTTCCAAGGCGCCCAACTCCCGTGCGGCGGCGGCCGTCGCCTACGCCCACCAGAAGATCGGCAGCCCCTACGTCTGGGGCGCGACCGGCCCCGACGCCTTCGACTGCTCGGGCCTCATCCAGGCCGCCTACCGCGCGGCCGGCGTCTCCCTGCCCCGCACGACCTACGCCCAGATCGACGCGGGCCGCCGCGTCCCACGGTCCGAACTGCGTCCGGGGGACCTGGTCTTCTTCTACTCGGGCATCAGCCACGTCGGCATCTACATCGGCGACGGTCGCATGATCCACGCCCCGAACCCCTCGGCCCCGGTCCGCGTCGCCCCACTCGACGTGATGCCGTTCGCGGGGGCTACGCGGGTGGTTTGAGCGGGCCGGACCGGCTGCCTCTCAGGTCAGGTCTTGGAGTTCATGGTGGCCATCTGAGCGTGCAGTTGGTTGCCCTTCACCTTCTGCACCCAGATCCGGACCTCGGTATCTTCCTTGATGTTTCCGGTCGCCCAGCCGGTGCAGTAAGGGGAGTCGTGCCCCTGTGTCGTGGCCACGCGGTCCATGGTTCCGTCCCGGTGGATGTCGAGCATGACCCGGATGCCCCAGCCGTCCGCCGTGTTGTCACATGCCTTGATCGCGTCCCCGGGGTTCCCGTCGGACGGGTCCGCCGACCACCAGCCGTGCCCCCCGTCGATGGTGATCGCCGTGGCAGCCCAGGCGGACCCCTGCATGCCGACCACGAGAGCCGCCGTACCGACCGCGGCAGCGGCCACCCGGGCCAGGTTTCGTGCCTTCATGATGTACCTCCCCATTGCGCTGCGGAACCTCGTCACGAAGCCCACCAGCGTGCTCTCGGACGTTACAAGAAGATGCACCGGAAGTTGATCTTTTCTGTCAGTTCCCTTCACAGCAGGTGAAGTTGCGTCACGTTAGGCATGGTTTCGGCCGGTGATCGTCCAACCGAGGCGAAGGCGTCAGGCCGCCAGACCTCACCCGGCCGGGAGATCCGAGCACAGCACCCGCGTCAGCGCGGACCGGCGAGCCTGCTACAGCGGCAGGGGCGCCGGCCGCTTCGGTCCGCAGCCACGGCTGCCTCCCGAGCGAGGGCGATGGCGCGGGACGGAGCGCCCGGAGTCATCTCGCCTTGACAAGCGGCCCGTTGCCGCCGAGAGGGTGGGTGGTGGGTCGAACCCGACCACCCATTCCTTACAAACGCCGCTCGACTCCCGAGCCTCGCCCCTCGGAGCTCAAGCGCCGGTGCGCGCGTACGCGACGAAGGCGGCCCAAGCCGCCCCCTCGACGGCGAGCCGAGGGCTCCGGGACCCGAGCTTCGAGTCCCGGACGTGGATGGTGTGGGGGCAGGGGGCGAATTCGACGCAGTTGCCGCCCTGGCCGTCGCTGTGGCTGGACTTGCGCCAGTCGAGGGCCACTTCGAGGCAGTTACTGCCTTCACTGTCGCTGTAGCTGGATTTGAACCACGCCACGCGGTCACTCACTGTCCCTCAGCCACCCCTCTGATGAACTCGGCAGACTCCTCGACGCTGAGAGCGTGCATGCGGATCATGTCATGCTTGCGTGATAGCTCACTGACCTTGCCAGGGTTGACGTATAGAGCACTCGTCCCCTGCCCCTCAGCAAAGGCATAGAGCTCATGCTCTTCCGTCTCCAGCAGGACAATCGGGCCGTTGAGTGCTACTCCCCCGCAGCGGCCGAACGGCAAGATCTGGATCGACACGTTGCGAAGCTGGCCGACCTGCAGCAGGTGTTGCAACTGCTGGCGCATGACCGGCTCTCCGCCTACACCGGTATGTAGCGCAGTTTCGTAGACAAGGAAGCCATACATCACGCCGAACTTGCGCCTCAGCGCATCGGCCCTGCGCAGCCTGGCCGCGACGCGTTCGTTCACTGTCTCGTCGTCAAGCGGCGGACAGCTCCCCCCGATCAACGCCTGCGCGTACTCCTTCGTCTGCAACAGCCCCGGAATGAGCAGCGGCTCATAGCAGGAGAAGCTGATCGCCTCGGCCTCGATGGCCATGAACTCCTGCGACCGCGCCGGGAACGGCTCCGGCTTCAGATACTCCTGCGCGGCAACCAGCTTCCCGCCCGCCCCGCACACCTGGTCCGCGATCTGCAACAGCCGCAGCGTGGGCCGACGTCGGCCGTTCTCCATGGACTTGACGTACTCGTAGTCGTACCCGGCCTCTTTGGCCAACGCATCGCGGCCGACACCCGCGTCCGTGCGCCACATCTTGATCTGGCTGCCGCAGTACCGCCACGCGATCGGTGGCTGGGAGTTCACCTCGGTCGACACGCGCACCTCCGCCGGGACCACGCGGTGTACAGGCACTCGCTGTACCCGCTCCGTCACTCGCGAGGCTACGCGCGAGCCGGGACGGTGATCCCGCCAACCGCCGAACATCGACGCAAGGGATGAACAGCGCATGCAGACCCCGTGGCCGCCACTGCCTACGACGACACCGAAGGACATCGAGTGGCGGCTACCGCGTCACGCGCGCAGCGTGGGCCGGGCACGCGCGCTGTTCCGTGATCAGGCGGCCTCCTGGGAGCTGCCGCAGGACATGACGGACACGGCGGAGCTTCTCCTGAGCGAGCTGATGACGAACGCGTACCGCCACGCCCGGGTCCCGGCCGGCCGCGAGATCCGGGCCCGCTGCCTGCTCACGGACGACCGCCTCCGCGTCACGGTGACGGACGCCGACGCCACACTCCCGACACCCGCCACGGCCTGCCCGGACGACGTGTCGGGCCGAGGCCTGGCGCTGGTGGTGGCTCTGGCGGACGACTGGGGCGCGGAGGGAAGGGACTGTGGCATCGGCAAGGAGGTGTGGTTCGAGATGTCACTCGTGCCTGCGGTCAGCGGGGAGGCGAGCCGACGTGTCTCAGGCGGAGCCGGGTGAAGGCGGTGGGGGTGGGGCGGTGCGGGAGGAAATCCCTGATCCGCTGCGCGCACTCACGCGGGCTCGCCGTGCCCGTGTCGCACTCCAGGTCGTAGTCGCCGTGGCTGTGCACACGCTCGTACTGGTGGGCGGCAAGGCCCGACGGGCGGTCACCCCGGGCAAGCTCGCGACGGGTCAACTCGTCGAGCGGGCAGTGCACCCCGACGAACAGTACGTCCTCGGCCGGCAACAACGTCAGACAGTCGAGCAGCCGCCACGGCTCACTGAGCACATGGTCGACCACGATGTCGTTGCCCGCTTCGGCCATGGCCGCGATCGAGCGGTGAAAGCCCATCCGGGTCCGCCGCAACGCGGCATCGAGCTCGTCGGCCCCGAGGTCCCGCTTGCTCCGCATCGCGTTGAAGGTGTCGACCGCCATGTGGAAGAAGACGCCGTCGTCCAGGACCGCCAGAAGCTCCCGAGCGATGCTCGACTTCCCCGAACTGGAGGTGCCGTTGAGGAAGATGATTCGCCCAGACGCCATGCACTCATGATCACATGCTGCTGGTGACGCGTCAGGGAGTCTGTGCGGACGCATCCCCCTTCGCCCGACCACCCCGCATGCTCACACCAGCCGCCGCGCAGTCGCCCACCGTGTCAGCTCGTGGCGGTTGGACAGCTGGAGCTTGCGCAGAACCGCCGAGACATGGGACTCGACCGTCTTGACCGAGATGTACAGCTGCTTGGCGATCTCCTTGTACGCGTAGCCACGGGCGATCAGGCGCAGCACCTCGCGCTCGCGCTGGGTGAGGCGGTCCATGTCCTCGTCGACCGGCGGGGCGTCGGTGGAGGCGAACGCGTCGAGGACGAAACCGGCCAGGCGCGGGGAGAAGACGGCATCGCCCTCCTGGACACGGAAAACGGAGTTGACCAGGTCCGTACCCGTGATCGTCTTGGTCACGTAGCCCCGGGCGCCGCCACGGATCACGCCGATCACGTCCTCCGCCGCGTCCGACACGGACAGGGCGAGGAAGCGGACGGGCTGCTCCGCGTCACTCATCAAGGGGGCGCAGCGGCGCAGGACCTCGACACCGCCGCCGCCCGGGAGGTGTACGTCGAGGAGGACCACCTCCGGCCGGGTCGCGGTGATGACCGTGACGGCCTGGTCGACGTCGGCGGCCTCGCCGACGACCTCGACGCCGGTCTCGGCGGTCTGGCCTATCTCGGCCTGGACGCCTGTGCGGAACATGCGGTGGTCGTCGACGAGCACCACGCGTACGTGACGCTCCGCCGCGCCGCCGTTCGCCGGCTGTGCGGGCTGGGCTGCCTCGCCCGCTCCCGTGTTTCCGTTCGCCTCGGTCGGGTCGCTCATGACGTCTTCTCCGCCCTCTCCATCTCCAGCTCGACCTCCGTGCCGCCGTCCGGCACCGCGCGCAGCCGCGCAGTGCCGCCGTTGCGTTCCATGCGGCCGATGATCGATTCTCTGACACCCATCCGGTCGGCGGGTATCGAGTCGAGGTCGAAGCCGGGGCCTCGGTCCCGGACGGACACGAAGACCGTCCTGCCCTCGACTTCGGCGAAGACCTGAACGGCGCCGCCCTCGCCACCGTACTTGGCGGCGTTCACCATCGCCTCGCGTCCGGCCTGCATCTGTGCCGCGATTCTGTCGTCGAGGGGGCAGTCGCCGACGACCACGACCTCGATGGGGACGCCGTGCTTGTCCTCCACCTCCGCGGCGTTGCGCTTCACTGCCTCGGCGAGGGTGGTGGGCTCGTCGTCCTCGTCCTTGCCGTTGCCCTCCGGCTTGTAGAGCCAGGCGCGCAGGTCGCGCTCCTGGGCCCGGGCGAGGCGGCGCACCTCGCCCGGGCTCTCCGCGTTGCGCTGGATCAGGGTCAGGGTGTGCAGCACCGAGTCGTGGACGTGGGCGGCGACCTCGGCCCGCTCCTGCGCCCGGATGCGCATCAGCCGCTCCTCCGAGAGGTCCTGCGTCATCCGCACCAGGTAGGGGCCGGCGAGGAGCGTTATCCCGACGAGGACGGCGAGGGCCGCCTGGAGGACGGAGCCGAGGTGGGCGGCGGACCCCTGCAAAACGAAGATGCCGGTGACACCGGCGGTCACCAGCAGGACGCCGGCCACGGAGCGCAGCAGGGTGACGGTGCGCCGGTGGCGGCCCACCTCGGCCCAGCGGGCCCGGCGGGCGTTGTCCGCCTGGCGCCAGACGAGGGCGACGCCCGCACCGACGAGCACCGTCGGCCAGAGGTAGGCCTTGGCTCCACCACCGAGGTCGACGTTCCCCACGAAGACCAGGGCGATGACGACCATGAGGAGCAGGGCGACGATCTGGCCCCTGTCGGGCTTGCGGGTGACGAGTCTGCGGCGGCCGTCCGGCGAGGTCTCGGAGGTGACGAGGGAGGGCGGCCGCTGGGCGTCGACGCCGCCGACGCCCAGCGGTACGAAGAACCAGAAGGCGGCGTACAGCAGCGCGCCGAGACCGTCGGCCATGAACAGGCCTACGAAGATGAACCGTACCCAGATGACGGGCAGCCCGAGGTGCCCGGCGAGCCCCCGCGCCACGCCACCGAGCCAGCGTCCGTCGCTGCTGCGGTAGAGCTTGCGCGGCGGCCACGGTTCGAGGAGTGGTGCTGCTGCGGCTTCCGGCATGACACTGATGGTCACACGGCCGTGGGAGCCGGAGCATCAGGGTCGGTCCCCGAGACTCCCCTGATCTTCGGGCCCCCGGTGCTTCGAACGTTCCCCCGGCCTCGCGTCAGGGCTGATATCAGGGTCCGACCAGGGTCGAACCGCCTGCCGTCACGGCGCCGCGCCCGTCACCATGGACTCATGACAGATCACGAGCACGCCGCGACGGGTCCGGGACCCGGTCCCGGCCCGCGCCCACCGCGGGGCGCCGGGCCGCAGGATGCCGCGCCCGCCGCGGATGCCGCGGGTGTCGCAGCCGAGGCGGGCGTCCCCGCCGGCACCGAGGTCCCCGGTCCGCCGCACAAGTTCCGGCGCGACCGGCGGCACAAGACGTTCGCCGGGGTGTGCGCGGGCCTCGGACGGCAGTGCGACATGGATCCGGTCATCTTCCGGATCACCCTCGCGGTGCTCTCCGCGACCGGCGGCATCGGCCTCATCTTCTACGGCTTCGCCTGGCTCTTCGTCCCCTACGACGACGAGGACGAGAACGAGGTGCGCAAGCTGCTGACCGGCCGGGTCGACGGCCATGCGCTGGCGGCCGTGCTGTTCGCCCTGGTCGGCTGCGGGGTCTTCCTGACCATGTTGAACAACGGCGGGGTGCTGACGTTCGGCGTCGTCCTCTCCCTCCTGCTCGCGGGCGCCGGTTACTGGTCCCGGCAGCGCAGGGCCCCCGCCCCCGATCCTCTCTCCGCCCAGGCCGTCGCCGACGCCCCGCCGGAGGCCCAGGCGCCGCCGATCATGTTCACCTGGCCCTCCTGGTGGCGCGACCCCATAGTCAAGGACGGCACCCACATCGGCGGGACGGGATATCTGTGGGGCCCACCGGACTCCGAGGAGCGTGACATCGCGGCGGCCGTCAACATCGGCCGCGGAGCCCAGGGCGGCGACCGCGCCGCCACAGGCGACCGGCGTTCGCGGTATCCGCAGCCGCGCGGGCCTCGCGGAATCGGCGGCTGGGTCTTCCTCCTCGCCCTGCTCGCGGGCTTCCTCGGCACCCGGCTGACCTGGGACGAGCAGCCGCTCGGCACCAGTTTGCAGACCGGCCTGGCCTGCGCGCTCGCCGTATTCGGCGTCGGCATCGCGGTCAGCGCCTTCATCGGACGCACGGGAGCCGGTTCGATCTTCCTGGCGGTCATCACGGCGGGTCTGCTCGCCGGGACGGCGGCCGTGCCGAAGGACGTCGGCACGGAGTGGGTCCGGACCACCTGGGAGCCCACGACAGTGGCCGGCGTGCGCGAGCAGTACGACATCGGTGCCGGCAGCGGCACCCTCGACCTGTCCGGGCTGGACTTGGCCGAGGGGCAGACGGTGACCACTCGGGCCGACGTGGGCCTGGGCCGAATACGGGTCGTCGTGCCGCAGGACGTGACCGTGCGGCTGAGCGTTCAGGTCGGCGTGGGAGACATCCAGCTGCCCGGCGACGACAAGAAGGACGTGGACGTGGCACCCGGCAAGCACAAGGAGATCACCCTGCCCCCCACCACGGGCGGCAAGGACGCCGGCACGCTCGACCTCGATCTCCAGGTCAGCGTCGGACAGGCGGAGGTGACCCGTGCTGCGTCATAGCTTCCAGCCGGGACGGCTGGTCGCCGGCTTCTTCCTGACCCTGGCGGGCGCCATCTACGCGGGCGACGCGGGCGGGCTCTGGGACACTCCGTGGTTCGTGGTGATCCCCGTCGTCGTGGGCGGGCTCTGCACCGCGGGAGCGGTCGGAGTCTGCACCTGGGCCGTACACCGACGCCGTGGGACGCTCCGCGCGGCGAAGGAAGGAGGGCCCCGGGCGGACCTCTCGGGGTGACAGCCGGCGGTGCTCGGACTCGGACGGCCGGCAACCGCGGGCCGCCCCCGTGCGGTCCGACCGCTCAAACGAGCGGGACGTGAACACTCGGCGGCAATAGTTCACGCATTCGCGCGACGGACCCTCGGAGGACACCCCGAGCCGTCCGAGGGTGCTCCGAGCCGGTCATCGGTGGCCACTCCGACCGCCGACCACCGACACCGCCGACCACCGACTCCGCCGGCTCCACCGACAGGACCGGCACGGTTCACCGGTCGACGCGGCGGAGCCTACTGGTACCCGCCGCCCGTCCGCTGTCGTCGCCGGGAGCGCAGGACGGCGTCCAGGGACAGCAGCGGGGCGCCCGCCAGGACGAGCGGGGTCCAGGCCATCAAGTAGGCGAGGTCATTGCCGTAGTAGTACGGGTCGGAGGCCCAGCTGACGGTCAGCCACAGGCTGAGCGAGATCAGCGCCCCGCCGAGCGCCGCCAGCCGGGTCAGCAGACCGAGCAGAGCGCCGATGCCGACGGCCAGCTCGCCCAGGGCGATGGCGTAGCCGAAACCGGCGGGACTCTTGAGGGCGAGGTCGACCAGGGAGGGGATGGCCGAGGAATCGCGGACGGTGCGCATCATGTCGCCGACGGAGCCGGCGCCCGAGTCCTTCATGAAGGCGCTGTCGGTGAGTTTGTCCAGGCCCGCGTAGATGAAGGTGATCCCCAGGAAGATCCGTAGGGGCAGAAGGGCGTAGCGCGTGGCGTGGTCCCGCCAGTCTCCGCCGCCGCCCGGACGCGAGGTGTACGCATCCGTCCGCATACCGTGAGTCATCATTGCCAGCCGCCTCTCGCCCGCGCGTGCCGAGACCCCTCAACAGACCATACGTACGACACGGAGGCCCCGCTCAATCCTCCTTCGACCGGTTTCTTCCTGTCGGTTTCGACAGACTTCGGCTTCGGCGGACTCCGTGTCGGCGGGGCTTCCGTGCCGGCGGACTTCCGTGCCGGCGGACTTCCGTGTCGGCGGACTTCCGTGCCGAGAGGCTGCCGGTCGGCAGCGGGCGCGGCCGGGTGTCAGTCCGTCACGTCGATGGTGCACCGGTTGGTTTCCACACCCGCGCTCGTGATCACCTGGACGTCCACCCGGCCCGGTTCCACGTCCGCGGGCACCGGGACCGTCAACAGGTCGTCCGTGGGGTTGCTGAAGCCGCCCGCCACGGGGACCAGGGGCACGTGGACGTTGACCGCGCCGATGCGGACGACCATCCGGGACAGCCGGTCCGCACCCTGGGCGCCCGGCGGTACGAAGCCGGCGCCGCGGATCTCGATGTCGTCGCCGGTGCGGATCGGGGCGTCCAGGTCACCGGCCTCCCGTGCCCGGACCACGCAGAGGATCACGGGGCGCCCGCCCTCCGCGTACTTCCCCGCCACGTAGGTCGCCGCCGAGACCAGCACCACGACCGCCAGCCCCCAGGGCAGGTCGGGCAGTTGTTCCGGGCGCCGGGCCAGCCGGACCGCCGCGAACACCAGGGCGACGGTGCTGATCACCACGTACTGGATGTCGGCGAAGGACCCGCGTCCCGCGTCGTCCGTCAGCAGGTCCGCCGCGCGCGGGCGGTCCGCCCGCACCTTCTGCAGCCGCTGTCCCAGCACCCGCAGGCCGACCACCCGCCGTACCAGGACCGCGATCCCGCACACCACCGCGAGGACGGTCACCGCACCGGCGCCGCGCGCGAGTTCGAGCCCGGAGATCAGCGCGTCCCGTCGGCCGTGCCCCGAGGCCACCGCCAGCTGCCCGGCCAGGACGAGCACCGCGTAGGCGACGAAGAGCACCCAGACCGCCGCCACCGCCCGGGACGTGGACAGGCGGTTGTCCTCGCCGATGACCGGGGCCAGCGCCCCGCCCCGCGCCCGGTGGAACCACGACGCCGCCGTCAGCGCACCGGCCACGACCAGCGCCGCCGCGAGCCCGGCGGTGCGCGCCGCCGTCCAGCCGGACCCGATCGCGGTGAGCGACTGTCCGAGGAGCAGCAGCACGACCGCGGCCCACACGACGGCCGCCGTACGGTGCCCCAGGCCCGCGAGCCACGCCCGGCCCTCGGCGCGACCGCGTTCGGCGACGAGCCCCGCGGACTGGGTCAGCTCCTCCGAGACCCACTGCCGGGAGGCGGAGGCCGAGTGGGCCACCGCGGCCGGCAGGCCTTGCCCGGCGGCGAACTCGTCCCGCCTGACCAGGAACGCGGCGACCGCCCGGCGGTGCCCCTCACGGGCACCGTGCGGGCAGTCCCCGCACGTGCAGCCGCCCCCGTGCGCCGCCTCGTACGCGCCTTTGTCCGAGCCGCTCCCGCGTCTCGCCTCCTGCACCGCCACGACCGACGCCCGCCTTCCCGAACCCCTGCGAAAATCCAGCAACGACAACCAAGGAACCACCTGCGGCAGAACCCGTAAGTCCCATGGGACGACAGCGAATTGTGCCGTACACCACCCCCCGCGCGCCTGCCGCCCCCGGTCCGCTCTGCTCAGCGCGGGTGACACGCGGACCGCCATGTTGACCCGACTGCGAGAATTCCCTTATGGCCGAGATCATCCAGCGCGACGGGACCTGGGCGTTCGACGGCAGTACGGTACGGATCACACCGGGACGGCACCGCTCGGTGTCGCTGTTCCGGCAGACGTACGGAGAGGTCTCGGTGCCGTTGGAGGCCGTCGCGGGCGTCGCCGTCGAGCCGGAACGCAAACGCGGGCGACTGCGGCTGCGGCTGCGTGAGGGCGCCGACCCCCTCCTCCAGGCGACCGGCGGCCGGCTGCCCGACGCGGCGGACCCGTACCGGCTGACGGTGGAGACCGATCGTGGCGGGGTCGCCGAGTACGTCGCCGAGGAGATCCGCCACGCGCTGCTCCTCGACCGGATCCCCAGGGAACCCACGATGGCCTATCTGCTGCCCGGGCCCCCGGTGCCGGTCTCGGCGCGTTCCTCGGACGGCACGGTCTCCTTCGACGGCACCCAGGTCCGGATCGACTGGGCCGACACCTCCGACCGGGTCAAGCGCGCCGCCGGAGCGCGGATCATCGCCGTCGGCGATCTCACGCAGGTCGAGTGGCTGCCCAACTCGGGGGCGGAGGACGGTTTCCTGCGGTTCGTGACCCGGGAGACGGCGTTCGCCACGCTGCCGCCCCAGAAGGACCCGTACGCCCTGGACCTGTGGGGCAGCGCCCGCCGCGATCTGCTCACCGCGCTGATCGCCACCGCGGTCACGGCCCGGCTGCCGCATCCGTCGGCCCCTGCCCACGATGCGTCCCGGCGGCACGCGACCGACTCACCACCACCCGCCGCACGAAACGCCGAGCCGACCGTCGTACCGACCGCCCTACCGACCGCGGTGCCGCCCCCGGCCGATCATCACGACGTCCTGTTGCGTCGGCTGCGAGAGCTGGGCGACCTGCATCGCAGCGGCGTGCTCACGGACGCGGAGTTCGCCATGACCAAGGCGGCCGTACTCCGGACTTTCTGAGTTCCGGAGATTCTGAGTTCCGGAGATTCTGAGTTCCGGAGATTCTGAGTTCGATACCCGACAGAAGGTGTCCGGTTTTGGATCCACACTCGGTGTATGACATCGAGCACCGACGCCAACTGGGCCGAGTTCGCCGCCGCAGAACCCGCGCTGGCCGCCACCGTCGAAGCGCGTTTCGGCGCGTACACCCACCACACCCTCGCCACCCTGCGCAAGGACGGCTCGCCCCGCACCACCGGGCTGGAGGTGCGTTTCCTGGGCGGCGAGCTGTGGCTCGGCATGATGCCGGGCTCGCTGAAGGCGCTCGACCTGCGCCGTGACCCTCGGTTCGCGTTGCAGGCGAATCCGGGCGACGGCACCGGCATGGGCGGTGGGGACGTACGGATCGGCGGCCGGGCGATCGAGGTCGAGGACCCCGAGAGGCGGGCCGCGTACGTGAAAGAGGTGGAACCGCCGGAGCCGTTCCACCTCTTCCGTACCGAGCTGACGGAGGTCGTGCGGACCTGCGTCGAGGGTGCCGCCCTGGTCGTTCAGATCTGGCAGCCCGGGGAGCCCCTGCGCACGGTCAGGCGCGCATAGGGCCGGGGATCACTCCCACTCGATCGTCCCCGGGGGCTTCGAGGTGACGTCGAGGACGACCCGGTTGACGTCCTTGACCTCGTTGGTGATCCGCGTCGAGATCTTGGAGAGCACGTCGTACGGCAGCCGGGACCAGTCTGCCGTCATCGCGTCCTCGGAGGAGACGGGCCGCAGCACGATCGGGTGGCCGTAGGTACGGCCGTCGCCCTGGACGCCGACGGAGCGGACGTCCGCGAGCAGCACCACGGGGCACTGCCAGATGTCACGGTCGAGGCCGGCCGCGGTCAGCTCCTCGCGGGCGATCGCGTCGGCCTCGCGGAGCAGGTCGAGCCGCTCCTTGGTGACCTCGCCGACGATCCGGATGCCGAGGCCCGGACCCGGGAAGGGCTGGCGCTGGACGATCTCGTCCGGCAGGCCGAGCTCCTGGCCGACCATCCGGACCTCGTCCTTGAACAGCTGGCGCAGCGGCTCGATGAGCTGGAACTCGAGGTCCTCGGGGAGCCCGCCGACGTTGTGGTGGGACTTGATGTTCGCCGTGCCGGTGCCGCCGCCGGACTCGACGACGTCCGGGTAGAGCGTGCCCTGGACGAGGAACTCCACGGCGGGGCCCTCGTCGGCGATGATCTCGGCCTGGGCCTGCTCGAAGACGCGGATGAACTCGCGGCCGATGATCTTCCGCTTCTCCTCGGGGTCGGAGACCCCGGCCAGCGCGTTCAGGAACCGCTCGCTCGCGTCCACGACCTTCAGCTGCACGCCGGTCGCGGCGACGAAGTCCTTCTCGACCTGCTCGGTCTCGCCCTTGCGCATCAGGCCGTGGTCGACGTAGACGCAGGTCAGCTGGGAGCCGATGGCCTTCTGGACGAGGGCGGCGGCGACGGCGGAGTCCACGCCGCCGGACAGGCCGCAGATGGCGCGCCGGTCGCCGACCTGCTCGCGGATCGCCGCGACCTGCTCCTCGATGACGTTGTCCGTGGTCCAGTCCGGGCGCAGGCCCGCGCCCCGGTACAGGAAGTGCTCCAGCACCTGCTGCCCGTGCGTGGAGTGCATCACCTCGGGGTGGTACTGGACGCCGTAGAGCTTCTTCTCGTCGTTCTCGAAGGCGGCGACCGGGACGACGTCCGTGGAGCCGGTGACGGTGAAGCCCTCGGGGGCGGCGGAGCAGGCGTCGCCGTGGGACATCCACACGGCCTGCTCGGCCGGGGTGCCCTCGAAGAGGGTGGAGGACGGCTTGGAGACCGACAGCTCGGTGCGGCCGTACTCACGGGCGCCGGAGTTGTCGACGGTGCCGCCGAGGGTCTGCGCCATGAGCTGGAAGCCGTAGCACATGCCGAAGACGGGGACGCCGGCCTCGAACAGGGCGCGGTCGACGGTCGGGGCGCCGGGCTCGTACACCGACGAGGGGCCGCCGGAGAGGACGATGGCCGCCGGGTTCTTGGCGAGCATCTCCGCGACCGGCATGGAGCTCGGCACGATCTCGCTGTAGACCCGCGCCTCGCGGACACGGCGGGCGATGAGCTGGGCGTACTGCGCGCCGAAGTCGACGACCAGGACGGTGTCGGGGGCGGCGGCAGCGGGAGTCGCTGATGACACGGGGTGCCTTCCGGCGGTCGGGCGGGGGTCTTGTACTGCCGATTCTACCGAGACGGGCAGGTGGCCCCGCCCCGGCCACGGCGCCGCGGCCGCCCCTCCTCCCGGTCTCACCATGCGAACCGGCTTGGACACCGTCCGTCCCCGGGGCATACTGGACCCATGCTCACGCACCAGACCTTCCTCTTTACCTATGGCAACCGGCCCACCGGCTGCCATGGTCGTGCTGCTTGAGCAACTGACAAGCGACTTCCCAGGCGCCCCGGGCCGACAAGGCCCGGGGCGCCTGGCGTTTCCGGGTCCTGTCGCTCCGGGGGGCACCACCGCCCTTCGACGAGGAGCCACCGACATGACCGTCACCGCAGCAGACAAGAGCACCACGGCCGACACGAGCAACGCGGCGGGCACGAGCACCGCGGCGGGCACGAGCACCGCGGCCGACAAGACCGGGGCCCGCACCGCCGAGGCCGCCGACGTGATCACCGGCGCACGTGAACGCATCGACGCCCTCGACGACCGGATCATCGGGCTCATCCAGGAACGGATGGCCGTCTCCGCCGTCATCCAGGAGGCGCGCATCACCTCCGGCGGCCGTCGCGTGAACCTCTCCCGCGAGATGGAGGTCCTCGACCACTACCGCCAGGCGCTGGGCAGGCCGGGGACGGCACTGGCGATGACGATGCTGGAGCTGTGCCGGGGGCGCGTCTGAGTGTCGCAACTCAGTTCGGACACCTTCTCACCCGTACGGCGCGTGACCAGGACGCGAGCGGCCTCGTTGGTCCTGGTGTCCGTGTCAGCCAGGGGCGGGCCCGAAAGAACCACGCGTGGCTCGCTGGAGCGATGAGACGGACGGCCGTGCCGTACGTCGTGGGACCTCGCTCCAGGAAAGTGACCGGACGGCAGGGGACAGCAGCCCGGTCACCCAAGAGAACGGCCGGCTCCAGGGACGCCCGGGGCCGGCCGACGGGGCGGCCGAGTCCCCCTCGGCCCACTCACCTGCACTGTCATCCTCACCTGCATCGCCATTCGAAGCCAGCGGCGCGACCCCCCGGCGCCGCTTCCGAGGCACCGGCGCCGCCCTGACGCCGGTGCTGGCCGAGGAAGGGCCCCGCGGCGCACATCCCGCGGGGCCCTTCGCCATGCCCTCGCCTTCCCCTTCCACCACCAGTTCCCCAGCCTGCCGCTAGTGACGCAGGCCACATAAAGGTTCTGTGAGTTCGGGGGCAACCATTCACAGGTTTCACTGATCAAACAGGCGTACGGACTGAACCAAGGGCCACACCCGCGCCCCACAGCGGAGGCCTCCCTGACTCTCCCGTATCGCCGCACGCGGTACGCCGGACCACCTGAGGTCTTCATGAAGCTTCGTCGCGCCATGGCGGCAGCGGCCGCCACGGCAGTGATCACCCCGGTCGCGCTGCTCGCCGCCCCGGCCGCCTATGCGACCGGTGACGCGTCACCGTCCCCGACCGCCACGTCCAGCAGCTCCACGGGTGAGCCGACCACGGACCCGTCCACCGGGGTGTCACCGTCCCAGAGCGAGTCGACGAGCGAGACCACGCCCGCTCCCAGCGACTCGGTGAGCACGTCCCCGACCGAGACGGACGACGAGGGCACGCCCGCTCCCAGCGGGTCGGAGACGACCACGACCGCGCCCGCGGACCCGTCGCCGAGCACCTCCGCTCCCGAGGAGACGGAGACTCCGGACCCCGAGCCGTCCGAGTGCAAGAACAGCAAGGTCGACGTCAACATCGCGGGTCTGCCCGGCAAGATCGCGGCGGGCAGCGGCTGGCACAAGTTCTCGCTGAACGTGGCCAACAACTCCGGCTCCACGCTGCAGAACCTCCAGTACCTGGCCGGCGCCTCCGCCGACCGGGACGGCGAGGAGCTGTTCGAGAGCAAGAAGGTCAGCCTCCAGGCCTGGAACCCCGACGACAAGATCTGGGAGGACCTCAACGAGTTCGGCTACGCGATCGGTTACGTCGGTTACACCGACGAGCTGGCGCCCGACTACGAGGTCGACATCCCGATGCGGATCAACGTGAAGGCCAACGCTCCCGTCGGCGCCGGCTTCACGCTCGGCGCGACCATCTACGGCGACGCCGACAGCGAGTGCACCGGCTTCGGTGACGTCTCCTACGGGTTCCAGATCGTGGCCGCAGGCACGGACACGGACGGCACCAAGCCGCAGGAAGGCGGCAAGGCGCCCGTCAGCGTGAAGAAGCCGGCGAGCAACACCCCGAAGGTCACCGGCAGCCTCGCCGAGACCGGTTCCAGCTCCGCGCTGCCGATGGTCGGACTCGTCGGCGGACTCGCCGTCGTCCTCGGTGGCGGCGCGGTGTTCGCGGTGCGGCGCCGTAAGGCCGGCGCCGAGGCGTAACCGGCGGGGCCGGCACGGCCCGCCGCAAGGCGGGAAGGACCTGCGCTCGGAGGGGGGCGCAGGTCCTTCTGTGCGTTCCGTGCGGTGACCGCGGCCGTTGCGTCCGCTACTTCTTCGGCGGCACCGTCGGTATCCCCAGGAACGGCAGTCGCAGCGCGCCGAAGGCCTCCGCCGGGACCGCCGGAGCCCTGGGCTCGACGGCGGGCAGGCGCTCGTACGCCGTTCCCTGGACCGGGCGCGGGTCGCTCTCGCCCTTGTTCGGCCAGTACGACATCGCGCGCTCGGCCTGTGCCGTGATGGTCAGGGACGGGTTGACGCCCAGGTTCGCCGAGACCGCGGCGCCGTCGACGACCGAGATGCCCGGGTGGCCGTAGAGCCGGTGGTACGGGTCGATGACGCCGCTCTCGCGACAGGCGCCGATCGGGCAGCCGCCCAGGAAGTGCGCGGTGAGCGGGGTTCCCATCAGTTCGCCGACGTTGGAGCCGGCGAAGCCGTTGATCTCGGCCGCGAGGGCCGAGGCGCCTTCCGTGGCGGCCTTGATCTGCTTGGGGTTGGGCGAGCCGTGGCCCTGGTGGGCGGTGAGCAGGCCCTTGCCGACGCCCGTCGGCTTCAGCTGGGTCGTCAGGGAGTTGTCCAGTGACTGCATGACCAGGCCGATGATGGTCCGCTCGGACCAGCGCCGTTTCGACAGGGAGCGCAGGGCCAGCGTGGGGTGCCTGACCGCGTGGCCCAGGAAGCCCAGGACGCGGGACGCGCCCGAGGCGGTCTGGCCGGCGTACGGGACCTGGAGGATGGACAGGCCGCCCATCGAGTTGGAGCCCTTGCCGTAACGGACCGGCTCGATGTGGGTGTTGGCGTCCGGGTGGATCGAGGACGTGATGGCGACGCCGCGCGTGAAGTCGGCCCGCGACTCGCCGGTGGCCCTGCGGTAGCGCCGGTCGTCGGTCTGGGCGCCGACCAGGGCCTCGGAGTTGGTGCGGGTCAGCTCGCCGAGCCTGTCGGATATGTGCGGGAGCTGTCCGTTGGCCTTCATGCGGTGCAGCAGGGTCTGGGTGCCGTAGGTGCCTGCGGCCATGACGACCCGGCGGGCCGTGAAGGTGCGGCCCGTCCCCTTCTTCCGGCGGTCGGTGGGGAGGGTCGCGATCGCGAACCCGCCGCGCGAGTCCTCGGTGACCGAGGCGACCGTCGTCATGGGGTGCACGACGGCACCCGCCTTCTCGGCGAGGTAGAGGTAGTTCTCGTTGAGGGTGTTCTTCGCGCCGTGCCGGCAGCCGGTCATGCACTCGCCGCACTCGTTGCACGCCTTGCGGTCGGGGCCCGCGCCGCCGAAGTAGGGGTCGGCCACCCGCTCCCCCGGCTTCGCCTCCGTCGTGCCGTCGGCGTCCTCGCCGTCGCCGAAGAAGACGCCGACCGGCGCCATGTGGAAGGTGTCGCCGACGCCCATCCGCTCGGCGGCGGCCTTCAGGTGCACGTCGGAGGGGGTCATCGTCGGGTTGAGGCGGACGCCGAGCATCCGCCGGGCCTGGTCGTAGTACGGCGTCAGCTCGTCGTGCCAGTCGGTGATGCCACGCCACTGGGGGTCGTCGAAGAAGGGCTTCGGCGGCACGTAGAGGGTGTTGGCGTAGTTGAGGGAACCGCCGCCGACACCGGCGCCTGCCAGGACCATGACATTCCCGAGCAGGTGGATGCGCTGGATGCCGAACATGCCGAGCCTGGGGGCCCAGAGGTAGTTCCTCAGGTCCCAGGAGTTCTTCGGCAGCGACTCCCGGGTGAAGCGGCGGCCCGCTTCCAGGACGCCGACCCGGTACCCCTTCTCCGTCAGGCGGAGGGCGGACACGGAGCCGCCGAAGCCGGATCCCACGACGAGGACGTCGTAGTCGTACCCGTGCTCGTCCCGGGCCTGGACGGACTTCTCCTGCGACACGTGCTCTCCTCGTCGAGAACGGGCGTTGGTTGGGGAATCAGCGGGGCGGACCAGCGCGGGCGGGGGCCGGCGCAGGCGGATCAGCGGAGGCGGAACGCCTTCATCAGGCGCAGGCTCCGGCTCATGAAGGCCGCGTACGCGGCGTCGTCCATCCCCAGCGACGGCGCCATCGGCAGCAGCCGCTGGTGGGCGACCGTCTGGGCCTCGGTGTACTTGAGGATGCCCTCGGAGCCGTGCCGGCGGCCGAGGCCGGAGTCCTTCATGCCGCCCATCGGGGACTGGACGCTGCCGTAGGCGGGCGCGTAGCCCTCGTTGATGTTGACCGTGCCGGTGCGCAGGCGGGTCGCGACGTCGCGGCCGCGCCGGGCGTCCTTCGTCCAGACCGAGGAGTTCAGACCGTACGGCGTGGAGTTGGCGTGTCCGACCGCCTCGTCCTCGGTCTTGAACCGGTAGACGGAGACGACCGGGCCGAAGGTCTCCTCGGTGCACACGGTCATGGGGGCGACGACCCCGTCGAGGATGGTCGGCTCGTAGAAGTACGGGCCGATGTCCGGGCGGGCGACGCCGCCGGCGACGAGCTTCGCGCCCCGCTCCACGGCGTCCGCCACGTGCGCCTGCACGGTCTCCAGCTGCCGTCGGCCCACCAGCGAGCCCATGTCGGCGCCGTAGGAGAGGGAGGTGCCGAGACGCATGGCCTTCGTGCGGGCGGCGAAGCGCTCCAGGAAGGCGTCGGCGACCGACTCGTGGACGTAGAGCCGCTCGATGGAGATGCAGAGCTGCCCGGCGGAGGAGAAGCACGCGCGGACGGCGCCCGCGGCGGCCTTCTCGATGTCGGCGTCCCGGAGGACCAGCATGGCGTTCTTGCCGCCGAGTTCGAGGGAGACTCCGACCAGGCGGGCGGCGGCGCCCTGGGCGACCTCGCGGCCGGTGCGGGTGGAGCCGGTGAAGGAGACGTAGTCGGCGTGCCTGACGACCTCGGGGCCGACGACCGGGCCGTCACCGAGGACGACCTGGAAGACCTCGGCGGGCAGCCCGGCCTCGATGAGCAGGTCACGGGCCCACAGGGCGGTCAGGCAGGTCTCGGTGTCGGGCTTCATGACGACCGCGTTGCCCGCGACGAACGCGGGGAGGGCGTCACCGACGGACAGTTCCAGCGGGTAGTTCCAGGGAGCGATCTGGCCGACGACGCCGCGCGGGTGACGCAGCTCGGTGACCTTCGTCAGGGTCGGTACGGCGCCGGTGTGCCGCCTGGGCCGCAGATACGCGGGCGCCTTGCGGCCGTAGTGCCGGGCGGCGACGGCGACGGCCTGCACCTCCTCGTGGGCGTGCAGGCGGGCCTTACCGGTCTCCAGCTGGATGAGGTCGAGGACCTCGGCCTGGCGCTCCAGGACCAGGTCGTGGAAGCGCAGCAGGACGGCGGCGCGCTGCCGCACCGGGATGCGCGCCCACACGGCCTGGGCGGCGCGGGCCCGCTCGAAGGCGCCGGCCACGTCCTCGGGCGTCGACTCGGGCAGGTCCGCCAGCCTCTCGCCGGTGAACGGCGTGTGGTTGGCGGTACGACCGGAGCCGGCCACGCCCTTGGTGAGCTGGGCTACCAGCTCGGGCGTGACCACGTCGGCAGCGGTGCGGGCGCCCTCGGGGGCGGGGGCGAGAGGGTTCGTGCCGGTCAGTTCCGGGGCGTGCGCATCCGTCATGAGCCGCAGGGTATGACGCCGCGAGGGCTTTGTGTACCCGTCGGTAATCGGGATTCACCGAGTGCTCACACAACGCCAGTGATCGCTGGCAACAAACCCGCTGATCAGCGCGTTACGGGGCGAGGCTGCCCTCAGGAATTCCCGACCTCCCAGTTGGCGACCACCGTCCGGGCGATCTCGCGTCCCTCGTCGGCGAAGTAGCCGCTACCGGGGTAGTCGATCGAGACCCGGTAGTTGTCGCCGTTCTCGGCCGTGTAGTAGAGCACGTGGTACTCGCGGTCCCGCGGGTTCTGCGAGTCCGTGGTCGTGTACTCGACGGTGTTCTCGGCGGCCTTGTCGCCCTTGTACTCGGCCTCGACCGGTTCACCCTTGGGAGCGGGGGTGGTCGCGATGTCCTGGGAGTAGTCGCCGTCCTTGAGCCTGTCCCAGTCCGCCCAGGCGTGGGCGCTCGCGGTGGCGGGGAATTCGCCGTCCTCGTCGTCGGCCTTGATGTCCCGGTCCACGTGGACGACGACCATCCCGCTCGGGTCGGTGAACGTCTCGTTGGTGCCGTCCCAGTCGTCGGCGTGCTTCTTCGGCTTCACGAAGTCGGCCGGCACCGCGACGCTCATGCCCGCCTTGCCGGGGAGTTCGTGCTTCTTCCAGCCCTCCGGCAGGGGCCCGGCGAAGGGGGCCGCGACCACCAGGTACGACGCCACCGCCGCCGCGACGACCACCGCGCCGAGGGTGATCCAGGCGTTGCGGCCCAGCCGGACGCTCCACCTGGACCCCGGCCCGGACGGTCCGTGCCCCTCGGCGACCCGTACGACCTGGGTGGGCGCCGGCGCCGGCGGGTTCGCGGCGGCGTCCAGCAGGGCCCGGACCCGGGCGGCGTCCGGGCGGCGCGCCGGGTCCTTGTCCAGCAGGCCCGTGATGACCTCGGCCAGCGGCCCCCGCGCCGAGGCGGGCGGCGCGGGCGCGGCGTTGAGCACGGACTGGAGCGTGGCGGGGGTGTTGCTGCGGCGGAACGGCGAGACGCCCTCCGTCGCCGCGTACAGCACCACGCCCAGCGACCACAGGTCGCTCGCCGGGCCGGGGCGCTGGCCCAGCACCCGTTCCGGGGCGATGTACTCGGGCGAGCCGACGAAGCCGCCGGTGTCGGTCAGGCTGGTCTCGCCCTCGATCTGGGCGATGCCGAAGTCGGTGAGGACGACGCGGTCGTGCCGGCCGAGCAGTACGTTGTCCGGTTTCACGTCCCGGTGCAGGATGCCGGCCGCGTGCGCGGCCTCCAGCGCGCCGAGCACCTCCAGGCCGACCCTGGCCGCTTCGCGCGCGTCCAGCGTGCCCTCCTGCAACGCGTCGCCCAGCGTGCGGCCCCGCACCAGCTCCATCACGATCCACGGCTGGTCGTCCACCACGGCCACGTCGTGCACGTTGACCACGGCGGGGTGGTCGAGCCGGGCCGCGGCGCGCGCCTCGCGGCGCATCCGTTCGAAGGCGTTGTCCCGTTCGCGTTCGGGGAGGTGGTCGGGTACGCGGGGCTCCTTGACGGCGACCTCGCGGTCCACGGTCTCGTCCTTGGCCCGCCACACCGTGCCCATGCCGCCGTGCCCGAGCTTGGCGACCAGCCGGTAGCGGCCGGCGATGAGCCGATCGGCACCCGGGTCCCGCGTGGGCGACTCCGCGGGCCCGGGCCGCGACGCCGACGGGGACGGGAACGCCGACTGCGGCGACGGTGACGACTGGGGCGGCACCACCTGGGTGGGTGCCGCGTACGGGTTGCCGGGATGCGGCACGGCGACGGGTGGATTCGGTGGTTGCAGGCCAAAACTCGTCGGCTCGTCCGACCCGTTGCGGGGTCCCCCGTTGCTGCTCATGGGTCCATCCATATCGCGCCGGGCGCGTCCGTATCCACCACCCGTGGCGCGCGGTCACAGACCCGTGACGCGCGCTGCCGCTTATCTCCTGTTTAGGTGTGTTGCGGGGGCTCCGACGGGGGCGCGGACACGAAGGAAGCTCCCGAGGACACGTCGGAGGAGGCGTCGCGAGACACCCCGGAGGAGACCCCGGACGGTGACGTCGGCGCTGTCGTCTGCTCCGTCGTCTGCTCTCCGGTCTGCTCCGCTGTCGGCTGTTCCGCTGTCGGCTGTTCCGCTGTCGGCTCCGTCGTCGGCGTCACGGGTGCCGAACTCGTCGGCGTACCGCCCCCGCCCCCGCTTCCGTCGCCGTCCGCGAGCAGTGCCGCCGCCGTGACACCCGCGCCCGCCGCCGCGACGACCAGCAGGACCGCCATGAGCACGCCCCGCGTCACGCGCCGGGGCTCGCCGCTGCCGGGCGGCGCGGGCGTACGGCCCGTGGACAGGAAGGCACGCAGCATCCGTTCCGCCTCCGCCGCGTCCAGCCGCCGTTCCGGGTCGCGTTCCAGCAGGCCCCGTACGACCGGGAGGAGGGGCCCGGCCTGCGCGGGCGGGTGGATCTCCTCGGTGACCACGGCGTGCAGGACACCGCCCAGCGAGTCCCGGTGGAAGGGCGAGGCACCGCTGAGGACCGCGCACAGCAGCACGCCCAGCGACCACAGGTCCGACTCCGGCCCGGTCCCGGCGCCGGACATCCGTTCGGGGGCGGTGTACTCGGGAGAGCCGACGAAGGAGCCGGTCTCGGTGAGGGTGGTGGCGCCCGCGACCTGCGCCACGCCGAAGTCGGTGAGGACGACCCGGCCGTCCTCGGCCACCAGCACGTTCGACGGCTTCACGTCCCGGTGCAGGATGCCGGCCGCGTGAGCGGTGCCCAGGGCGTCGAGCAGGGCGATGCCGATCCGGGCCGCCTCCGTGGCGTCGACCGGTCCCTGGCCGAGGACGCGGTCGGCGAGCGAGCCGCCGTCGACCAGCTCCATGACCATGTACGCGCGTTCGTCGTCCTCGACGACGTCGTGCACGACGATGACATGAGGGTGTCTCAGCTGGGCCACCGCGCGGGCCTCGCGCAGGGTGCGCTCACGGCGCCGCCGGGCCTCGGCCGCCGAGAGGGTCTCGTCGAGGGGGAGCACCTTCACGGCCACCTCGCGCGCGAGCAGTTGGTCGGTCGCCCGCCACACGATGCCCATGCCGCCGCGGCCGAGCCGCTCATGGAGCTGGTAACGGCCCGCGATGACACGCCCGCCCGCCCCCTCGGTCATCATGCGTTCCATGATGCCCCACCGGACGGGGCGGCTCCGGGCCGCCGCGACCCGGGTGGCCGACAACCGACGGGCGCCCGGACGCGGCCGCGACGGCTTCCGGCCGTCGCACGGCGCGGTTCGGACGGTCAGGCGGTCTTCTCCTGCCAGCTCTGCAACACCGTCCGGAACTGCTGCCGCGTGGTCTCCCAGTCCTCGACGGGCCCCGCCATGAAGATGACGTACTCGACGCCGTCCCGGGACATGTACGTCTCCTCGACGGCGCGGCGCGGACCGGGGAACTCGGTGTCCTTCGGCAGCGCGGTCCAGGTGTACTCCCAGCGGGCGCTGTCGTGGTCGCGGTAGGTGGTCCGTTCCAGGCCGACACGCCGGTAGTCGACCAGGCGCTGCTGGAGCTGCAGATCGAGGTCGAGCTGGTGGGCGTACGGGTCGCTGTAGTCGGGAGCGGTGTCGACGGCGATGCGTACGAAGTGGTTCCCGTTGTCGGGGGTGTAGTCGATCTGCTGGAGCTCGCCGTCCTCGTCGAACGGCACCCGCTGCCAGTCCTCGGGCAGGTAGAGGCTGAAACCCACCGGGTCGTCCCGGCGGACCCAGCCGGCCGGGACGGAACCGCCGGGGTTCTTGCCGGAGGTGGCGGAGGCGGAGGGAGACGGGGACGCGGACGGGGATTCGGTGGTGCCCGGACCCGCCTCCGTGCCGCTCCGGCCCCGCTGTTGCAGCAGCACTGCGGTGCCCGCGCCGATGAGGGCGGCGACGGCGACGATCAGGACGAGCGTGCGCAGGCGGCGTCGCCGGGAGCGTTGCGGGGTGCCTCCGGTCGGCGGATGTCCCGCCGGTGTGTGGCCCATCGGCACGGTGCCGCCCGTCGCGTGCCCCATCGGTGGGTGACCCATCGGCGCGGTGCCGCCCACCGGTGGATGGCCCATGGCCGTGGAGCCGACCGCCGTGGGGCCGCCCGCCGGAGGGCCGACCGACGTGGGGCCGGTCATCGGCTGGTACGGCGTCGCGGTGGTCCCGCCCGCCGGACCCGGTGCCCCGGGGCGGGGCGTGTCGCTCTGCCCCCGTGAGCCCGAGTACCGCGTCGGCACGTACGCCTGGGCCGCGTTCGACCGCCGTCCCTCCGCCGCCTCCGCGAGCATCTGCTCGGTCTCGGTCACGTCGGGCCGCGTGGCCGGATCCTTGCGCAACAGCGCGCTGATGACGGGCCCGAGCGCTCCGGCGTACCGGGGCTCGGTGGCCTCCTCCTCGACGACCGCCTGCATGGTGGTGAGCGGTGAGGTGCGGCGGAACGGCGACCTGCCCTCCACCGCCGTGTACAGCGTGGCGCCGAGCGCCCACAGGTCGGAGGCGGGGCCGGGGTCGTGGCCGCGCACCCGTTCGGGCGCGAGGTAGTCGACGGAGCCGACGACCTCTCCGGTCCGGGTGATGGTGGAGTCGCCCTCGATCTGCGCGATGCCGAAGTCGGTGAGCAGCACCCGGCCGTCGTCGGCGAGCAGTACGTTGCCGGGCTTGACGTCGCGGTGCAGGACGCCGGCGGTGTGCGCGGCGCGCAGGGCCCGCAGTACCCACAGTCCGACACGGGCCGCCTCACGCGGCTCGACCCGCTCGTCCTCCTTGACCGCGTCGGCCAGCGAGCGGCCCTCGACCAGCTCCATCACGATCCAGGGCCGGCCGTCGTGTTCGAGTACGTCGTGCACGGTGACGACGGCCGAGTGGTTGATCCGCGCCGCCGCGCGCGCCTCGCCCCGGGTGCGCGTCAGCAGGATCGCCTGGTCGCTCTCGGAGACGTAGAGCGCGGCGGTCAACTCCTTGATGGCGACGGTCCGGTGCAGCACTTCGTCGTGCGCGCGCCACACCCGGCCCATGCCGCCGCTGCCGATGGTCTCGCCGAGCCGGTAACGGCCCGCGACGAGCCGGCCCTGCATCTGATTCACGTTGCCCCGCAATGCTCTTGTCAGGGCCAGACTAGGGACCGAGCCCCGCTCGGGGAACGGGTGGGGTGCCCTGGAAACCGCTCTGTGACGGTTGTCGCTTTCCGTGACAGGAGGCAACCATCGGGCCGAACTGCCCTCAGCCCGTGTACTGGTAGGTCGTCGAGGCCTGTTCGAACAACCGGGTCACCTCTTCCCGCTCCGCCTCCGGGCCGCGCATCTGCACCACGTGGTAGCGCCCGTCGATCAGCGTCGCGACGTTGCGCACGTACAGCTCGCCCCCGTCGGCGGCGGTCCAGGTGAACTGCCCCTCCGCCATGGTCCGTCCGCCGACCTCTATGGTCTTCAGACCGCTGGAGGTGGCCCAGCTGGAGGCGCGGTACGACTCCAGCTCGGGTTCGCCGTCGCGCTGGTAGACCATCGGGTCGTCCCCGAACTCGGACGCGCGGTCCCGGCCCGGTACGACGATGAGCTCGAAGTCGCCCTTGGCGTAGACGACCTGGCCGCTGCCGTTGCGGGGCGTGCGGTCCCAGCCCTCGGCGACGGCGACGCTGAAGCCCTCGGCGTCCTTGCGCAGCGTGAACCCGTCGGCGACGTCGGGGTCGTTGGTCTGCGTCTCGGTGGAGCCGGTCTCCGACTGCGAGGCACTGGGGTCGGACTTGGGGGACGTCTGCTCCGGCCGGGGCTCGCCGCTGACGTCCGGGGACCCGTCGGGCGGCGCCGGGCTCGCCTCGCCCGCGGCGCCCGTCCGGTCGGTGGCGCCGGTGCCGCTCGTGTCGCCCTTCGGCATGAGGAACATCGCGTAGGCGACGGCTCCGGCCAGGGCGAGCAGTATCAGCAGGAGCAGTGTCCGGCCGAGGCTGCGCGGCGAACGGGACGTCTCCTGTCTGCCCCGCTTGTGCCGTCCGTGGTGCGCGGGCAGCCCGGCGCGCCGCCTGCGCACCAGCTCGCCCCGGCGGCGCACGATGGGCAGCCGGCCGGTCTCGGCGGGCGGGGCCGAGATGACGTGCAGGCCGGCCTCCGGTTCGGGCGCGGACCGCACCAGCGAGCGCAGCCAGCCGCTCAGTTCCTCGAAGTCGATGCGTTCGGTGGGGTCCTGACGCAGCAGCGACTCCACGACCGGCCGCAGCGGTCCGCACTCCTCGGCGAACGCCGGCGGCTCCGCGCACACGATCTGCACCAGCTCGGCGGTCGACTCCTCCGGGTAGGGCGCGTGCCCCTGTACGGCGCGGAAGAGCAGCGCGCCCAGCGCCCACAGGTCGGTGGCGGGTCCGATGGGGGCGGCGAGCTGCCAGTTCTCGTGCACCGGACCGGCCTGTTCCGGCGCCCAGCGCTCGGTCACCGGCCCGACCACGGCCATCCGCGTCTGGCGTGCCCGTTCGGCGGCGAGTGCGGTGGCCGGACCGCGCGACGCGGGGGTGCGGGCCATCAGGTCGTCCCAGTGCCCGGCGGTCGGCCCGGGGCCCTCGGCGGTGGGCGCGGAGGGGGAGGAAGGGCCGGTGGAGGTGGTGGGGGTGACGGAGGTGGTGGTGATGGGGGCGGGGGTGGTGGGGGCCGGGTCGCCGGTGGGGCGAGGTGTGGCTCCGTGCCAGGAGGTCGTACGTACGCCGTAGGGGTCGTCGATCTGCCCGGGCGGCGCGGCTCCGTGGCCGGCCGCCTCGGTGGGCTGCGCGCCGAAGGAGGGCGTGCCGGGGGTGCGGGACCGCTGGGCGGTGTCGGTGGCGCCGTCGGGGGCGGGGCGGGCGCCGGGCAGGGCCGCGCGGCCGTTCTGCGCCTCCTGGACGCGGGCGGCCGCCCTGGCGCCGGCGCGGTAGGCGGCGATCGCCCCGGCGCGCGCGGCGCGAGCGTCTCCACCGGCGTCGGACGGCGCGGGGGCGAGCCCGGCGGGGCCGCCCGGCCGCTGGGCACCGGTCACCGGCAACCCGCCCACGGACCGCGCCTCGATGGCGGCCCGCCGGGCGGCCTCGGGATCGGCGCCGCCCGGGCCCGGAATGCCGGTCCGCACACCCCCGGGAGCGGTGACTCCGGGACCCGCACCCAGCGGGCCGGGAAGCCGGATACCCGCACCGCCGGAGCCGGGAAGCCCAGCCCCAGCCCCAGTCCGAGCGCCACCCCCCGCACCCCCCGCACCACCAGGACCACCAGGACCACCAGGACCGAGGACCCCGCTCTCCGCGCCACCGCCCCGGCCGAAGGTCCCGTCAGGGGCGACCGCGGTGCTCCGGTCCTCCTCGCCCTCGGGGGCGGGGACCGGGTCGTAGCCGCACAGCGCCTCCTCCGCCGCCCCGACCGCCAGGCCGGTCAGCATCACGCGCCCGTCGTCGCAGACGAGCACCGTGCGCGCGGTGATGTTGCGGTGCACCCAGCCGTACGAGTGCAGCACCCGCAGGGCCAGGAGGACGTCGGAGGCCACCTCGGCCGCCCGGTACGGCGTCAGCGGCTGCTCGGCGAGCAGGGCGGCCAGCGGCCTGGCCGCCACCAGTTCGCTGACGATCCACAGCGAACCGCCCTCGGCGAACACGTCGAAGACCTGGTCCAGACGCGGATGGTCGGGGACGGCGGCCGCGGCCTGTGCCGCCTCGACGGCACGACGCACCACCGGGTCGACGGGCCGCCGGGTGCCACCGCGCGCGTCCGACGGCCGCCTCCCGGGGTGCCGGACGCCGCCGTCCCGGGCCGTGAAGCCCTCGGGCAGGCCGTCCGCGTCGAGCACCTCGGCCTCGACGACCTCCGGCAACGGCACCTGGCGGACCAGGACTTCCTGCCCGCTGTAGGTGTCGAAGGCCCGGCTCTCGGTGAGTTCGTACTCGTCGGACGGCGGCAGGGGAAGGCGGTAGCGGTCGGCGAGCACCCGTCCCGCATAGTCGTCCACGTCGCCACCCCCGGCAGCCCGTCGGTCAATTCCGTTCGCCCGGCGGGCCGTTCCGGCTGCGTACGGTTCGCAAGCACTCACGATACGTGCCGGAGGCAACCCACAAAGAGGGGATGCCAGATATCGGGCCGCTCAAACCCGGGGCCCGCGGGTTCAGGACTTGGACTGGAAGGTCTTCGTCAGGGTCCGCCAGGCGTCCCGGCGCAGGTCACTGTCCCAGTCGGCGGCCTTCGCCGTGTACATGAGCGCGTAGCCCTGGTGGTCGTTGACGACGAAGCCCCGGTCCACGGTGCGGTACTTGGTGCCGCCGTCCGTGTAGGTGAACTCCCAGTCGGCCGCGTTCCAGCCGCGGTAGCCGACCTTCTCTATGCGGATCTTCTTGTACTGGGAGCGGACCATGTACCGCTCCTGGTTCTTCCAGTCCGCGACCGGGTCGCCCTTGGGCGTGGACGTCCAGGCGACGAGCAGCTTCTGCCCCTGGGGACCGGTGAACCGGTCGCCCGCGGAGCCCGTGGACTGGTACTTCCAGCCCTCGGGCAGTCCGATGCTGTAGCCCTGTTTGCCCTGGTGGGTGGCGGCCGCGCCCTCGTCGTCGCCGGACTCTTCGGCGTCGTCGTCATCGTCCGGAGCGGATCCGGCCCCGGCGTCGCCGGAGGCGCTCGCTCCGGAGCCCGGGGACCCGTCCGCCGCCGGATCCGAGGCGGAACCGTCGGTACCGGTCCCGCTCTCCTCGTCCTGCCCGGTGTCGCCGCTCGTGGTGGCGGAGGCGACGGCCTTGTCACCGCTTCCGCCCGTGGCCCCGTTCTCGTCGTCGCCGCCGAGGGTGAGGGCCAGCACGGTGCCGAGGACGGCGAGCGCCACGACCACGGCGATGATCACCAGCGTCCGGCGCGGCACCACGTCGGTGAGCGGCGCCCGGCGCACGGGCCGGGGCGGCAGGTCCGGCGGCGGTACGACGGGCCAGCCGGAACTCCGGGCGCCCGCCGGCGCGTTCGACGCACCGGGCTGCGCACCCGCTCCCGCACCGGAGCCCGCACCCGTCACCGGCGCGGCGGCCCCGGGCCCACGCGAGGCGGCGGCGGAACCCTTCCCCGCGGAAGCCCGGGCGGCGGAGGCCCCGGCGGATCCGGCCGGTCCGGAGCTTCCGGCGGCACCAGCGGGTCCGGCGGCACCAGCGGATCCGGTGGCACCCGGCACGGCCCGGTCGGCCCCGCCCTGCTTGGTACGGGAGGCAGCCGCGGCACCGGCCGTGCCCGCCCCGACGGCGGCCTTGCGCACGGAGCGCAGCGCCCCGCGCAGCCGCACCCCGGCCTCCTCGCCCCGCTTGCCCCCGGCGCCCGCCGAACCGCCCCGGCGTGTCCGCTCGTCCGGCTGCGGCGGCAGCGGCACCACCTTGGTGGCGTCGGCCGGTTCGGTCTCGGCCGCCCTGTCCGGGGCGTGGATGACCTTGTTGAGCATCGCGCGGGCACCGGCGTCGTCGAGCCGCTGGGCGGGGTCCTTGTTGAGCAGCCCGAAGATGACGTCCCGCAGCGGGCCGGCGTTCTTCGGCTCCTCCAGGTTCTCCGTCATCACCGCGGTCAGCGTCGCGATCGCGGAGCCCTTGTCGTAGGGCGGGGAGCCCTCCACCGCCGCGTACAGCAGCCCGCCGAGCGACCACAGGTCGGCGGCCGGTCCCGGCTTGTGGCCGCGGGCCCGCTCCGGGGAGATGTAGGAGGGGGCGCCGACGAGCATGCCGGTGGAGGTGATGGACGGGTCGCCCTCCACCTGGGCGATGCCGAAGTCGGTGAGGACGACCCGGCCGTCCTCGGCGATCAGTACGTTCGACGGCTTCACGTCGCGGTGCAGGATGCCCTCGCGGTGCGCGGAGCGCAGGACGTCGAGGACGGCGAGGCCGACCTCCGCCGCGCGCTTCGGCTCCAGCAGACCGTCCTCACGGATGGCCTCGGCGAGCGACTTGCCCTCGACGAGTTCCATCACGATCCACGGCCGGTCGTCCTCCTCGACCACATCGAAGACCGTCACGGCGCTGTTGTTGCGGATCCGCGCGATCGCCTTGGCCTCGCGCAGCGTGCGCGTGATCAGGCGCCGCTTCTCCTCCTCGTCGATGTTCCCCGGAAACCGCAGCTCCTTGACGGCGACCGTGCGTCCCAGGGTCTCGTCCTCTGCCCGCCACACCGTCCCCATGCCGCCGCGGCCGAGCACGTCTCCCAGCCGGTACCGCCCGGCGAGGAGACGTGCGCTCTTGTCCGTACGGGATGTCCCCGCCCGCTCCGCCTCCGACATGCGTCCCCTCATGCAACCCGCCCTGACAGAGCCTTCATTGTCCCTCACCCGACAAGTGCTCGACGCCCAGGGTGCCTCTGGCGCCGAGCGGGCGGGAGGCGGGTGACACGGCAGGGTGACCCTGCGTCACACCCGCCCCGGCGGCCCCTGTCGCGGTCCCTGTCGCGTGCCCTATCGCGGGACGATGTCCGGCGCTCCCAGGCGGGCCGCGTCGGCCGTCAGGTCGTCCGGCTGACGCTGCGACTCGCGCTCGGCCTCCACCCGCTTCTCGTAGTGCTGGACCTCCCGTTCGACCCGGTCCTTGCCCCAGCCCAGCACCGGGGCCATCAGTTCGGCGGCCTCGCGGGCGCTGCGCGTGCCCCGGTCGAAGGTCTCGATGGAGATGCGGGTGCGCCGGGTCAGTACGTCGTCCAGGTGCCGCGCGCCCTCGTGGGAGGCGGCGTAGACGACCTCGGCGCGCAGGTAGTCGTCGGCGGCGTGCAGCGGTTCGCCGAGGGAGGGGTTCTCGGCGATGAGCTCCAGCACCTCCTCCGCCATGGCGCCGTACCGGTTCAGCAGGTGCTCGACACGGACGACGTGCAGTCCGGTGCGCGCGGCGACCCGCGCCCGCGCGTTCCACAGCGCGCGGTAGCCCTCGGCGCCGAGCAGCGGCGTGTCCTCGGTGACGCAGTCCGCGACCCGCAGGTCGAGCCCGTGCACCGTCTCGTCGACGGCGTCCTTGGCCATCACCCGGTACGTCGTGTACTTGCCGCCCGCCACGACGACGAGCCCGGGCACCGGGTGCGCGACGGTGTGCTCGCGCGACAGCTTGCTGGTGGCGTCCGACTCGCCGGCCAGCAGCGGGCGCAGACCGGCGTACACGCCCTCGACGTCGTCGCGGGTGAGCGGTACGGACAGCACGGCGTTGACGTGTTCCAGCAGGTAGTCGATGTCCGCGCTGGAGGCGGCCGGGTGGGCCTTGTCCAGGTCCCAGCCGGTGTCCGTGGTGCCGATGATCCAGTGCCGGCCCCAGGGGATGACGAAGAGCACGGACTTCTCGGTGCGCAGGATCAGACCGGTGCTGGAGTGGATGCGGTCCTTGGGCACGACCAGGTGGATGCCCTTGGAGGCGCGGACGTGGAACTGACCGCGCTCGCCCACCATCGACTGGGTGTCGTCGGTCCACACCCCGGTCGCGTTCACGATCTGCTTGGCGTGGATCTCGTACTCGCCGCCCGCCTCGACGTCCTGGACGCGCGCGCCGACCACACGCTCGCCCTCGCGCAGGAAGGAGGTCACGCGCGCACGGTTGGCGACCGGGGCGCCGTACGCCGCCGCGGTGCGCACCAGCGTGGCCACGAAGCGGGCGTCGTCCATCTGGGCGTCGTAGTACTGGAGCGCGCCGACCAGCGCGTCCTTCTTCAAGGCGGGTGCCACGCGCAGGGCGTGACCGCGGCTCAGGTGACGGTGCATCGGCAGGCCCCGGCCGTGTCCGCGGGCCATCGACATGGCGTCGTAGAGCGCCACGCCCGACCCGGCGTACAGCCGCTCCCACCCCTTGTGCCGCAAGGGGTACAGGAACGGCACGGGCTTCACCAGATGCGGCGCGAGCCGCTCCAGCAACAGCCCGCGCTCCTTGAGCGCCTCCCGTACGAGCGCGAAGTCGAGCATCTCCAGATAGCGCAGGCCGCCGTGGATCAGCTTGCTGGACCTGCTGGAGGTGCCCGACGCCCAGTCCCGTGCCTCGACCAGGCCGGTGGACAGCCCGCGCGTCACCGCGTCGAGGGCGGTGCCCGCGCCCACCACTCCCGCGCCCACCACCAGTACGTCAAGCTCGCGCTCGGCCATGGCCGCGAGTGACTCGGCGCGCTGCGCCGGCCCCAGGGTCGCTGTCCTCACTGCTGCCTCCCGCTGTCGGTCGCGTCGGCCGCACCCGTCGGGGCGAAGCCCGGTTCCTGGTACCCACCATGCCCAGATTCTGACCGACCTGCCCGACATCGGCCGCCGCACGGCCTCAACCTGTGGACAACTTCCCCGCAGACCTGTGGACAACTTCCCCGCAGTTCGGCGACAACACTCGACACTCGCCGAAACCCGGCCGATCAATCCCGCAAATCGGTCATATTTACTCCTAGTCTGACGTTGTGCTCGCCCATCCTGTCCACCGGGCTTGCACACCTGTCCCGCTTCGGTTACTGGGAAGGACGGCCCACGCCATGCCCGCAGATCTCGCCGTCATCGGACTCGGCCCGTACGGCCTGCCCCTGGCCCAGGCCGCCGTCGCCGCAGGCGTCCCCACCCTCGGCTACCGCACCGGCCCCGAGGCCGACCCGCTCACCCCCGCCGAGGTGCGCCGGATGCTCGCGACGGGCTTTCGCACCCCCGCCGGACCGGCCGAGCTGGGCCGTGTCCGCACCGCCGTCATCTGCGCCCCGACGCCGCCGGGCGCGGACGGCGGCCTGGACCTCACCCAGGTGGAGGCGGCCGCCCGCACCCTGGCCGCCCACATGCGCCCGCACACCACGGTGATCCTGGAGTCGCCCGTGCGGCCGGGGACGACGGAGGAGTTCCTGCGTCCCCTCCTGGAGCGGGGCTCGGGACTGCGCGCCGGCCGCGACTTCCACCTCGCCTACTCCCCCAGCCGCGTCGACCCCGGCAACCGCGACTTCACCCCGGCCAACACCCCGAAGGTCATCGGCGGCCTCACCCCCGCCTGCACCGAGTCGGCCGCCACCTTCTACGGCCGCCTCACCGACAAGGTGGTCCGCGCGCGCGGCCCCCGCGAGGCGGAGACGGTCCAG
Source organism: Streptomyces sp. NPDC017225 (assembly GCF_044331465.1). Taxonomy (NCBI): domain Bacteria; kingdom Bacillati; phylum Actinomycetota; class Actinomycetes; order Kitasatosporales; family Streptomycetaceae; genus Streptomyces; species Streptomyces sp. NPDC017225. The sequence continues at coordinate 334,136 of NZ_JBIRNE010000005.1, read as the reverse complement.
CTCCTGGAGACCAACTTCCGGCACGTCAACATCGCCCTCGTCAACGAGATGGCCGTCCTCTGCGACGACCTGGGCGTCGACCTGTGGGACGTCCTGCGCTGCGCCGAGACCAAGCCGTTCGGCTTCCAGGCCTTCCGCCCCGGCCCCGGCGTCGGCGGCCACTCCGTCCCGCAGGACCTGACCGGCCAGGCCCCCCACAGCCTGCGCATGGTGGAGCTGGCCCAGCAGGTCAACTCCCAGATGCCCCGCTACGTCGTCCAGCGCGCCGCCGCCCTCCTCAACGAGCACGGCAAGTCCGCGCGCGGCGCCCGCGTCCTGCTCCTCGGCGTCACCTACAAGGCCGACCTCGCCGACCGGCAGGCCTCACCGGCCGAGGAGATCGCGACCCGCCTGATGTCGATGGGCGCCGCCGTCAGCTACCACGACCCGCACGTCCCGTCCTGGAAGGTCCTGGACCGCCCCGTCCCCCGCGCCGACTCGCTCTACGAGACCGCCGCCGACGCCGACCTGACGATCCTCCTCCAGCAGCACCGCACCTACGACCTCCAGGGCCTGTCGGTGAAGGCCCAGCTGCTGCTGGACACGCGGGGTGCGACGCCCACGGGGGCGGCGCACCGGTTGTGAGGAGGGGCACGCGGGGGTGACCCTGCCACGTGCTCCCGCGCACGCCCCTCAGCATGCGAAAGAGGCCGGTCGCCCCCTCAAGGGCGACCGGCCTCCTCAGAGCGCCGTCAGAGCCGTCGGACGACTACCGCCGGTGCTGCGAGTCCCCCACCGTCACCTCGACGCGCTGGAACTCCTTCAGCTCGCTGTACCCGGTCGTCGACATCGCCCGGCGCAGCGCGCCGAAGAAGTTCATCGAGCCGTCGGGGTTGCGGGACGGGCCGGTGAGGATCTCCTCGATGGTGCCCACCGTGCCGAGGTCGACCTTCTTGCCGCGGGGCAGCTCCTCGTTGACGGCCTCCATGCCCCAGTGGTTGCCCTTGCCCGGCGCGTCGGTCGCGCGGGCCAGCGGCGAGCCCATCATCACCGAGTCGGCGCCGCAGGCGATGGCCTTGGGCAGGTCGCCGGACCAGCCGACACCGCCGTCGGCGATGACGTGCACGTACCGGCCGCCGGACTCGTCCATGTAGTCGCGGCGGGCCGCCGCCACGTCCGCCACGGCCGTGGCCATGGGCACCTGGATGCCGAGCACGTTGCGCGTGGTGTGGGCGGCGCCGCCGCCGAAGCCGACGAGGACGCCCGCCGCGCCGGTGCGCATCAGGTGCAGGGCGGCGGTGTACGTGGCGCAGCCGCCGACGATCACCGGGACGTCCAGCTCGTAGATGAACTGCTTCAGGTTCAGCGGCTCGTGCGAGCCGGAGACGTGCTCCGCGGAGACCGTGGTGCCGCGGATGACGAAGATGTCCACGCCCGCGTCGACGACGGCCTTGGAGAACTGGGCGGTGCGCTGCGGGGAGAGCGCGGCGGCGGTGACCACGCCCGAGTCGCGCACCTCCTTGATGCGCTGCCCGATCAGCTCCTCCTTGATGGGAGCCGCGTAGACCTCCTGGAGGCGGCGGGTCGCGTTGTCCGTGTCCAGCTCCGCGATCTCGTCGAGCAGCGGCTGCGGGTCCTCGTACCGCGTCCAGAGCCCTTCGAGGTTCAGTACGCCGAGGCCGCCCAGCTCGCCGATGCGGATGGCGGTGGCCGGGGAGACGACCGAGTCCATGGGAGCGGCCAGGAACGGCAGCTCGAAGCGGTAGGCGTCGATCTGCCAGGCGATCGAGACCTCCTTCGGGTCCCGCGTACGGCGGCTGGGGACGACGGCGATGTCGTCGAAGGCGTACGCCCGGCGGCCGCGCTTGCCGCGCCCGATCTCGATCTCAGTCACGTCTGTGGCCTTTCCCTGATGCGTTGCAGCGCCTTCCAGTATCCCCGACGGGCGCGGCGGGTCTCCCCGACGGGCACGCCGAGGGCGGCCCCGGATGCTCCCGGGGCCGCCCTGGAAGGCGTTCTGCCTACTTCTTGTGCCTACTTGCTGCGGCTGTAGTTCGGTGCCTCGACCGTCATCTGGATGTCGTGCGGGTGGCTCTCCTTGAGACCGGCGGAGGTGATCCGCACGAAGCGGCCCTTCGACTCCATCTCCCCGATGGTGGCGGCGCCCACGTACCCCATGGTCTGGCGCAGACCGCCGACGAGCTGGTGCAGCACGTTGGCCAGCGGGCCGCGGTAGGGCACCTGGCCCTCGATGCCCTCGGGCACGAGCTTGTCGTCGGAGGCCACCTCGGCCTGGAAGTAGCGGTCCTTCGAGAAGGACCGGCCCTGGCCGCGGGACTGCATGGCGCCCAGGGAGCCCATTCCGCGGTAGGACTTGAACTGCTTGCCGTTGATGAACTGGAGCTCGCCCGGCGACTCCTCGCAGCCCGCGAGCAGGCTGCCCAGCATCACCGTGTCGGCGCCGGCGGCCAGGGCCTTGCCGATGTCGCCCGAGTACTGCAGGCCGCCGTCGCCGATCAGCGGGACGCCCGCGGCGCGGGCCGCGAGGGAGGCCTCGTAGATGGCGGTGACCTGCGGGACGCCGATGCCGGCGACGACGCGGGTGGTGCAGATGGAACCGGGGCCGACGCCGACCTTGATGCCGTCGACGCCGGCGTCGATCAGGGCCTGGGCGCCGTCACGGGTGGCGACGTTGCCGCCGATCACGTCCACGCCGACGCTGGACTTGATCTTCGACATCCAGCTCAGGGCGTTGCTGTTGTGGCCGTGCGAGGTGTCGACGACCAGGAAGTCCACGCCCGCGGCGGCCAGGGCCTGGGCGCGCTCCAGCGCCTCGGGGCTGGCGCCGACGGCGGCGCCGACCAGCAGCCGGCCCTCCGCGTCCTTGGCGGCGTGGGGGTACTGCTCGGCCTTGACGAAGTCCTTGACGGTGATGAGGCCCTTGAGGAGGCCCGCGTCGTCGACCAGCGGAAGCTTCTCGATCTTGTGTCGGCGCAGCAGCCCCATGGCGTCCACGCCGGAGATGCCGACCTTGCCGGTGACCAGCGGCATCGGCGTCATGACCTCGCGCACCTGGCGCGTGCGGTCGGACTCGAAGGCCATGTCCCGGTTGGTGACGATGCCGAGCAGCTTGCCGGCCGGGTCGGTGACCGGGACGCCGCTGATGCGGAACTTGGCGCACAGGGCGTCAGCCTCGGTCAGCGTGGCTTCCGGGTGCACCGTGATCGGGTCGGTGACCATGCCGGACTCGGACCGCTTGACGAGGTCGACCTGGTTGACCTGGTCCTCGACGGAGAGGTTGCGGTGCAGCACACCGACACCGCCCTGGCGGGCCATGGCGATCGCCATGCGGGACTCGGTCACCTTGTCCATGGCCGCCGAGAGCAGCGGGATGTTGACCCGGACGTTGCGCGAGATGCGGGACGAGGTGTCGACCGCGTTGGGGAGCACCTCGGATGCGCCCGGCAGCAGCAGCACGTCGTCGTAGGTCAGCCCGAGCGTCGCGAATTTCTCGGGCACTCCGTCGACGTTTGCAGTCATGACACCTTCCCCAAATGGCCTTGATCGGTGCGGATGTCCATGCTAACGGGAAGTGGGCGTGGCTCATTCCACGATCAGGGCAGCCCGCGGTCTTCGTAGCTTCGTACGGTCGGTGGCCGACGCCCGTCGCGTGACGCCGGCTACTGCTCCGCCAGGGCCCGCAGCCGGCTCAGCGCCCGGTGCTGTGCGACCCGCACGGCACCTGGTGACATTCCCAACATCTGTCCGGTCTCCTCGGCGGTGAGCCCGACCGCGATGCGCAGCAGGAGCAGCTCGCGCTGGTTCTCCGGCAGGTTGGCCAGGAGTTTCTTGGCCCAGGCGGCGTCGCTGTTGAGCAGCGCGCGCTCCTCCGGGCCCAGCGAGTCGTCCGGCCGCTCGGGCATCTCGTCGGACGGGACGGCCGTCGAGCCGGGGTGCCGCATCGCGGCGCGCTGGAGGTCGGCGACCTTGTGGGCGGCGATGGCGAAGACGAACGCCTCGAACGGGCGGCCGGTGTCCTTGTAGCGGGGCAGCGCGAGCAGCACCGCGACGCAGACCTCCTGAGCGAGGTCCTCGACGAAGTGCCGGGCGTCGCCGGGCAGCCGGGACAGCCGGGTGCGGCAGTAGCGCAGCGCCAGGGGGTGGACATGGGCGAGCAGGTCGTGCGTGGCCTGCTCGTCCCCGTCGACGGCGCGGTGGACGAGCCCACCGACCGTCCCTTGATCAGGGGCCGCCTCGTCGTCACGCATCGGTCCATGGTGCCTTGCGGCTGTCCGATCCGTGGCTTCGTGCCCGTTGTTGTGCACCGAAGCGTTATGAGCAGGTGCGCCGGAACTCATACCCTGCGCCCTCCCCTTCCGCTCGACCGACTCGTCCCCGAGGAACTCCACACCTCAAGGATGCGTCATCCGCGGCGAAACGAGCAGCGGGCACCCGGCGGGTCGCCTTGTCACCCCCGCTCACCTCGCGATAAGCGGGGTTCGTGGCGTCCCCGGCGGGCCCTTCCGGCCTCCACTGCACGGGGTGCTCCCTAGGGCCTGTCCGGCGGCTCATGCCGCAGACGCGGGGCCTGGCACGCCCATCTGCGGCGTTGTCGTCGGTTGCCAGGGCTCCGCCCTGTCGCCCTCCTCCGCCTAGCAGCTGCACGCACCAGACCTCGCTCGCCTGCGCTGACCATGCACCGTCCCTTTCCTGGGACCCGACCCGCCGGACAGGCCCTAGCGAACCAGGCCCCACCGGAAGCCGAGCGCGACCGCGTGCGCCCGGTCCGAGGCGCCGAGCTTCTTGAAGAGCCGCCGCGCGTGGGTCTTGACGGTGTCCTCGGAGAGGAACAGCTCACGGCCGATCTCCGCGTTGGAGCGGCCGTGGCTCATGCCCTCCAGGACCTGGATCTCACGCGCGGTGAGGGTGGGCGCGGCGCCCATCTCGGCCGAGCGCAGCCGGCGCGGGGCGAGCCGCCAGGTCGGGTCGGCGAGGGCCTGTGTGACCGTGGCGCGCAGCTCGGCGCGCGAGGCGTCCTTGTGCAGGTAACCGCGGGCACCGGCGGCGACCGCGAGGGCCACGCCGTCCAGGTCCTCGGCGACGGTGAGCATGATGATGCGCGCGCCGGGGTCGGCGGACAGCAGCCGCCGGACGGTCTCGACGCCGCCCAGGCCGGGCATGCGCACGTCCATCAGAATCAGGTCCGAGCGGTCGGCACCCCAGCGGCGGAGGACTTCCTCGCCGTTGGCGGCCGTCGTCACGCGCTCGACACCGGGCACGGTCGCGACCGCCCGGCGAAGCGCCTCTCGGGCAAGCGGGGAGTCGTCGCAGACGAGGACGGAAGTCATGACCGTCCTCCGCAGCTGATGCGCGTCACGTTGAGCCTCCAGGCTGGTACGAAATCGTCACCTGTGCGGTCGACCGTCCCGGACGCCCGCCCGAGCACTTGTTCCTTCAACCGCCTCCGCACTCTCAACGACGGTCACTCGAAAGAGTTACGGGGCTGTGTGTCGTCTTCGGCACTCTACGTGAGGGGACGGCCACGCAGCAGACATGCGCGTGGGACCCGCGCCGTTTCATCACAACCAGTGCCCCATTTAGCCGTTTTTCTTCCACTTCGCTGGTGTCTGAGGCTAGATTCGCAATGAGTCATATTTTCATCTCCTTAGATCGTAGTTGTACGGTCGTGGACGCTGGAGTTCCGCATCTACCCATATCGGCTACAAGGGGTCACGCAATGGCAGATTTCTCCCGCCTTCCCGGACCGAACGCGGACCTGTGGGACTGGCAGCTCCTGGCCGCGTGCCGTGGGGTGGACAGCTCGCTCTTCTTCCACCCGGAAGGCGAACGCGGTGCGGCGCGGAGTGCTCGCGAGAACTCGGCCAAGGAGGTCTGCATGAGGTGCCCGGTGCGCGCCGAGTGCGCGGCGCACGCGCTGGCGGTGCGTGAGCCGTACGGAGTGTGGGGCGGCCTGACCGAGGACGAGCGCGAGGAGCTCATGGGACGGGCCCGCAACCGCCTGGTGTCAGCGACGGCGTCGGCCGGCGGGCAGGCGGCCGCACATCACTGAAGGAACGTTTCTCTCTTACGAAGATCCGATACGGACTCGCGAGCTCCGACACGGGCACGCCGGCGGTGCCCCGGACCGCCGCTCAGCGCGCGGCCGACTGGCGCGCCCCCGCCCGGGCGAGCTCGTCCAGCGTCGCCGCCACCGCCGGCACCTGCGCCAGGTCGGGCAGGGTGAGCGCGACGATCTCCCGCCGCACCGCCGGCTCCAGCGTCACCGCGCGTACTCCCCGGGGCCGTACGGACTCGACGGCGAGCTGCGGCAGGACGGCCACGCCCAGGCCGGCCCCGACCAGGCCGGCGACCGCCGGGTAGTCGTCGGTCGCGAAGTCGATGCGGGGCGTGAAGCCGGCCCCCTCGCAGACCTCGACCAGCTGACCGCGACAGCGCGGGCAGCCCGCGATCCACGGGTCCCGGGCCAGTTCCCCGATGGCCACCGACCCGCCCGGCTCCGTACGCGCGAGCCGGTGCCCCTCGGGCACCAGCGCCACGAGGCGGTCGGTCAGCAGCGGCCGTACGACGAGGTCGTCCCACTCCTCCGCGCCGGCCGCACCCTCGTAGCGGAAGGCGAGCGCCACGTCGCAGTCGCCCTCGCGCAGCAGCTCGACGGAGTTCGGCGGCTCGGCCTCCTCCAGGAAGACCCGGGTGCCGGGATGCGCGGCACGCAGCGCGGCCAGGGCGGTCGGTACGAGGGTGGAGCTGCCGCTGGGAAAGGAGACCAGCCGCACCCGCCCGGCGCGCAGCCCCGCGATGGCGGCGACCTCCTCCTCGGCCGCGGTCAGCCCGGCGAGGATCCCGGCGGCGTGCCGCACCAGCGACTCGCCGGCCTGGGTCAGCCGCATCTCGCGTCCGGTGCGCACGAGCAGCGGGGTGCCGACGGAGGCCTCCAGGGCCTTCATCTGCTGACTGACGGCGGGCTGGGTGCAGCCCAGCTCGCGCCCCGCGGCGGAGAAGGAACCGGTCGATGCCACGGCGCGCAGCACGCGGAGATGACGAGCCTCGATCACACCTCAAGGATAAGCGACGCTTTGACCTGGCCCCGAATAATGCGTCGCCGCTTTGAAGCGGGTTGTCCTACGGTGCCGCCATGGAGCTTCTGTCCGTCAACGTCGGCCGTGCGAAGACCGTGCCCCACACGGACCATCCCGAGGGCGTCACCGGCATCGACAAGCGGCCGGTCGACGGGGCCGTTCGGGTGACGGCGCCCGGGCCGAAGGGGGTCGGGGCGAGCGGGCTGGCCGGTGACACGGTGTGCGACAGGCGCCATCACGGCGGCGACGACCAGGCGGTGTACGCGATGGCGCGCGAGGACATGGACGACTGGGAGCGCGAGCTGGGCAGGCCGCTGCCGAACGGCGCCTTCGGCGAGAACCTCACCACCACGGGCCTGGACGTCTGCGGCGCCCGGATCGGCGAGCGCTGGCGGGTCGGACCCGACCTGGTGCTGGAGGTCACCTGCGGCCGTATCCCCTGCCGCACCTTCCAGGGTCACCTGGGTGAGAAGCGGTGGGTGAGGCGGTTCACGGAGAAGGGTGCGCCGGGCGCCTACCTGCGGGTGATCGAGCCCGGCGCGATACGGGCGGGCGACCCCGTGGAGGTGGTCCACCGGCCCGGCCACGAGGTGACGGTCGCGTTGCAGTTCCGGGCGGTGACGACCGAGCGGGAGCTGCTGCCCCGGCTGCTCGACGCAGGTGAGGCGAACCACCCGGAGTCGCTGGCCGCGGCGCGGAAGTACGTGGAGACCTACGGCGCCCGAGCGAAACGGACGTGTCCGGTCCGGACCCATAACCTTGCGCCATGACAACGGCATTGATTACGGGATCGACGGCGGGCATCGGCGCCGCGTTCGCGCGACGGCTGGCGGCCGACGGACATGACCTGGTGCTGGTGGCCCGCGACACCGAGCGGCTGCGTGACCAGGCGACCGAACTGCACGACCGGCACGGCATCGAGGCGAAGGTGCTGACGGCCGACCTGTCGACGGACGCCGGCATCGAGGCGGTGGCCGCCCGGCTGGGCGAACGCCGGAGCCCCGTCGACCTGCTGATCAACAACGCCGGCTTCGGCAACAAGGGCCGCTTCCTCGACGTCTCCATGGCCGACGAGCTGACCATGCTCAAGGTGCACTGCGAGGCGGTGCTGCGGCTGACCTCGGCGGCGGCGGAGACGATGCGGGAGCGGGGACGCGGCGGCGTGGTCAACGTGGCCTCGGTCGCGGCCTTCGTCCCGCGCGGCACCTACGGCGCGTCCAAGGCGTGGGTCGTGCAGTTCACGCAGGGCGTCGCGAAGGACCTGGCGGGCAGCGGCGTACGCATGATGGCCCTGTGCCCCGGCTTCGTGCGCACCGAGTTCCACGAGCGGGCCGGCATGGGGACGGACAACATCCCCGGCTGGATGTGGCTCGACGCCGACAAGGTCGTCGCGGCGGCCCTCGACGACCTGTCCCGCGGCAAGTCCCTGTCGATCCCCGACCCGCGCTACAAGGCCCTGATGGGCGCGGCGAAGCTGGTGCCGCGGGGGATGCTGGGCGGGATCTCCTCACGGACGGGGCGGAAGTACGGGCCGCAGTAGGCGACGCGGTGGGGGCGAGCCGTGCCTCTTCCTCAGCCGTCTTCTTCCGGCTCACGCCGCGGTCCGTCCGCGTCCGGCGCCCGTTCGTCCTCGGGCTCCCCGGTGAGACGGCTGGCGAGGCGGTAGTCCACGGTCACGTCTCGGTACTCCTGCCCGGGAGCCACCCGCTGGGGCAGATTGGTCCGCTCACTGCGGGATACGGACTCGCGCGCCCCGGTGCCGGGGAAGGAGACCCGGGTCCGTGGTGCCCGCTCGAAGCGGAGGCGGTCGCCGCTGACGACCGCGTCGAAGGAGATGTCGGGGCCGGTGTCCCCGACGCAGGGAGCGGCGGCCGGGTGCGGCGGCGCTTGCGTTCACGGCGGCTCGTCGCGTTTCTCGGCACCCCGGCGCCCGGTGGGCCGCGTCGCCTTGGCCTCGTCGTCGCGCGGGCGGCGCCGCCTGGTGGCGGAGCGTCCGCCTCCGGCGCTCTCGGCGCCGTCACCGGCCGGCCCGGTCCGGCGAGCGGCCTTCCCCTCCGTCCCCCCGGCCCCGGCCTTCCCCGCGGCGCGTCCGGCGGTCCGGCCGGCCTCCCGGGCCGTGCCGCCTGCGGCCTCGACAGCCTTGCCCACCGCCCCGCCCGCCTCGCCCGCCTCGCCGACGCCTCTCCCGACCCCGCCGACGCCTCTCCCGGCCTCTCCGACGCCTCTCCCGGCCTCTCCGACGGCATCACCGGTGCCGCCACCGATGTCCTCGACCGCGTATCCGGCTCCCTCTCCGACGTCCTCGACCGCGTATCCGGCTCCCTCTCCGACGTCTTCCACGGCGGACCCGGCACCCCGGCCCACATCCCGCACGGCCGACCCGACACCGCGTGCCAGCTGCTCCAGGATCTGCGGGTTGCGGTCGAGCGTGGTGAGGACCCGGCTGATGATCAGCGCGACGTTGTCCAGCCGGACCTTGAGCTGGGCCTGCGCCTCCACCCCGGAGATCCCGAGGTGAACCTGTCCGAGCGCGACGTCGGCCCCCACGTTCAGCTTGAGCAGGTCGAGCACCTCGGCCTGGAGGGAGACGCGGGCCCGCAGGTTCTCCACGTCGAGATTGATCTCATCGACCTTGAGCTGGGGAACGTCCAGGTAGACATCGGGGCCCCGGTCCGCCGCCGCAGGCTCCGTCGGCGCATCGTCGTCCTGCACAACGGTGCCCCCGTAGGCGCCCTCGTCGTCATAGGCATCGTCCTCGTACGGCTCCGACTCCTCCGCGGCCCGCGCCGCGTCGTCGGTCACGTGGTCGGCACCGTTCTCCGCGTGGTGGTGCATCGTCCGCCCCTCCGCGAGCTCATCCGGGCATTTCATCCTTTTTACGCCAGTATGGCGCGCACGGGGTCGGCGAGATCGATCCCGAGGGGACGACGGCGGCCCCGTACCCGCCGCGAGAACCAGAGGCGAGCACCCGTACGGCTCGTTCTGCGTCCACTTGCATGGCACGGATCTCGGGGCGCCCTTCACCCGGATGGGCCCCGCTCCGGTACACGGACGGAACCGTCACCCGAACGTGTGGTCTATCGCTGTCCGTTCCCTGCCCGGGTGCCGCTGCGACGTAGCGTCGGGTGGCTGCGCCCGCAGCGGGCGGGAGATCGCAGGCCGACACGGAAGAGGGCGGCATCGGGTGAGCGCGGGCACGGGTGACCGGGGCGGACTGTTCGCCGACGGCACCGACAGGGAGCGTACGGGCAAGGTGACGACGGACAGGACGCCGGAGGACGGCACGCGGCAGTCGGTCGCCGCCGGGGTGGGCCCGGGGGCGGTGGGCGGCGCGGCGGCGGTGCTGTTCTCCGACCTCGTCCCCTCCCCCTCCGGCTCCTCCGGCACGGCCTGTCCGGATGCGCGTCCCGCACCGCTGCCCCGCGCCCGCACCGCCGCGTCGCGTGGAGGTTCCCGGCGCGAGAAGAAGCAGTGGGGGAGGGTCGCGCAGCGGATCGTGCCGTACGACCTTCAGCCCGACGTGCTGCGGCTGGAGCTGATCGAACTCGGGGAGGCGTTCCGCACGTATCAGAGGAACCCCGAACCCGATCTCGCCCTCCTCGCCGAGCTCCACGACCGCAAGGCCCGGGCCTTCGCCCTGTGGGCCACCGTCACCGACGACGCCACCCTGCACGAGGAGGCGGAGCGGGCGGCGACGGCCGCGCGAACCACCCGCGAGATGAACGCGAACCGCCTCGGCCTTCCGCAGGACGGGGACGGGCCGGTCATCGAGCGGTTGCTGACCCGGGCCCAGGCCTTCCACGGCCGTACCGTGCTCGAGCACGTCCGGGCCCACGCCCCGTGCCCCGGCGCGGAGGCACGGCTCGCGGTGCTCATGCTCACCCTGCGCTCCGCACGCGCCGGCACCGGCAACGTCACCGGGCAGGACCTCAACGGCTGGCTCCAGGGCGATGCCGAGCAGGTGCTCCAGCGGCTCGTCGACGTCGGCTGGCTGCGTCTGCCGGAGACGGTCACCGTCGCCGACGCGCTGGACTCCCGGCCCGAGGAGCCCACGCAGGTCACCGTCCCCTGCCTGCTGCCCACCGAGCCCCGGCCGTTCTCCTTCGGCAAGGTCACCCGCGCGCGGCTCTCGGGGTGGGCGCAGAGGGTGGTGGGCGACCGGAAGCTGCGGAAGAAGAAGGCGGGTGCCGCCACCCGGCTCCTCGCCCTGTACACCGCCGCCCACAGCCGTCCCGACGGGCGCCTCGGCAGTGCCGAGGGCGACGGTCTCGACCTGGACGCGGTCGCCTCGTTCTGCGCCCTGCGGTCCGAGGACGTCACCGAGCACGCCGGTCTGCTGGTCGCCGCCGACTGGCTCGCGGAGGCCGACACCGCCGGGGGAAGGCTGCGCGGACGGCTCGCCGAGCGCGTCCTGCCGCTGGGAGGGCTGCTGTGACGGCCGCTGAGACGGCTGCCGAGAGGACCGCTGGGACGTAGCCGTACCCGGCAACGAAATCCGGCGGGGCGGACGCGAACCCGGCTCCCCACCACCCGCCGCCCGCCACACAACGCACGGTGCCCAGCACCCCCGAAGGGGTGCTGGGCACCGTTCAGCTCAGCTCAGCTCGATTCGGCTCAGCTCAGCGCCGCGCTCAGTGGGAGTGGCCGTGGCCGTGGCCCCCGGCGGCCGGCTCTTCCTCTTCCTTCTTCTCGACGACCAGGGTCTCGGTCGTCAGGAGGAGGGAGGCGATGGAGGCGGCGTTCTCCAGGGCGGAGCGGGTGACCTTCACCGGGTCGATGACGCCGGCCTTGACCAGGTCGCCGTACTCGCCGGTGGCGGCGTTGAAGCCCTGGCCCTTGTCGAGCTCGGCGACCTTGGAGGTGATGACGTAACCCTCCAGGCCGGCGTTCTCGGCGATCCAGCGCAGCGGCTCGACGGCGGCGCGGCGGACGACCGCGACACCCGTGGCCTCGTCGCCGGTCTTGCCGAGGTTGCCCTCGAGGACCTTGACGGCGTGGACCAGCGCGGAGCCACCACCGGAGACGATGCCCTCCTCGACCGCGGCGCGGGTCGCGGAGATGGCGTCCTCCAGACGGTGCTTGCGCTCCTTCAGCTCCACCTCGGTGGCGGCGCCGACCTTGATCACGCACACGCCGCCGGCCAGCTTCGCGAGGCGCTCCTGGAGCTTCTCGCGGTCCCAGTCGGAGTCCGTGTTCTCGATCTCGGCCTTGATCTGGGCGATGCGGCCCTGGACCTCGTCGCGCTTGCCGGCACCGTCGACGATCGTGGTGTCGTCCTTGGTGACGGTGATGCGACGGGCGGTGCCGAGCACCTCCAGGCCGACCTGGTCGAGCTTGAGGCCGACCTCCTCGGAGATGACCGTGGCGCCGGTGAGGACGGCCATGTCCTGGAGCATCGCCTTGCGGCGGTCGCCGAAGCCGGGGGCCTTGACGGCCACCGCGTTGAACGTGCCGCGGATCTTGTTCACGACGAGGGTGGAGAGCGCCTCGCCCTCGAGGTCCTCGGCGATGATCAGCAGCGGCTTCGAGGCGTTGGCCTGGATGACCTTCTCCAGCAGCGGCAGCATGTCCGCGATGGAGGAGATCTTGCCCTGGTTGATGAGGATGTACGGGTCCTCGAGGACCGCCTCCATGCGCTCCTGGTCCGTCACGAAGTACGGCGACAGGTAGCCCTTGTCGAAGGCCATGCCCTCGGTGAAGTCCAGCTCCAGACCGAAGGTGTTGGACTCCTCGACGGTGATGACACCGTCCTTGCCGACCTTGTCCATCGCCTCGGCGATGAGCTCGCCGACCTGCTGGTCCTGGGCGGACAGCGCGGCCACGGCGGCGATGTCGGACTTCTCCTCGATCGGGCGCGCGGTGGCGAGGAGGTCCTCGGACACGGCGGCGACGGCCGCGTCGATGCCCTTCTTCAGCAGCGCCGGGGAGGCACCGGCGGCGACGTTCCGCAGGCCCTCGCGGACCAGCGCCTGGGCCAGGACGGTGGCGGTGGTGGTGCCGTCACCCGCGATGTCGTTGGTCTTGGTCGCCACCTCCTTCACCAGCTGGGCACCGAGGTTCTCGTACGGGTCCTCGATCTCGACCTCGCGGGCGATCGTGACACCGTCGTTGGTGATGGTCGGGGCGCCGAACTTCTTGTCGATGACGACGTTGCGGCCCTTGGGGCCGATCGTCACCTTCACCGTGTCGGCGAGCTTGTTGACGCCGCGCTCGAGGGCGCGACGGGCGTCCTCGTCGAACTTCAGGATCTTCGCCATGGGAGCGTGAGCCCTCTCGGAAATCTGATCTAAGTGAAAACTGACTGCGCCCCTCGCGCCCGGCTTGTTTAGGTCGCGGGTGCCAGGGGCGCAGCGGCTGAGCTATGTGCGTCGAGGCGGGCCGACTACTGATCGACCCGGTTCCCGGCGCTTACTGCTCGACTTACTTCTCGACGATCGCGAGCACGTCGCGGGCCGAGAGGACGAGGTACTCCTCGCCGTTGTACTTCACCTCGGTGCCGCCGTACTTGCTGTAGAGCACGACGTCGCCGACGGTGACGTCGAGCGGAAGACGGTTGCCGTCCTCGAAGCGGCCCGGGCCCACGGCCAGGACGACGCCCTCCTGGGGCTTCTCCTTGGCGGTGTCCGGAATGACCAGGCCCGAAGCCGTGGTCTGCTCGGCGTCGAGCGGCTGGACCACAATGCGGTCCTCGAGCGGCTTGATGGCAACCTTGGAGCTGGTGGTCGTCACGATCCGACCTCCCCCTTCGGAGATCTCACGGGGTTAACTGTCTGAGGTGGCGACCAGGTGGATCCGTCGTCGCGGGTGCCGGACCTGCCCGTCGCGTAGTTGGCACTCTCCGGTGGGGAGTGCCAGAGCCGAGACTATGACCGCGATTAGCACTCGGTCAAGCGGAGTGCCAATGCCGACGGCGCGTCGGGGGTAAATCGGCCTGGACGGCCGCGTCCTCGGACACCCCCTACAAGTAGTCCTCCAGGCGGCCCACCCGCAGCCCCTGCTCCTCGATCTCGTCCAGCAGGCGCTCGGTGCGGGCGCTCAGACCCACGCCCGTCGGGTGGTCCGGGACGACGGACACGATGTCGCCGGGGCGGAGGCTGTGCTCGCCGCGGGTGTAGGTGAGGCCCCCCGCGGGGTCCAGGGCCGCCCGAAACAGGACGACCGCCGTGATGCCGCAGTCGGCGGCGGCGCGCAGGGTCGTGGTGTCGTACCTGCCGTAGGGCGGGCGGAAGAGGCGGGGGCGGACGCCGAAGCGGGACTTGAGCTTGGTCTGCTGGCCGCAGATCTCGGCGCGCTGGCCGGCGTGGGGCAGGCCGCGCAGGGAGCGGTGCTCGAGGGTGTGGTTCTGCAGGCTCGCACCGACCGAGCGCAGCCGGGCGAGGTGGCCGTACGCCGGTCCGGCGACGGTGTCGGTGAGGAACAGGGTGACCGGGAGCCGCCGCTCACGGATCAGGCCGGCGAAGCGCGGGTCGCGCTGGGCGCTGTCGTCGAAGGTGAGGAAGACGACCGGGTCGGCGGTGCGGACGTGGTCCACGACGGGCGGCAGGCCCCGCACCCGCCCGCCGGTCCGGCTGTTGTCCTGCCCGTGGCCTTGTCCGTGGCCTTGCCCGTCGCCCTTCCCGCCCGCCCGGGCCTGTTGCGCCACCGGCGGGCGTTCGGCGGGGGCGACGGAACGAGCGCAGCCGGACAGCAGTACGGCGGTCAGCACGGCCATGACGGCCATGACGGCCGTGGCATGCCGGGCGGACGTGAGGGCGGGCCGGGCGGACGTGGCCGTCGGGGCGGCCCCGGTCGGCCGGAGCCGCCCGCACCTCACAGGTAGTCCTCCAGCCGGGCCACCGCGTACCCCTCCGCGGTGACCTTGTCGAGGAACTCGCGGACCATGTCGCGCATGGTGCCGCCCCAGTCGTCCTCGCCCCGGAAGTGGGTGAGGACGATGTCGCCGGGGTGGATCTCGCGGTCCCACTCGCGGTAGTCCCAGTGGTCGGCGAAGACCTCCTCGTTCCAGATCGGGGCGTACTCGATGCCGCAGGACCTGGCCGCCCGCAGGGTGTCGCGGTTGTAGTTGCCGTAGGGCGGACGGAAGAGGGTCGGGCGCTCGCCGTAGCGCTTCTCGATGACGTCCTGCATGCCGCAGATCTCGCGCTTCTGCTCGGCGTAGGACAGGCCGGGCAGATAGGGGTGGTTCAGGGTGTGGTTGGCCAGGGTGACGCCGCGGTCCCGCATCTTCCTGAAGTAGCCGTAGTCCTCCTTCACCAGGTAGTCGCTGAGGAAGGCGGTGTACGGGATCCTCAGCTCGCTCATCATCCGCAGGAA
Organism: Streptomyces sp. NPDC017225; assembly: GCF_044331465.1. Lineage (NCBI taxonomy): Bacteria > Bacillati > Actinomycetota > Actinomycetes > Kitasatosporales > Streptomycetaceae > Streptomyces > Streptomyces sp. NPDC017225. The sequence goes on along the minus strand of NZ_JBIRNE010000005.1, from coordinate 318,747 downwards.
CGCCGGGTCCTTCTCGGCGCCGTCGTCGATGGTGAGGAAGACGATCTTCTCCTTGGTGGGGACCGAGGTGAAGACCGGCGGGAGGTCCTCCTGCCCGTCCACCTCGAAGCCCTCGCGCGCCTTGATCTCCGGCTTCTTCGCGGGGGGCGGCGGGGCCGTCAGCGGGACCTTCTTCAGGTTCCAGCGCCTGGCGGCGGCGACCCGGGCGGTGTGGGCCGCGCGCAGTTCGGACGCGTAGGCGTCGAGCGCGCGGGCCGGGGGTGCCTGCAGCGGCTGCGAGCCGGCGGCGCCCCGCTCCCCGGAGGCGTCCTGCGCACAGCCGGAGGCGAGGGCGGCGACGGCGAGCACGGCGACACCGCCGCGCGTCCGGAGCCCTGGAGAAGACGCCCGGAACACCCTGGACGCCCGACTCTTGTCATTTTGTACGACTGCTCGCATGGTGCCGGATCCTCGCAGTCCCCGGCCGTCGGGCCGCGCCCGACACCGCGCCGGAGGCACACGATCCACCGACTGGCCCACAATGTCCCGGTGAACGACCTCGACGCCCTCCTCGCCCTGCTCACCCCCGAAGGCCGCGCCCTCCTCGACGAGGTGCGCGACACCGACCCGGCGCGGGAACTCGCGGTCGCGACCCGGTTGCGGCGCACGCATCCCGCCGAGCTGGTGTCGGCGGCGCTGGGGCAGGCACGGCTGCGGCAGCGCGCGGTGGCCAAGTTCGGTGCGCGGGACGCCGGGCGGATGTTCTTCACGCCCAACGGCGTCGAGCAGTCGACGCGGGCGAGCGTGGCCGCGTACCGGGCCGAACGGCTGGCCGCCCTGGGCGTGACCTCCGTCGCCGACCTGTGCTGCGGGATCGGCGGCGACGCGATCGCGCTGGCCCGGGCCGGGATCCGGGTGCTGGCCGTGGACCGGGACCCGGCGACGGCGACGGCAGCCCGCGCCAACGCCGACGCGCTGGGGCTCGGGGAGCTGATGGAGGTGCGCGAGGCAGACGTCACGGAGGTGGACACCGGTGGGTACGACGCCGTGTTCGTCGACCCCGCGCGGCGGGGCGGGCGTGGCCGGATCTTCGACCCCGAGGCCTACTCGCCGCCGCTGTCCTGGGCCGTCGAGGCGGCCCGTACGGCTCCCCGCGCCGCCGCGCTCAAGGTCGCGCCCGGTATTCCGCACGAGGCGGTGCCCGCGGACGCCGAGGCCGAGTGGATCTCCGACGGCGGGGACGTGAAGGAGGCGGTGCTGTGGTTCGGCGGCGTGCCGGGGGCGGTACGGGCGGGGGCGGTACGGGCCACCTTGCTGCCGGGGCCCCGCACCCTGCTCGGCACCGGCCTGCCCGACCCGGAGGTCCGCACGCCCGGCCGGTACCTGTACGAGCCGGACGGCGCCGTCATCCGCGCCCATCTCGTCGCCGAGGTCGCCGAACAGGTCGGCGGCGGGCTGCTCGACGCGACCATCGCGTACGTCACCGCGGACGGACTGCTGCCGACGCCGTACGCCACGGCGTACGAGATCACCGACCGGATGCCCTTCAACGTCAAGAAGCTGAAGGCGCTGCTGCGGGAGCGCCGGGTCGGCAACCTGACCGTGAAGAAGCGGGGCTCGGCGGTCGAGCCGGAGGAGCTGCGGCGGAAGGTCAAACCGCAGGGGCCGAACGCGGCGACGGTGTTCATGACCCGCGTCGCCGGGGCGCCGACGATGCTGGTCGGACGCCCGGTGGGCAAGGCCTAGCCTGCGCCTGACGGGTCGTGGCCGTCCGTCTCCGCCGACCGACGGGTCAGCAGCTCGCGTTCGCGTGCGTTGCGGGTCAGCGAGGCGGCGCGCGCGAACTCCGCCCGTGCCTCCGCCGTACGCCCCAGGCGGCGCAGGAGGTCGCCGCGGACGCTGGGGAGCAGGTGGTAGTCGCGCAGGGCGGGCTCGGCGGCGAGGGCGTCGACGAGGGCGAGTGCCGGGGCCGGGCCCTCGGCCATCGACACGGCGACCGCACGGTTGAGTTCGACCACCGGGGACGGGGCGCGGGCCGCGAGCAGGCCGTACAGCATGGCGATGCGCGGCCAGTCGGTCTCCTCGTACGTGTGAGCCGTCGCGTGGCAGGCGGCGATCGCGGCCTGGAGGACGTACGGGCCCGGGGCGCCGGAGCCGGTGGTGGCGTGGGTCTGGGCGTGTGCGTGGGCGTGGTCCAGGGCGGTGATGCCGCGGGCGATGAGCCTGCGGTTCCAGCGGCGGCGGTTCTGGTCCTCCAGGAGGACCGGCGCGCCGTCGGGGCCGGTGCGGGCGGCGGTGCGGGACGCCTGGAACTCCAGCAGGGCCGTCAGGCCGTGGACCTCGGGTTCCTTCGGCATCAGGGCGGAGAGCACGCGGGCCAGGCGCAGGGCGTCCTCGCACAGGGCCGGGCGGAGCCAGTCGTCGCCGGCGGTGGCCGCGTAGCCCTCGTTGAAGATCAGGTAGATGACCTCCAGGACCGAGCCGAGACGGGCCGCGCGGTCCGGGCCGTACGGCACCTCGAAGGCGACGTTCTTCGTGGCCAGGGTGCGTTTTGCGCGCACGATGCGCTGCGCGACCGTCGGTTCCGGGACCAGGAAGGCGCGGGCGATCTCCGGCGTGGTCAGGCCGCCGAGCAGCCGCAGGGTGAGGGCGATGCGGGCCTCGGCGGACAGCACCGGGTGGCAGGCGGTGAAGACCAGCCGGAGCAGGTCGTCGTCGATGTCGTCCGGGCCGGCGGGCTCCTCGGGCGGTGCCGTCGCGGTGGGCAGGTCGCGGCCGATCTCCGCCAGCTTGCGGGCGTGGTTCTCCCGGCGCCGGATCAGGTCGACGGCGCGGCGCCGGGCGGTGGCCATGAGCCAGGCGCCCGGGTTGCCGGGCACACCGTCCCGGGGCCACTGCTCCAGGGCCGCGACCACCGCGTCCTGCGCCAGTTCCTCGGCGAGGCCGATGTCCCGGACGAGACGGGCGACGCCTGCGATGACGCGGGGCGACTCCAGTCGGAAGACGGTTTCGAGGGCCTCGGTGGGCCGCGTTTCTGCCACGGCCCACCATGCAACACCCTGGAACCCCCAGGATGAAACTCCGGTCAGCCCTCCATGAGCTCCCGCACCTCGCAGGTCACCGTCCAGTGCTCCTCGTGCACCTTCAGGAAGCGCCTGGTCCACTCGACCGCCTCGGCCATGTCCTTGGCCTGGAGGAGCGAGTAGCCGCCGATGACCTCCTTGGTCTCGGTGAAGGGGCCGTCGGTGACGGACAGCCGCCCGCCCTCGTAGTGGACTCGGGCGCCCTGGGCCGTCGGGGTCAGCCCGGCGGTGTCGAGCAGGACGCCGGCCTTCGTCATCTCCTCCATCAGCTTCTCCATGCGCTGCACCAGTTCGGGGCTGGGGCCGCCGGAGGGGGCGTCGTTCTCGTCGATGCGGATCAGGGACAGGTAGCGGGGCATGGTGGCTCCTCGGGGTGGGCCTGGGGCCGGGTCCTTCCCGGCCTCTCACCCGCGCGTCGAACGGGAGGGCCCTGGATCGACACGCGGCCGGGAAATTCCCCCGGCGGTTTCCCCGAGGTTCATCGGCGCAGCGACTCCCACAGGTCACCGGCGTCCGGCTCCTCGGCCACCACCCGGTTGGCGTCCCAGGGCGCCGGTACGACGGGCATCGTCACCGTGCGTACGTCGTCAGCCGAGAGGCTCCCGAGGCTGCGGCCGAGGCTCATCAGCTCGCCCAGCGAGTCCAGGCCGGTGTCGGTGGTGAGGCTGCCGGTGACCGCGTCGGCGACCTGGTACAGCCGTGGGGGGTCGGTGAGCAGGTCGGTGGCGGAGATCTGCTCCAGCAGTGCCTTGACCAGCTTGTGCTGGAGCTCTATGCGGGCGAGGTCGCTGCCGCCCTGAAGCCCGTACCGGGTGCGGGCCAGACCGAGGGCCTCGGTGCCGTCCAGGTGGTGGGTGCCGGCGTCCAGGTGCAGGTGGCTCTTGTCGTCGTCGATGTCCACGTCCGTGGTGACGGTCACGCCGCCGAGCGCGTCGACCAGCTTGGCGAAGCCGGAGAAGTCGATCTCGACGTAGTGGTCCATGCGGACGCCGGTGACCGACTCGACGGTCTTGACGGCGCAGACCGGCCCGCCCAGGGCGTAGACGGAGTTGAACATCGCGCCGCTCGCCTCCCGGCTCTCGGCGCCGGACGGCAGCGGGCAGGACGGGCGGGCGACGAGCGTGTCGCGCGGGATGCTGACGACGGTGGCCGCGGTCCGGCCGGCGTCGAGGTGGACGACCATCGCCGTGTCGGAGCGGGCGCCCTCGCTGTCGCCGCCGCCCAGTTCCTGGTTCTCCTCGCCGCCGCGCGAGTCCGAGCCGAGGACCAGGATGTTCAGGGCGCCGGTGGGCTCCGGGGCCGCGTCGGGCGAGGCGGAGGGGACGGCGACCGGCCTCGCGGGGCGGTCGTCGCCGAGCGCGCCGTTGATGTCGACGCTTTGGATGTTGCCGTTCAGGTGCCAGTAGGCCCAGCCCGCCGCGGCGACTCCGAACAGCAGGGCGCAGGCCAGGGCGAGTCCGGCCACCTTCAGCCCCTTGGAACGCCCACCCGTTCCGCCCGGTCCGCTTGGCTCACCGGGACCGCTCGGTCCACCCCGCGCATCCCGCGCAGTCATGCCTCCGCCCCCGCCCGTGCCGGTCCCGTTCGCGTCCCCACCCGAATGCCCCATCAGGAGGAACATAAGTCCGAATTATTGGGAGCGGACATACCCGGGTCGTCATTCTGCGGAAATTCTCAGACTTCGGGGAGAGTGACCCGGGGTCCGGGGCGGTCCGGGCGGTCCGAGCGGTCCGGGGCGGTCCGGGGCGGTCCGGGCTCCGAAGGTTTCGGCGAGGGCGGCACCCGACCCCGGTCAGGCCGCCCCGGGCGCCGCCGTGCTGCTCCGCGCTTCCAGGCTGGTGGCCAGCTCCACCCGGGTCGCCGTCGCGGAGCCGTCGTCGCGCCCGAGGTCCAGGACCAGCCGGGCCGCCGCCTCCGCCATCTCCATGAGCGGCTGCCGTACGGTCGTCAGCGGCGGCCCCACCCAGCGGGCCACCGGCAGATCGTCGAACCCGACCACGCTCAGGTCCTGCGGGATGCGAAGCCCCAGCTCGCGGGCCGCCTCGTACAGCCCGAGCGCCTGGAGGTCGTTGCCGGCGAAGACGGCGGTCGGCCGGTCGGGGCGGCGCAGCAGCTCCAGACCCTGCCGGTAGCCGGCCTCGTGGTGGAAGTCGCCGGTCATGATCAGGCCCGGGTCGACGGGCAGCCCCGCCGTCTCCAGGGCGGCCCGGTAGCCGTCGATCCGGGCGCGGCTGCACATCATGCGGGTGGGTCCGCTGATCGCGCCGATACGGGTGTGCCCGAGGTCGACCAGGTGCCGGGTGGCGGCGAGTCCGCCCTGCCAGTTGGTGGCGCCGATGGACGGCACGTCGGCGCCCGGGTCGCCGGCCGGGTCCATCACCACGAACGGGATGGAGCGGCTGGTGAGCAGGGCCCGCTGGGACTCGTCGAGGCCGGACAGGACGAGGATCACGCCGTGCGGGCGGCGGGCGGCGACCTGGTCGGCCCAGGTCCGCCCGGGCGTGAGGCGCCCCGCGCTCTCGGAGAGGACGACGCTGAGACCGGTGTCCCGCGCCACGTTCTCCACGCCCCGGATGACCTCCATCGCCCAGGCGCTCTCCAGCTCGTGGAAGACCAGGTCGATCAGGGGCGAGCGGGTCGCCTCGGCCCGCCGGCGCCGGTAGCCGTGGTCGCGCAGCAGCTCCTCCACGCGGGCCCGGGTCGCGGGGGCGACGTCGGCGCGGCCATTGAGAACCTTCGAAACAGTCGGCGCCGACACACCGGCCTCACGCGCGATCTCGGCGAGGGTCGCGGTCTGCGCGGACCGCCTTTGCGTCCGGGTTTCAGCGGGCTGCGGGGATGTCATGACGGCGATGGTATCCCCGCAGGCCTTCTCGACGAAGCCTTCGACCGGCTACAGACCTTCGGAACATTCGCTATCCGTATCGAATCATTCGACAGCGGGTGCGGGCCGCCGCGATCCGTGCGGGCGCGGCAGCCGGCTGCGGGGTACTGGCGCTGGTCACGGCGCCGACGGCGCGCCCGGGTCCGTGGGTGCCCCGTCCACCGACTCGAACCGCCACCGGTGCGCCGCCCGCGCGACCAGGTCCCCGTCCGGCTCGGGCAGCTCCGGCAGGCCAGCGTCGTAGGGGGCGTCCCACCAGGTGATGACGAGGACGCGGTCCTGCGGGGCGCGGAGTGTCTCCCGGCGCAGTGGCGTGCCGTCGAGCGGCTGCGCCCGCGCCCAGGCCAGCAGCTCCTCGCCCCGGCCGGGCACGGCCCGCGCCTCCCACATCAGCGCGACGGTCACGAGTACAGGTTCTCCTTGCTGACCTCGTGGACGTGATCGTGCGTGTGACCGTGGACGTGGTCGTGCGTGCGGCCGTGGCCCGGCACGTGGGGTTCCGTCACCGGGAGCGAGGAGTCCGCCGAGAGGTCCCAGTCGGAGGCGGCCCGTCCCCGGGCGACCATCTCCGCGCCCAGCGCGGCCACCATCGCCCCGTTGTCCGTGCACAGCTTCGGCCGCGGTACGCGCAGCCGGATGCCGGCCGCCTCACAGCGCTCCTGGGCGAGGACCCGCAGCCGGGAGTTGGCGGCCACGCCGCCGCCGATCATCAGGTGGTCGACGCCCTGGTCCTTGCAGGCCCGCACCGCCTTGCGGGTCAGCACGTCCACGACCGCCTCCTGGAAGGAGGCCGACACGTCGCGCACCGGCACCTCCTCCCCCGCCGCCCGCTTCGCCTCGATCCAGCGGGCCACGGCCGTCTTCAGCCCGGAGAAGGAGAAGTCGTACGCCGCGTCGCGCGGGCCGGTGAGCCCCCGCGGGAACGCGATGGCCTTCGGGTCGCCCTCGCGCGCGTACCGGTCGATGACGGGGCCGCCGGGGAAACCCAGGTTCAGCACGCGGGCGATCTTGTCGAAGGCCTCGCCGGCCGCGTCGTCGATGGTCGCGCCCATCGGGCGGACGTCGGAGGTGATGTCCGAGGAGAGCAGGAGGGACGAGTGGCCGCCGGAGACCAGCAGCGCCATCGTCGGCTCGGGCAGCGGGCCGTGCTCCAGCTGGTCGACGCAGATGTGGGAGGCGAGGTGGTTGACGCCGTACAGGGGCTTGCCGAGGGCGTACGCGTACGCCTTCGCCGCCGAGACGCCGACCAGCAGGGCGCCGGCGAGGCCGGGGCCCGCGGTGACGGCGATGCCGTCGAGGTCGCGCGCGCTCACCCCCGCCTCCTTCAGGGCGCGGTCGATCGTGGGGACCATCGCCTCCAGGTGGGCGCGGCTCGCCACCTCCGGCACGACACCGCCGAAACGGGCGTGCTCGTCGACGCTGGACGCGACGGCGTCGGCCAGCAGGGTGGTGCCGCGGACGACACCGACGCCGGTCTCGTCGCAGGAGGTCTCGATCCCCAGTACGAGAGGCTCGTCGCGTGAGTCAGCCATGGTTGTCGGTTCCTCGCTCGGTTCCCGGTACGGGGGTGGAAGGGTCGGTCAGGCGCATCACCAGGGCGTCCACGTTGCCCGGCTGGTAGTAGCCGCGCCGGAAGCCGATGGGCTCGAAGCCGAAGCGCTCGTACAGCCGCTGCGCGCGGGTGTTGTCCACCCGGCACTCCAGCAGCACCTCGGCGCACTCGAAGTCGGTCGCCGCCCGCAGCAGTTCGGTCAGCAGCCGCGCGCCGAGGCCGGTGCCCCAGTGGTCGCGGGCGACGGCGATGGTCTGCACGTCGGCCTGCTCCCCGGAGGAGACCAGACCCGCGTAGCCGGCCAGCCGGCCGTCCACCTCGGCGACCAGGTAGCGACGGCTCGCCCCGGGGCCGCGCGCGTGGGCCAGCTCGGACCAGAACATCCCCCGCGACCAGGCGTCCTCGGGGAACAGCTCCCGTTCCATCCGGAGCACGGGGTCGATGTCCCACCAGCGCATCTCGCGCAGTTCGGCGTGCACGGGCGAGGCCACGGGTTCGGGCGATCCGGTCACTTCGGGGTGACCACCTTGTAGTTCTTGGGGACCTGGGCGTCGGGCCGGCGCAGGTACAGCGGCCGGGGCGCGGGCAGTTCCTCGCCCGCCGCGAGCTTCTCGGCGGCCAGGCACGCCAGGGCGGCGGCGGACACGTGCTCGGGCTCGTGCGCCTTCGGGAAGGTGTCCGGGTACAGCAGCGCGCCCGCGCCGACGGCCGGGAGTCCGGCCACCTGCTCGGCGATGTCGGCGGGGCGGTCGACCGCCGGGCCGGTGAGGCGGGTGCGGGAATCGGCGTACCGCGCCCAGTAGACCTCCTTGCGGCGGGCGTCGGTCGCCACCACGAAGTCGTCCTCCAGGTCGGCGGCGTAGGCGAGGCCGTCCAGCGTGCACACGCCGTGCACGGGCACGCCGAGCGCGAGTCCGAAGGTGTCCGCGGTCATCAGGCCGACGCGCAGCCCCGTGTACGGGCCGGGGCCGGTCCCGGCGACGATGCCGGTGACGGCGTCGAGCCGCAGGCCGGCCTCGGCGAGCACCCGGTCGACGGCGGGCAGCAGCAGTTCACCGTGCCGGCGTGCGTCCACCTGGCTCGACGAGGCGATGACGTCCGTACCGTCGTGCAGCGCGACGGTCACGGCGGGCGTGGCGGTATCCAGAGCGAGCAAGAGCACGCAAACAGCCTACGGCGCCCGCGGGGCCGTGTCGGACGCCCGGTCGCCGGGCCCGGCACCACCGGGCGGTGCCGACGCGGGCCGGCCCGCGTCGTCCTGCGCCAGCGCCGCACGGCACCGGTGTCGCCCACCGCGATCACGCACTCACCGCCTGCTACCGTCGCCGGGGAACGGATGCACGAGTACGACGACGAGGTGGTCGCCAGTGGTAAGCAGCAGCGCCGGTTTCGTCACCGGCCTCACCGCGGCGGCCCTCGTGACGATCGGCGTCCTCGGCCACCAGGCGTCGGCCGGCGCCCCGGCCGACCCCGGCCGGGCCCACGTGAGCGCCTCACCCGCGCCCGGCGCCTCGAAGGCACCACGCGACCGGCGGCACCCGGACGCCCTGCCCGCGGGGTCCGGAAGGGGTGAACGGGTGGTGTACTCGGTGGACGACGACCGGGTGTGGCTGGTCGACCCGGGCAACAAGGTCCGGCGCACCTTCGCGGTGACGCCCGGCACGGTCGAACCGGCGCCCGGCACCTACTCGGTCACGTCCCGCTCGAAGCGGGTCACCGGGTCCGACGGCGTCCCGGTCGAGCACGTCGTGCGCTTCGCCGGCGTCGAGGGTGTGGCCATCGGGTTCAGCTCGGCGGTGGACGGCTCCACGGCGAAGCCCGACCCGGACCGGCGCACCGGCGGCATCCGGGAGACGCGCGCGGACGGCGACGCGATGTGGCGGTTCGCGACGATCGGGCAGCGGGTCGTGGTCGTCCCCTGAGGCATGAGGACACCGGCCGGACGGTTGAGGCATGAGGACACCGGCCGGACGGCCCGGCGGCCTCGCGGTGCTCCCGGGCCGGCGGCCTGACCGTCAGGCGGCCTCGCGGTGCTCCCGGGCGGGGTGGCACGTCTCCGGTTCGGGCGCGCGCGGCGGCGTCGAGATCACCTTCGCGGCGGCGCAGGACGCGAGCAGTTCGTGCATCGACACCCCGGCGGGCGCGGGCGGCTGCGACTCGGTCTCCGACATGGACGCCTCCTGAAGGTCGGGGGCGGGCGTGGTTAGGCATGCCTAACCACGTGCTGGATACCATGTGACCACGCGCAAGACCCCGAAGGCAATATTTTGCCGACGTCTTGTCGGAACATCCTGTCGGAACACCTCGCGGAAGCGGAGCCGGCTCAGACCGCGAGCACACTCAGGTCGACCGCGGCCCAGCGCTCACCGATGCCCGTCAGCGTCACGTGCCGCACCTCGTCCGCGGTGTCGCCGACGGCCCGGTCGATCCGGAGCCGCAACCGGTCGTCGGTCAGCTCCTCGACCTTGCCCTCGCCCCACTCGACCACGATCACCGAGTCGGGCAGGGAGACGTCGAGGTCGAGGTCCTCCATCTCGTCCAGACCGCCGGACAGCCGGTAGGCGTCGACGTGGACGAGCGGCGGTCCGTCGCCGAGGGAGGGGTGCACGCGGGCGATGACGAAGGTCGGGGAGGTGACGGCGCCGCGCACGCCCATGCCCTCGCCGAGCCCCCGGGTCAGCGTCGTCTTGCCCGCGCCCAGCTCCCCGCTGAGCATCAGCAGGTCACCGGCGCGCAGCACCGTGGCGAGCCTGCGGCCCAGTTCCCGCATCCGCTCCGGGGAGGTGACGGTGATCTCGGCCGGGCCGGATTCCACCGGGGCGTTCCACTTCGCGGTTTCTTCCATCGTCACTCACTCGCAGTAGTAGACTTGTCACACCCCGCAAGGGGCCGGTTCGGGCTGGACCGCAGCCGGAAGGCTGGAAGCCGCTTCCGCTCAGGAAGAGGCGGAGTCACAGCCGTCAACCGTAGCGGCGGACGGTACCGCCCCGGCGCGGGCGAGCAGATCAGCGAGGCGGTCGGTGACGACTTCCGGGTGCTCCAGCATGACCAGGTGCCCGGCGTCCGGTACCAGGACCAACTCGGCGCCCGGCAGGATGTCGGCGATCGCCTCACTGTGCTCGCTGGGCGTCACCAGGTCCCGCACCCCGGCCAGTACGAGGACCGGCAGGTCGGCGAAGTGGGCGAGGGCATCGGTCTTGTCGTGGTCGTTGAAGGCCGGGTAGTACTCGGCGACCACGTCGATCGGCGTCGACTCGATCATCCGCTCGGCGAACCGGGCCACGGCCGGGTCGACGTCCCGCGACGCGAACGAGTACCGCTTGATGATCCCGGCGAACAGGTCCGCCGTCGCCCGCCTCCCCTTCTCCACGAGCTCGGCCCGCTGCCCCAGTGCCTTCAGCACGCCCGGGAGCACCCGCCGGACCGCGTTGACGCCGGCCACGGGCAACCCGAAGTTGACCTCGCCGAGCCGCCCGGAGGACGTGCCGACGAGGGCGACGCCGACGACCCGCTCGGCCACCAGTTCCGGGAACGCGTCGGCCAGGGCCATCACGGTCATGCCGCCCATGGAGTGGCCGACCAGCACGATCGGGCCCTCGGGCACGGCGGCGTCGATGACGGCCTTCAGATCCCGGCCCAGGTCCTCGATCGTGATCGGCCGGCCGTCCCGAACCTGGGAGACGCCCCGCGCGGACCGGCCGTGGCTGCGCTGGTCCCAGTGCACGGTGCGGACGACGCCCCTGAGGGCCTCCCGCTGGAAGTGCCAGGAGTCCTGGTTCAGGCAGTAGCCGTGGCTGAAGACGACGGTCACGGGGGCGGGTGCCTTACGGCCGAACAGCCGCCGGCGGCGCCGGGTGAGCGCGGACTCCGTCTCCGGGTCGACGTCGTCGACCTCGTAGTACAGCTCGGTGCCGTCGTCGGCGTACGCCTTGCCCGGGGTGCCGCGCAGTCCGCCGTACGGGCCCGTCGAGTCGAGGGCGAGCCGGGCCTTCTGGCGCATCCCGCGGCCGACGGTGAGCCGTTCTATCGCCACGCCGGCCGCGGCGCCCGCCGCGACCACCCCTATCGCCACACCGGCGATGCCGGTCGCCCGGCGCCAGCCGCCGGTGGCGACCTCACCGGCGACCTCCGTGGCGGAGACGACGGCCGCCGCTACGGCCTCCGCGTTGCTCTCGCTCACGTACCGCTCCTCCTCGCCGGGCCGCCGCGCGGTTCCCCGCTCGTCTCGTCGTTGATCCCGCTGATTGCCGATTCACCCGAACACGTCTCGTGCGCGTCGTGCGTGCCGCACCTGTAGCGCCTGTCGTACTCGTAGTACCTGTCGTACGTGTGGCGCCTGTCGTACAGGCACGCGCCGGACGGACGCGTCACTCGTTCACATGGACGCGCGGGACGCGGGTTCCGATCCGGGTGACGATCTCGTACGCGATGGTGCCCGCCGCCTGCGCCCAGTCCTCGGCGGTGGGCTCGCCGCGGTCGCCGGGGCCGAACAGCACCGCCTCGGTGCCGGGCTCCGGCCGGTCCCCGCCCAGGTCCACGACGAACTGGTCCATCGCGATCCGCCCCGCGACCGTGCGCCACTTGCCGTCGACCAGGACGGGGCCGGTGGAGGAGGCGTGGCGCGGGACGCCGTCCGCGTAGCCGAGGGGGACGAGGCCGAGGGTGGTCTCGCCGGGGGTCGTGTAGTGGTGCCCGTAGCTGACACCGTGGCCGCCGGGGACCTGCTTGACCAGGGCCAGCGACGCGGAGAGCGTCATCACGGGGCGCAGTCCGAAGTCGGCGGAGGTGCCGACCTCGGGGCTGGGCGAGACGCCGTACATCGCGATGCCGGGCCGTACGAGGTCGAAGTGGGTCTCGGGGAGGGTGAGCGTGGCCGGCGAGTTGGCGATGTGCCGTACGTCGGGGCGTACGCCCCGCTGTTCCGCGTACGCCGTCATCTCCCGGAAGCGGGTGAGCTGGGCGGTGATGGAGGGATGCCCGGGCTCGTCGGCGCAGGCGAAGTGGGACCAGAGCCCGGTGACGCGGAGCAGCCCCTCGCTCTCGGCCCGCAGGGCCTGACGGACCAGCTCCGCCCAGTCCTCGCCGGGCTGGCAGCCGCCCCGGCCGAGCCCGGTGTCGGCCTTGAGCTGCACGCGCGCGGGGATGCCCGCCCGCCGTGCCGCCCCGGTGACCTCGTCCAGGGCCCACATCCCGCTGACGGACACGTCGAGACCGGCCTCGACGGCCTCCTGCCAAGGGCCGCCCGGTGTCCACAGCCAGCACATGATCCGCACGTCGTCCGGCAGGCCCGCGTCCGCGCGCAGTGCGAGGGCCTCCTGCGGCGTGGCGGTGCCCAGCCAGGTCGCGCCCGCCGCGACCGCCGCGCGGGCGCACGGGATCGCGCCGTGGCCGTAGGCGTCGGCCTTGACGACGGCCATGAGAGCCGCCCCGGGGGCCCGTTCACGCAGTGCGCGGACGTTGGCCCGCAGGGCGGCCAGATCGATCTCGGCCCGGGCCCGCAGCACCGCGTCCCGCCGAGCAGCTGTCTCACTCATCGTGCCCCCAGTCTCTCAGAGCACCCGGGGCCCGCTTCCCCGCAGAACACGGATCGCCCGAGACGTCGTTAGGGTGCCCCGCATGAGCATCATCGGGGTCGGGATCGACGTGGCCGAGGTCGAGCGGTTCGGGGCGTCACTGGAGCGCACGCCGGCCATGGCCCAGCGGCTCTTCCTGGAGAGCGAGTTGCTGCTGCCGAGCGGGGAGCGCCGGGGCGTCGCCTCGCTCGCCGCCCGCTTCGCGGCGAAGGAGGCCCTGGCCAAGGCGCTCGGCGCGCCGGCGGGGCTGCACTGGACGGACGCCGAGGTGTACGTCGAGGACAACGGGCGGCCGCGGCTGCGGGTGACGGGGACGGTGGCGGCGCGGGCGGCGGAGCTGGGGGTGGCGTCGTGGCACGTGTCGCTGAGCCACGACGCGGGGGTGGCGTCGGCGGTGGTGATCGCGGAAGGTTGACGCCCATGGACGTCAGTGGTGCGGGTGTCGAGAACGCGGGCGCGAGGGTCGAGGACGCGGGCGCGAGAGCCGAGGGCGCGGGCGCGAGAGCCGAGGGCGCGGGCGCGAGAGCCGAGGGCGCGGGCGCGGGCGCGAGAGCCGAGGGCGCGGGCGCGGGCGCGAGAGCCGAGGGCGCGGGCGCGGGGATCAGGATGGTCTCCGTGCCGTCGGGACGGGTGACCCTGTCGGACCGGCGGACGCGGCGCAGCTGGCCGGTGGAGGTGTCGTCCTGCCTGCTGGCGGCGTTCCCGGTCACGCGGGCCGAGTACGCGCGGGTCACCGGCCGGCCGGCCCCGGCCGCGCGGGAGGAGCGGCTGCCCGTCGCGGAGGTCTCGTGGACGGACGCGGTCGGTTTCTGCAACGCGCTGTCGGTGCGCGAGGGTCTCCGTCCGGCCTACCGCGTCGACGCCGACGGCATCGGTGGCGACGGCATCGCCTGGGACACCTCCGCCGACGGGTACCGGCTGCCGGCCGAGGCCGAATGGGAACACGCCTGCCGCGCCGGGACCGACGGCCCGCGCTACGGCCCCCTGGACGACATCGCCCGGTACCGCGGCAACTCGCGGGAGCGCGTCCACGAGGTGGGCGGCAGGCTGCCGAACGCGTGGGGCCTGTACGACACGCTCGGCAACGTCTGGGAGTGGTGCTGGGACCTCTACGACGCCGAGGTGTACGGCTCCTACCGGGTGCTGCGCGGCGGCGGCTGGTTCGACGAGCACTGGAGCTGCCGGGCCTCGGTGCGGCGCCGCAGCCACCCGACGTTCCGGGTCGACGACGTGGGGTTCCGCGTCGCCCGTTCCGTCGGTGGAGGCGGTCAGGGCCCCGTCGGCTGAACCCGGATGTGCATGCGCTCGCCCTGTGCCCCGTACAGGGCGAGCCACTCGACGGGCCGGTCCCCCGCGTTGGCGATGCCGTGCGGGACGCGCGTGTCGAACTCCGCCGTCTCGCCGGCCGCCAGGACCAGGTCGTGGTCGCCCAGGGCGAGGAGCAGGCGGCCGGAGAGGACGTAGATCCATTCGTGGCCCTCGTGGGCGCCCTGCTCCGGTCGCGGGGTCCATTCGGTCCGGGCGGGAGCCGGGGCGGGGAGGATCTGCTTGTAGGCGTGCAGCCCGTCGTTCGGGTTGCGGGTGAGGGGGATCCAGGTCTGGCCGTGCCGGGTGAACGGGCGCGGATGGACCCGGGGATCGCCGGTCCGGGAGCCGACCAGTTCGTCCAGGGGCAGACGGTGCGCCCTGGCCAACGGCAGCAGATGCCGCAGCCCCGGCTCGCGCAGGCCCGACTCCAGCCGGGACAGCGTGGACACGGAGATGCCGGTGGCGGCGCCGAGCTGGGCCAGGGTGAGCCCGCGGGCCTGCCGGACGGCACGCAGGCGTGCTCCCAGCGAGGTCATCACCTGTGCCGTCTCGTCGTCGCCCATGGGAGCCATGAGATCAAAGGTCCCGCACGTCGCTCGCGGGGCGGGTCCGTGACGTTCCCGGCGTACGGGGAAGACTCGACGGCATGCGGACTGCGTACAGCGTGGAAATGGTCAGGAACGCCGAACGGGAGCTGATGGCCCGGCTTCCGGAGGGGGCGTTGATGGGGCGGGCCGCGGCCGGGCTCGCCGTCGCCTGCGCGCAGGTGCTCGGGCGGGCGGCCGGCCGGGTGTACGGCAGCCGGGTGGTGCTGCTGGTCGGGAGCGGGGACAACGGCGGCGACGCCCTGTACGCCGGGGCGCGGCTCGCCCGGCGGGGGGCGGGCGTGACGGCGGTGCTGCTCACGCCGGAGCGCGCGCACGGCGGAGGGCTGGCGGCGCTGCGCCGGGCGGGTGGCCGGGTCGCGGAGGCCGGCTCGGCCGGGGAGTCGATCGAGCGGGCGGACCTCGTCGTCGACGGCATCGTCGGGATCGGCGGCAGGGGCGGGCTGCGTCCGGAGGCGGTGCCGCTCGCCGACGCGGCGGCGCGGTCGCGGGCCGTCGTCCTCGCCGTCGACCTGCCCAGTGGCGTCGACGCGGACACCGGGCAGGTGCGGGGGGCGGCGGTCCGGGCCGACCTGACGGTGACGTTCGGGGCGCACAAGCCGGGGCTGCTGGTCGATCCGGCGCGGGAGTACGCCGGGTCCGTGCGGCTGGTGGACATCGGGCTGCCGCTGCCGAACGACGCGGCCGAACTGGAGGCGTTGCAGCACGCGGACGTGGCACGGCTGCTGCCGGTGCCGGGAGCCGAGAGCGACAAGTACCGGCGGGGTGTGGTGGGCATCGCCGCCGGTTCGGCCCGCTATCCGGGCGCGGCCGTGCTCGCCGTCGCCGGGGCGCTGCGGGGTGGGGCCGGGGCGGTGCGGTACGTCGGTCCGGCCGGGGACGCGGTGATCGCCCGCTACCCGGAGACGCTCGTGTCCGACCAGGGCCCGAAGCGGGCGGGGCGGGTGCAGGCGTGGGTCGTCGGACCGGGCGCCGGTGACGACGCCGGGACGGTGGCGGAGGTCCTGGCGGCGGAGGTGCCGGTGCTGATCGACGCGGACGGACTGCGGCTGGCGGACGCGGCGGCGGTACGGGACCGTACGGCGCCGACGCTGATGACGCCGCATGCCGGGGAGGCGGCGGCGCTGCTCGGGGTGAGCCGGGAGGAGGTCGAGGGCGCGCGGCTGGCCTCGGCACGGGAGCTGGCGGGGCGGTACGGGGCGACGGTGCTGCTGAAGGGGTCGACGACGGTGGTGGCCGGGTCGGAGGGAGGCCGGGTACGGGTCAACCCGACGGGGACGTCGTGGCTCGCCACGGCCGGGAGCGGGGATGTGCTCTCGGGGCTGGCGGGGTCCCTGCTGGCGGCGGGTCTCTCGGCGCGGGACGCGGGGAGCGTGGCGGCGTACGTCCACGGCCTGGCGGGGCGTTTCGCGGCGGGCGGCGCGCCGACGGGGGCGCACGACGTCGCGGCGGCGATCCCGGGGGCGTGGCGGGATGTGGCTCGGGCGGGGTGAACGGGCGCACCGGCCGGTGCCTACTGCCGGGTGAGTCCGGCCGGATCGATCGCGAGCGGGAACGGGGCGTCCGGATGGGTGGTCGCGCCCGCGAGTGCTGTGGTCCCCTCTGCGTGACGGCCGTCCTGTACTCCGGGCCGCGCTGCTCCCGCGGCTCGTCCGGCGTTCCCGCGAACAGCTCTTCCACTCGCTCGACCGTTCCGGCCCGGTCGAGCCAGTCGTCGAGGCGGGCGAGGTCCAGGCAGCCGCTGACGCGGGCCCGTGCGTCGTCGGAAACGGTCAGGCCACGGACTTCGAGCACCCGCAGGACACCCTGAGCCTTCCCCTTGGCCCTCCCTTCAGCCTCCCCCTTGGCCCTGCCTTCGTAGTACGTCTCCTCCCAGACCGTTCCCCTGTCCGGGAAACTGATTTCCGGAACGCTGTCCGGGCCCAGCACGAACGGGCGCCGGGACTTTCGCCACCTTCCTCGACACCCTCGGCGCCCCGAAGCCCGCTCACTCCACCGTCACCGACTTCGCCAGGTTCCGGGGCTGATCCACCTCGTTGCCCCGGGCCGTCGCCAGTTCGCAGGCGAAGACCTGGAGCGGGACCGTCGCCACCAGCGGCTGGAGCAGCGTCGGGGTCGCCGGGATGCGGACGAGGTGGTCGGCGTAGGGGGCGACCGCCTCGTCGCCCTCCTCGGCGATGACGATGGTGCGGGCGCCCCGGGCCCGGATCTCCTGGATGTTGGACACGATCTTGTCGTGGAGGACGGAGCGGCCGCGGGGGGACGGGACGACCACGACGACCGGCAGGTCCTCCTCGATCAGCGCGATCGGCCCGTGTTTCAGCTCGCCCGCCGCGAAGCCCTCGGCGTGCATGTAGGCCAGTTCCTTGAGCTTGAGGGCGCCTTCGAGGGCGACCGGGTGGCCGACGTGCCGGCCCAGGAACAGCACCGTGTTCTTGTGGGCGAGGGAGCGTGCCAGTTCCCGTACGGGCGTCATCGTCCCCAGGACCTGTTCGACCGCGCCGGAGATCCGTGAGAGGTCGCGGACGACGTCGCGGATCTCGTCGCCGTACTTCGTGCCCCGCACCTGGCCGAGGTAGAGGGCGACCAGGTAGCAGGCCACCAGCTGGGTGAGGAAGGCCTTGGTGGAGGCGACGGCGACCTCGGGGCCGGCGTGCGTGTAGAGGACCGCGTCGGACTCGCGGGGGATCGTCGAGCCGTTGGTGTTGCAGATGGCCAGCACCTTCGCGCCCTGTTCGCGGGCGTGGCGCAGGGCCATCAGGGTGTCCATGGTCTCGCCGGACTGGGAGATCGCGACGACCAGGGTCCGCTGGTCGAGGATCGGGTCGCGGTAGCGGAACTCGCTGGCCAGCTCCACCTCGCAGGGCACCCGCGTCCAGTGCTCGATGGCGTACTTGGCGATCAGCCCGGCGTGGAAGGCCGTACCGCAGGCGACGACGACGACCTTGTCGACCTCCCGGAGCACCTCCGCGGGGATGCGCACCTCGTCCAGGCTCAGCGTGCCGGAGCCGTCGATACGGCCCAGCAGCGTGTCGGCGATCGCTTTCGGCTGCTCGGCGATCTCCTTGAGCATGAAGGAGGCGTAGCCGCCCTTCTCGGCGGCCGAGGCGTCCCAGTCGACGTGGTAGGAGCGGACGTCGGCCGGGCTGCCGTCGAAACCGGTGACCGTCACGCCGCCCGCGCGCAGTTCCACGACCTGGTCCTGGCCCAGCTCGACGGCGTCCCGGGTGTGGGCGATGAAGGCCGCCACGTCCGAGGCGAGGAAGGACTCGCCCTCCCCCACGCCCACCACGAGCGGCGAGTTGCGGCGTGCGCCCACGACCACGTCGGGCGCGTCCGCGTGCACCGCGACCAGCGTGAACGCGCCCTCCAGCCGTCGGCACACCTGCCGCATCGCCTCGGCCAGGTCGGTGCGGGCGGAGAACTCCTCGGCGAGCAGGTGGGCGACGACCTCGGTGTCGGTCTCGGAGGCCAGGTCGTGGCCGCGTTCCGCCAGTTCGGCGCGGAGCGAGGCGAAGTTCTCGATGATGCCGTTGTGGACGACGGCCACCCGGCCCGCGTTGTCGAGGTGCGGATGGGCGTTGGCGTCGGTCGGTCCGCCGTGCGTGGCCCAGCGGGTGTGGCCGATGCCGGTGACGGCGGCGGGCAGTGGCCGTTCGGACAGCTCCTTGTCCAGGTTGACGAGCTTTCCGGCGCGCTTGGCGGTGGCGAGGCCGCCGTCTGCGAGCACGGCCACGCCCGCCGAGTCGTATCCCCGGTATTCGAGCCGCTTCAGTCCGGCCATCACGACGTCGAGCGCCGACTGCGACCCCACATATCCCACGATTCCGCACATGAACGGCAGCCTACGATCAGAAACGGCCGTAAGCCGGGACACGAACCGGTCCTCGGTGCCCGAAATCGGAAATTCCCACCGGGGTACGAACGCCGCCGGGCGTACCCGGCGTCCACCCGGTGTCAGCCGAGCTTGGCGACCTGCGCGTCCACGACGTCCATGGGGACCTCGAAGTCCGCGCCGTTCATCACGGAGGAGAGGTTGGTGGCGCTGAAGGTGGCGAGCGTGTCGCCCTTGCGGACCACGACGACCTTCATGGGCGCGGCGGCTTCCTTGCCGACGTCTATGCCAACGGTGGCGGCGACGCCTTCGTCCCCGCCCTTGGGGGCGGCGGTCGTGGTGACCTCGGCGACCGGCATCTTCTCGCCGTCCACGGTCGCGACGAAGCCGCCGGCGCACTTCTCGGTGGCCGTCTTCAGCTCCGTCAGCGCCTTCTCGGCGCCGCCGCCCGCGTAGGAGGCGACGCTCAGCCTGATCATGTTCACCTGGGTCTCGGTCATGTCCTGGCCGTCCGGGCCCGAGCCCTTGGAGAGCGAGTCCGTCTGCCCCTGCCAGGAGCGCTTCACCTCGGCACCCGGCTCGCCCTGGGCCACCGCGGCGACGGTGAGGGCGATCGGCAGACAGGCCTTGTCGTCCGTCGAGACCTTGTCCCTGGCGACGTCCTGGTCCGCCGGGATCTCGGTGGCGACCTCGCCGCTCTCGACGTCGGCCTGGGCGAGGGCGACCTTCTCCAGGTCGGCGGCGCTCAGCGCGTCGCCCGCCGGGGCGGCCTGCTCCGACCCGGCCTTGTCGTCTCCCGCCGGGGCGGACTGGTCCGACTTGGCCTTGGCGTCGTCGGCACCGTCGTCGGACGACCCGCCGCAGGCCGTGACGAGCAGGGTCAGGGCGGCGGCGGAGGCCGCGAGGGCAGTGCGGCGGACAGCGATCGAACTCACGGCGGCACTCTTTCGTCGAGGTGGCGTCAGTGCTGTGTCGGGGGAAGCAGAGGTGTGTCGAGGGGGGAGGTCGAGGTGTGTCGAGGACTGCGGACGGATTCCGCTCGACCTGTGGACCGTACATACGGTAATCACACACATGATCGATATTCGGCCATCCGGCATCGACCCGTGATGTCGACCGAGTCGTCCGCCCGACCGCTGTCAGCGGCGTCGCGCCGGCTGCTTCCAGCCGAAGTCGGCGCTCTTGAGCCACCGCCGCGTGGCCACGGCCACGGGTCGCTCGACGAAGCGCTGGACGACGTAGGACAGGACGATCAGACCCGCCGTGATCGCTCCGACCAGCACCCACGGGTCCACGCGGTCCGCGTAGCGGTTGAGGAGGGTGATGCCGATGATGTCGTGCAGCAGGTAGAGCGGGAAGGTCAGCGTTCCCGCGACGGACAGCCAGCGCCAGCGGATCCTGCTGGACCAGCCGAGCGCGATCGCGGCGATCAGCGCGAAGAACACCGTGGTCACCAGGATCAGCCAGACGTACGACGGCGACCAGATGTCCCACTTGATGCGGCCGCCGCGGGGGGCCAGCAGGAAGTGCACCGCCAGCAGCCACGACATCGCGACGATGCCCCACAGCAGCGGTGTCGGCCGGAAGCGGTACATGAGGTAGAAGGCAATGCCGGCGATGAAGTACGGAGCCGACTGCGGGTTGACCAGGAGAGTGAGCAGCGGGAGGTCGGCCGCCGGAGCGAGCACCGCGGCCACGGTCCACAGCCCGGCGAAGAGGACCACACGCTGGTAGGTGAGGCCCTTCCAGACCACGACCGCGAAGGTCAGGTAGAAGCAGAGCTCCGGCCAGAGCGTCCAGTACACCGCGTCCATGTTCGCGACGCCCAGCGGCCTCTGCAGCATCGTGAGGTTCGCGAAGATGATGCGCGGGTCGCGGTCCGCGAACGGGTTCTCGACGAAGAACAGCACGCACGCGGAGACCAGGATCGCCACCCAGTACATGGGGTACAGGCGGGTGACGCGTGAGATGAAGAAGTCGCGCGGGGTCCGGCCCCACGCGCTCATGCAGATCGCGAAGCCGCTGATCAGGAAGAACAGGTCGACGCCGAACTGACCGTACGCGAAGTACGCATGGGCCTGGGGGAAGACCTCCTGGTACGGCCGTCCCCAGAAGACCTCCATCGTCTTGGGCTTCTGGCCGACGAAGTGATAGAGCACCACCGCCAGCGCCGCCAGGAACCGCAGCCCGTCCAGCGCGGCGAGCCGGCCGCCGCCGCGGACGGGCTTGCCGGCCGCGACGGGCACGCGCGCCGCCTCCGGCAATGGCGCCTCCGCCACCACTCCGGGCCCGGGCCCACCCTCGGCCTCGCCGACGACAGATATTCGATCCGTTTGGGTCATCCTCCACCGTTCCGGTGTCGTCCTCGGTGAGAAAGGCGGCGCGCTGCCCTCGGTCCGGCGACCGGCGGGCCCTCTGGCCCCGCAAACCTGGCCCCCAGCTCGGGCACACCGGCCGCAGGCACCGCAAAGCCGAACGATACCCAACTCATCGGATCGCTCCGGAGCGGGCGCCCGGGCCCCGTGCGCCCCGGTGGTCAGCCCAGCTTGGCGAGCTGGGCGTCGCTGATCTCCGTGGGGAACGGGAAGTCCTCGCCCGTGGCGGCGGAGGCCAGATTGATCACGGTGAACGACGCCACGGTGGCACCCTTGCGGGTGACGGTGACCTTGACCGGGAACTTGTCGCCACCCTCGCCGGCCACCGTCATCGTCAACGCGACCGCGTCGTCGGCACCGGCGGGCGCCTTGTCGGCGACGACCTTGTCGATTCGCGTCCTGACGCCGGCCGCAGTGTAGGCGAAGCCGCCCGCGCACGCGCTCACGGCGGCGTTCACGTCCTTGAGAACCGTCCCGGCGCCGCCGTCCTCGTAGGAAGCCAGGGACACCAGGAGCTTGTCCATATCGAACGCGCTGGCGAGCGCTTCCTCGGAGACGTCATCACCGGCCGGTTTCTTCGCCTCCTCCGTCCAGGAGCGCTTCACCGTCGCGGCGGGCTCGCCGGCCGCGACGCCGGTCTGTGCGAAGACGAGCGGCTGGCACTCGGCCTTCTCCGCCTTCACCTCGTCCTGCGGGATGTCGTCCGACGGCGCGGCCTCGGTGACCTTGCCGTTCTTGACGTCCGCCTGGGCCAGGACTGCCTTCTCCAGCTCGGCGGCGGTCATCGCCTTGGCGGCGGCCGGAGCCACCGGGGTGCTCCTGCCACCGGCGGCCTTGCCCACACCGGCCTTGTCGCCGTCGTCGGAGGAGCCGCCGCAGGCGGTCACGAGGAGGGCCAGGGCGGTGGCTGAGGCCGCCAGGACGGTACGGCGCACAGCGGTCGATCTCACGTCGGGTGACTCTTCCTGCCAGGACTACGGGGGATCTCCGCACGTTTCGCGCGCACTGTACTAAGCAGGAACGTCACAGTTGATCACTCCATCACCATCCGGTATCCGACCGTGACGCCGACGTGATCCGTCCGGCGGGGCGGCGTCGGCGTCGGCGTGACACAGCCCACCTGCCACCCCGTTCGAACTCCGTTAACAATGGACTGTGATCTCTCCGGTCTCCTCGATACCCAGGAGCGCCCACCGGCCGCGGCCGGAGGCGACTCCCTACGTCGACCTCACCCGTCCCGAGTGGAGCGCGCTGCGCGACAAGACGCCGCTGCCGCTGACCGCCGAGGAGGTCGAGAAGCTGCGCGGCCTCGGCGACGTCATCGACCTCGACGAGGTACGGGACATCTACCTCCCGCTGTCCCGGCTCCTCAACCTCTACGTCGGCGCCACCGACGGCCTGCGCGGCGCGCTGAACACCTTCCTCGGCGAACAGGGCTCGCAGTCCGGCACCCCCTTCGTCATAGGGGTCGCCGGTTCGGTCGCGGTCGGCAAGTCCACCGTCGCCCGCCTGCTCCAGGCACTGCTGTCCCGCTGGCCCGAGCACCCGCGCGTGGAGCTGGTCACGACCGACGGCTTCCTGCTGCCCACCAAGGAGCTCCAGGCCCGCGGCATGATGTCCCGCAAGGGCTTCCCCGAGTCGTACGACCGCCGGGCGCTGACCCGGTTCGTCGCCGACATCAAGGCGGGCAAGAGCGAGGTGACCGCGCCGGTCTACTCCCACCTCATCTACGACATCGTCCCGGACCAGAAACTCGTCGTCCGCCGCCCCGACATCCTGATCGTCGAGGGCCTCAACGTGCTCCAGCCCGCGCTGCCCGGCAAGGACGGCCGCACCAGGGTGGGCCTCGCCGACTACTTCGACTTCAGCGTGTACGTCGACGCCCGCACCGAGGACATCGAGCACTGGTACCTCAGCCGCTTCCGCAAGCTGCGCGAGACCGCCTTCCAGAACCCGTCCTCGTACTTCCGCAAGTACACCCAGGTGTCGGAGGAGGAGGCGCTCGACTACGCCCGCACCACCTGGCGGACCATCAACAAACCCAACCTGGTGGAGAACGTGGCCCCCACCCGGGGCCGGGCCACCCTGATCCTGCGCAAGGGCCCCGACCACAAGGTGCAGCGGCTGAGCCTGCGCAAGCTCTGACGCGGTGCGCTGCCGCTCGGTGCCCGCTCCGTGCCCGTACCCGCTCCGTGCCCGAGCCTTTGCCCGTACCCGTGCCCGAGACACCCGGTGCCACTGCCCACTCTCCGGCCAACGTGTCCTGAAACAGCGGTACTCACAGGTTTCCTGGTGATCACGGGCCGCGTGGGCCCGGGGCAGCACGTGGCGCCCCGGCCCACGCGGCACGCGCCGCTACGCTGCCGCCATGCTCCGTCTGCGCCTGATCACCCCGGCCGACCGGACCGACGAGGTGGTGGACCTGATCGACCGGACGGTGGGCACCGCGCACCTGGTGGTCCTGCCGGGCGTCGCCCGCGAGCCCGAGGGCGGCGACGTCGTCACCTGCTTCGTGGCGCGCGAGAGCGGCGACCAACTCGTCAAGGGCCTGGAGCGGTTGGGCATCGGCCGCAGCGGTGCCATCACCGCCGACAAGGTCGAGCTGTCGGTGTCCGAGCGCTCGGAGAAGGCGGAGCGGGAGGCCCCCGGCGAGCCCGCCGACGCGGTGCTGTGGGAGGAGCTGGAGGAGGCGACGAACGAGGAGTCGACCCTGTCGATCACCTACGTCGCCTTCATCACGATCGCCACGATGATCGCGGCCTGCGGTGTGGTGCAGGACAACCCGATCCTGATCGTGGGCGCGATGGCGGTCGGGCCGGAGTTCGGGCCACTGGCCGGCATCAGCACCGCGATCGTGCAGCGGGCACCGCGGCTGGCCCTGCGTTCGGCGATCGCCCTGCTGGTGGGCTTCGCGGCGGCGATCGTGGTCACGGTGGTGTTCAGCTGGATCATGAGCGCGCTCGGCCAGTTCAGCGAGGCCAGGCTGGAGGCCGACCGGCCCAACACCGGCTTCGTCTACGCCCCCGACGCCGTCTCGTTCGCCGTGGCCCTCCTCGCCGGGGCCGCGGGCACGCTCTCCCTGACCTCCGCCAAGTCCGGGACTCTGATCGGCGTCGCCATCTCCGTCACCACCGTCCCGGCCGCCGCGAACGCGGCCGTGGCCCTGAGCTTCGGCCAGGCCGGACAGACGGTGGGCGCCGCCGAACAGCTCCTGCTGAACCTGTCCGCCATCGTCCTGGCCGGCACCTTGACGCTGCTCGTCCAGAAGGGCTTGTGGGCCACCCAGCGCGGCCGGCTCACGAAGCCGGACAACGCCGGGTGAGGGACCCGAGCCCCAGCCCGAGCCCTCCGATCCCGATCCCCCGGCCCGAGCCTCAGCCCGAGCCCGAGCCCGAGCCCGAGCCCCCGGAAACTACCCCAGCGCCGACTTCACCGCGTCGGCCAGCCGCCCGGCCACCGAGCGGGCCTGCTCGATGTCGGCGGCCTCGACCATCACGCGCACCAGCGGCTCGGTCCCCGACGGCCGCAGCAGCACCCGCCCGGTGCTGCCCAGCGCCCGCTCGGCCTCCGTGACGGCGGTCGCCAGCTCCGCGGAGGTCGTCACCCGCGACTTGTCCACGTCGGGCACGTTGATCAGCACCTGCGGCAGCCGCTCCATGACGGACGCGAGGTCCCGGAGCGTACGGCCGGTCTGCGCGACCCGCGCCGCCAGCATCAGGCCGGTCAGCGTGCCGTCGCCGGTGGTGGCGTGGTCGAGGATGATGACGTGGCCGGACTGCTCGCCGCCGAGGGCGTAGCCGTGCTCCTTCATCTCCTCCAGGACGTACCGGTCACCGACGCCGGTCTGCGCGAACCGGATGCCCTCGCGCTCCATGGCCAGCTTGAAGCCCAGGTTGGACATGACGGTCGCGACGACGGTGTCGGACCGCAGCGCGTCCCGCTCCCGCATCGCCAGCGCGAGCACGGCGAGGATCTGGTCGCCGTCCACCTCGGCGCCGGTGTGGTCCACGGCCAGGCAGCGGTCCGCGTCGCCGTCGTGGGCGATGCCCAGGTCGGCGCCGTGCTCGACGACGGCGGCCTTGAGCAGGTCGAGGTGGGTGGAGCCGCAGCCGTCGTTGATGTTGAGGCCGTCCGGCACCGCGCCGATGGTGACCAGCTCGGCGCCGGCCCGCGCGAACGCCTCCGGCGAGACCCGGGAGGCCGCGCCGTGCGCCTCGTCGAGGACGATCTTCAGTCCGTCGAGGCGGTTCGGGAGGACGCCGACGAGGTGGGCGACGTACTGGTCGAGCCCCTGGTCGTAGTCCCGCACCCGGCCCACACCGGCGCCGGTCGGGCGGTCCCAGGGGGCGCCGGTGCGGTGCTCGGCGTAGACGGACTCGATGCGGTCCTCCAGCTCGTCGGGGAGCTTGTGGCCACCGCGGGCGAAGAACTTGATGCCGTTGTCGGGCATGGCGTTGTGGCTCGCGGAGAGCATCACGCCGAGGTCGGCGCCGAGCGCGCCGGTGAGGTGGGCGACCGCCGGCGTCGGCAGCACGCCGACCCGCAGCACGTCCACGCCTGCACTGGCCAGGCCCGCGACCACGGCGGCTTCCAGGAACTCCCCGGAGGCGCGCGGGTCCCGTCCCACCACCGCGGTCGCCCGGTGCCCGGCGAAGGTGCCCGCCTCGGCCAGTACGTGCGCCGCGGCGACGGAGAGACCGAGTGCCAGCTCGGCCGTCAGATCCGCGTTGGCGACACCGCGCACGCCGTCCGTACCGAAGAGTCGTCCCACTTGTCCTCCTGAGGAAACGTCAATTCCGGAAGCGGCTGCCGATGAGTGCGGCCCACGCAGTCGGCTCCCGTGGTCCTGGGCACGCGCTGCCCGGCCATCCGATCACACAAGCCTTTGAACGTCTGATGTTCTGAACGTCTGAGATTTTGAGCGTCTTGTGCCGTTATACGCCCAACGGCCGGGATAGACGAACGCCCCGGCAGCACAGTGGCGTGCCGCCGGGGCGTTCGGAGTACAGCCGGGTGCGACTTAGCGCTTGCTGTACTGCGGAGCCTTGCGGGCCTTCTTCAGACCGGCCTTCTTCCGCTCGACCGCACGGTCGTCGCGGCGCAGGAAGCCGGCCTTCTTGAGGGCGCCGCGGTTGTTGTCCACGTCGGCCTCGTTCAGGGCGCGGGCGACACCGAGACGGAGCGCACCGGCCTGGCCGGAGACGCCGCCACCCGCGATGCGGGCGATGACGTCGTAACGGCCCTCGAGCTCGAGCACCTTGAAGGGCTCGTTGACTTCCTGCTGGTGCACCTTGTTCGGGAAGTAGTCCTCGAGGGTGCGGCCGTTGATCTTCCACTTGCCGGTGCCCGGAACGATCCGGACACGGGCGATGGCGTTCTTGCGACGGCCCAGGCCGGCGGCCGGCTGGGGCTCGCCGAACGCGGAGGCCATGGACTCCGAGGTGTACTCGCCCTCGACGGGCACCTCGGACTCGGTGGTGTAGCTGTCGATGTCGATCTCTTCGAGCGGCTGCTCGGCAGTGGTCTCGGCCACGATGCTCCTCAGATTCTGTTCAGTCTTAGGGGGTGGCCGGAACTACTGCGCGACCTGGGTGATCTCGTACGGCTGCGGCTGCTGCGCGCCGTGCGGGTGCTGGTCACCCTTGTAGACCTTCAGCTTCGAGAGCATCTGACGGCCCAGGGAGTTCTTGGGGAGCATGCCCTTGATGGCCTTCTCGACGGCCTTCTCCGGGTTCTTGTCCAGCAGCTCGTCGTAGCGCACCGAGCGGAGACCGCCCGGGTAGCCGGAGTGGCGGTACGCCATCTTCTGGGTCCGCTTGTTGCCGGAGAGGTGCACCTTGTCGGCGTTGATGATGATGACGAAGTCACCGGTGTCGACGTGGGGCGCGTAGATCGGCTTGTGCTTGCCGCGCAGGATGGAGGCCGCAGTGGTGGCCAGACGACCCAGGACGACATCCTGGGCGTCGATGACGTGCCACTGGCGCGTCACATCGCCGGGCTTGGGGCTGTACGTACGCACGGTTCGTAGCCTTCGCTTCTTCAGTGAGTGGTCCTGACATGGCCACCGAAGACGATCACGACAGCCCTGACCGCACTGCGGTGACGCAACCGCGTGCAGATCGCTGGTCATCGGTCCCGGTGGACCGGTGTAAGGGCCCCTCACGTGAGAATGAGCAAGCCAATACACATACGACTGTGCAGAATACCCGGGTCCCCATAGCCGGGTCAAAACGAGGCCGTGACCGGCTCAAAACAGGGCCGTGACGGCTCAAAACAAGGGCCGCTGCCGTGACCCGCTCAGAACGAGGCCGCCGAGGTCCGCACGGGCTCCAGCGTACGCCCGGTCTCCGCGTGATCGCCGGGTGCCGCCGCGCCGGAGCGGGCCCGCCGGGCGACCGACGCCGCCAGCACGCACAGCGTGAACGCGTCCTTGAAGGCCCGCCGCCGCTCCGACTCCAGCCAGGGCCAGGTCAGCCCCGGTACCTGGGGGGCCAGGGCCACCCAGACCCCGGCCCCGCGGGCCACCGAACCGGCGTACGGCAGCCCGGCCAGCAGCAGGGGAACGGCGACCAGGAGGTAGTGGTCGTAGGAGGGCCGGGAGACCAGGAACGCCGAGAGCATCAGGCCCGCGCCGGTCTCCGCGAGCCGCAGCGGCCCGGGATCGGCGCGGCGCCAGCGCAGGTACGCGCAGAGCACCCCGGCACCGGCCCCGGCCATGGCGATCCCCTGGGCGAGCGCCCCCGGCACCCCGAGCCGGGGCAGTACGGCCGCCGGGGACGCTTCGTAGAGCCGTACGAAACCGTCGTCGCCGTGGAGCAGGAAGGGCAGGGTACGGGTGAAGAAGCCGGCCGGGTCGGGCATCGCCAGGGCGGCCGTGCCGGAGGCCAGCGCGGGCACCAGGACGGTCGCCGCCAGCGCCCGCCACCGTCCGGCGAACAGGAAGAGAAGGACGACGGGCGCGAGCAGCGGCTTCAGGGCCACGGCCGCCCCGATGACGGCACCGGCCGCCGTCCACCGGCCCCGGCTCGCCAGCAGCAGCGCCAGCGGCAGGGCCACCGCCGCCGTCACCGTCCAGTTGCCGAGGCGCACCAGGTGCCCGAACGGCGCGAAGCCCACCGCGAGCCCGGTCAGCCCGAGGACCGCCAGCCGGCTGCCCAGCGGCACCCGGTGCAGCCGCAGCGCACAGCCCCAGGCCAGCGCGAGCAGCACCGTCACCGCGCACGGGACCAGGACCCGCAGCACGTCCCCGGGCAGCAGCGCCTGCGGAGCCGCGGCCAGGACCGCGCTCGGGAGATAGAGGAAGTGCGGATCGTCGTAGGGGGAGCCGCCGGCCAGCCAGGTGCGGGCGGCCCGCACCACGATCGCGTTGTCCATCCCGCCGGCCGAGGTCACGCGCCCCGCGTGCACGGCGGACGCCGCCAGCACCGCCACGAGCACGGCCCACGCGGCTCCGCCCGCGGGCCGCACCAACCACCCGGAGATGTCGCTTTTGCCCGTCCGCATGACCGGAACGCTAGGCCCTGCGAGGCCTCTCGACGCGCACCAGCACGCCACTCGGCCCGTCTAAGATGCGGCCCATGAGCTTTGGGCAGGGGGGACCTCAGTCACAGTGGGATCCCTGGAAACCGCAATCGCAGCAGCCATCGCAGCAGCCCCAGCAGCAGCCCTGGAACGGTGGCGACGCGGGTGCCTCCCCCGACTGGGCGGCCCTCGCCGAGGCCTCGGAGGCCCGGGCCAAGCGGCGCCGTCTGTTCCTCATCGGTGGCGGCGCCCTGGCGACCGTGGCGATAGCCAGTGCCGTGGCCGTGGCCGTGGTCTCGGCGAACGGCTCCGGCCAGGCGTCCGACGGCCCCTCCTCGCAGCTGCCCGCGACGGCGGACATACCCAGCGCGTCGGCCACGACCCCGTCGTTCGCCCCGACCAGCGCCCCGCCTCCGCTGGACCCGAAGGACTTCGTCTCCAGCGCCACGAAGGACAAGGCCCCGCTCAGCCCGGACCTGCTCTTCCCCGGCACCCAGCTGACCATGGGCGAGACGGTCTACAAGAAGGGCCCGACCGCCGACACCCGCACCTGCGGCTCCGCCGCCCAGGGCACCCTGCCCAAGGTCCTGGACGCCAATGACTGCACCCGGCTGCTCCGCGTCACGTACACCAAGGGCGACACCGCGGTGACGGTCGGCGTGGCCGTCTTCGGCACCGAGGCGCAGGCCGCCAAGGCCAAGCAGCAGGCCGACAAGAAGAGCATCGTGCGCTCCCTGTCCGGCGGCGGCGTCAAGTCCTTCTGCACCGGCGCCGTCTGCCGCTCCACCACCAACTCCTACGGCCGCTACGCCTACTTCACCGTCGCCGGCTTCACGAACGGCAAGGACGTGACGGAGAAGTCCACGGAGGTGTTCCGGGCCGGCGACGACCTGGCCGAGTTCACCTTCCGGCAGATCCGCCGACGCGGCGAGGCCCAGGCGTCGGCGGCGGCCCAGGCGGACTGACCGCCGGGCGGCCGGCGTGCGCGCCGCTCCTGACCGCACACCGCCGCACACCGCACACCACACACGTCCGAACGCCGGGGGCGCCGCACAGATCCTGTGCGGCGCCCCCGTCCCGCTCCCGGCGGACGGCCGGCAGGCGCGTCAGGTGTAGTGCGCCATCGCCTCCTGCACCGTCAGCACCTCGATGCCCCGCTTGTCGATCTCCCGCATCAGGCGGTCGAGGCCCTTGGTGCTCAGTTCCGTGTTCTCCGTGGGAACACCCTCGACGATCCGGTGCAGACACAGGATGAGCCAGTCGCCCTCGCGCGCGCAGCGGTCCAGCGCGCCACCCGCCCCGATCACGTCGGCGAGCGTCTCACCGCCCGTCTCCTTCCCGTCGTTGATCCCGGTCAGCGCCTTGAGCCGGTACGGCATCGCCGGGGCGAAGCTCTCGGTCGTCTCGGAGATGATGGAACGCGCGGTGGTGAAGTGCCGGGCGGCCAGCAGGTCGACGGGCACACCGTCACGGGTCTTCCCGAACGCCCCGTGCGGGTAGGCGAAGTGCTCGCTGGTGAAACCACGTCCGACCAGCCACTCGCGCAGCTTGCGGAAGTCCTCGTCGACCTCCTCCGCGGCGAGTTCCGGGTAGCTCGCGTCATGGGCCTCGAGCGCGTAGGCGTGCCCCGCCATCTCCCAGCCGGACGAGTCCTGAAGGGAACGCATCTGTCCGATGCGCATGAAGGGCTCGGTGCCTATCGCGTCGGCGATGTTGTAGAGCGTGCCGGGCATCCCGTACCGGTCCATGACCGGGCGGGCGAAGTCGTGCACCGACTTGTGCGAGTCGTCGAAGGTGATCGAGACGACGCCCTTGGGGAAGACGTCCGTGGTGTCCGCCACCACCTCGACGGCCTGAAGCCGGTACGTGACCGGACCCTTCCCGTCGTCGTACACGGCGAACGACATGTCGGTGAAGCCCGACCGGACCGACGGCTCACCGCGCGAGGACAGCTCGTACCCGCCGGACGCGCCGGTGACGTCCGCCCACTGAAGGTGGACGGTGATCCAGTCCCCCGACTGCACGTAGTTGGTGCCCTTGGCCGCGTGGTGGTGGAAGGTCCAGCTGAAGTGGTCCGCCAGTTTCCGGCTGCCCAGGTAGAACTCCATCCGCTTCAGACGGGCCACGTCCTCCACCTGGAAGACGAGACGGAGCATCTTCCCCTTGAGGTCCATCGGCTCCATCCCCGTACGGCGTACGAAGGACTGGACACCGTCACCGCGCGTGGTGACCCGGCACGACCGGTCGCCCCGGGTGAAGACCTCGGCGTCGGAGCCGGAGGACGCGGTGCCCTCACCGCCGGGCGACCACTCGTGCCCTTCCTGGAACTGCTCGCTCCAGGTCGCCCGCCGGTAGCGCGGGCGGCGCCCGCTCGGGGCGTACGTCGGCGCGGTCAGGTTCTCGAGAGGTCCGCCCACACCGAGATCGACGGCCCCGGAGCCGGTCTCGGCCGACGAGGGCAGGATCAGGTCCCTGCCCACCACACCCGCGGCCGCGCCGCCGGCCGTCAGCAACCCGCCGAGCCCCATCAGGCCGAGGGCCGAACGACGGCCCACCTTCGCCCTGGAATCCCGTTCGGCGGACGCCGACGCCGAGTGCTTTCTGGCTCTGGACAAAGTGGCTCCCCGGCTCTCAGCGGATCCGGCCGCACGCGACAGCACCGGACGGCCGCTCCCCATGGGCGCGTCCGGTGTGCGGGACGGGTGTCAGGACAGGAGTCGCGGCGGCCCGACGGCCTCGTCGTCCCCCAACACCCCACCGGCGAAGATTCCAGCGGATGATGTGAACGAGGCCTCGTCGAACAGCAGTCTAGCGGGGCACACCCGCCCCGCACCGTGCGTTCAGCAGCAACCGCTCCCCGGCAGCGTCCTCTTGTTCCGCGCTTCGAGGTTGCGTGCCGCCAGCATCTCGTCCGCCGGATAGCCGACTTCCTCGAGGGTCAGCCCGTGCGGCCGTACGACGTGCACGGCCGAGTCCCGGACGCCGGCGGCGAGCACCTTGGCGGGCCAGTCGGGCGTGCGGTGGCCGTCGCCGACGAACAGCAGCGCCCCGATGAGCGAGCGCACCATGTTGTGGCAGAAGGCGTCGGCGCGGACGGTGGCGGTGACGATCCCGTCGTCGCCCCGGACCAGGCTCAGCTCCTGGAGGGTGCGGATGGTCGTGGCCCCCTCCCGCTTCTTGCAGTAGGCGGCGAAGTCGTGCTCCCCCAGCAGGCCGCGGGCGGCCTCGTTCATGGCGTCCACGTCGAGGGGCCAGTCGTGCCACAGGACGTGCCCGCGCAGCAACGGGTCGACGCCGCCGGGGTTGTCGGTGACCCGGTAGGCGTAGCGTCGCCAGACCGCGGAGAACCGGGCGTTGAAGCCGCTGGGCGCCTCGCGCAGGGCCCACACCCGTACGTCCCTGGACAGCCGCCCGGCGAGCCGCTTCAGCAGCTTCGGGTGGTGCTCGGCCCAGACCTCGCGCTCCAGGTCCACGTGGGCGACCTGGCCCCGGGCGTGCACGCCGGCGTCGGTCCGCCCCGCCACGGTCAGCTCGTGCGTCCGGCGCGACCGCGTGACCGTCCGCAGCGCGTCCTCGATCTCGCCCTGCACGGTCCGCCGCCCGCCGGCCTGCTTGGCCCACCCGGAGAACTCGGACCCGTCGTAGGAAAGGTCCAGCCGCACCCGTACGAACCCGGGCTCCACTTCGTCACTCACCCAGAGATCCTCTCAGCAAAACGAAAGCGGGCCCGCCCCTCGAAAGGAACGGGCCCGCGAACGCCCTCAAGGGGCGCGGGACTGCGCTCGATGTGCGGCTCCGCCGCGCGGGCGCGACAAGCCACGACGAAGCCGCAGCCGTCGTCGCACAGCCCCCGGCAGACGCTTACGCGTCCTTGGACTCCTCGGCGGCAGCCTCGTCGTCGGCCTTGGTCGTGTCGACCTTGGTCTCGGCGGCCTCGGCGTCCTTGGCGGAGCGCTTGGTGGCGGCCTCGGCCTCGCCGGTCGCCTCCTGCGCCACGGTCAGCGCCTCGACCAGCTCGATGACGGCCATGGGCGCGTTGTCGCCACGGCGGTTACCGACCTTGGTGATCCGGGTGTAGCCACCGGGACGGTTCTCGTAGCGCGGGCCGATCTCGGTGAAGAGCGTGTGCACGATGCTCTTGTCCGTGATCACCTGGAGCACCTGACGGCGGTTGTGAAGGTCGCCCTTCTTCGCCTTGGTGACCAGACGCTCGGCGTACGGACGCAGCTTGCGCGCCTTCGCCTCGGTGGTCTTGATCTTGCCGTGCTCGAAGAGCGACTTCGCGAGGTTCGCGAGGAGCAGCTTCTCGTGCGCGGCGCTGCCGCCCAGACGGGCACCCTTGGTGGGCTTCGGCATTTTTTCTCCTAGGTGTCTGCCCCGGCCGTATCAGGTACCGAAGTCAGTATCCGAGCAGGCGGTCGCCTGTCGGAGATCCGGGGCAGCCCCGAAGGGACGCCCCGGAAGGAATCGATCAGTACTGCTCGGTCTCCACGAAGCCCGCGTCCGCGTCGTCGTCGGCACCGAAGGCGTCCGCGGCGGCGGTCGGGTCGAACCCGGGAGGCGAGTCCTTGAGCGCGAGACCCATCCCGGCGAGCTTGGCCTTGACCTCGTCGATCGACTTCGCACCGAAGTTGCGGATGTCGAGCAGGTCCGCCTCGGAACGCGCGACGAGCTCACCCACGGAGTGGATGCCCTCACGCTTGAGGCAGTTGTACGACCGAACGGTGAGCTCCAGCTCCTCGATCGGCAGGGCGAGATCGGCGGCGAGCGCGGCGTCCGTCGGGGACGGGCCCATGTCGATGCCCTCGGCGTCGATGTTCAGCTCGCGGGCGAGACCGAACAGCTCGACCAGGGTCTTGCCGGCCGACGCCATGGCGTCGCGCGGACGCATGGCCTGCTTGGTCTCGACGTCGACGATCAGCTTGTCGAAGTCGGTGCGCTGCTCGACACGCGTGGCCTCGACCTTGTACGTGACCTTGAGAACCGGCGAGTAGATCGAGTCGACCGGGATGCGCCCGATCTCCTGACCGACCTGCTTGTTCTGCACGGCGGAGACGTAGCCGCGACCGCGCTCGACGGTCAGCTCCATCTCCAGCTTGCCCTTGCCGTTGAGCGTGGCGAGGACGAGGTCGGGGTTGTGCACCTCGACACCGGCCGGGGGCGCGATGTCGGCGGCGGTGACCAGACCCGGGCCCTGCTTGCGCAGGTACATCACAACGGGCTCGTCGTGCTCGGACGACACGACCAGCTGCTTGATGTTGAGGATCAGGTCGGTGACGTCCTCCTTGACGCCCGGCACGGTGGTGAACTCGTGCAGGACACCGTCGATGCGGATGGACGTGACCGCCGCACCCGGGATCGAGGAGAGGAGCGTACGGCGCAGGGAGTTGCCGAGGGTGTAGCCGAAGCCCGGCTCCAGCGGCTCGATGACGAACCGGGAGCGGAACTCGTCGACGACCTCTTCGGTCAACGAGGGACGCTGAGCGATCAGCATGTGGTGATCCTTCAGTCAGGGGCGCCCGCTATTTGACGCCCGACCATTACTGCAAGGGTACGGGCGATACGACCCGAAAGAGCCGTACCGCCCGTGAGAACCCTGGTGAAGCGAGATCAGACGCGTCGCGTACGACGCGGCGGATCAGACGCGACGACGCTTCGGCGGACGGCAGCCGTTGTGCGGCGTCGGGGTGACGTCCTGGATCGAACCGACCTCGAGGCCGGTCGCCTGCAGGGAGCGGATGGCGGTCTCACGACCGGAACCCGGACCCTTGACGAAGACGTCGACCTTGCGCATGCCGTGCTCCTGCGCGCGACGGGCAGCCGACTCGGCGGCCATCTGCGCGGCGAACGGCGTGGACTTGCGCGAGCCCTTGAAGCCGACGTGGCCGGCGGAGGCCCAGGAGATCACGTTGCCGGTCGGGTCCGTGATGGACACGATCGTGTTGTTGAACGTGCTCTTGATGTGCGCGTGGCCGTGAGCGACGTTCTTCTTTTCCTTGCGGCGCACCTTCTTGGCAGCGCCCTGACGTCCCTTGGGGGGCATGTCGTTCTCCTACAGGGGAGGTGGTCGGTCCTACAGCGAAGACCGCTGGACGGCGAGTCCGCTGTGGACTACTTCTTGCCCGGCTTCTTCTTACCGGCGATGGCGCGACGCGGGCCCTTGCGGGTGCGGGCGTTGGTGCTGGTGCGCTGACCGCGGACGGGCAGGCCGCGGCGGTGGCGGAGACCCTGGTACGTGCCGATCTCGACCTTGCGGCGGATGTCGGCCTGGACCTCGCGACGGAGGTCACCCTCGGTCTTGATGTTGTTGTCGACGTACTCGCGGATCGCGACGAGCTGCTCCTCGGAGAGGTCACGAACACGGGTGTTCGGGTCCACCTCGGTGGCAGCCAGCGTCTGCTGCGAGAGAGTCCGGCCGATGCCGAACACGTAGGTGAGGGCGATCTCGACGCGCTTTTCGCGCGGGATGTCAACACCGGAAACGCGTGCCATTCAATGGCTCCAGTTGATCTTCGGAGGTCTTCCACAGAACCGGTTCCCGCGCCGCCGTGTCAGGTACGGATCGGGTCCCCGGCCTCCGAACCGGGGGTGTCGGACGCCTCGGCGCCCGGGTCCTGCGTATGAACATATTCAGCTCGCGTCGCGCGAAGCCCTGCGAATCGCGGAGGGAAGGTTGTGCGTCAGCCCTGGCGCTGCTTGTGGCGCGGGTTGTCGCAGATAACCATGACCCGGCCGTGACGGCGGATCACCCTGCACTTGTCGCAGATCTTCTTGACGCTCGGCTTGACCTTCATTGAGTGAAGTTCTCCGGGCTCAGTGCCCCCGCGCCATACGGTGCCGGGGCAGGGGAAAGATCTACTTGTACGTTGGAGAAACTCCCCTGGATCGCTCCGGGAAGTGTGACAGGGCGAGCCTGTCCGACGACGACCCTCCCGGCCGCCGGGGCGGGTACGGGACCCGCCCAAGCTCACTTGTACCGGTAGACGATCCGGCCACGCGTCAGGTCGTACGGAGACAGCTCCACCACGACCCGGTCGTCAGGGAGGATGCGGATGTAGTGCATACGCATCTTGCCGCTGATGTGTGCCAGGACCTGGTGGCCGTTCTGGAGCTCGACCCTGAACATCGCGTTGGGGAGAGACTCGACGACAGTGCCCTCGATCTCGATGGCACCTTGCTTCTTGGCCACGCTTCGCCCTTCGAATCGACTACCTTGATCGACTCACGTGCTCCGCACGAGTGCATGCAGGCATGCGGGTGCACGAGATCCGACGAGTCAGTCTACGTCAGCACACCCGGAAAGGCGAAACGAGGAAGTCTGCCCCACTCGGGCGATCGTTATGCGGGGGCCGTCAGCCCAGCGGGTCCGGTGCCGCCGTGATGCCCAGTTCCGCCAGCTTCGCCTTACCCCCGTCAGGGGCCGTCAGAACCAGCGGACCCCGCTCCGTGAGGGCCACCGAGTGCTCCCAGTGAGAGGACCACGTGCCGTCGGTCGTGATGACCGTCCAGTCGACCAATCCTTCACGCCCCTCTCGCGGGCTCGGCGCCGAGGGCGCCTCACTGGCTTCGAGCGGCTGCGGCGGCCTCCGGCCGGCGGGCGCCGGGGCCGCGGCCGCGGCCCTCAGCCCAGCGGGTCCGGTGCCGCCGTGATGCCCAGTTCCGCCAGCTTCGCCTTACCCCCGTCAGGGGCCGTCAGAACCAGCGGACCCCCCTCCGTGAGGGCCACCGAGTGCTCCCAGTGGGAGGACCACGTGCCGTCGGTCGTGATGACCGTCCAGTCGTCCGGCAGGACCTCCGTGCGCGGTGTGCCGAGGGACACCATCGGCTCGATGGCGAGGCAGAAGCCGGGCACCAGCTTCGGGCCCTTGCCGCGCCGGCGCTCGACGTAGTTCAGCAGGTGCGGGTCCATGTGCATCTCGGTGCCGATGCCGTGGCCGCCGTAGTCCTCGATGATCCCGTACTTGCCGCCGCCGGGCTTGGGCTGGCGGCGGATGTACGTCTCGATGGCCCGGGACACGTCCACGAGCCGGTTGCCCTGCTTCATCGCCGCGATGCCGGCCCACATGGACTCCTCGGTCACCCGGGAGAGCTCGACCAGCTCCGGGGAGTGACCGGAGCCGACGAAGGCGGTGTAGGCGGCGTCGCCGTGCCAGCCGTCGATGATCGCGCCGCAGTCGATGGAGATGACGTCACCGTCCTTGAGGACGACGTCGTCGGACGGGATGCCGTGGACGACGACCTCGTTCACCGAGGTGCAGATGGTCGCCGGGAAGCCGCCGTAGCCGAGGAAGTTCGGCTTGGCGTCGTACTCCGTGAGCACCTTGCGGGCGACCTGGTCCAGGTCCTTGGTCGTGGCGCCGGGCACGGCGGCCTCGCGCGTGGCCGCGTGGATGGCGGCGACGACCAGCCCCGCCTCACGCATCTTGGCGATCTGCTCGGGGCTCTTGATCTGCACCATGGGGACTGCGGCCTTTCTGGACCGGGGAGACGGAGGACACGGGAAGGAGCACTGCCGCTTCCCACGATACGGGGCGGGCGTCCCCACCCCACAGCACAGCCGCGGCCCCTGAGCGAGGGACCGCGGCTGCAGCCGGTACCGAGAACTACTTGTCGCGCTTGAGCGCCTCCAGCGCCCGGCCCGTGACCTCGTCCACCGGTCCCGTCGCCGCGATGGTGACGACCAGGCCCTGCGCCTTGTAGTAGTCGATGATCGGCTCGGTCTGCGTGTGGTAGACCTCGAGCCGCTTGCGGACCGTCTCCTCGGAGTCGTCGCCCCGCTGGTACAGCTCGCCGCCGCAGACGTCGCAGACGCCTTCCTTCTTCGGCGGCGTGTACGTCACGTGGAAGACGTGCGCCGAGTTGTTGCGGCAGACGCGCCGGCCTGCGATCCGCTTGACGACCTCGTCCTCCGGGGCCTCCAGGTCCAGCACCGCGTCGAGCTTCATGACCTCGGTCTCGAGCAGCTCGTCCAGCGCCTCGGCCTGGGAGACGTTGCGCGGGAAACCGTCCAGCAGGAAGCCGCCCTCGGCGTCGGGCTGCTCCATGCGGTCCTTCGCCATGGCGATGGTGACCTCGTCCGGTACGAGGTTTCCGGCCTCGATGTAGGACTTGGCGAGCTTGCCCAGTTCGGTCTGCTGACTGATGTTCGCGCGGAACAGGTCACCCGTGGAGATGTGCGGAATGTGCAGCGTCTCGGCAAGGCGGGTGGCCTGCGTTCCCTTTCCGGCGCCCGGCGGCCCGACGAGGACGATTCGCATCAGCGGAGGAACCCTTCGTAATTGCGCTGCTGGAGCTGGCTCTCGATCTGCTTCACCGTCTCAAGACCCACACCCACGATGATGAGGATGCTGGTCCCGCCGAACGGGAAGTTCTGGTTTGCCCCGAAACCGGCCAACGCCATTGTCGGTACGAGAGAGATCAGGCCCAGATACAGCGAACCCGGCCAGGTGATCCGGTTGAGTACGTAGCTCAGATACTCAGCGGTCGGTCGGCCAGCCCGGATGCCCGGGATGAACCCACCATACTTCTTCATGTTGTCCGCGACTTCCTCGGGGTTGAACGAGATCGCCACGTAGAAGAAGGCGAAGAACACGATCAGGAGGAAGTACAGGACGATGTGCGGCGCCGCCTCGGGGTCGGCCAGGTTCTTCTGGATCCAGGTGGCCCAGCCCGCGGTCGAACCGGAGAACTGGACGATCAGCGCCGGGATGTAGAGCAGCGACGAGGCGAAGATGACGGGGATGATGCCCGCCTGGTTCACCTTGAGCGGGATGTACGTCGACGTACCACCGTAGGAACGGCGGCCGATCATACGCTTCGCGTACTGCACCGGGATGCGGCGCTGCGCCTGCTCCACGAAGACGACCAGGCCGACCATGACGAAGCCGACCAGCATGACGATGCCGAACTCGATCCAGCCGTCCGCCAGCTCGCCCTCCGTCTTGATGGCCCACAGCGCGGACGGGAACGTCGCGGCGATCGAGATGAACATCAGGATCGACATGCCGTTGCCGACACCGCGGTCGGTGATCAGCTCGCCGAGCCACATGACCGTGGCCGTGCCGGCGGTCATGGTGATCACCATGACGACGGTGGTGAAGATCGCCTGGTCGGGGACGATCTGGCCCGCGACGGTGCAGCCGGAGAAGAGGGCGCCGCTGCGGGCGGTGGCCACCAGGCCGGTGCCCTGGAGGATGGCGAGCGCGATGGTCAGGTAGCGGGTGTACTGCGTGATCTTCGCAGTGCCCGCCTGGCCCTCCTTCTTCAGGGCTTCCAGGCGCGGGATCACCACGGTCAGCAGCTGCAGAATGATGCTCGCCGTGATGTACGGCATGATGCCGAGCGCGAAGACCGTGATCTGCAGCAGGGCGCCGCCGCTGAACATGTTCACCAGACCGAAGAGGCCCTGGTTGCCGGACGCCTGGTCCACACACTCCTGGACGTTCTTGTAATCGACGCCTGGGATGGGGATGTGGGTACCAAGCCGGTAGACCACGATGATGCCGAGCGTGAAGAGCAGCTTCTTGCGCAGGTCGGGCGTCTTGAACGCCCGGGCGAACGCGGTGAGCACGGTGCCTCCTGCGACCCCCGCGCTACTGCGTCAAGGGTGACGGTCTTGAGGATTCGACTGACGACTTAGTAAGTAACGGTCAACTGCCGCCCAGGGTGCCCCATGTGACGCACCCGTGAAAGAGGGCAGCGCAGGCCACCTTACCGGCGGGAGTACTTTCCTTGGAACGACCAACCGGGGATACCCCTTTTGTGGGGCATCCCCGGTTGGGATCGCTCAAGTCATCGAGGCGCCTGAAGGGTTCAGACGAGCTCGGTGACAGTACCGCCGGCGGCGGAGATCTTCTCCTTGGCGGAGCCGGAGACGGCGTCGACCGTCACCTGCAGCGCCACGGAGATCTCGCCCTGGCCGAGGACCTTGACGAGGCTGTTCTTGCGAACGGCACCCTTGGCCACCAGACCCTCGACGGTGACTTCGCCACCCTCGGGGTAGAGCGCGGCCAGCTTGTCGAGGTTCACGACCTGGAACTCGGTCTTGAACGGGTTCTTGAAGCCCTTCAGCTTCGGAAGACGCATGTGGAGGGGCATCTGGCCACCCTCGAAGCGCTCCGGAACCTGGTAACGGGCCTTCGTACCCTTGGTACCACGACCGGCCGTCTTACCCTTCGACGCCTCACCACGACCGACACGGGTCTTCGCGGTCTTGGCGCCCGGGGCGGGACGGAGGTTGTGGATCTTGAGCGGGTTCTGCTCACCCATGATCAGTCGACCTCCTCGACCGTCACGAGGTGGCGGACGGTCTGCACCATGCCGCGGAACTCGGGGCGGTCCTCCTTGACGACCTGCGTGTTGATCCCCTTGAGACCAAGGGTACGCAGGGTGTCACGGTGGTTCTGCTTGCTGCCGATGTAGGACTTGACCTGCGTAATCTTGAGCTGCGCCATGATTACGCACCCGCCCCGGCACGTGCACGGAGAAGAGCCGCGGGGGCGACGTCCTCGAGCGGCAGACCACGGCGGGCCGCGATCTCCTCGGGACGCTGCAGGCCCTTGAGGGCCTCCACGGTCGCGTGCACGATGTTGATCTGGTTGTCGGAGCCGAGCGACTTCGACAGCACGTCGTGGATACCGGCGCACTCGAGCACGGCGCGCACCGGACCACCGGCGATAACACCGGTACCCGGGGACGCGGGCTTGAGCAGCACGACGCCGGCAGCCTTCTCACCCTGGATGGGGTGCGGGATGGTGCCCTGGATACGGGGGACCTTGAAGAAGTGCTTCTTGGCCTCCTCAACACCCTTGGCGATGGCGGCCGGCACCTCCTTGGCCTTGCCGTAACCGACACCCACGGTGCCGTCACCGTCGCCCACCACGACCAGCGCGGTGAAGCTGAAGCGACGACCACCCTTCACAACCTTGGCGACGCGGTTGATCGCGACGACGCGCTCAACGTAAGCGGTCTTCTCGGCGGCACCTGCGCCACCGTCACGGCCCTTCCGGTCCCGCCGCTCGCCGCCACCGGCACCGCCACCGCGGCGCTGGGGTCCAGCCATTGGAATTACCTCTCTCTGTTTCCGTAGCCACGCAACGACCTGGGTCGCTGCTGCGACGGGCGGCTCAGAACTTCAGTCCGGCTTCGCGGGCGGCGTCCGCCAGAGCGGCGATGCGCCCGGCGTACTGGTTGCCACCGCGGTCGAACACGACAGTCTCGACACCCGCGGCCTTGGCGCGCTCGGCGACCAGGGCGCCGACCTGCTTGGCCTGCGCGGACTTGTCCGCCTCGCCACCACGGATCGAGGTGTCCAGGGTGGACGCCGACGCAAGGGTGTGACCCTTGAGGTCGTCGATCACCTGGGCCACGATGTGGCGGTTCGAGCGGGTAACGACCAGACGGGGACGCTCGGCCGTACCACCGATCCGCTTGCGGATCCGGATGTGACGGCGCTTGATCGCGGCGCGCTTGTAGGCGTCGCCCTTGAGGATCTTCTGTCCGTATGCCATGGCTTACTTACCCGCCTTTCCGACCTTGCGGCGGATGACTTCGCCCTCGTACTTGACGCCCTTGGCCTTGTACGGGTCGGGCTTGCGCAGCTTGCGGATGTTGGCCGCAACCTCGCCGACCTTCTGCTTGTCGATGCCCTCGACCGAGAAACGGGTCGGGGACTCCACCTTGAAGGTGATGCCCTCGGGGGCCTCGACGGTGATCGAGTGGCTGTAGCCGAGGGAGAACTCCAGGTTCGAACCCTTGGCGAGCACGCGGTAACCGACACCGCTGATCTCGAGCTTCTTCACGTAACCCTGGGTCACGCCGGTGATCATGTTCGCCACCAGCGTGCGGGACAGGCCGTGCAGGGCCTTGCTCTGACGCTCGTCGTTGGGGCGGGTGACGTTGAGAACGCCGTCCTCACCCTTGGCGATGTCGATCGGCGCCACGACGGTGTGGGTCAGCGAGCCCTTGGGGCCCTTGACCGCGACCGTACGGCCGTCGATGGTGACGTCCACGCCGGCGGGAACCGCGATGGGGAGCTTGCCGATGCGCGACATAGCTGTTTCCTCCGTTCCCTTCCGTTACCAGACGTAGGCGAGAACTTCTCCGCCTACGCCCTTCTTGCCGGCCTGCTGTCCAGTGAGGAGCCCGTGAGACGTGGAGATGATCGCCACGCCGAGGCCACCCAGCACCTTGGGCAGGTTGGTGGACTTCGCGTACACCCGGAGACCGGGCTTCGAGATCCGCTTGATGCCCGCGATGGAGCGCTCACGGTTCGGGCCGAACTTCAGCTCGAGGACGAGGTTCTTGCCGACCTCGGCGTCCTCGGTCTTCCAGCCCGTGATGAAGCCCTCCTGCTGGAGGATCTCCGCGATGTGAGACTTGATCTTGGACGCCGGCATCGTCACGGAGTCGTGGTACGCCGAGTTCGCGTTCCGCAGACGCGTAAGCATGTCTGCGATCGGATCAGTCATGGTCATGAATTGGCCTTCGGCCTCTCTCGCCGTGGTTTCCTGGTGCGCCATCCCTCTCCCCGATCCGAGACGGGACGGGTGCGGCGCGGTGGACCTACGGCGTAGTAAGCAAATGTTTGCAGGCACTGCCTGCGGGCGTACGGGTGGCAGACGCCCAACCCCACAAGCCTAAGGCATGCGGAGCCGGGCCTCTGCCGACCCGGTTGCTTACCGAGAGTCTGAATAACCCGGAATTACCGGATTACCAGGAGCTCTTGGTCACGCCCGGCAGCTCGCCACGGTGAGCCATCTCACGAAGGCACACGCG
This sequence comes from Streptomyces sp. NPDC017225, assembly GCF_044331465.1. Classification (NCBI taxonomy): domain Bacteria; kingdom Bacillati; phylum Actinomycetota; class Actinomycetes; order Kitasatosporales; family Streptomycetaceae; genus Streptomyces; species Streptomyces sp. NPDC017225. Next base: position 276,256 of record NZ_JBIRNE010000005.1, on the reverse strand, counting down.
GCACAGGCCGAACTTGCGGTAGACGGAGTGCGGGCGGCCGCAGCGCTGGCAGCGCGTGTAGCCACGTACACCGAACTTGGGCTTGCGAGCAGCCTTGGCAATCAGAGCCTTCTTCGCCATCTCGCTCACGCCTCCTTGAAGGGGAAGCCGAGGTGACGAAGGAGCGCGCGGCCCTCAGCGTCGTTGGTCGCCGTGGTCACCACGGTGATGTCCATACCCCGGGTGCGGTCGATCTTGTCCTGGTCGATCTCGTGGAACATGACCTGCTCGGTGAGACCGAAGGTGTAGTTGCCACGGCCGTCGAACTGCTTGGGGGACAGACCACGGAAGTCGCGGATGCGCGGAAGCGCGAGCGACAGGGTGCGGTCCAGGAACTCCCACATGCGGTCGCCACGGAGCGTGACGTGGGCACCGATCGGCTGGCCCTCGCGCAGCTTGAACTGCGCGATGGACTTACGGGCCTTGGTGACGGCCGGCTTCTGACCGGTGATCGTGGTGAGGTCGCGAATCGCGCCGTCGATCAGCTTGGAGTCGCGGGCGGCGTCGCCCACACCCATGTTGACCACGATCTTGACGAGGCCGGGGATCTGCATGACGTTCTCGTAGGAGAACTCCTCACGCAGCTTGCCCGCGATCTCCTCGCGGTACTTCGTCTTCAGACGCGGAGTGGTGGTGGTAGCCATCAGATGTCCTCACCCGTCCGCTTGGCAACGCGAACCTTGTTGCCCTCGTCGTCGAAGCGGTAACCGACGCGCGTGACGACCTTGTTGCCGTCCTTCTCCACGACCAGCTGGACGTTGGAGACGTGGATCGGGGCCTCGGTGGTCACGATGCCGCCGGCCTGCGAACCGCGAGCGGTCGGCCCGGCCTTGGTGTGCTTCTTGACCCGGTTGACACCCTCGACCAGGACACGGTCCTCACGGGGGAAGGCCGCGATGACCTTGCCCTGCTTGCCCTTGTCCTTACCGGTGATGACCTGGACCAGGTCGCCCTTCTTGATCTTCATGCTCACAGCACCTCCGGCGCGAGGGAGATGATCTTCATGAACTTCTTCTCGCGCAGCTCACGGCCCACCGGACCGAAGATACGGGTGCCACGAGGGTCGCCGTCGTTCTTCAGAATGACGGCGGCGTTCTCGTCGAAGCGGATGTACGAGCCGTCCGGACGGCGGCGCTCCTTGACGGTGCGAACGATGACCGCCTTGACGACGTCACCCTTCTTCACGTTGCCACCGGGGATCGCGTCCTTGACGGTGGCGACGATGACGTCACCGATACCCGCGTAGCGGCGGCCCGAGCCACCGAGCACACGGATGGTGAGAATTTCCTTCGCACCCGTGTTGTCGGCGACACGCAGCCGCGACTCCTGCTGGATCACGTCTATCTCCTGATTGTCTGCCGGTTCCCCGGGGGCCGCTCACCAACTGGGCGAGCGGCTCCCGGAGCCTGGCGGAACTGCCCTGCGAGGAATGCCCCGCAGGAACGTACTTGGGGAGTTCCCTCGCGGGAACTGCCTACTTGGCCTTCTCGAGGACCTCGACGACGCGCCAGCGCTTCGTCGCGGACAGCGGCCGGGTCTCCATGAGGAGGACACGGTCGCCGACACCGGCGGTGTTCTGCTCGTCGTGGGCCTTGAGCTTCTCCGTACGGCGGATGACCTTGCCGTACAGGGCGTGGGTCACGCGGTCCTCGACGGCGACGACGACGGTCTTGTCCATCTTGTCGCTGACGACCAGACCCTGACGGGTCTTGCGGAAGCCGCGGCCGGCCTTCGTCTCTTCAGTCACGTTGCTCTCGCTCATCAGGCGCTCTCCACCGTCTCGATGCCCAGCTCGCGCTCACGCATCAGGGTGTAGATCCGCGCGATGTCCTTGCGGACGGCCTTGAGCCGACCGTGGTTCTCGAGCTGACCCGTCGCCGCCTGGAAGCGGAGGTTGAACAGCTCTTCCTTGGCTTCGCGGAGCTTCGCGAGAAGCTCCTCGTCACCCAGTTCGCGCAGCTCGGACGCCTTGGTACCGGCCGACATCACGCTTCACCTGCCTCGCGCTTGACGATCCGGCACTTCATCGGCAGCTTGTGGGCCGCACGAGTCAGCGCCTCACGGGCGATCTTCTCGTTGGGGTAGGACAGCTCGAACATGACCCGGCCCGGGTGCACGTTCGCGATCCACCACTCGGGGGAACCCTTACCGGAACCCATGCGGGTCTCGGCCGGCTTCTTCGTGAGCGGGCGGTCCGGGTAGATGTTGATCCAGACCTTGCCGCCACGCTTGATGTGGCGGGTCATCGCGATACGGGCCGCCTCGATCTGGCGGTTGGTCACGTACGCCGGCGTGAGGGCCTGGATGCCGTACTCGCCGAACGCAACCGTCGTACCGCCCTTGGCCTGACCACGGCGCTTCGGGTGGTGCTGCTTGCGGTGCTTGACCCTACGGGGGATCAGCATTTCGGTCAGGCCTCCGTTCCGGTGCTCTCAGCCGGAGCGGCAGCGGCGGCGGGAGCGTCGGCCTTGGGGGCCTCGGCAGCCGGCGCGGACTGCTGCTGCGGCTTGCGACCGCGACCGCCACGCTCGCCACCGCGGCCACCACGGGCCGGGCGGTCGTTGCCACCACGGGCCGGGCGGTTGCCGGCGCGGGCAGCGGCGTTCTCGGCGCGGACCTCGGCGATGTTCTTGACGTCGCCCTTGTAGATCCAGACCTTCACGCCGATGCGGCCGAAGGTCGTCTTGGCCTCGAAGAAGCCGTAGTCCACGTTCGCGCGGAGCGTGTGCAGGGGCACACGGCCCTCGCGGTAGAACTCCGAGCGGGACATCTCGGCGCCACCGAGGCGGCCACCGCACTGGATCTTGATGCCCTTGGCGCCGGCCTTCATCGTGCCCTGCATGCTCTTGCGCATGGCACGACGGAAGGAGACGCGGGAGGAGAGCTGCTCGGCGACGGCCTGGGCCACCAGCTGAGCGTCCGTCTCCGGGCTCTTGACCTCGAGGATGTTCAGCTGGACCTGCTTGCCGGTCAGCTTCTCCAGGTCACCGCGGATACGGTCGGCCTCGGCGCCGCGGCGGCCGATGACGATGCCGGGACGAGCGGTGTGGATGTCCACACGCACGCGGTCACGGGTGCGCTCGATCTCCACCTTCGAGATGCCGGCGCGCTCCATGCCGGACGTCATCATCCGACGGATGGCGACGTCTTCCTTGACGTAGTCCTTGTACAGCTTGTCGGCGTACCAACGCGACTTGAAGTCGGTGGTGATGCCGAGCCGGAACCCGTGCGGGTTTACCTTCTGGCCCATTACCGGGTTCCTTCCTTGCTGCTGACGACCACGGTGATGTGGCTGGTCCGCTTGCGGATCCGGTAGGCGCGGCCCTGGGCGCGCGGACGGAACCGCTTCAGGGTCGGGCCCTCGTCGACGTAGGCCTCGGAAATGACGAGGCTGTCGGCGTCGGTGTGGTCGTAGTTGTGCGCGGCGTTGGCAATGGCGCTGTCCAGCACCTTGCCGACCGGCACGCTCGCGGCCTGCGGGGCGAAACGCAGGACCGCCTGAGCCTCCGTGGCATCCATGCCACGGATGAGGTCCACCACGCGGCGGGCCTTCATGGGCGTGACGCGGATGTACCGCGCCTGGGCCCTGGCTTCCATGGTTGTCCCTTCAGTGTTTGTCATGATCTTTCACACCCCGCTGACTAGCGGCGCTTCGACTTCCGGTCGTCCTTGACGTGACCCCGGAAGGTGCGCGTCGGCGAGAACTCGCCGAGCTTGTGGCCGACCATGGACTCGGTGACAAACACCGGGATGTGGGTCTTGCCGTTGTGCACCGCGATCGTGTGGCCGAGCATCGCCGGGACGATCATCGAGCGACGGGACCAGGTCTTGATGACGTTCTTGGAACCGGCTTCGTTCTGCGTGTCCACCTTCTTGATCAGGTGGTCGTCGACGAAGGGTCCCTTCTTCAAGCTACGAGGCATCTCAACCCGTCCTTAGCGCTTCTTGTTCGTCTTGCGGCGGCGGACGATGTACTTGTTCGACGCCTTCTTGGGCGAACGAGTACGGCCTTCCTTCTTGCCCCACGGGGACACAGGGTGGCGACCACCGGAGGTCCGGCCCTCACCACCACCGTGCGGGTGGTCCACCGGGTTCATGACCACACCACGGACGGTCGGGCGAACGCCCAGCCACCGCTTGCGGCCCGCCTTGCCCCAGTTGATGTTCGACTGCTCGGCGTTGCCGACCTCGCCGACCGTGGCGCGGCAGCGCTGGTCGACCAGGCGGATCTCTCCGGACGGCATGCGCAGGTGGGCCATCGAGCCCTCCTTCGCGAGCAGCTGCACGGAGGCACCGGCGGAGCGGGCGAACTTGGCACCGCCACCGGGACGGAGCTCGATCGCGTGGATCGTGGTACCGACCGGGATGTTGCGGAGCGCCAGGTTGTTGCCCGGCTTGATGTCGGCCCCGGGACCGTTCTCGACGCGGTCACCCTGCTGCAGGTTGCGCGGGGCGAGGATGTAGCGCTTCTCGCCGTCGGCGTAGTGCAGCAGCGCGATGCGCGCGGTGCGGTTGGGGTCGTACTCGATGTGCGCGACCTTCGCCGGCACGCCGTCCTTGTCGTGCCGACGGAAGTCGATCACGCGGAAGGCGCGCTTGTGTCCGCCACCCTGGTGGCGAACGGTCACACGACCGGCGTTGTTACGGCCGCCCTTGCTGTGCAGCGGGCGGACCAGCGACTTCTCCGGCGTGGACCGCGTGACCTCGACGAAGTCGGCGACGCTGGAGCCACGACGGCCCGGCGTAGTCGGCTTGTACTTGCGGATTCCCATTTCTCAGTCCTCGTCCGATTCCGGACGATCCGGACCTCCGTCAGGAGGTCGGACCGCCGAAGATGTCGATACGGTCGCCCTCGGCAAGGGTCACGATCGCGCGCTTGCTGTCGGCACGCTTGCCGAAGCCGGTGCGGGTCCGCTTGCGCTTGCCCTGGCGGTTGATCGTGTTGACCCCGGTGACCTTGACCGAGAAGACCGCCTGGACGGCTTCCTTGATCTGGGTCTTGTTGGAACCCGGGGCGACGACGAACGTGTACTTGTTCTCGTCGAGGAGCGCGTAGCTCTTCTCGGAGACGACCGGCTTCAGCAGCACGTCACGGGGGTCCGTGAACGACTTGCTGACCGGCGTGACGACGGTGTTCTTGCCCTCGGCCTCGTGGCGACGCGCCTTGGCGACGCGCGCGGCCTTGGCGGCCTTGGCCGCCTTGGAGGCGATGCTCGGGTGACGCGTAGCCATCAGGCTTCGCTCCCTTCGGTGTCAGCAGCCTTGGGGCCGGACACGAAGGACTCGAAGGCGGCCTGGGTGAAGACCACGTCGTCCGAGACGAGAACGTCGTACGTGTTCAGCTGGCCCGGCTCCAGGATGTGGATCTGGGGCAGGTTGCGGGCGGACAGCCACGCGGCCTCGTCGGCGCGGTCGACGACCAGGAGCAGGTTCTTGCGCTCCGAGATCTTGCCGAACAGCGACCGGGCGGCCTTCGTGGACGGGTTCTCGCCCTCGATGACGCCGGTGACGACGTGGATGCGGTTGTGGCGGGCCCGGTCGGTGAGGGCGTGGCGCAGGGCCGCGGCCTTCATCTTCTTCGGGGTCCGCTGCGAGTAGTCACGCGGCTGCGGGCCGTGGACGACGCCACCGCCGGCGAACTGCGGCGCGCGGGTCGAACCCTGGCGGGCGCGGCCGGTGCCCTTCTGGCGGTACGGCTTCTTGCCGCCACCACGGACCTCGCCGCGACGCTTGGTCTTGTGCGTGCCCTGACGGGCAGCGGCGTTCTGCGCGACGACGACCTGGTGGATCAGCGGGATGCTGATCTTCTCCACGCCGAAGATCTCCGCGGGGAGCTCGACGCTTCCGGTCTTCTCGCCGGCAGGCGAAAGGATGTCAACAGTGCTCATCGGTTACCTCAGGCCCCCTTGGCCGCAGTGCGGACCAGGACGAGGCCGCCGTTCGGACCGGGAACCGCGCCCTTGATGAGCAGCAGACCCTTCTCCGCGTCAACGGCGTGGACGGTCAGGTTCTGGGTGGTGACCCGCTCGTTGCCCATGCGGCCGGCCATGCGGAGGCCCTTGAACACGCGGCCCGGGGTGGCGCAGCCACCGATGGAACCGGGCGAGCGGTGCTTGCGCTGGGTGCCGTGTCCGGCGCCGAGGCCCTTGAAGTTGTGACGCTTCATGACACCGGCGAAGCCCTTGCCCTTGCTCTTGCCGGTGACGTCGACCTTCACGCCGGACTCGAAGACCTCGGCGGTGACTTCCTGACCGAGCGTGTACTCGGCGGCGTCGGCCGTGCGGATCTCGACGAGGTGGCGGCGGGGGGTGACGTCGGCCTTGGAGAAGTGGCCCTTGAGGGGCTTGTTCACCTTGCGCGGGTCGATCTCGCCGAACGCGATCTGGACGGACTCGTAGCCGTCGACGTCGTTCGTACGGACCTGGGTGACGACGTTGGGGCCGGCCTTGACGACGGTGACCGGAACAACGCGGTTGTTCTCGTCCCACACCTGCGTCATGCCGAGCTTCTCGCCCAGGATGCCCTTGATCTGCTTGTTCATCTTCAGATCACCGGCCCTCAGAGCTTGATCTCGATGTCGACACCGGCCGGGAGGTCGAGTCGCATCAGAGAGTCAACGGTCTTGGGAGTCGGGTCGAGGATGTCGATCAGGCGCTTGTGCGTGCGCATCTCGAAGTGCTCGCGCGAGTCCTTGTACTTGTGCGGCGACTTGATGACGCAGTACACGTTCTTCTCAGTGGGCAGCGGCACCGGGCCCGCGACCGACGCACCAGTGCGAGTCACCGTCTCGACGATCTTCTTCGCCGAAGAGTCGATGACCTCGTGGTCGTAGGCCTTGAGCCGGATGCGGATCTTCTGTCCCGCCATGGCTACTTCGTAGTCCTGTCTCTCGTAACGCTCTGGACCCGGTGGTCCCTTTTCTGTCCGCTCCCCCTCCGACCCACGCGGTCGGGCGTGTCGCGCTCTCGCTGAAACGAATGTCCCTTTCGGGACTTCCCTGCAGTGGGAGTGCGGGCCCTTCCGGAACCGCGAGGCGGGGGCGAGAGGCCCACCGGGCGCCTGGCCTGCACCCCGCTGACGCTTCCCGGAAGATTCCCGTACTTCCGCCCCTACATCTCTCGATGTAATGCATGAGGCGACGAGTACTGTGGGACTCGCTTCCGGTCCCCCCGGCGGGAGGCGCGCAGCATCGGCACTCGACCGAGCAACTCCGCTAGTCTGCCATACGCGGCGGGGGCCTGGCCAATCGGGCCGGAGAGAATACCCCGAAGGTGACGGAGATCAAACAAGGGCTCGCACGGAGACGTTCCGCCGGGGTCTGAGCCGAGGCAGCGGGTCTCCGGGTCGTGGTCGCGGGGCTACCCGAGACGACGGGCCGGACGGTTGTATGCGTCCATGCGAAGATCCACGGTCTGGACCAGGCGCTGGGGTAGTGCGGCGCTGATATGCGCGGCGGTGGCGGCGCCGCTGCCGCTGTTGCGGTACGGGGCGCCCGTACCGCGCTGGGACCTGCTGTTCCTCCTGGGCGCGTCGCTGCTGTGCGGCCTCGCCTGGGTGGCGGCGAGCTGGCGGGCACCCCGCTTCACCGCCCCACCCGACGACGCCCCCGTCGCCCCCGTCGCCCCCGTCATCACCGGTCCCTTGCCCGCGGTGATCCCCCGTTCCACGCTCGCCTCGCTGGGCCGCCTGCCCGCCGTCGCGCTCGCCGGGTGCGCGCTGGTCCCGGCGCTCCTCCTCGGTTCGCAGCCCGACGGCCACCAGGGCCGTGTGCTGGCCGGCATCCAGGACGCGGGCGCCGTCGTCTCGACAGGGACGATCACCGGCGTCAGCTCCGAGGAGAAGTCGAGCGTGGGCGTCTCCGGGCGCAAGTTCGGCAGCTACTGGTACGCCGACCTCGCCGTCGAGCTGTCCGACGGCACCCGGCTGACCGTGGACCGGGGCATCGTGGCCGGCCTCCCTCACCAGGGGGACGAGGTCGAGGTCCTCCACTCCCCCGGCCGCCCCGAGCTGGGCGGCCGGGTGGACGGCAGCACGGACCTCGGCGCGTACGTCCAGACCTGGCGCCCCCCGCTCGCCGGCGGCCCGTGGCTCGCGACCTTCCTGGCGGTGATCGTGGTGCTCGCCGCCGTCGGCCACCGCCACGGTGCGTCCGGGCCGCGTCGCGTGCTGGCGCAGGACGCGGCGGCAGGCCGGGTGAAGGCGCTTCGGGTGTCCGCGTTGACGGCGGTCCGGGACGAGCACACGACGGTCGGCGCCCGAGCCGGTACGACGCGGGTGGACGTCCGCCGTACCCTCTACGCCGTCCACGACGGCGGCAGGCTGCGGCTGCTCGTGCCGGACATCGCGATACCCGCGCTGGCGGCGGAGTTCGGCCCGGCGGGCGGCCGGCTGATGTGGGCGACGCGCTGGCGCCTGGTGCGCGAGAGCAGGGCCGTCGACTGCGTCTTCGTCGCCGCGGACGGCCGGATCTTCCCCTGCGCGGCCTTCCCCTCGGACCTGCGTCGTCTGCGGGAGCGCGAAGTGGCCTCGGAGCAGCCCACGGACCCGTCCTTCCGCGTGCGTGACTGGCCGGGCCTGTGCGGCACGTCCCCGGGGGTGCGCCTGGGGCTGGTCGCGCTGTACGCGGCGGTGGGGGCGTGCGCGGTGCCCGTGCTGACCGGCACGGCGTCCTACCTCACGGGCTATCTGCCGCTCGTGGGGGTGGCGGTCGCCGGGGTCGCGGCGGCGGTACTGGCGACGCGCTCGGCCCCCATGGACGACCTGCCGGTGTGGGAGCGGCGGCGGAGCCGGGACCGGCGGCTACGGGCGGGGTGAGTCCGGCCGGCCCGCCGGGCCGCCGAACCGGGCTTCGCCCCCCTCCGTCCCGTCGGTCGCGGACCGCGTCGTCGGACGCTTGCCGATCACCACGTTAGGGTCATCGACGGTATTCGGACGGACACTCGGGGGGATCGCATGACGGCCAGGGAGGCTGCCGGAAGTGAGGCGTCGGGGGTGCTCCGGGACGCCGGCCGCGTGGACAAGTGGTCGGTCGTGTGGATCCTGCTGGCGCTCGCGCTGTGGATGTACTTCGCGTTCCTGATGCTCTCCTCGTACGGCCCCGAGTCCTACGACGGTGTCCCGCGCTGCGAGGGCCCGCTGATCGACCCGGCCCGGCGGGACGGCTCCCTCTGCGACAGCGAACTGCGCCAGTGGCCGGCGCTGCTCGGGATCCTCGCCCTGTCGACCATCGCGACCGTGGTCGCGGCGGCGACGACGGTCCACGCCAGGCTGCTGGGCCGCCTGGCGAAGCTGTCCGGCCCACCCGCTCCCTGACTCGGGGATTCAGGACCGTTCGTCGCCCGCGTCGCGCATCCGGGCGAACGACGTGTCCAGCCCCTTCTTCAGCAGCCGTGACACCGGCCGTTCCACGAAGCGGTGAATGAGCCAGCTCAGGAGCAGGAAGCCCGTGGTGAGCAGGGCGAGGAGCAGTCGGGGGTCCATCGTGTCGTGGAGGCGGGCGATGAGGCTCGTGCCGGCCGCGTAGTGGACCAGGTAGAGCGGGTATGTCAGGGCACCGGCCGTGACCAGCCACTTCCAGCGGATCCGGTCCGTGTGGCCGAGGGCCACGGCGACCATGAAAAGCAGGAAGACGGTGAAGATCGCCACGCTGCCGCGCCAGCCCGAGACGCGTTCGACCTCGTCGATCCGGTTGCCCAGTTCGAGCTGGCCCATCAGCCACGCCATGGCGAGGATGCCCCACAGGAGCAGGTCCTGGCCGAAGCGGTGCATGAGGTAGAGGGCGAGGCCGGCGATGAAGTACCAGGCGCCGTCCGGGTTGGCGACCAGCTCCACCAGGTGGAGGTCGGCGACCGGGGCGAGCATCGCGACCGCGCCCCACACGCAGCAGAAGAGCACGACCCTGCGGTACGTGAGGCCCATGGCGACGACGACCAGGAAGAGCAGGTAGAAGCGCAGCTCGGACCAGAGGGTCCAGTAGACGCCGTCGACGTTCGGTACGCCGGAGCCGGACTGGAGCATGGTCAGGTTGAGGAGGACCTCGCGCAGCCGGAGGCGTTCCCACACACCGGGTACGGCGACCAGCACGGCCGTGGTGAACACGACCGCGAACCAGTACGCCGGGTAGAGCCGGATCACCCGGGAGACGAAGAACTGGCGCGGTGTGCGGCCCCAGCACGACATGCAGATCACGAAGCCGCTGATCACGAAGAAGATCTCGACGCCGATCCAGCCGTAGGAGGCGACGCGGAACACCGTGGGCATGATCTCGGACACCGGGCGGTCCCAGATCAGGTTGCCCGGGCGGTCGGCGCGCCAGGTGCCGGCGTAGTGGTGTGCGACCACCATCAGCGCGGCGAGCAGGCGGATGCCGTCGATGACGTACAGGCGGCCGCCCGCGCGCTTCCCGCCCGGCGCGGCCGGCCCGCGGGGGCGGGTACGACGGCGGGGGCGGGCGCGGGGTCCGGCGGGTGACGGCCGGCCGGTCGGTACCGCTATGGCGAGCGGCGGAAGCGGCTGCTTCGACCGTTCCTCCGCCCGCTCGGGCACCGATGTCTCACTGTCCGCTGCGCGCACCATTCGAACAGACAAGAACAGTGTTCACACGAGCGGTAGGGGTTTGAGCAAGCCGCCGCCCGCGCTCCGTGCCGTGTTCGCGGGGAGTTCTCCAGCGGTTCAGCCGGCGCCCCGGTCGTGCGCTTGGCCGCGAGCGAGGTACCGGTGGGCAGGCCCCGGCAGGGCCCTCCCACCGGGTCAGTCCGTCAGATGACGCCCTGGGCCAGCATCGCGTCGGCGACGCGCTCGAAGCCCGCGATGTTGGCGCCGGTCACGTAGTCGCCGGGGGCGTCGTAGCGCTCGGCGGTCTCGTGGCAGGTGGTGTGGATGTCGTTCATGATGTGCGTCAGCTCCTCCTCGACCCGCGCCGCCGTCCACGACGTACGGGCGTGGTTCTGCGCCATCTCCAGCGCGCTGACCGCGACACCGCCCGCGTTGGCCGCCTTGCCGGGGCCGAAGGCGACGCCGGAGCGCTGGAGGAGGTGGACGGCCTCGGGCGTCGTCGGCATGTTCGCGCCCTCCGACACGGCCTTCACGCCGTTGCGGATGAGGGTGGCGGCGGCGTTCTCGTCCAGCTCGTTCTGCGTGGCGGACGGGAGCGCGAGGTCGGCCGGGACGTCCCAGACGCTGCCGCCGGGCACGAAGCGGGCGGAGGCGCCGCGGCGCTCGGCGTACGTGTCGACCCGGCCGCGCTCGACCTCCTTGATCTGCTTCAGCAGGTCGAGGTCGATGCCCTTCTCGTCGACGACGTAGCCGGAGGAGTCCGAGCAGGTCACGGCGTTCGCGCCGAGGGCGGCGAGCTTCTCGATGGTGTAGATGGCGACGTTCCCGGAGCCGGACACGACCGCCGTCTGGCCCTCCAGGTCCTCACCGCGCTCGCGCATCATGGCCGCCGCGAAGAGCACGTTGCCGTATCCGGTGGCCTCCGGACGGATCAGCGAGCCGCCCCAGCCCGCGCCCTTGCCGGTGAGGACACCGGCCTCCCAGCGGTTGGTGATCCGGCGGTACTGGCCGAACAGGTAGCCGATCTCCCGGCCGCCGACGCCGATGTCACCCGCGGGGACGTCGGTGTGCTCGCCGATGTGCCGGTACAGCTCCGTCATGAACGACTGGCAGAACCGCATGACCTCCGCGTCGCTCCGCCCGTGCGGGTCGAAGTCGCTGCCGCCCTTGCCGCCGCCGATGCCGAGGCCGGTCAGCGCGTTCTTGAAGATCTGCTCGAAGCCCAGGAACTTGATGACGCCCAGGTTGACGGAGGAGTGGAAGCGCAGGCCGCCCTTGTAGGGGCCCAGCGCGCTGTTGAACTCGACGCGGAAGCCGCGGTTGACGTGGACCCGGCCCTGGTCGTCCTGCCACGGCACCCGGAAGATGACCTGCCGCTCGGGCTCGACCAGCCGCTCGACGAGGCCCGGCTCGGCGTACTCGGGGCGGGCCGCGAGCACCGGCGCGAGCGTCTCCAGGACCTCGTGGGCGGCCTGGTGGAACTCGGGCTGGGCCGGGTTGCGGTGTTCGATCTCGGTGAGCAGGTGGTCGAGCGCGGTCCTGGTCTCGCTTCGCGTCGTCACAGGGGGCCTTTCTGGCACGGCGGGGCACCGGAGACCGGGGCGGAGGGACGGGGGTACGGGGGGTGTGGGGGGCGTACGCAGATGTACGGGGCCCTGGCCGTACAGGCCGTCGTCCGGGTCGGTCCGGTGATGGGCGCTCGGCGCCGTTGCCGTGCGCGGGACACCTAAGTGTTACGCGCATGTAAACATCCTGGCCAGTACCCCGCGCAGGGCGTGACCACTATGTGAGACCGATCTTTCGCATACCGGCCTTTAACGGATGTCCGGGACGAAGGTTACCCGAGCGTCCCGGACACCGGTCAAGCGTCGCCGTTGAGCATGGCGGCGGTCAGGACGCCGCCGCCGACGCCCCAGCCACCGTCGAGGACCTCGTCGACGAGGACGACGGTGGTCGGGCGGGCCCGCTCGCCGTAGATCTCCGCGTACAGGTCGGTGGTGCGCTCGACGATCTTCCTCTTGTCCTCGGCGGTGAGAGTGCCCGCGGGGACCTTGAAGTGGGCGAAAGGCATGTCAGATCATTCCTCCATTGGCGCGCAGGATCTGTCCGTTCACCCAGTGCCCCGCGGGGCTGCCGAGGAAGGCGACCACGGCCGCGATGTCGTCGGGGGTGCCCAGCCGTTCCAGGGGCGGGGTCTTGGCGAGCTGGTCGATCTGCTCGGGAGTCTTGCCGTCGAGGAACAGGTCCGTGGCCGTCGGCCCGGGTGCGACGGTGTTCACGGTGATGTCCCGCCCGCGCAGCTCACGCGCCAGGATCAGGGTCATCGCCTCCACCGCGCCCTTGCTGGCCGCGTAGGCGCCGTACGTGGGGAACTGCGTGCCGACGACGGACGTCGAGAACCCGACGAACGAGCCCCCTGCCCGCAGTCGCCGCGCCGCCTGCTGCGCGACGACGAAGGTGCCGCGGATGTTGGTGCGGTGCATGGCGTCGAGCGCCGCCAGGTCGAGGTCGGCGATCGGCGACAGAGCCATCCGCCCGGCCGAGTTGACGACCACGTCGACGCCGCCGAACTCCTCCTCCGCCCGGTCGAACAGCGCGGCGACCTCTTTCTCCTCCGCCACGTCCGCCTGTACGGCGACCGCCCGTCCGCCGGCCCCGGTGATCGCCGCCACCGTCTCGTCGGCGGCCGAGGTGTCGCGGGCGTAGTTGACGACGACGGCCAGGCCGTCCTCGGCCAGCCTCCGCGAGACCGCCCGGCCGATGCCGCGCGATCCTCCCGTGACGACAGCGACCCTCCGGGTGGCGGCCTCCGGTACTGGCGTCTGTTGATGTGTGTGCGTGCTCATGACTCCACGATGCGCGCGGCCGGCCCGCGCAACCAGGGGATGTCATCCCCTGGGTCGCCGCCCCGGCCGGACGCAGAATGGACGGCATGAGCCCTGTGAAGTACGCCGAGCTGGGAGCCTTCCTGCGTTCGCGGCGCGAGCGCATCCGCCCCGCCGACGTCGGCCTCCCGGCCGGCCCGCGCCGCAGGGTGCCCGGGCTGCGCCGCGAGGAGGTCGCCCTGCTCGCCGGGGCGTCCGTGGACTACTACAACGAGCTTGAGCGTGGCGCCGGATCCCAGCCGTCCGAGCAGATGATCGCCGCACTGGCGAGGGCGCTGCGGCTGACCGCAGACGAGCGGGACTACCTCTACCGGCTCGCCGACCGCCCGGTGCCCGTACAGGGCGGGGCCGCCTCGCACGTCCACCCCGGCATGCTCGACCTGCTCGGCCGGATGACCTCGACCCCGGCCCAGGTGATCACGGACCTGCACGTCACCCTCGTACAGAATCCGCTGGCAGTGGCGCTGCTGGGCGACCAGTCCGGCCTCCGCGGGCCACGGGCCAGCTTCGTCCACCGCTGGTTCACCGAACCGGACGCCCGGCGCCTGTATCCGGAGGCCGACCACGAGGGCCAGTCCCGCTCCTTCGTCGCCGACCTGCGGGCCGCCGCCGCGAGGAGGGCCGCGAAGGACCCGGAGACCGGCACGATGATCCGTACGCTGCTCGGCGTCTCCCCCGAGTTCGCCGCGCTGTGGGCCGAGCACGACGTGGCGTTCCGGCGGAGCGACCGGAAACGGCTCCTCCACCCCACGCTGGGCCTCGTCGAGGTCAACTGCCTCAACCTGTTCAGCGAGGACGGACGGCAACGGCTGCTCTGGTTCACACCGGCCGTGGGGACGGACAGCGCGGGGCTGCTGGAGCTGCTCGCGGTGGTGGGGACGCAGGAGGTCGTCGTCGAGTCGGCGGTCAGTTCTCCGACGCGTACGGCAGGAAGTCCGCCCAGGCGGCGGGGGTGAGGGTCAGGCGGGGGCCTTCGGTGGTCTTGGAGTCGCGGATGTGGATGGTGCCGGGGGTGGCGGCGACCTCGACGCAGGACTCGCCGTTGTTGCCGCTGCTATAGCTGCTCTTGAACCACGCCAGCTCGGAGGCGTCCCCGGCAGTGGTCTTGCGGATCATGTTTCTCCCAGCAGTTGCTCGATGCAGGCCAGCGACTCCCGAGGCGAGAGCGCTTGAGCTCGGATCGTTCCATACCGCAGCTCAAGAATGCGCAGGTGTTTGGGGTCAGTGGTCGGCCGACCACTGAACGCGCCGTCGGACCGTCCGACCGCTGACCCGTCCTCGAACTTCAGCAACTCGATCGTGCCGTCCGTTCCGGAGTGGGTCTCGCAGTCCATCGGCATCACCTGTAGCACGACGTTGTGCAACCGTCCCACCTCCAGCAAGCGTTCGAGCTGCTGACTCCAGGCCATTGTGCCCCCGATGGGACGGCGCAAGACCCCCTCTTCCAGGACGAAGCTGAGCGCCGGAGCGGGTGAGCGTTCGAAGACCGTCTGCCGCGCGATCCGCGCAGCCACCATGCGCTCCACATCGTCCGGAGAGTATGGCGGCTGCGCCGCCCCGATCACGGCTCGCGCGTGATCCGGCGTCTGCAACAATCCGTTGACGCTGTTGCACTGATACACGGCGATCTCAACTGCCTGCGACTCCAACTTCCCCAGCTCCCGCACCTTCTTCGGGTACCGGACCTTCTTCACGTCCTCCCAAGCCGCCGAGATGAGCCCGCCCGCGTCCAGCACCTCGTCGGCCCTGTCCAGGTACTCCTGCCGTGGGATCCGCTTGCCACCCTCGACCTTGTAGACGAGGTCCTCCCCGTACCCCACCGCCGCCCCGAACTCGCCGGCGCGCATGCCCACGGCCTCGCGTCGCAGCTTCAACTGCCGTCCCACCGTGGTGATGACCGCGACGCCCCACTCGTCGTCCGGGTCCACCTCCCACCCCGGCTCGTCCGCCTCGCCCTTGAGTCGGCCCGCCTCCGCCTCGACCGTCATCCCGCGCCCCTTCGTCGTACTCGCCGTATTGCTCCCAGCGCCCTACCCGCACACGCCACCCCGACAGCACCGACACCACCGGACAACCACCGGACAGTGACCGCGTGTACTCAGTGAGTCACTTCTCACGGTACGCACACGACGCCACGCTGAGTGACGTGAACCAGACATCCGCCGAACTCACGACTCCCGTCCGCAACTTCAGCGTGCAGCTCTCCCCCACGCCACGCGGCGCCCGTCTCGCCCGACTGCTCGCGACGGAGCAGCTCCGTTCCTGGGAACTGCCCCTGGACCCGGCACGCCTTCTCGTCGCCGAACTGGCCAACAACGCGGCGGACCACGGACGCGTCCCCGGCCGCGATTTCCGGCTCACGCTCTACGTCGTCGGCGAGACCCTCCGTATCGAGGTCACCGACACCCGAGGCCAGGAACTCCCCCGCCCCCAAGCACCCGCTCCCGACGCCGAATCCGGCCGTGGCCTGCTGCTCGTGGAAACGCTCGCGGACCGCTGGGGAGTAACCGAGGGCCGCTTCCCGCGCAAGACCGTCTGGGCGGAACTGAGCTTTACGGCACCGCGACCCACGTTTTGAGGTTGCGGTGCCATCGGCGCCTTACCAATGAAAAGAACTCGGGGAAAAGAACCCCACCAAGCCCCACCCCTCCCGCCCGAGGCACGTCGTCACTCGGGCGGGTGAACATCACCGGCTCGGCTGGCTTTTCGGGTCCCCAACTCCCCTACTCTCAGCGCAAACGACCGAGAAATACTTCGGCCCCCGCCGGGACTGGCATCCCACTGCGAGGGCCTAACCACCTAGGAAGAAGACGCTTCCCGATGGGTATCCAAAACCCTAGCGCGCCCTCGCGCGCCCAGTCAGCCCCTGCCGCCGATCCGACCCGTTCGCGTCGCCACGGCGGTGGCATCATCCACGAGAACACCCGGCACACCACTCGCTTCGTGGTGATCGGCAACCACCTGGCCCAGCACCCGGAGCTGTCACTGCTGGCGATCGGCCTCAGCTGCCACATCCAGTCGCTGCCCACCGGCGCGGGCGCCGACATCAAGACGCTCACCGCCCGTTTCAAAGAGGGCCCGACTCGCATCGCGGCCGCCCTGCGCGAGCTGGAGGCCCACGGCTACCTGCGCCGCGAGCGCGTACGCACGTCCACCGGCCGCATCGTCACCCGCACGGTCTCCTGCAACCAGCCGAAGACGCCCCGCCGCGAGCCGGCCGACACCGGCTGCCCGTCCCGCCCGACGCCCCGGCCCACCCGCCCGGCGGGACGGCCCCCGAAGCAACCGGAGCACGCAGCCCCTCCCCACCCGCGCCACACCGGCAACGAAACGCGCCCCCGCAAGGCCCTCCCCGCCGTACCGCAGCCCGGCTGCACCGCCCCCGCCCTCCTCCAGAAGGCCACCGACCTCCTCACCACCCTGCGCCGACACGACCCCCGCCTCCTCCTCTCCGCGACGGACACGGCCCATCTGGCCCCCGGAGTCGCCGCCTGGCTGGAACGGGACGTCGCCCCCACTGCCGTACGCCACGCCCTGACCACCGACCTGCCGGACGCCCCCCTGCGCCGCCCGGCCGCCCTGCTCGCCCACCGCCTCACCGCCCAGCTGCCGCCCCCGCCGCCGTACAGGCCCTCCGCCGGTCCGCCACCGCCCCGCTACGAGGTACGCAACTGCGACGGCTGCGACCGCGGCTTCCGCGCCCCCGAGACCGAAGACCGCTGCGGGGAATGCCGGGCGTCAAGCACCATCCACCACTGACCCACGAAAGAAGCCACATGGTCAGCTCGTCCCACGAGGCGATGCACCTCATCTTCCAGGACTACCCGGGGCTGTTCTCCCGCGTCTCCGAAGCACTCAGCATCCCTTTTCCCCAGGCCACCGCAGTCAGAGTGCTGCCCAACGACGTCACCGAGACAAAGCCTGTCGACCGTCGGATCGACACCCTGCTGCAGATCGACACAGAGGAACACGGGCCCTTCCTCCTCGCGGTCGAGGCGCAGAAGAAGAAGGACCCGGAGAAACCGGCCAGCTGGAGTTACTACCTCGCGTACCTGCGCAGCAAGTACCGACTGCCACCGCTGCTGCTCGTGGTCTGCCAGGACCGCGCCACGGCCGAATGGGCGACCCGGCCGGAACCCATCGGATTCTGCTCGTGGCCCTCTCTGACCGTACGGCCGATCGTCGCCGGGCCCCACAACATGCCGGTGATCACCGACCCCGACGAGGCGCGTACCGACCTGGCACTGACCGCCTTGGCGGCTATCACGCACGCGGCGAACCCGGACATCGGTGCCATACTGAAAGCCCTGTCCACCGCGCTGCGGGACGTTCCCGAAGACGTAGCAGACCCACTGATCGAATTCACCGCTCAAGGCCTGGGGAACCGCCCGGCCCAATATCTCTGGAGGAACCTGGTGGCCGTGGACCTCTCCTTCTACAAGTCCTACATCTCCGAAGAGATCCGTGACGAGGGCCGCGAGCAAGGGCGTGCCCAGGGCCGGGCCGAGGGGCGGGCCGAGGATGTCCTGCTCGTCCTGGAGCAGCGTGGACTCGACGTATCCGATGACGTTCGCGAGCGCGTCACGGGCTGCGACGATCCCGAGGTCCTGCGCCGCTGGCTCGCCCGCGCCGTCACCGTGCCGAAGGCTGAGGAGATCTTCGAAGAGGAGTGAGCCCACGCGGCGGTCCCGAGCAGTCCCCGGACGCCCTGCGAACCGCGCTCCGCGTCGTCGCCCCGGGGCGCCTGACGGAGATACAGCCGGCCAAGGACGAGGTGTCCGCCCGCGTCGGGTAGCCGGATGGCTCAGGACCGCCGCCGCTCGTCGGCCAGCCGTACGGCATCGGCACGGCACACCCCCACGCGCCGCGAGGTGCCTCCACGCGGGCTCCATTCGACGCTGACCACGGCCGGGCCGTGGCGGTGGTCGAAGAAGCAGCCGGATCCCGAGTGGACCGTGTCCAGCCCCATCCGGGCGTCGAGCCGGGCCAACGCCGCCCTTCCCTCGGCGAGGATGCCGCGCACCTCACCCGCGGCGGCATCCTTGGCACGGTCGTAGGCGTCCAGCGCGAGCGAGTGGTCCGCCACCTCCGGGTACGCCACCCCCGGCAGGCTCGCGTCGAAGGGGTGGGCACTGAGCAGCGCGCCGAACTCGGTGATCGCCTGTTCCTCCCGCGCCGACCGGGGCGCGGACGAAACCGGAACGGCGGGGGCCGTACGCGGCGGCGGGGCGTGCCGGTTGGGCCGGCCGGCAGCACGTGCGGGCGGTTCCGTGCTGACATGGGCGGCCCAGAAGGCGCAGTAGCTGCCGTTGAGCAGCCACATGACGAAAGGTGGCCAGAACGGCGAGCCGGACTGTACGACGAAAGAGATGACGACGCTGAACGGTGCGGCCCACACCACTTGCCACAGCACTGATATCAGGCCCTGCCCGATGGCCCGTGCCGGGCGGCGTCTGTCCACCGGTCTGCTGAAGAACAGCGTGGCCAGGGCGGGCCCCGACGCGAGGAGCAGGACCCAGGTCAGGACCAGACCCCAGGAGAAGCCGTCGAAGAACAGCAGCGAGAACGTCGCACCGAACGCCGTGACCAGGCCCGCCAACGCGCCGTATCCGATCGCCACCCGGTGCGAGACCTCACCCGGCCATCCCCTCACCTCACCGCGCGTGATCTCCCACCGCTCTCGTCCGGCATCCCCGTTCACGAACGCCACCCCCTCCTGATCCGGCTGGCCCCCCAGCGGTTCGGACAGCAGCATCCCCCATATCGCGCCGCCCGGACACCCTGGGCCCGCTCGGGCGGCGAGGACAGGTCGACGACAGGTGCCGGGAACGATCGACGGAACAGGCGCGTCCGATTCGTTCAAGAGACCGGTGCCGACGGCCCACTACCGTCACTGCCATGAACAGCATCGGCAAGGAGTCACGCCACCTCGGCATCCACATCGACCGCACGGCCACCGACGTCTACGCGTACGCCTCGGACCCGGCCAACCTGCCCGCGTGGGCCCACGGCCTCGGCGGTTCCATCGAGAAGACCGCCGACGAGTGGATCGCGGACTCCTCCTCCCTGGGCCGGGTCAGGGTCGCCTTCGCCCCGCGCAACAACCTGGGCGTACTCGACCACTACGTCACGCTCCCCTCCGGGGAGACCGTCTACAACCCGGTCCGCGTCATCGCCGACGGCACCGCGAGCGAGGTGGTGTTCACCCTCCGCCGACAGCCGGAGACGACCGACGCCGACTTCGAGCGCGACGCCGGCACGGTCGCCGCCGACCTGGCCCGGCTCAAGGAACTGATGGAGTCCGGCTGACAGGAGGGCGCACCACCCGGTGCCGATCGGTCTCACGCCACCGTGGACACGCAGAACGGATGCCCCGCAGGATCCAGCAGCACCCGCCAGCGGTCCGGGGCGGGCTGGAAGTCGGGCTTGGTGGCGCCCAGGGCGACGAGGCGGGCCTCCGCCGCGTCCAGGTCGTCGGCGCCGAGATCGATGTGGGCCTGCTTCTCCTGGGCCGGGTCCGGCCAGGTGGGGCGGCGGTAGTCGGCGAGGCGGTTGAAGCCCAGGCCTGCCGCGCCGTCCTGACCGCCGAGCAGGACGAAGTCGTCGGTGGAGAAGGCGACGGGCAGACCGAGGGCCTCGCCGTAGAAGCGGGCCAGCTCGGCGGGGTCGGGGCAGTCGAAGGTGACGGCCGAGTAGCGGAACGTGGGTGCCGGGCTGTGTGCCGTGGTGGTCATGGAAAGCACGCTAGGACGTGACCAGGACAGTTCCGGTCCTGGTCACGTTCCCGGTCGTTCCCGGTCGTTCCCCGTCATGTCTGGTCGTACCTGGCCGTGCGGACCCGTGTGGAAGACTCCGAGAACATGCTCAGTACCTCCGCCCGGCTGCTGCGGCTCGTCTCCCTGCTCGCCGTCCGGCCCGCCTGGACCTGCGGTGAGCTGGCCGAGCGGATGGAGGTCACCGAGCGCACGGTGCGCCGGGACGTCGCCCGGCTGCGGGAGATCGGATACGCCGTCGAGTCCGACCCCGGCCCGTGGGGCGGCTACCGACTGCGCCCCGGCACGCGGACGCCGCCACTGGTCCTCGACGACGAGGAGGCCCTCGCCGTGGCCGTCGGGCTGCGGGAGGCCGCGCTGAGCGGGGCACTCGGCGGGGACCAGGCCGCCCTGTCGGCGCTGCTGAAACTGCGGCAGGTGCTGCCCCGGCGGGTCGCGGACCGGCTGGGTGACATGGACGCCGCCTTCGTGCAGACGCCGAGGGCCGACGAGTCGCAGATCGGGCCCGGCATGCTGCTGGAGCTGGCCGCCGCCTGCCGGAAGGCCGAACGCGCCAGGATGGCGTACCGCGACTGGGAGGGGCGGGCCAGCGTCCGGGACGTCGACCCGTACCGCCTCGTACACACCGGGCGGCGCTGGTACTTCGTCGCACGCGACGTCGAGCGTGGCGCGTGGCGGACCTTCCGGGCCGACCGGGTGGAGCGACTCCGGCCCACGGGTCGGCCGGCGGTCCTCACCGACCCGCCGCCCGACCCCGCGCTCCTCGTCTCCCGCGCCACCGCCACCGGGCCGTACGCGCTGTGTGCGACGGTCCGCCTTCCGATGCCCATGGACCAGGCGCTGCGGCTGATCCCGCCGTCCGTGGGCGTCCACCGTCCCGACGGCCCGAGGGCCACGATCGTCGACGTCGGCGGCCCGGACGCCGAGGGGCTCGCCACATATCTCCTCGGCCTGGACGCGCCCCTGCGCGTGCTCTCCCCGGACGACGTACGCGAGGCCCTGCTGCGCCGTGCGCGGGCGGTGATCGAGAGCAACGAGGGCCAGGAGTTCTGACGTACAGCCAGGAGGACGTGCTTCGACGGGAGTACCCGGCGTCGCGGTCGTGTGAGCCGACGCTCGCCGAACTCGGGCCCGTGCTGTCGGTGACCGAGCACCAGGACTGGGAGGCGGCGCTTGCCGCCGTCGACGCCCTGCCCGTCGCGGCGCGCGCGTTGGTCTGAGTCCGCCGCACGGATGGCAGAGGCCGTCGGCCGGCTGGTGAGCGCGCTCCGCCTGGAGAAGGGCGTCATGGTCGTCGTCGGTTCATCGACCGAGCCCGTCTCCTTCGATCCGACCGGAGTCCACCGGCTTCACGTGATCCGTTACCGCTGACGGCGGCGGGCGGCGAGGCGAGGGCGAGGAGCGGCGGAGCCACCGAGTGACGGACATGTTTCCCGTTCACGACACAACTTGTGCCACAGGTCCGGACCAACCTCTTGCCCCCGCCCCACACCCGTCGCAAGCTCCCCTCATGGAGCTGGAGTTGCGGCATCTCAAGACGGTCCGAGCCATCGCCGACGCCGGCAGCCTCACCAGGGCGGCGACGGCGCTCGGCCTCGCACAGCCCGCGCTGAGCGCACAGCTCAAGCGGATCGAAAGGGCCCTGGGAGGCGCGCTGTTCGTACGGGGCAGACACGGGGTGCGGGCCACCGCGCTGGGCGAACTGGTGCTGGAACGCAGCCGGATCCTGCTGCCCGCGGTGACCGAGTTGCAGCAGGAAGCGGCCCGGTTCGCGCGGGCTCCGCGCACGGCGGAACGCCTGCGGCTGGGCGGCACCCACGGGCCCCTGCTGGGGGCCCTGGTCGACCGGCTGGCGGGCGTGGCGCCGAACGCCCGGATGACGACCTGTACGTCCTGGTCGGAGAGGGAACTGGCCGAACAGCTGGCGGAGGGGCGGCTGGACTTCGCGCTCGCCGGAACCTGCGGGTCCGCCTCCCCGCCCGGTGCCGCGGGGCTGGTTTGGCGCGAGGTCGCCGTCGACCCGGTGTTCGTGATGATGCCCGCCGGTCACCCGCTCGCCCGGCGGATGGAGGTGGACCTGACCGAGCTGGCGGGCGAGGAGTGGGCCTGCGTGCCCGGTGACGGCTGCTTCGGCGACTGCTTCACCGCTTCGTGCGCCCGCGCCGGGTTCACCCCGCGCCGCATGTACGAGACGGACACCGCGTCCCTGGTCCATCTGGTGCAGGTGGGGCGGGCGGTCGGGCTGTGCCGGGCGACCTTCCCGAACACGCCCGGCATCGTCACCCGGCCGCTCACCGGCACCCCGCTGGCCTGGCGGCACCTCCTCGGCTGGCACGCGGTGACGCAACGCCAGGACACCGCCGCGACCGTGCTCGCGCAGGCCCGCATGGCGCACGCGGGGGTGGCGGCGAGCAGTGACAGCTACACGGAGTGGATGGCGGCGCACCGGGTTCCGTGACGGGGCACGCCGGGTCCGCACGGGACTTGCGCCGTCCCCTCTCACCGGCCACGGCCTTCCACAACGCCTTCCATAACACCGGGGAGAGGGTCAGCCGACGTCTTACGGCCACCGGCCGCCCCTCCCTACGGTTTCGGCACCTCCCCACCGGGACCCACCGGTCCCCGCCGGGCCCACCGAGACCGAGGAGATCCCCCATGCCCCACCGGTACCGACACAGCAGAGCCATGGGTGCCGCCGTCGCCGCGACGGCCGCCCTGCTCGTGGCCGGGCTCAGCGGCTCCGCGAGCGCCGGGACGGCTCCCGCCGGCTCCGCACCCACCGCGGCCGAGACCCTCCGCACCGACGCCGCGCCTGTCGCCCTCCTCAGCGCCATGCAGCGCGACCTCGGCCTCGACCGGCAGCAGGCCGAGCGCCGCCTCGTCAACGAGGCCGAGGCGGGCGCCACGGCGGCCCGGCTCCGCGCCGCGCTCGGCGGTGACTACGCGGGCGCGTGGCTGCGGGGCGCCGAGTCCGGCACGCTGACCGTGGCGACGACCGACGCGGACGACGTCGCGGCGATCGAGGCGGCGGGCGCCGCGGCCACCGTCGTACGGCACTCGCTCGCCGACCTGGACGCGGCCAAGTCCCGGCTGGACCGGGCCGCCACCGGCCGGGACACCACCGACGCGCCGGTCCGGTACGTCGACGTACGGACGAACACGGTCACCGTGCAGGCCGTACGGCCGTCCGCGGCCCACGCCCTCCTCGACGCGGCCGGTGTCGACGCCGGACTCGCCCGGGTCGAGAAGACCGCCGAAAGGCCCCGTCCGCTCTACGACCTGCGGGGCGGCGAGGCGTACTACATCAACAACAGCGGACGCTGCTCGATCGGTTTCCCGGTCACCAAGGGCACCCAGCAGGGCTTCGCCACCGCCGGTCACTGCGGGCGGACCGGGGCGAGCACGAGCGGCGCCAACCGGGTGGCCCAGGGCACCTTCCAGGGCTCGACCTTCCCCGGCCGTGACATGGCCTGGGTGGCCACCAACTCCAGTTGGACGGCGACCCCGTACGTCAGCGGCGCCGGCGGCCAGAACGTCCAGGTCACCGGGTCCACCCAGGCCCCGGTCGGCGCGTCCGTGTGCCGTTCCGGTTCCACCACCGGCTGGCACTGCGGCACCGTCCAGCAGCACAACACCAGCGTGACCTACCCCGAGGGCACCATCAGCGGCGTCACCCGCACCACGGTGTGCGCCGAGCCCGGCGACTCGGGCGGCTCGTACATCTCCGGCAGCCAGGCGCAGGGCGTCACCTCGGGCGGCTCGGGCGACTGCCGCAGCGGCGGTACGACGTTCTTCCAGCCGATCAACCCGCTGCTGCAGAACTACGGCCTCACCCTGAAGACGGCCGGCGACGGCGGCGAGGACCCGGGTGAGCCGGAAGAGCCCGGCGGCACCTGGGCGGCCGGCACCGTCTACCAGCCGGGCGACACGGTGACGTACGGCGGCGCGACCTACCGCTGCCTCCAGGGCCACCAGGCGCAGCAGGGCTGGCAGCCGCCGAACGTACCGGCGCTGTGGCAGCGCGTGTGAGCAGCTGACCACCGCACGGGGGACGACCAACGAGGGACGGCCCACGGGGGTGACTCGCGGGGGGTGACTCGCGGGGGACAGCCCACGGGGGGTGGCTCACGGGGGACGGCCCGCAGGGGCTGACTCACGGGGGACGGCGGGGGCGGGTCCGGGTGCGCTGAGGGAGAGCGCCCGGGGCCGTCCCCGTCGGTCATGTGCGGCTGACCCGCCCGCAACCTCCCGAGTCGGACTCCGTGAGGGGCCGGCTGCGGTCGTACGGGTCCGTCGCGGGGCCGGTGGCCGGCTCACCGCCGGGGCCGTCGCCGGCGAAGCCGGGGTGCAGGTAGCCGTCGTGGACGCCGCAACTGGTGTTGTCGTGCTCGGTGAAGTACTTCTCCAGCAGGAGCTTGCCCTCGGTCACGTCCCACCTGGCCGGGTCGTTCAGCGTCAGAGTGAGCGAGCGGCGCACGATCGTGCGCGCCACCTCCCCGTCGTCCCCGTCCGTTCGCACCAGCGGGTAGACGAAGGTGTAGTCCGCGTTCACCTTCACCACGCCCGGCTCCCCGGCGGCCAGGGTCATGTGGCCGCGGACCTTGACCACGTCGCCGGCCAGGCGGGTCTCGTCCGGGTCGAAGCGGGTGAAGAGCAGGAGCGGGTCGTGCTCCTCGTCCGGTGCGCTCAGCGACCGGCGCAGCTCCGGCAGCAGCTCCGGTTGCTTCGGGTCGAGGACGGCCAGCGCCTTGTCCGGCCGCTCCCCGCGCAGTACGCCGGGGTCGAGGTTGGCGGCGACCAGCAGCTCCTTGGTACGGCGCAGCGCGAACGCCACGTCGTCCTCGCTCATGCCGGACAGTGCCTTCGCCTCCGGCACCTCGATGGCATCGGCGCCCTCGGCCCACCGCTCGGCCGGCGAGCCGCGGAAGGGGTGCTCGCGCGTGGCCTGCCCGAACCGGGCGGGGTCACCGGGAGCGCCGGTCGGCAGCGCGGTCTCGGCCGCCAACGGCTTCTCGGGGCCGCCGTACCCGCCGGGCAGCCGGTCCAGGACCAGAGAAGGCCGTACGGCGACGACCGCGAGCGCCGCCAGCACCACCACGCCGACGATCGCGCCCGAACGACGCCGACGGGAGCCGCCCCCGTCTCCCTCCTGCCACGCCGGGCCCGTACGCCAACCCGGCGGGGTGCTGTGCGGCGCCCCCCGCGCCCCCCGCGCCTTCCGCTTCCGGCCCGGCCCTCGGCCACCACGGCCGCCACCCGCCTCCGCGCGCCGCGCCGCCTCGTCCTGTTCCCGCAACCGCCGGGCCACCATCCGCGCCCGCGCGGACGGCTCCTTGGGCGTGGAGGTGCCCCCGCCCTCGGCGGCTTCCCGCAGGAACGACTCCAGCTGCTCGTCGGACAGGGAGGAGGCCGGGTCGTCGTCGGAACGGTCGGGAGGCGGAACGGTACTCACGGACTCACTTTCCGAGCGGCGGCACAGGCACGTCGATTTCGACGGTCAATAATGCCGCTGTGTGAGGGAGAAGTGCGGTGTCATGAGGGAGCTGTGACGAAACCGCTGCCTCTCCGAAGCCCCGTGATCCGACACAGCCGCCGAGCCGGCCGGATCAGGCCCGCACTGCCGTGGGCGACGATCGGCGCGGTCGTGGCCGCCCGCGCGTTCCTCGCGGTACTCGCCTCGGTCACTCCCGCCGCCGCGGTCCGCACCGCAGGACGGCGATAGCACGTGCAACCAGATTCGACCACCCCGGGCGGGCAGCCCTCCGGCCGGCAGCTTCCCGCCCCGGGAGCACCACGCACGTACCCCCGGATTCACCGCGACGGCGGATAAAACAGGCCGCGGCGAGTTAACACCCGGAAAACTTCGGCCGACCATCAAGTTCCGCACCGGAATTCGGTGACCACAAGCCGGATCGCACCTCGAACACCAGCCATAACCGGGTTATCGTTCAAACGACCGAATCCGTGCTGACGTGCGAGGAAAGGGCTGGAAGAGCTGAACGGGCGGCACGTGTGCGGCATGGCATGGGCGATATCAGGGGGAGATCATGGCCGAGGAATCAGCAAAGGCGGAACCAGGAAGAGAACACCCCGCCTTCACACTTCTCGGGCCACTGCAGGTGCACGGACCCGATGGTCCGCTGCACGTTCCGCCGGGACGACAGGAGATCATCCTCGCCGGGTTGCTCCTGCGCGCCAACCAGGTGGTCGGCACGGAGTACTTGGTGGATCTCATCTGGGGGGATGATCCACCGAAGACAGCTCGTACACAAGTGCAAATATGCATTTCCCGTCTCCGGAAGCTCCTCGACCGGGCCGCCCGCCCCGCGGCCATCGCCACCCGGCCCCCCGGCTACGTCCTCACCACCGAGCCCGGCAACGTGGACGCCGCGCTGTTCACCGACCTCGTGGGCCGGGCCAGGCAACTCGGCCGGCAGGCCCGGCGCGAGGAGGCCGTGGGCTTACTGCGTACCGCCGCGGCCCTCTGGCAGGGCGACTGCCTGAGCGGCCTCGGCAACCACCGCCTGGCCAACAGAACCCGCCACCTGGACGAGGAGCGGCTGACCGCCACGGAGCTACGCATCCAGCTGGAGCTGGAACTCGGCCGGCACGAACAACTGGCGGGCGAGCTGGAGATGCTCGTCGGCGAGCATCCGCTGCGGGAGAAACTGCGCGGGCAGCTGATGACCGCCCTGTACCGGTCCGGAAGGCGGGCGGAGGCCCTGAGAACCTACCGCCGGGGCCGGGACCTACTGGTCCGGGAACTGGGGCTGGAGCCCGGACCGGAGCTCCGGGAGCTGGAGGCGGCGATCCTGGCCGGCCGCCTCTCCCCGGACGCCACGGCCGGCTCCGGCTCCCCCACCAGGAGCACCGAGGCACTCGCGCCGCGGCCGAAGGCCGCCGAAGAGGCGCCGGCCACCGTCCCGCCCCCGCCCGGAGCTGCCCTCGTCGTCCCACGCCAGCTGCCCGCCGACGTACCCGACTTCGTCGCCGAACCCGGCCTGCCGGCCACGCTGGAGAAGATCCTGACCGGAGGCGGGGACCCGGAAGGCGGCGGGCCCGTCGTGATCACCGGGAAGCCGGGCACCGGCAAGTCGTCCCTGGCCGTGCGGGTGGCCCACCGACTGGCCGCGGCGGACTTCCCCGACGGCCAGCTCTACTGCGACCTGCGCGGCACCACCGGCTCCCCCGCGACCCCCGCGGAGGTGCTCGGCCGGTTCCTGAGAGCGCTCGGCATACCCGGCCAGATGATCCCCGAGTCGCCGCACGAGCGGGCCGAGATGTACCGCACGCGGCTCGCCTCCCGCCGCATCCTGCTGGTACTGGACGACGCGGCGGGCGAGGGACAGGTCCTGCCGCTGCTGCCCGGCAGCGGCGACTGCGGAGTCATCGTCACCAGTCGGTCCAGGCTGACCGCGCTCCCCGGCGTGCACCGGGTGGAACTCGACGTCCTCGACGAGGACCGGGCCCTGGAACTGCTCGCCCGTATCGTGGGCCGGCAGCGGGTGGAACGGGAACGGCCCGCGGCCGAGGCACTGATCCGCACGGTGGGACGGCTCCCCCTGGCCCTGCGCATAGTCGCCGCCCGGCTGGCCGCCCGCCCCCACTGGACACTGGCCTCGATGGTCTGCCGGCTGGCCGACGAACGGCACCGGCTCGACGAGCTGACCCACGGCGAACTGACCGTGCGGGCCAGCCTGTCGCTGACCTACGACGGACTCGGGGAGAAGGACCGGCGGCTGCTGCGCCTGCTCAGCATGGCCCGGACCCCCACCCTCCCCGGCTGGCTGGCCGGTGCCCTCGCCGACGACCACCGCCCGTTCCTCCCGGACCTCCTCGACCCCCTGGTCGGTGCCCAGATGCTGGACGTCGTCGGGGTGGAGAGCTCCGGTGACTTCCGCTACCGGTTCCACGAGGTCATCCACGTCTACGCCCGGGAGCGGCTCGCCGCCCAGGAAAGCGCGGAACTGCGCGGCGCGGCACTGGCCCGGATGGCCGGCGGCTGGATGCACCTGGCCCAGGAGGCGCACCGCCGGGTGTACGGCGGCGACTTCACGGTGCTGCACGGCGACGCCCCCCGCTGGTACCCGCCCCAGCCGTACGTGGAGCGGCTGCTGACCGATCCACTGGCCTGGCTGGACGGGGAACAGACCGCCCTGTGCCGGATGGTGGGCCACGCGGCGGACGAGGGACTGCACGACCTGAGCTGGGACCTGGCCACCACCCTGGTCACCCTGTTCGAGGTGCGCGGCCACTACGACCTGTGGGAGCGGACCCATCTGCGGGCGCTGGAGGCCGTGAGCCGGGCGGGAAACCTGCGCGGCGTCGCCGCCGTGCGCGCGTCCCTGGGATCGCTGTACGTGCGCCGGAACCAGGCCGCTCCCGCCCGGCAGGCCCTGGAGTCGGCGCTCAGCCTCTTCCTGACGCTGGACGAGCCCAGAGGGAAGGGCCTGTGCCGCCGGGACCTGGCGCTCATGGCCCGGCGGGAGGGCGACCACGCCACGGCCGGCGCGCTGTACGCCCAGGCCATGGAGGACTTCACAGCGAGCGGCGACGCGGTGGGACGGGCCGGCGTCCTCACCCAGAGCACCCATGTCCTGCTGCGCCAGGGCCGCAAGGACGCCGCCCAGCGGCAGCTGGAGGAGGCGTTCCGCATCTACGAGTCCCTCCGTTACACCGGCGGGCAGGCGCGGACGCTGCGCCGGTCGGGACAGGTCCTGCTGGAGCAGGGCGAACCCGAGCGGGCGCTGATCGCCCTCACCGAGGCACTGGAGTTCTGCCGTGGCTCCGGCGACGTCATCGGGGTGGGGCACCTGCTGCACGACCTGGGCCACGCCTTCACCGCCCTCGGCCGGACCGGGTTGGCGCGGGAACACTACGAGCAGGCCCTGGCGGCCCGGGAGTAGGTCATGGACCTGAGCGGCAGCGCCCTGCTCCGGCCGGACCGCGGGGGCCGTCCGGCGTCCTCCGCGTTCAGTCCCAGGGGTCGTTGAGTCCCCGGCCCCTCACGAGCACGCGGCGCCCCGCCCGAGGGGCCGCCTCGCCGGCGGCGTGACCCACCGGGGCGGGGAGCCCGGTACGTGCGTGACGTGCGGTCCTGTTCCGGGACATGGTGTCTCCTGGGCGCGGGCTGGATCCGTCGCGGTGCGCTCCGCACGCTAGGGACAGCGGGATTCCCCGAACCGCCCCCGTCCTTATCACCGCGCTATCCCGGCGCCGGCCGCCTGCCCGGTCCCCGTCCCGGTGGACCGGACCGTGCGGCACCCCGAACGCCCGCCGGCGTCCGGGGTGCACCGTACGGAGGTCAGCCCAGCGGCAGCGGAGCCGGCGCCGCCGGGGCCGAACCCACGACCTTGAAGTTGTCGGCGTGCGTCAGCGTGAAGCGCTCCCAGCCACCGGTGACACCGGCCGAGCGGGCGCGCAACTGGCCCGCGTCCTCCCCGGTGTAGCTCGCCTCGGTCGCGACGTACTTACCGTTCGCCCGCGACTGGAGGGCGTACTTCTGGTCTCCCTGGGGCACCAGCGTGAACAGCTCCCATCCTCCGGTGACGGACTCGCTGCGGGCACGCAGCATCCCCTCCAGGTCACCGGTCCGGTTGAGTTCGGTGGCGACGAAGAGACGGCTGGCCTCCGACCTCAGGGCCACGGACGCCCCGTCGTCACGGGTGTGGAGGGTGAACTGCTCCCAGCCCGCCACCGTGTCGGCGCGTGCCCGCAGCCTGCCCTGGTTCTCACCGGTGGTGGTCACCGCGGCGGACACGTACGTGTCGTTCGCCTGCGCCTTCAGCGACCAGCGGGCCACCCGGGCTCCGATCCAGGCCGTGATGTCGTCCAGGCGGGTACTGAAGGCGTCGGTGCTGGTGACGCTCTCGTCCACGCCGAAGCAGCCGCCCTGCGCGGACCGGCTGTTGATCGCGACGAGTTCGACGCCCTGACCGGTCTCGCGCAGCACCGGGCCGCCGGCGTCACCGGCGCACACCGAGCCGCCCTCCTGGCCGGTGATGCCGACCTCGGTGGCGGCGACCGACTCGACGTCGAAGTCACCGGCGTGCAGGCTCAGGGGCGCCCACTCGTCGGCGGTACGGCCGTAGCCGGTGACCCGGAGCTCCTCCCCCGCGACGGGCTCCGCGGAGGCGAGGGAGACGGGGGTGACCGTGGTGACCTGCGAGGAGAGCTTGGCGAGGACCAGATCACGGTCCGGGTGGGGGACGAGTTCGACGACGTCTCGGACCTGCCCTCCCGTCCCGGTCAGGTCGGCACGGCCGATGGTGGCGGTGGTGGCCAGGTCGGGCGCGCCGGCCGGCACCCGCAGGCTCACGGCCGGGTCGTCGGCGAAGCAGCTGGCGGCGGTCAGCAGCCACTGCTTCTCGACCAGGGTGGCGGAACACGCACGGGCGCCGTCGCCGATGTCGAGGCGGGCGGTGAACGCGTAGGGGGTCTCGCCGGCGGGAAGCGGAGGAAGGTCGGGGAGCTCTGTGACGGGACGCCAGCCGCCCGCGTTCGCGGGGGCGGTGAGCGTGCCGACGGTGAGGACGGCGGTCAGCAGGCCGAGGAGAGCGGGTCTGATACGTCGCATTCGGTTTCCTTGGGCGGGAACCGCCGGGGCAGGCCCGGCAGGAGGACTGGAGGGGGACAGGGCGGCGCCGGCGGTCACCGGGAGGTCCGGATCTCCACGAGTGTGTGGGGGCCGCTCTCCGGGTCGGCGGTCTCGCCGACGGGGGTCCAGGTGTTCTCGGTGATGTCGAAGGTGCGTTCCTCGCCGTCGACGGCCATGTCGACCTGGGCCTGGTAGTCGTTGCCCCGTACGCCGTACACGGCGGGCATCTCCAGGGCGAGGTAGCCCGCGTCACCGGTGACGCGGAAGCAGAACGGGGCGCTGTGATCGGTCGCCCAGACCTGCAGCGGATTGTCACCGGAGTCGCAGTCGACGAGGACGATGTGGCCGTCGCCGCGCTTGAGCAGGATGCCCCGCTCCTGGAGGATCCGGTCGGCCTGCGGGTAGTCGAACGTCTCCACGGCGTAGCCCGGGACCTCGTCCGCCACCGGGGCGGCGACGGCGCCGCCGTCCTGGCCGACGGCGGACCCCACGGCGAGGAAACCGGCGACGGCCGCCGCCAGGGCGGTGACACCGATCACCCGCCGCACTCCTCCGCCGGCCCCCTGGCGCTTCGTGAGCAGTCTCTTCACGGACATTCCTTCTCCATCCTGATGCGGAAAGGCCGGTGGTGGCCCGCGGTTGCCCGGCCACGGGTCCGGAAACAGCCCGGACCCCGCTGGTGCCGCACATTCATCAACAGGTCGCTATCCACCGGGCGATCACGCCGCCAACTCCCCTCTTTCGCCTGGGCGGGCGGGATTCCGCGATCCGGTCGGCCGGCCATGTCCGTGACAGCGGCGGAATAGCGCCGGAGCCGGTCCCGTGAAGGGCCCGCCTCCTAGCCTGCGGGGCGACGAGACGCCTGCACCGGCGGGGCGGGGAGGAAGCAGCCGACGCCGAAGGAGCCCGAACGACGTCTGCCACCGGCACCCTGAAGTCGGCTCGGCGACCGTTCCGGCCCCGCGGCGCGCGTTTCTTCCGGTTCCGCGGTGCACGGCTCCGTACGCAGTCAGGTGCCCCGACCGAGGAGTGGGTCAGCGAGCCATGAGCACGAACCTGTGGAACCGAAGAAGATTCCTGCAGACCTTGATGGCCGGCACCGCCGGCGCGGTGGTCTATCAGTCACTGGGCCCCGCCTCCGCGCGCGCCTACGCCACCGACGCGCCGGGAAGCGTCCTGCCCGACACGGACCGGGCCAGAGCGGTGGAGGCCTGGCAGACCGGCGGCACGGCGATCCGTGAGGCCGCGGCGGCGGCGCTGGTCGGTTCGGACGCGGACATACGTCAGTTCCTGGACGTGGAGCTGCCCCGCCGGAAGGCCGAGGACCACCGGATGGCGGTGCTCCGGTTCATGACCGTGGCCGGGGCCTCCGTCCGGGCGGCCGCGAACACGGCCCTGTCCGGCACCGACGCCGATGTCGAGGCCTTCATGACATCGGGATACCGGACGCCCCAGGCCGAGGACCTGCGGATCGCCACGCTCACCGCCATGGACAACGGCGGCGCGGCGGCGAAGCGGGCGGGGCAGGCGGCGATGGACGCCGGCACCGCCGAGGCGCTGGAGACCTTCCTGACCACGGGCCTGGAGACCGCCCGGGCCGAGGACGACCGTATGGAAGCCCTGCAGATCATGGCGCAGGGCGGTCCCGAGGTGCGGACCTACGCGACCCGGGCGCTCGACGGCGACGCCGAGGACGTGCGCTGGTTCCTGGAGACCGGTCAGCACATCGCCCGTGCACGCGACCAGGAGTCCCTCACCATCACCCAGCTGGTGCAGGCCGTGGAGACGGCGGGCAGGCGCGCCAAGCGGGAGACCGACCAGGCGGTGGAGGCGTCCGAGCGGGCGAAGGCCGCCGCGGCCGCCGCCAAGGCCGCCGCCCAGACGGCCGCCCGGGAGGCCCAGGCAGCCCAGGGCGATGCCCGGCAGGCCGGTGCGGCCGCGGGCCGGGCGGCCAAGGCGGCCCAGGGCGCCGCCGCCGCGGCGCGTACCGCGATCGTCGCCTCCAACACGGCGGTGGCGGCGTCCCACCGCGCCGCGGAGGCGGCCCAGTCCGCCGCCGCCGCGGCCGCTGTCGCGGGCCGTGCCGCCGCGGGCGCCTACAACGCGGCGATCGCCGCGTCCAAGGACGCCTCGAAGGCGAAGGCTGCCCGGACCGCGGCCGAGGGCGCCCGCAACGCGGCGGCCGGTGCCCGCAAGTCCGCGGTCGCCGCGAACGCCGCCGCGGCCGCTTGCGCACAGTCCAAGCTGGCCGGTGCCGCCGCGGCCTCCGCCGCGCAGAACGCCGCGGCCGCCGCGTCGGCCGCCGCCACCGCCGCCACCGCGTCCGGCGTGGCGAGCCACCAGGCGCAGCGGGCCCGGGCCGCCGCGGCCGAGGCCAACGCGGCCGCCGCGCGGGCCACAGCGGCCGCCGGGCGCGCCGAGCGCCTCGCGTCCACCGCCGCCACCGCCGCCCAGCAGGCGAGGGACGCCGCCAACCGGGCGGCGGAACACGCGGAGAAGGCCGCGGCCGCGGCCGACGAGGCCGCCGACCACGCCGGCGAGGCCCTGGACTACGCGAACAAGTCCACCGCGCACGCCAACGCCGCGGTGGAGGCCGCGGGCGAGGCCTCCACGGCCGTCGCGCGCGCCCAGGAGGTCGAGCGGCTGGCCCGCGAGGCGGAGGCCGAGTTCATCGCCGGCGACATGGAGACCGGCATGGCGGACGCCCGTCTGGTCGCCGAGTCCGAGGCGGCGTACGTACAGGACTGGGAGCGGCTCGCCACCCAGGGCGGGGCGATGCGGGAGGACAGCGCCGGTCACCTCGGCCAGGCGGCGGCGGCGCTCGCCGCCGGCCGGCAGACGGCGGCCGTGGACCACGGGCGCCGGGCGGCGGTCGGCCTGCTCGGGGCCACCGGCACCTGGTCCCGCGACGCCGCCGCGTTCGCGCTCTCCGGCAGCGACGCGGACGTCCTGGCCTGGCTCGACGCCGATCGGGAGCTGGCACAGGACCAGGACGACCGCGACTCGGTGCTCTACACGGCGCGGATCGGTCCCTCCGCGTTCGGCGAGGCGGCCCAGGCCGTCCTCGCCCAGGACGACCCGGCGGCGGTGCGCAGGTTCCTCACCGAGGACGCCCACCAGGTACTCCTGGAGGACTACCGGGTGCGGGCCCTGCGGCTCCTGAACGGCAGCGGCCCCTCCGTGACCGCCGCCGCTTCCGCCGCCCTCGACGTCGGGACCGCACAGGCCCTGCGGGACTTCCTCTACGACGGATACCGCCTGGCCCAGATGGAGGACGACCGGGTCGCCACCCTGGCCGTCATCGCGAAGGGCGGCGCGTACACCCGGGCGGCCGCCCAGGTCGCGATGGACGGCTCGGCCGGCATGCGCCGCAGCTTCGTCCAGGAGGTGCAGTACCGGGCGGCGCAGGTCGACCACGACGCCACCACCCACGTCGCCGCGATCCGCGCGGCCATCGCCCACGCGGCGAGCGTCGCGGCCAAGGCGCAGGAGAACGCCGCACTGGCGAGCAAGACGGCGGCCGAGGCACGGGAGGCCGCTGACGAGGCCGCCCAGTGGGCGGACCGGGCCCGCACCTCCGCCACGGAGGCGGCCAACCACGCCCAGCAGGCCAAGGACGACGCGGACGCCGCGGACCGGTCCGCGGCACAGGCCGCCGCCTCCGCCCGGAAGGCGCTGGAGGCCGCGGCCACCGCCCGGCGCGCCGCCCGCAGCGCGAACCACTCGGCCAACTCGGCCGTCGCCTCCGCCCGGCAGGCCGCCGCGTCGGCACAGAGCGCCCAGCGGTCCGCGACCGTCGCCCGCGCCGCCAAGCTGCAGGCCCAGCAGGACGCCGCCGCGGCGGCCGCCGCGGCCACCGAGGCCAGGCAGATCGAGAGCAGTCTGCGCCGCAAGGAACAGGCCGCCGCCGCCCGTGAGGCGGCCGAGGAGGCCCGCCGCCGCGAGGGGGCGGGAACCGACCCGACGAACACCCCGGACAACGACCGGGCCGACGTTCCGGGAAGCAGCAAGGAGGACTGGGCCGGCCACGCCGACGAACTCCAGCGCTACTCGCAGTACCTGGGCCTGGCCGCAGGCGGCCTGGGCCTGGCGGCGGCCGGCGCGGCGCTCATCCCGGGCGGCCAGCCCGTGGCGGCCTTCCTCGGTGCCACCGCCATGGGGCTGCAGGTCGCCAGCCTCACGCTCGACGTGGTCGCACTGGGCATGACCGCGTACGCCGAAGGCATCACCAGCAAGGAATTCTGGATGGACGCCGGCATGACCGCGGTCAACGTCTTCGGAGGGGTCAGGTTCCTCAACGCCTTCGGAGGCCTCGCGGCCACCGGAGAGGGCGTCCTGAAGGCGGGAGCCAGCGCGGTGGGAGAAGTGGCGTCCACGACGTTCGGCTTCTTCGAGGACGAGGTGACGGACTTCTTCGGCTTCTAGGAACGGCGTCACCCGACAGCCGCGGACGCAGGAAGCTCCATGGACGACCGCAGGTCCGTACCGCCCGAACCGCTCCGCCCGAGCAGCCTGGTCATGGCGGTCGGGGCCGAACACGTACGGCTGATGTACCACTTCCTCGACCGGGGCGACCTCGATGCCTGCGCGTCCCTGCTGGACGAGCAGGTGAGGTTCGAATCCCCCGGCAAGGCGGCCGTGCACGGGCGGACGGCCGTGGACCGGGTACGCCGTGAACTCCTCGGCGACGGCCTCCCGCACCACATCGAGCGACTCGTGGTGCGGGGGGCACGCGTCGTCGCGGTGGGCCGGCTCGCCCCCGTGGGCCGGCTGGAGCCGGTGCGCTTCGTGGACGTCCTCACGCTCTCCCCGCACGCGATGGTGCGCGGTTGCACCCGCTACTACCGCGCACCACCGCGGTGAGCCGGACGGCACACGACAGAGGGCCCGCACGACCGAAGTCGTGCGGGCCCTCAGGCGCTCGCGGAAGGAGCTACCAGGTCAGATCAGCAAGCTTACTTGTTGATCTTGGTGACCTGGCCGGCGCCCACGGTCCGGCCACCCTCGCGGATGGCGAACTTCAGGCCCTCTTCCATGGCGACGGGCTGGATGAGCTCCACCTTCATCTCGGTGTTGTCACCCGGCATGACCATCTCGGTGCCCTCGGGGAGGGTAACGACGCCGGTCACGTCCGTCGTACGGAAGTAGAACTGCGGACGGTAGTTGTTGAAGAAGGGGGTGTGACGGCCACCCTCGTCCTTCGACAGGATGTAGGCCTGGGCCTCGAACTCGGTGTGCGGCGTGACCGAACCGGGCTTGATGATGACCTGGCCGCGCTCGACGTCCTCGCGCTTGATGCCACGGAGGAGCAGACCGACGTTCTCACCGGCCTGGCCCTCGTCGAGGAGCTTGCGGAACATCTCGATACCGGTGACCGTGGTGGTGGTCTTCTCGGTCTTGATGCCGATGATGTCGACGGTCTCGTTGACCTTGAGGACACCACGCTCGATGCGGCCGGTGACGACCGTACCGCGACCGGTGATGGTGAAGACGTCCTCGATCGGCATCAGGAACGGCTTGTCGACGTCGCGCTCGGGCTCCGGGATGGCCTCGTCCACGGCCTTCATGAGCTCGAGGACCGAGTTGCCCCACTCCTTGTCGCCCTCGAGGGCCTTCAGAGCGGAGACCTTGACGACCGGCAGGTCGTCGCCCGGGAACTCGTACTCGGAGAGGAGCTCACGCACCTCGAGCTCGACGAGCTCCAGGATCTCCTCGTCGTCCACCATGTCGGCCTTGTTCAGGGCGACGACGATGTACGGAACGCCGACCTGGCGGGCCAGGAGCACGTGCTCCTTGGTCTGCGGCATCGGGCCGTCGGTGGCCGCGACCACGAGGATGGCGCCGTCCATCTGCGCCGCACCCGTGATCATGTTCTTGATGTAGTCCGCGTGACCGGGGCAGTCGACGTGGGCGTAGTGACGGGTCTCCGTCTGGTACTCGACGTGCGCGATCGAGATCGTGATACCGCGCTGGCGCTCCTCGGGAGCCTTGTCGATCTGGTCGAAGGCCGAGGCCTCGTTCAGCTCGGGGTACGCGTCGTGCAGCACCTTGGTAATGGCGGCCGTGAGGGTCGTCTTACCGTGGTCGATGTGACCGATGGTGCCGATGTTGACGTGCGGCTTAGTCCGCTCGAACTTCGCCTTCGCCACTGGGGTCCTCCTGTGGAGTGGTTCTGTACGCCTTACTCATCGGCGCCAGGTGATCTTTGCTGGAAAGCCCGGGGTGCCGGGGGCATTCCACCGGTTCACGGCGGAATGCCCCATGCAGGCTCCGGGGTCAAGCCTAAAGCGTGAGAACGCGGTCCGTTGAACGGAGTCCGTTACTCGCCCTTGGCCTTCGCGATGATCTCCTCGGCGACGTTCCGGGGAACCTCGGCGTAGGAGTCGAACTGCATCGAGTAGCTTGCGCGACCCGACGTCTTGCTGCGGAGGTCTCCGACGTAGCCGAACATCTCCGACAGGGGCACGAGCCCCTTCACGACGCGGGCACCCATCCGCTCCTCCATGGCCTGAATCTGACCACGGCGGGAGTTGATGTCGCCGATGACCTCGCCCATGTAGTCCTCGGGCGTGGTGACCTCGACGGACATCATCGGCTCCATGAGGACCGGCGAAGCCTTGCGCGCGGCCTCCTTGAAGGCCTGCGAACCGGCGATCTTGAACGCCAGCTCGGAGGAGTCCACCTCGTGGTAGCCACCGTCGATGAGCGTGACGCGGACGCCCGTCATCTCGTAGCCGGCCAGGATGCCGAACTGCATGGCCTCCTGGGCACCGGCGTCCACCGAAGGGATGTACTCCTTCGGGATACGGCCACCGGTCACCTTGTTCACGAACTCGTACGAGGTGTCGCCACCCTCGATCGGCTCGATCGCGATCTGCACCTTCGCGAACTGACCGGTACCACCGGTCTGCTTCTTGTGGGTGTAGTCCACGCGCTCGACGGCCTTGCGGATCGTCTCACGGTACGCGACCTGCGGCTTGCCGACGTTGGCCTCGACGCGGAACTCACGGCGCATACGGTCGACCAGCACCTCGAGGTGCAGCTCGCCCATACCACCGATGATGGTCTGGCCGGTCTCCTCGTCGGAGTGGACCTGGAAGGACGGGTCCTCCTCGGCCAGACGCTGGATCGCGACGCCGAGCTTCTCCTGGTCGCCCTTCGACTTGGGCTCGATGGCGACCTCGATGACCGGCGCCGGGAAGTCCATGGACTCCAGGATGACCGGGCTCTTGTCGTCGGACAGCGTCTCACCGGTGGTGGTCTGCTTCAGGCCCATGACGGCGACGATGTCGCCGGCGCCCACCGCCTCGATCTCCTCACGCTTGTTGGCGTGCATGCGGTAGATCTTGCCGATGCGCTCCTTCTTGCCCTTGACGGAGTTCAGCACGGCGGTGCCGGACACCAGGCGGCCCGAGTAGACCCGGACGAAGGTGAGCTTGCCGAGGTGCGGGTCGCTCATGATCTTGAAGGCGAGCGCGGCCAGCGGCTCGTCCTCGGACGGCTTGCGCTTGACGACGACCTCGGGGTCCTTGACGTCGTGGCCCTCGATGGCCTCGACGTCGAGCGGGGTCGGCAGGTAGCGCACGACCGCGTCGAGCAGGGGCTGGACGCCCTTGTTCTTGAACGCGGTGCCACAGAACACCGGGGTGACCGTGGTGCCGTCGGACTTGCCGGAGGCGATGGTGACGCGGCGGATCGCGGCGTACAGCTGCTCCACGGAGGGCTCCTTGCCCTCCAGGAACAGCTCCATGATCTCGTCGTCGTTCTCCGCGACGGCCTCGACCAGCTTGCCGCGCCACTCTTCAGCAGCCTCGGTGTGCGTGGCCGGGATGTCGACGGTCTCGTACATCTCGCCCTTGGCGGCATCGGCGGACCACACGAGCGCCTTCATGCGGACCAGGTCCACGACGCCCTTGAAGTCGGCCTCGGCGCCGATCGGGAGCTGCATGACGAGCGGCTGGGCGCCCAGGCGGTTCGAGATCATCTCCACGCAGCGGTGGAACTCGGCGCCGGTACGGTCCAGCTTGTTGACGAAGCAGATGCGCGGCACGCCGTAACGGTCGGCCTGACGCCACACCGTCTCGGACTGCGGCTCCACACCGGCGACACCGTCGAACACGGTCACGGCACCGTCGAGCACACGCAGGGAGCGCTCCACCTCTACGGTGAAGTCGACGTGCCCCGGGGTGTCGATGATGTTGATCGTGTAGTCGTCGTCCTCGAGCGGCCAGTGGCAGGTCGTCGCAGCGGACGTGATCGTGATGCCACGCTCCTGCTCCTGCTCCATCCAGTCCATCGTGGCGGCGCCGTCGTGGACCTCACCGATCTTGTACGACACGCCCGTGTAGAACAGGATCCGCTCGGTGGTGGTCGTCTTGCCCGCGTCGATGTGGGCCATGATCCCGATGTTGCGGACCTTGGCCAGGTCAAGTGAAGTGGTAGCCATAAGGCTTCAGTCTTCTCTCGGTCTCGATGTGGGTAGCGACTACCAGCGGTAGTGCGCGAAGGCCTTGTTGGACTCGGCCATCTTGTGCGTGTCCTCGCGCTTCTTCACAGCGGCACCGAGGCCGTTGGAGGCGTCGAGGAGCTCGTTGAGCAGACGCTCGGTCATCGTCTTCTCGCGACGGGCGCGGGAGTAGCCGACGAGCCAGCGCAGCGCGAGGGTGTTGGCGCGACCGGGCTTGACCTCGATCGGCACCTGGTACGTCGCACCACCGACACGGCGGGACTTGACCTCGAGGGTCGGCTTGATGTTCTCGAGAGCGCGCTTCAGCGTGATGACCGGGTCGTTACCGGTCTTCTCGCGCAGGCCCTCCATGGCGCCGTACACGATGCGCTCGGCGGTGGAGCGCTTGCCGTTCAGCAGCACCTTGTTGATCAGGGAGGTCACCAGAGGAGAACCGTAGACCGGGTCGATGATGACCGGGCGCTTCGGGGCGGGGCCCTTACGAGGCATTCTTACTTCTCCTTCTTGGCGCCGTAGCGGCTGCGGGCCTGCTTGCGGTTCTTCACACCCTGGGTGTCAAGCGAACCGCGGATGATCTTGTAGCGAACACCCGGCAGGTCCTTCACACGGCCGCCGCGCACGAGCACGATGGAGTGCTCCTGCAGGTTGTGCCCCTCACCCGGAATGTAAGCAGTGACCTCGATCCCGCTGGTCAGACGCACACGCGCGACCTTACGCAGGGCCGAGTTCGGCTTCTTCGGGGTGGTCGTGAACACACGCGTGCAGACGCCACGACGCTGGGGCGAACCCTCGAGTGCGGGCGTCTTGTTCTTCTCGACCTTGTCCTGCCGGCCCTTCCGGACCAGCTGCTGGATCGTAGGCACTACTTCTCCGGTTTCTGTGTGCCGAATGGTGAAGCTAACCTGGAACGCCACCGACCCACGCGGTCGGGTGTGTCGAAGCCGCGGATCCCCGCCGGAAGACGAAGGGGGCGCGGATTGCGGTGGCCGGTGACGACCCTCACTGCGGTTGAAGGCACGCACGAGGGCCAGGGCACACCCCAGGCACAAGGTCTGAGCGTACCTATCGCATTCGCTGCGGTCAAAACAAATGCGCGGGACCGGCAGCGCCACCCGCCTCGCCCCGGTTCCTCCCGGTCCACTCCGGGCACCCGACGCCGGCTCCCGGCACCTGGCCGGGCGCGGCTCAGGCGCGCGGGACCGGCACGCGCGGACCGCCCGCGTCGGCGGCGGCCCGCGGTCCCGGTGCCCGGACGGAAGCCTGGGCCTCCGGAGGGCCGTCACCGCTGTCCGCGGAACCGTCCGCACCGCTGCGGCCGCCCACGGCCGCCCCGGCGCCCCGCGGGCCGGTGTACCCGGCGGTGCCCACCGCGTCCGCACGATCGTCCGCACGGCCGTCCGCACGCCCGCCCACGCCGCCGCCGTCCCGGCCCGCGTCGGGCGCGGTGCCCCGGTCCGGTGCCGCCGTGTCGTGGCGGACGAAGTACGTGGGCCGGTTCTGCACCGCCGTGTATATCCGGCCGACGTACTCACCGAGCAGGCCGACGCAGATCAGCTGCACGGCGCCGATGAAGACGATGCCGGTGAAGAGCGACGTCCAGCCGGGCACCGTACGGCCCAGCGCGAAGGCGGCCAGGGTGTAGACCAGCAGCCCCAGGCAGACGACGAAGGCGCCGGCGCCCAGCCAGGTGGCCAGCCGCAGCGGGGCCGCGGAGAAGCCGGTGACACTGTCGACCGCGAGCCGGATCATCCGGCCCAGCGGGTACTTGGTACGGCCCGCGGTGCGCGGAGCGCGCTCGTACGTCACCTGCCCGCTCGGGAAGCCCAGCCACGGCACCAGCAGGCGGTACACCCGCTGCTGGTCCGGCAGCGCCTTCAGCGCGTCCACGGCGGCCCGGCTGAGCAGCCGGAAGTCGCCGGCCTGCGCGGGGACCGACGGGCCCGCCAGGCGCCGCATCAGCCGGTAGTAGACCCCCGCCGTCCACCGCTTGAACCCGGTGTCGCTGCTGCGGTCGGCGCGGACGCCGTAGACGATGTCGAGGCCCTCGGCGCGGGCCAGCGCCAGCATGTCGGGGATCTTCTCCGGAGGGTCCTGGAGGTCGGCGTCCAGACTCACCACGTAGGCGCCCGACGCCCGGTCCAGGCCGGCGGTGAGGGCGGCCTGGTGGCCGGAGTTGCGCCGCAGCGCGACCACGCGCAGTTCCGGCCAGCCCAGCCGGAAGGCGTCGAGCAGCTCCGCCGTACGGTCACCGCTGCCGTCGTCCACCGCGACGACCTCGTGGGCGACGCCCAGCTCCGTCAGGACCGGACGCAACCTGCTGACCAGCGCGGGAAGGGCCTCTTCCTCGTTGTACATCGGAATGACGACCGACAGCACGACCGGTTCGTGCCGTTCCTCGTCCCGTCCCTCGGGCACCGCGCCTCCCCTCCCCCGAACACCGAGCACAGATGTGCGACTCTTGTGCGATCTTATGGCAGCAACTGACGGTTGAGGGTGGACTGAGGGGGATGACAGCCATGGACACGGCTGCCGACGACACGGTGACCGAAGGGTCGGCGGGCGCACCGCGACGGCTGCCAGACGAGCGCGAAAGGCGCTCCTGGAGGACCTGGCCCCCGGCCCTGCCGCCCGCCGCGCGGCCCTACCTGGCCCCGCTCGCCCTGTACGGCGTGACGAAGCTCGTCGGCCTCGCGGTCTTCG
This sequence comes from Streptomyces sp. NPDC017225, assembly GCF_044331465.1. Lineage (NCBI taxonomy): Bacteria > Bacillati > Actinomycetota > Actinomycetes > Kitasatosporales > Streptomycetaceae > Streptomyces > Streptomyces sp. NPDC017225. Next base: position 234,241 of record NZ_JBIRNE010000005.1, on the reverse strand, counting down.
CCTCCCTGCTGGAGTACGCCGGGGACTACAAGGAGAAGAACCCGCGCTTCGGCGGCGGCGCCCACTGGTGGGACGTCCTGGCCACCTGGGACGGCTGGTGGTACCTCCAGGTCGCCGAGCACGGCTACAGCCCCTCCCTGGTGCGGCTCGACTCGGAGGGCCTGTTCACGGTCCAGCAGAACTCGGTCGCCTTCTTCCCGCTCTACCCGTCCCTGATCCGCATGGTCTCGGAGGTCACGGGCCTGGGCCTGTACGGCTCCGGGATCCTGGTCTCCGTCGTCTTCTCGTTCGTCGCCGCGGCCGGCATCTACGCCGTGATCTCCCTGATCGCGGGTGCCCGCGCGGGCACCGTCGCCGCGGGACTGTGGGCCGTCGCCCCCGGCGCGGGCGTGGAGTGGGCGGTGTACTCCGAGTCCCTGTTCGTCGCCATCGCCGCCTGGGCCTGCTACGCCGTGATGACCAAGCGCTGGGTGGCGGCCGGCCTGCTGGCCTTCGTCGCGGGCCTGAACCGCCCCACGTCCGCCGTCCTCATAGGCGCCGTGGGACTCGCCGCGCTGGTGGTCCTCGCCCGCCCCGCGACCCGGCGCGAGCACGGCGTACGCGGCCCGGTGTACGCCATGATCGTCGCCCCGCTGGGCCTGCTCGTCTACATCGCCTGGGTCGGCTACAGCATCGGCGAGCCCACCGCGTACTTCACCCTCCAGCGCGAGGGCTGGGCGCACTTCTTCGACTACGGCGCCCACACCCTGGACGTACTGCTCAACCTCGCCGTGGGCCGCGGCGACTACCCCTTCGCCTTCTACACCCCGGACCTGCTCTCCGCCCTGCTGGTCCTGGCGCTGCCCTTCCTGATCGCCCTGATGCTGCGCGAACGGCCCCCGCTGGTGCTCGTCGCGTACACCCTGGCGACGGTCATCACCGTCCTCGGCACCCAGCAGATGTTCGGCAACACCATGCGCTACCTGCTGCCCGCCTTCCCCCTGCTCCTCGCCCCGGCCGCGGCCCTGAGCCGCCTGAGGCTGCCCAGCCTGGTGGTCTTCTTCTCCACGACCGCCCTCGCCTCCGGCTGGTACGCGCACTACGTCCTGTTCGAGCTGGGCGTGCCGTAGGCCTCGTGCCGGGGCGGCGCCGTCACAGCGTGAACAGAAGCCCCACCAACGCCGCAGCCCACAACGCCCCCATGACGGCGGAGAGAGCCGTGTCGTACCCCACCCGCCCACTCGCCTCGAACAGCAGCATCGCGCGCTCGGGCCTGCCCGGCTCGTGGACGACCGCCACCGCGTCGCCTATCTCCACGGGCGCGACCGAGTACCTGGAGGAGCGGACCGTAAGGTCCTGCCCGGCTTCCCCGGAGTACGCGCAGACGGCTCCCACGTAGCCACCGCTGGGCCAGTAGTGGCTGACGCACTCGCCCTCGACGCGGATGCCGGCGGACTCCAGTCGCTTCGCCTTCCGCAAGGCGTACAGATTGGTGGACAGCACCAGGGACGAGGCGCAGACCATGACGACGAGGAAGATTCTCACCGCGAGCACGGGCTTCTCCGGAATCGGTTCGAGGAGTCGTTCACGACACGAGCGCCGAAGGGCGGCCACCCACACGGGGTGACCGCCCTTCGGTCGTAGCGGCCTTCTCAGGCGACTCGCTTACTGGTTGTACGGACCGTAGTCGTAGTCCTCCAGCGGAACGGCCTGGCCGGAGCCCGTGCCGAACGGCGAGTAGTCGATGTCGTCGTAGCCGACGGCCGAGTACATCGCGGCCTTGGCCTCCTCGGTCGGCTCGACCCGGATGTTGCGGTAGCGGGACAGGCCCGTACCGGCCGGGATGAGCTTACCGATGATGACGTTCTCCTTGAGGCCGATCAGGGAGTCGGACTTGGCGTTGATCGCCGCGTCCGTGAGGACCCTGGTCGTCTCCTGGAAGGACGCCGCCGACAGCCACGACTCGGTCGCCAGCGAGGCCTTGGTGATACCCATCAGCTGCGGACGACCGGAGGCCGGGTGACCGCCCTCCTGGACCACACGACGGTTCTCGGTCTCGAACTTGGTGCGCTCCACCAGCTCGCCGGGCAGCAGCTCGGCGTCGCCGGACTCGATGATCGTCACGCGGCGCAGCATCTGCCGGATGATGATCTCGATGTGCTTGTCGTGGATCGACACGCCCTGCGAGTTGTAGACCTTCTGGACTTCGCCGACCAGGTGGATCTGCACCTGGCGCTGACCCAGAATGCGCAGCACGTCGTGCGGGTTGGTGGCACCCACGGTGAGCTTCTGGCCCACCTCGACGTGATCGCCCTCGCCGACCAGCAGACGGGCACGCTTCGAGATCGGGAACGCCGTCTCGTCGCTGCCGTCGTCCGGGGTGACGACGAGCTTCTTGGTCTTCTCGGTCTCCTCGATCCGGACGCGGCCGGAGGCCTCGGAGATCGGGGCGACACCCTTCGGGGTACGGGCCTCGAAGAGCTCGACGACACGCGGCAGACCCTGGGTGATGTCGTCACCGGCCACACCACCGGTGTGGAAGGTACGCATCGTCAGCTGGGTGCCGGGCTCACCGATGGACTGGGCGGCGATGATGCCGACCGCCTCACCGATGTCGACCAGCTTGCCGGTGGCCAGGGAGCGGCCGTAGCACATGGCGCAGGTGCCGACCTGGGACTCGCAGGTCAGGATCGAACGGGTCTTGACCTCCACGACACCGTGGCGCACCAGCTGGTCGATGAGCACGTCACCGAGGTCGACGTTGGCCGGCGCGATCACCTTGCCGTCGATGACGACGTCCTCGGCGAGCATGCGGGCGTAGACGCTGGTCTCGACGTCGTCCGTCTTGCGCAGCGTCCCGTCGGCCTCGCGGACGGCGATCGGCAGCTTCAGACCGCGCTCGGTGCCGCAGTCCTCCTCGCGGATGATGACGTCCTGGGAGACGTCGACCAGACGACGCGTGAGGTAACCCGAGTCGGCGGTACGCAGAGCGGTGTCCGCCAGGCCCTTACGGGCACCGTGCGTGGAGATGAAGTACTCCAGCACGGACAGACCCTCACGGAACGAGGCCTTGATCGGACGCGGGATCGTCTCGTTCTTCGCGTTCGACACCAGACCACGCATACCGGCGATCTGACGCATCTGCATCATGTTGCCTCGTGCACCCGAGTTCACCATCATGGAGACCGGGTTGGTCTTCGGGAAGTTCGCGTTCATCGCCTCGGCGACCTCGTTGGTCGCCTTGGTCCAGATCGCGATGAGCTCCTGCGTGCGCTCTTCCTTGGTGATCAGACCGCGCTCGTACTGCTTCTGGACCTTCTCGTCCTGCGCCTCGTAGCCCTTGACGATCTCCTTCTTCGCGTCGGGGACGACGATGTCGGAGATGGCGACGGTGACACCGGAACGCGTGGCCCAGAAGAAGCCGGCCGCCTTCAGGTTGTCGAGCGTCGCCGCCACGATGACCTTCGGGTAGCGCTCGGCGAGGTCGTTGACGATCTCGGAGAGCTGCTTCTTGCCGACCTCGTAGTCGACGAACGGGTAGTCCTCGGGCAGCAGCTCGTTGAAGAGCGCACGGCCCAGCGTGGTCTTCAGGGTGAAGGTGTCACCCTGCTGCCACTCCGGCTCACCCTCCTCGCGGGCCGGGGGCTCCCAGCCGCGGGGCGGGATGGTGCCCACCGGGAAGCGGATGTCGACCTTGGCCTGAAGCGTCAGGTCTCCCGCGTCGAACGCCATGATCGCCTCGGCGGCGGAGCCGAAGGCACGGCCCTCACCCTTGGGGCCACGACCCTCGGAGTCGGTGGTGAGGAAGAACAGACCGAGGACCATGTCCTGGGTCGGCATCGTCACCGGACGGCCGTCGGCCGGCTTCAGGATGTTGTTCGAGGACAGCATCAGGATGCGGGCCTCGGCCTGCGCCTCCGCGGAGAGCGGCAGGTGCACGGCCATCTGGTCACCGTCGAAGTCCGCGTTGAACGCGGTGCAGACGAGCGGGTGGATCTGGATGGCCTTGCCCTCGACCAGCTGCGGCTCGAAGGCCTGGATGCCGAGGCGGTGCAGCGTGGGCGCACGGTTCAGCAGAACCGGGTGCTCCGCGATGACCTCTTCCAGCACGTCGTACACGACCGTGCGGCCGCGCTCGACCATGCGCTTGGCGCTCTTGATGTTCTGCGCGTGGTTCAGGTCGACCAGGCGCTTCATCACGAACGGCTTGAAGAGCTCCAGCGCCATGGCCTTGGGCAGACCGCACTGGTGCAGCTTCAGCTGCGGGCCGACGACGATGACGGAACGCGCCGAGTAGTCGACTCGCTTGCCGAGCAGGTTCTGACGGAAGCGGCCCTGCTTGCCCTTGAGCATGTCGGACAGCGACTTCAGCGGACGGTTGCCGGGGCCCGTCACCGGACGGCCGCGACGGCCGTTGTCGAAGAGCGCGTCGACGGCCTCCTGGAGCATGCGCTTCTCGTTGTTCACGATGATCTCGGGCGCGCCGAGGTCGAGAAGCCGCTTCAGGCGGTTGTTGCGGTTGATCACGCGGCGGTACAGGTCGTTCAGGTCGGAGGTCGCGAAGCGGCCACCGTCCAGCTGCACCATCGGACGCAGGTCCGGCGGGATGACCGGCACGCAGTCCAGCACCATGCCCTTGGGGCTGTTGCTGGTCTGCAGGAACGCGGAGACGACCTTGAGGCGCTTGAGCGCACGGGTCTTCTTCTGGCCCTTGCCGGTACGGATGATCTCGCGGAGGCGCTCGGCCTCCTCGTCGAGGTCGAAGGACTCCAGGCGCTTCTGCAGCGCGGCGGCGCCCATCGAACCGTCGAAGTAGGTGCCGAAGCGGTCGCGCAGCTCGCGGTAGAGCAGCTCGTCGCCCTCGAGGTCCTGGACCTTGAGGTTCTTGAACCGGTTCCACACCTCGTCGAGGCGGTCGATCTCGCGCTGCGCACGGTCGCGCAGCTGCTTCATCTCACGCTCGGCACCCTCGCGCACCTTGCGGCGCACGTCGGCCTTGGCGCCCTCGGCCTCGAGCTCGGCCAGGTCGGTCTCGAGCTTCTTGGCCCGGGCCTCCAGGTCCGAGTCGCGGCGCTGCTCGACCTGCTGGCGCTCGACGGAGACGTGGGCCTCCAGCGAGGGCAGGTCGCGGGTGCGGCGCTCCTCGTCAACGAACGTGATCATGTACGCCGCGAAGTAGATGACCTTCTCCAGGTCCTTCGGGGCGAGGTCGAGCAGGTAGCCCAGCCGCGACGGAACGCCCTTGAAGTACCAGATGTGGGTCACGGGGGCGGCAAGCTCGATGTGGCCCATCCGCTCACGGCGCACCTTGGCGCGCGTGACCTCGACGCCACAGCGCTCACAGATGATGCCCTTGAAGCGGACACGCTTGTACTTGCCGCAGTAGCACTCCCAGTCCCGGGTCGGACCGAAGATCTTCTCGCAGAAGAGTCCGTCCTTTTCGGGCTTGAGCGTGCGGTAGTTGATCGTCTCGGGCTTCTTGACCTCGCCGTGGCTCCACTGACGGATGTCGTCAGCGGTGGCCAGACCGATCCGGAGCTCGTCGAAGAAGTTGACGTCGAGCACTATGCGTCAATCCCTCTCAGGGTTGTAAGTCTTGGGGTCTGAAACGGGGGTCCTGGGGCCGGCCGGAGGCTCAGGGATCTTCATCGCTGAACCTCCGGACCGGACTCCCGTCAGACCTCTTCGACGCTGCTCGGCTCGCGCCGGGACAGGTCGATGCCGAGCTCCTCCGCTGCGCGGAAGACGTCCTCGTCGGTGTCACGCATCTCGATGGACATGCCGTCCGAGGACAGCACCTCCACGTTGAGGCACAGGGACTGCATCTCCTTGATGAGCACCTTGAAGGACTCGGGGATGCCGGGCTCAGGGATGTTCTCGCCCTTGACGATGGCCTCGTAGACCTTCACGCGGCCGGTCACGTCGTCGGACTTGATGGTCAGCAGCTCCTGGAGGGCGTACGCGGCGCCGTAAGCCTCCAGCGCCCACACCTCCATCTCACCGAAGCGCTGGCCACCGAACTGGGCCTTACCACCCAGCGGCTGCTGGGTGATCATCGAGTACGGGCCGGTCGACCGGGCGTGCAGCTTGTCGTCGACCAGGTGGTGGAGCTTGAGGATGTACATGTAGCCGACCGAGATCGGCTCCGGGAACGGCTCGCCGGAGCGGCCGTCGAACAGCCTCGCCTTGCCGGACGGGAGCACCATGCGCTCGCCGTCGCGGTTCGGGATGGTGTGCTGGAGCAGACCGGCCAGCTCGTCCTCACGCGCACCGTCGAAGACGGGGGTGGCGACGTTGGTGCCGGGCTCGACCTTGTCGGCGCCGATGGCCTGGAGGCGCTCGGCCCACTCCTCCGCGAGGCCGGAGACGTCCCAGCCGCGGCTGGCGAGCCAGCCGAGGTGGATCTCCAGGACCTGTCCCGGGTTCATTCGGGACGGGACACCCAGCGGGTTCAGGATGATGTCGACCGGGGTGCCGTCCTCCAGGAACGGCATGTCCTCGATCGGGTTGATCTTGGAGATGACGCCCTTGTTGCCGTGGCGGCCGGCGAGCTTGTCACCGTCGGTGATCTTGCGCTTCTGCGCGACGTAGACGCGGACCAGCTGGTTCACGCCCGGCGGCAGCTCGTCGCCCTCTTCGCGGTCGAAGACGCGGACGCCGATGACCTTGCCGATCTCACCGTGCGGCACCTTCAGGGAGGTGTCGCGCACCTCGCGCGCCTTCTCACCGAAGATCGCGCGGAGCAGGCGCTCCTCCGGAGTCAGCTCGGTCTCACCCTTGGGCGTGACCTTGCCGACGAGGATGTCGCCGGCGACGACCTCGGCACCGATGCGGATGATGCCGCGCTCGTCGAGGTCGGCGAGGACCTCCTCGGAGACGTTCGGGATGTCCCGGGTGATCTCCTCGGGGCCGAGCTTGGTGTCACGGGCGTCGACCTCGTGCTCCTCGATGTGGATCGAGGAGAGGACGTCGTCCTGCACGAGGCGCTGCGACAGGATGATCGCGTCCTCGTAGTTGTGACCCTCCCACGGCATGAACGCGACCAGCAGGTTCTTGCCGAGCGCCATCTCGCCGTTCTCGGTGGCCGGACCGTCGGCCAGGACCTGGCCCTCGATGATCCGGTCGCCCTCGGCGACGACGACCTTCTGGTTGACCGAGGTTCCCTGGTTGGACCGGGAGAACTTGGCCAGGCGGTACGTGATGTACGTGCCGTCGTCGTTGGTGGTGGTGATGTAGTCCGCGGAGACCTCCTGGACCACACCCGCCTTCTCGGCCTTGACCACGTCGCCGGCGTCGGCGGCGGAGCGGTACTCCATGCCGGTGCCGACCAGCGGGGACTCGCTCTTGATGAGCGGCACCGCCTGACGCATCATGTTCGCGCCCATGAGGGCGCGGTTGGCGTCGTCGTGCTCGAGGAACGGGATCATGGCGGTCGCGACCGACACCATCTGGCGCGGCGAGACGTCCATGTAGTCGACGTCGTCACCGGGGACGTAGTCGACCTCGCCACCACGGCGGCGGACCAGGACGCGGGCCTCGGAGAAGCGCATGTCGTCGTTGAGCGTGGCGTTGGCCTGCGCGATGACGAAGCGGTCCTCCTCGTCGGCGGTCAGGTAGTCCACGTCGTCCGTGACCTGGCCGTCGACGACCTTGCGGTAGGGCGTCTCGATGAAACCGAACGGGTTGATCCGGCCGTACGAGGCGAGCGAGCCGATCAGACCGATGTTCGGGCCTTCGGGCGTCTCGATGGGGCACATGCGGCCGTAGTGCGACGGGTGAACGTCACGGACCTCGAAGCCGGCCCGCTCACGGGAGAGACCACCCGGGCCGAGGGCGTTCAGACGACGCTTGTGCGTCAGCCCCGACAGCGGGTTGTTCTGGTCCATGAACTGGGACAGCTGGCTGGTGCCGAAGAACTCCTTGATGGAGGCGACGACCGGCCGGATGTTGATCAGGGTCTGCGGCGTGATCGCCTCGACGTCCTGGGTGGTCATGCGCTCGCGCACGACGCGCTCCATACGGGCGAGACCCGTACGGACCTGGTTCTGGATCAGCTCGCCGACGTTGCGGATGCGGCGGTTGCCGAAGTGGTCGATGTCGTCGGTCTCGACGACGATCTCCCGGCCCGACTCGCCGACCGTCTCGGTCTCACCGGCGTGCAGCTTCACCAGGTACTTGATGGTGGCGATGACGTCGTCGGTGGTGAGTACGCCGGCGTCCAGCGGCTCGTCGGCGCCGAGCTTCTTGTTGACCTTGTAGCGGCCGACCTTGGCGAGGTCGTAGCGCTTCGGGTTGAAGTACAGGTTCTCCAGAAGCGTCTGCGCGGCCTCACGCGTGGGCGGCTCGCCCGGACGCAGCTTGCGGTAGATGTCGAGCAGCGCGTCGTCCTGGCCCTGGGTGTGGTCCTTCTCCAGGGTGGCGCGCATGGACTCGTACTCGCCGAACTCCTCGAGGATCTGCTCGGTCGTCCAGCCGAGAGCCTTGAGCAGGACGGTCACGGACTGCTTGCGCTTGCGGTCGATGCGCACACCGACCATGTCGCGCTTGTCGATCTCCATCTCCAGCCAGGCACCCCGGGACGGGATGATCTTGGCGGAGAAGATGTCCTTGTCGGACGTCTTGTCGATGGAGGAGTCGAAGTAGACACCCGGCGAACGGACCAGCTGCGACACCACGACACGCTCGGTGCCGTTGATGACGAAGGTGCCCTTGTTGGTCATGAGCGGGAAGTCGCCCATGAAGACCGTCTGGGACTTGATCTCGCCGGTCTCGTTGTTGGTGAACTCGGCGGTGACGAAGAGCGGGGCCGCGAACGTGAAGTCGCGGTCCTTGCACTCGTCGATGCTGTTCTTGGGGGGCTCGAAGCGGTGGTCGCGGAACGTCAGCGACATCGACCCGGAGAAGTCCTCGATCGGCGAGATCTCCTCGAAGATCTCTTCCAGACCGGACTTGGTGGGGACGTCCTGACCGGACTCCAGCGCCGACTCGACGCGAGCCTTCCACGCGTCGTTGCCGAGCAGCCAGTCGAAGCTCTCGGTTTGCAGCGCGAGGAGGTTCGGAACCTCGAGAGGCTCCTTGATCTTTGCAAAGGAGATGCGCAGCGGGGCGGTGCTGGCAGCGTTGTTCGTATTCGCGGTCGAGGCATTGCGCGAGGCGGCCAAGAGGGGGTCCTTCCGAGGGCTCGGACTCACTACGCGCGTACCGGCCCCTCTTCCGTGCACGAAGACAGGGGGCGCCTGATGTGGCTGAAAAGCCAGGTCAGGCATGCTCTGGTCGTCGGTGCTCGGGCGAGGGCAGACCCCTGGTGACGGGCAGGGGGCAACTAACAGGCAGCGCAAAGGGTCAGTGTAGCCACATGGCACACTGATGTCCAGTGCGGGTCTCGATGACCGTGTTCGCTCCTCGTTGATCTCACCACCTGCGGCAAGGCCTCGCCCTCAACGCACCGTGATACTGCCCTCTTCGCCGTGGATCCATGCCTCGGATTCTGGATCCTTGTGACGACGCGTCCTGAGAATCGCGCGCCGCGTGCGGTTCGTCAAGGCCCCCTTTGCCCGAACCGCCTGCCGCCAGAGGGCCCTCGGGGCCCCGGCGACGGCACGACGAAGATCACCATACTCTCCGCCGTCGCACGTGCAAGGCAGCCGCCGCCGGACTCCGGATACACCGAAGAGCGACCACCCGGATGGATGATCGCTCTTCAGCGCTGAAGCGTTACAGGCCCTGTGGGATCTTCTGGAATCGCGCGATCCATGGGATCAGCGGGAGCCGTGAGGCCCCTGAGGACCTGTGGGGTGTTACTTGACCTCGACCGAGGCGCCGGCGCCCTTGAGGGACTCGGCGGCCTTCTCGGCGGCGTCCTTGGCGACCTTCTCGAGGACGGGCTTCGGGGCGCCGTCCACGAGGTCCTTGGCCTCCTTCAGACCCAGGGAGGTCAGCTCGCGCACGACCTTGATGACCTGGATCTTCTTGTCGCCGGCACCGGTGAGGATGACGTCGAACTCGTCCTGCTCCTCGGCGGCCTCGGCGGCGGCGCCACCAGCGGCACCACCGGCGACGACGACCGGCGCGGCAGCGGCGGCGGTGACGTCGAACTTCTCCTCGAAGGCCTTCACGAACTCGGAGAGCTCGATGAGGGTCATCTCCTCGAACTGGGCGAGCAGGTCGTCCTGGCTGAGCTTCGCCATGATGGCGGTCCTTCCACTAATTCGGCAGGTGCCGGATGTACGGGGTGAGGCGGGCGTACGTCGGGCCCGCGTCGACCCTCACCTCATGCGGTCATGCGGCGAGGATCGGAAAGCGAGCCGAATTACTCGGCACCGCCCTGCTCGTCCTGCTTGGCACGGAGCGCGTCCACGGTGCGGACGAGCTTCGAGGGCAGCGCCTGGAAGACAGAGGCAGCCTGGGACTGCTTGCCCTTCATGGCACCGGCCAGCTTGGAGAGCAGAACCTCGCGGGACTCGAGGTCCGCGAGCTTCTTGATCTCGTCGGCGGACAGCGCCTTGCCGTCAAGGACACCGCCCTTGATGACGAGGTTCGGGTTGTCCTTGGCGAAGTCGCGCAGACCCTTCGCCGACTCCACCGGGTCACCGGTGACGAAGGCAACGGCCGTCGGACCAGCGAAGAGCTGGTCGTCGAGCGTGATCCCGGCCTCGTTGGCCGCAATCTTGGTCAGCGTGTTCTTCACCACGGCGTACTGGGCGTTCTCACCGAGCGACCGGCGCAGCGTCTTGAGCTGCGCCACGGTGAGACCGCGGTACTCGGTCAGCACAGCGGCGTTCGAGCTGCGGAACTTGTCCGTCAGCTCGGCAACCGCGGCAGCCTTTTCGGGCGTCGCCATAGAGCCTCGGCCTCCTTCCGGGTGATTCGGACCGCGCGGACCCGAAGGAGGACTGGGGAAAACGAAACGCCCCGGCGCAGGCGCACGGGGCGTGGCTCGACCTCTTGTCACGCACGAGGCGCGTACTCCAGGGAGCTCATCCACAGTCACCTGCGCGGGTCGTCCGCAGTTCAGCGGATCCTTCGGCCACCGTGTCTCTCGCGAGCGCACGGCAACGACCAGCGGTCTTTGGCTTCTGGGGAAGCGTACGTGAACGGTGCGGTGTCAAGCAAATCCGCCCGGCGAGCCAGCGCACGGACAGGCACCCGGACCCCGCGGGTGCCGTGGGCTCAGAGCCCGGAGCCGCTCTCCAGTGCCTCCAGCTCGGCCATCTCCTCCTCGAAGGTGGCCTCGTCGCCGGACATCTCGCCCAGCTGCTTGAGCATCTCGAAGAGGTCGAAGGTGTCGGCGGCCGGCGGCACCTCGACCTCGGCCTTGGCCCCGTAGTCCGAAAGCTTCATGCTCATGTCGACGTTGCCCTGGGGGGTGTCCATTCCGACGTCCATGCGGACCGGCATGTCGTCGTCGTTGACCCAGACCTCGGTGTCGTAGCCCTTGATGCCGGACTTCTCGATCCCCTTCAGGAGCTGCTCGCGCTCCTTGGGCTCGAGTACGTCCAGACCATCGTTGCTCGCCAGCACTTCCTTGACGGTGAGCGTGCCCTTGTAGTGCTGGGCCGTGACGCCGTCGATCTTCTCCTCGCCGACACGCTTGAGGTTGGGCGACTCCAGGAGCAGGGCGAGCTGCTCGACCGGGTTCTGGTTCATGTTCTCCAGACCGGAGAGCATCTCGCCCCCGGCCTCGGCACCCGCGGACTCGGCGGCGGCCGCCAGGTCCATCTTCATCCAGCGCTTGCCGTCCATGTCCTTGGCGGCCGCCGCGCCCATGTCCATGTACATCACGTTGTCGCGCCAGACCATCCGGACCTGCTCCGGGGCACCCGGCTCGGTGGCCAGCATGGAGCCCTTCATGGTCATGTCCATGACCGTCGGGTCCCAGCCCATGACGCCGGACATCGTGACGTCACCGCCACCGTCCAGGGCGGCCGGCGTCGACATCGTCATCTCGACGTTGGCGGACTTGGCCTCGGACGTCTTCTCGTACGCGGCGGTCAGGACCTGCTGGACGGTCCGGTCCGCGCCGGAGGCTCCGTCCTTCTTCTCGGCACCGCAGCCGACGGCCCCGCCCGCCAGCACCAGAGCCGACACGCCGGCGAGCGCCATCCCACCCCGCCGCGAAGACCGCGCGTACACAGAAAGCCTCATCGATTCCCCCCAAGGAAACGCGTCGAACGTATTGTTGAAATCTAAACCCGTCGTGAGCCTAACCCACGGGTTCGATCGGCTGCCTCACATTACCGACCCGCCCCTCGCAGCAGCTCCGTGAAGTCGGCGGTGTCCGCGGCCGGAGGGCGCTCGGCCAGGACGGCGACGCCGTAGTCGCTGTAGTACGCGGTCTGGGTCAGCTCCCCGGTCCCGGTCCGCCCCCGCTCGACCTTCTTGACCAGCAGGTCCCGGTCGTCGACCCAGATGTCGACGGTCTGGCCCGTGGCGCCGCCCACCGTGCCGGACCAGTGGGTGGTGCGCCGGCCGCGAGTCGTCTCCTCGCCGACCTCGCGCAGGTCGTCGGAGTCCAGCAGCTGCTTCACCGCCTGGTGGGGCGTGGTGTTGCGCATCTGCTCCGCGAACCCGGCGCCCGTACCCTCGCCGTCGCCGTCGCCGTCGCCGAGTTTCTGTAGGTCGGCGTAGACGTACTTGATCCAGTGCCTGCCACCCACCCGGTCGGCGAATTCGTCGCCCATCCTGGCGTAGTAGGCGTCGGGCAGGTACCGGGCCTCCATGGCCGTGGTGCCGAGCCGGCGCATGGTCTCGGCGGTCGTGCCGCCCGTGTACGTGATCGTCAGGGTGCCGGTGAGGCCGTCGCGCCAGCCGAGGGTGCCGACGGCGTCCAGCGACAGCTCGCGGCCCATGACGGTCGTCGACTCGACCCGCGCCGAACCCGCCCGCCCGGTGGCCCGCTCCACGGAACGCAGCGCCTGCGTCGACGGGCCGCCGTCCTCGGTGGACCCGCCGGTGGACCCGTCGGCGGAGGTGCAGGCGGTGACACAGGCCAGCGCGGCCGTCCCCGCGATCCGGACGAGAATGCGGCGTGCCGCCATGCCCGTCATACGTCCCACCCCCGTGCGAGTCCCGTGCCCGCACGCTAACCCAGGCCACTGACACCCGTAAGGGAAACGGAACCGGGAAAGGGACGGGCCCCGCACCTCGGAAGGTGCGGGGCCCGTGAACCGGTTGGGCGAGCCGTTGGCTCAGACCGCGGCCGGGTCCTCCTCGACGAGGAGGTTGCGGGTGCGGTTGGAGTCGACCGGAATGCCGGGGCCCATCGTGGTGCTGATGGCGGCCTTCTTGATGTACCGGCCCTTGGCGGCGGACGGCTTCAGACGGAGGATCTCCTCCAGCGCCGCGCCGTAGTTCTCCACCAGCTGGGTGTCGTCGAAGGACGACTTGCCGATGATGAAGTGCAGGTTCGAGTGCTTGTCGACGCGGAACTCGATCTTGCCGCCCTTGATCTCGGTCACGGCCTTGGCCACGTCCGGGGTCACGGTGCCGGTCTTCGGGTTCGGCATCAGACCACGCGGGCCGAGGACGCGGCCGAGGCGGCCGACCTTGCCCATGAGGTCCGGGGTGGCGACGACGGCGTCGAAGTCCAGACGGCCCTTCGCCACCTCGTCGATCAGTTCGTCGGAGCCGACGATGTCGGCGCCCGCGGCGGTCGCGGCCTCGGCACGGTCACCGGTCGCGAAGACCAGGACCCGGGCGGTCTTACCGGTGCCGTGCGGGAGGTTCACGGTGCCACGGACCATCTGGTCGGCCTTGCGCGGGTCGACACCCAGACGGAAGGCGACCTCGACGGTGCCGTCGAACTTGGTGGTGGAGGTCTCCTTGGCGAGACGGACGGCCTCGAGCGGGGCGTAGAGCTTGTCCCGGTCGATCTTGGCGTCCGCAGCGCGGAGAGACTTGCTGCGCTTGCTCACTACTGCTCCTGTTGGCTTCTGAGGAGTCGTGGTGCGGGCCGAGCAGGCCCTGCCACACTGTCCTGACCTTGCGGCTGGCGCCGCGCGGTTGGCTTACGGGGGTGGAGGTCAGCCCTCGACCGTGACGCCCATGGAACGCGCGGTACCGGCGATGATCTTCTCCGCCTGGTCCAGGTCGTTGGCGTTGAGGTCGGGCATCTTGGTGGTGGCGATCTCGCGGACCTGGTCGCGCGTGATCTTCGCGACCTTGGTCTTGTGCGGCTCGCCGGAGCCCTTCTCCACGCCCGCGGCCTTGAGGATCATCTTGGCGGCCGGCGGCGTCTTGGTGATGAAGGTGAAGGAACGGTCCTCGTAGACCGTGATCTCCACCGGGATGACCCAGCCACGCTGCGACTCGGTCGCGGCGTTGTAGGCCTTGCAGAACTCCATGATGTTGACGCCGTGCTGACCCAGCGCGGGGCCGACCGGCGGAGCCGGGTTCGCGGCACCGGCCTGGATCTGGAGCTTGATGAGCCCCGTGACCTTCTTCTTCTTGGGAGGCATAGCTCTCCGGGTCCTTTCGATTCGGGTCCTGCCGGCGTCCGGGGGCGACCCGGACACAGGCATACCGCACAACGATAACGGGTATGGGTGTGCGGCCAAAAACCGAGCAGGTCAGACCGGCTCCGGGAGCCTGTCTGACCTGTTTCGGTGGCTCTGGACGCCCGAGGCGTCAGTTCTTCTGGATCTGGTCGAAGCTCAGCTCGACCGGAGTCTCGCGGCCGAAGATCTCGACGAGGCCCTTGACCTTCTTCGAGTCGGCGTTGATCTCGTTGATCGTGGCCTGCAGCGTCGCGAACGGGCCGTCGGTGACGGTGACCGAGTCGCCGACCTCGAAGTCCAGGACCTGGACCTCGACCTTGCGCTGCGGAGCCGGCTTGCCCTCGGCCTCGGCGGCCTCGCGGGCGGCCTTCTCCTCGGCCTCGGGGGCGAGCATCTTGACGATCTCGTCCAGCGTCAGCGGATACGGGTCGTAGGCGTTGCCGACGAAGCCGGTCACGCCGGGGGTGTTGCGGACGACACCCCAGGACTCGTTGGTCAGGTCCATGCGCACGAGGACGTAGCCGGGCAGCTTGTTCTGCCGGATCGTCTTGCGGTCGCCGTTCTTGATCTGGACGACCTCTTCCTGCGGCACCTCGGCCTGGAAGATGTAGTCCTCGACGTTGAGCGAGACGGCGCGCTGCTCGAGGTTGGTCTTCACGCGGTTCTCGTAACCGGCGTAGGTGTGGATCACGTACCACTCACCGGGCAGGACGCGCAGCTCCTGGCGAAGCTTCTCGATCGGGTCGAGCTCGGGCTCGGGCTCAGGCTCGGACTCCGCGGCTTCGGCGGTCTCCGCGTCGGCGTCCTCGGCCTCCGCGTCATCGCTCGCCGGCTCGGCGGTCTCGTCCTCCGCCTCGGGAGTCTCGTCCTCGTCCACGTCCGCGACGACCGCGTCGTCGGCAGCCTTGGCCTCGACGGAGGCCTCGGTGTCCTCGTTGTCGGCGCCCTCGACGGTGCCGGGCTCGTCCTCGACGGACTCGACCGGCTCGATGGCGTCGTTCACGTTCGGGTCAGACACTGTGGCTGCTTCTTCCTGGATACATAGGGGTGGAACACGCGAAAGGGGCGCCGGGTACCTCGGCGCCCTTCGCTTTCGAATCAGCCGAAGACGTACTTGGCGGCGTTACTGAAGCCATAGTCAATCAGAGTCACCAGGCCGATCATGATGACCACGAAGATGATCACCACGGTGGTGTACGTCGTCAGCTGGTTACGGCTCGGCCAGACAACCTTGCGCAGTTCCGCGACGATCTGGCGGTAGAAGAGAGCGAGGCGCTTCAGCGGACCCTTCTTGGCACGCTTACCACCCTTGCGCGACTTCTTCTTGGAGTCCGGCGCTTCGTCCTCGGCATCAGGCATGTCGATGGAGCCCACGGCGTCCGTCACTCGTCCTCACCTGATTCCGGGTCGTGGCCGTGCCGCGCCCGGTCTGAGCCGCACGGCGGTGCATTGCTGTACGTACATGCGCACACATCCTGGCGAAGGTGTGTGTAGCAGGGCCGGAGGGACTTGAACCCCCAACCGCTGGTTTTGGAGACCAGTGCTCTACCAATTGAGCTACGACCCTTTGTGTGTCCCCAACGTACCGCATCCGCCCGGGTGCTTGGTCTGCACCGAGTGAGCGCGGGCCGCTGAGGGCCAACGAGGTGAGAGTGTACGTGCTCAGGGGCCGGGCGTCGAACAGAAAGGACGCGCGGC
Source organism: Streptomyces sp. NPDC017225 (assembly GCF_044331465.1). Taxonomy (NCBI): domain Bacteria; kingdom Bacillati; phylum Actinomycetota; class Actinomycetes; order Kitasatosporales; family Streptomycetaceae; genus Streptomyces; species Streptomyces sp. NPDC017225. The sequence continues at coordinate 218,069 of NZ_JBIRNE010000005.1, read as the reverse complement.
AGTCCCTTCCGTGCCGTCCTGGCCGAAGATCGCCCTGGCCGGGGGGCGGTTCCGGACTGTTGTTCCGGCGTTGGCCCCGTCCTGTCCGCCTCGCCGCACGCGGGTCGCCCCACCGTCCGTCTCACCTGCCCGTCTCGTCCTGCTCAGTCCGTGAACCCTTGTGCCCGGGAAGTTGCCGGTCTGGAACGATGGGCCCATGAGCGCTGCAATCCCTCCCACCGAGCGCCGGGTCTCCGCCCGAGTCGGCGCGATCTCCGAGTCCGCCACCCTCGCCGTGGACGCCAAGGCCAAGGCCCTGAAGGCCGCCGGGCGTCCGGTGATCGGCTTCGGCGCCGGTGAGCCCGACTTCCCGACGCCGGACTACATCGTCGAGGCCGCGATCGAGGCCTGCAAGAACCCCAAGTTCCACCGGTACACGCCGGCCGGCGGGCTGCCCGAGCTGAAGGCCGCGATCGCCGCGAAGACGCTGCGCGACTCCGGCTACGAGGTCGACCCCTCGCAGATCCTGGTCACCAACGGCGGCAAGCAGGCCATCTACGAGGCGTTCGCCGCGATCCTCGACCCGGGCGACGAGGTCATCGTCCCGGCGCCGTACTGGACGACGTACCCGGAGTCGATCCGGCTGGCCGGCGGTGTCCCCGTCGAGGTCGTCGCCGACGAGACGACCGGCTACCGGGTGAGCGTGGAGCAGCTGGAGGCCGCGCGCACCGAGAAGACCAAGGTCGTCCTCTTCGTGTCGCCGTCGAACCCGACGGGCGCCGTGTACAGCGAGGCCGAGACCGAGGCGATCGGCCAGTGGGCCGTCGAGCACGGCCTGTGGGTGCTGACCGACGAGATCTACGAGCACCTCGTCTACGGCGACGCCGCCTCCGTGTCCATGCCGGCGCTGCTGCCCGAGCTGCGCGACAAGTGTGTCGTGGTCAACGGTGTCGCGAAGACGTACGCGATGACCGGCTGGCGGGTCGGGTGGGTCATCGGCCCGAAGGACGTCGTGAAGGCCGCGACGAACCTCCAGTCGCACGCCACGTCCAACGTGTCCAACGTGGCCCAGGCGGCGGCGCTGGCCGCGGTCTCCGGTGACCTGGACGCCGTGGCGAAGATGCGCGAGGCCTTCGACCGGCGCCGCCAGACCATCGTGCGGATGCTCAACGAGATCGACGGCGTGCTGTGCCCGGAGCCGGAGGGGGCGTTCTACGCCTACCCGTCGGTCAAGGCGCTGCTCGGCAAGGAGATCCGCGGCAAGCGTCCGCGGGACACGGTCGAGCTGGCCGCGCTGATCCTGGAGGAGGCCGAGGTCGCGGTGGTGCCCGGCGAGGCGTTCGGCACGCCCGGGTACCTGCGGCTGTCGTACGCGCTCGGGGACGAGGACCTCGTCGAGGGCGTGAGCCGGATCCAGAAGCTGCTGGCGGAGGCGCGGGACTGACGGACGCGCTTCGGCGGGTCTTCGTCAGGTCGTCGGCGGGTCTTCGGCGCATCCTCGGCAGGGATCAACCACACCGGATCATTCCGGTGTGGTTGGTCCCTGCTTTGTTTGTGCGAGCAAGACCACGTACGGGGAAAGTGCTGTCGGGCCGGGCGTGTCGTGCGGCAGGATCACGGAATGCAGCACTCTTCACGGGAACACCCCCCGCACCCCCCACGTGTACGTGATGTCTCCGAACTGCCGAAGGCCCATCTCCACCTGCACTTCACCGGGTCGATGCGCCCCGCGACCCTGCTCGAACTGGCCGACAAGCACGGCGTGCGGCTGCCCGAGACGCTGACCGAGGCGCTGGGCCGCGGGGAGTCGCCGAAGCTGCGGGCGACGGACGAGCGGGGCTGGTTCCGTTTCCAGCGGTTGTACGACGCGGCGCGGTCGTGCCTCCAGGAACCCGAGGACATCCAGCGCCTGGTCCGGGAGGCCGCGGAGGAGGACCTGCGGGACGGATCGGGGTGGCTGGAGATCCAGGTGGATCCGACGTCGTACGCACCGCGGCTGGGCGGGCTGATTCCGGCGCTGGAGATCATCCTGGACGCGGTGGAGACGACGGTGCGGGACACCGGGATCGGGATGCGGGTACTGGTCGCCGCGAACCGGATGAGGCATCCGCTGGACGCGCGGACGCTGGCCCGTCTCGCGGTGCGGTACGCGGACCGGGGTGTGGTCGGGTTCGGGCTGTCCAACGACGAGCGGCGGGGCATGGCCCGGGACTTCGACCGGGCGTTCGCGATCGCGCGGGAGGGGGGGCTGCTGTCCGCGCCGCACGGGGGCGAGCTGACCGGGCCGTTGTCCGTGCGGGACTGTCTGGACGACCTGGAGGCCGACCGGATCGGCCACGGGGTGCGGGCGGCGGAGGATCCGCGGCTGCTGAAACGGCTGGCGGACCGGCAGGTGACGTGCGAGGTCTGCCCTGCGTCGAACGTCGCCCTGGGCGTGTACGAGAAGCCGGAGGACGTACCGCTTCGGACGCTGTTCGAGGCGGGCGTGCCCATGGCGCTGGGCGCGGACGACCCCCTGCTGTTCGGGTCCCGGCTGGCCGCCCAGTACGAGATCGCCCGGCAGGACCACGGGTTCACCGACGCGGAGCTGGCGGAACTGGCGCGTCAGTCGGTGCGGGGGTCGGCCGCCCCGGAGAACGTGAAGCGGAAGCTGCTGGCGGGCGTGGACGACTGGATGGCCGCGTAGGCCGCCGACAAGCGGCATGCGGCACGCGGCACGCGGCACGCGGCAAAACGCCAGGGCGCTACACGCGTCGCGCACGCATCCCGGGCACCGGTTCAGCCGATCCCGGCGAGCAGCGTCCGGGTCAGTCGCCGCGCGAAGTCGTCCACCGGCGGGCGCACGCCGCCGCGCGTCGCGTCGTACGCGAACGCCCGCTGCGCACAGGCACCCAGCAGCAGCGACGCGGCGGCGAAGGTGTCCGCGCCGGCGTGGACGCGCCCTGCGGCCTGCTCGGCCCGCAGGTAGGCGTCGAGGCCCTCGATCGGCAGGTGCGGCCCGGTGCCCAGCTCCCGCATCGCGTCGTCGTGCCGTCGTTTGAGCTCCGTCTGGGCGTAGAGCGAGGCGGCGATCGGGAAGCTCTGCTCGTAGAAGAGCGCGGCCCGGCGCGCGATCTCCGTGACGTTCTCCTCGAGGGAGGCGGTGCCCGGCTCGGCGGCGAGGCCGCGGAGCAGGGTGGTCAGCCGCGGCAGCCGCTCGGAGAGGACGCGGATGAACAGCTCCTCCTTGCTCGCGAAGTGCTTGTACAGCGCGGCCTCGGAGCACTCGGCTCCCCTGGCGATCTCCTTGGTGGTGGTGCGGGCCAGCCCGATGGTCAGCATCAGCTCATGGGCGGCGTCCAGGATGCGCTCCCGGGCCGGCTTGTCGGACGGCATGGCTGCTCCCGTCGGGGGTTGACTAGTGGGTGAGTGCTTACTCACCCTAGAGGAGAGACAGGTGAGTGAGTACTCACCCACCTGCTCGGCCCTCTTGCGAGCTCGCTCAGCGAAGCCCAGCCAAGCCGCCGTACGGAACGGAGTACGCCATGAAGCTCACCGTCTTCGGTGCCACCGGAGGTATCGGCCAGGAGGTCGTCCGGCAGGCGCTCGGCGCCGGACACCGGGTCACCGCCGTCGTACGTGACCCCTCCCGGCTGTCCGTGACCGGCGAGCGGCTGGAGGTGTTCCGCGCGGATCTGAGCGACCCGGCGGCGGTGCGGCCTGCGGTGGCCGGGCGGGACGCCGTGCTGTCCGGGCTCGGTGCCCGCCACCGCGCCGACGCCGGGGTCGCGACGCGGCTGACCCGGACGGTGCTCGACGCGATGGAGGCGGAGGGCGTGCGCAGGCTGCTCGTCGTCAGTGCCGCCCCGGTGGGGCCCGAGCCACGGGGCGCCGGACTGCTGGACCGAGGTGTTCGCGGAGTCGTCTCCGCCGTGCTCAAGGGCATCTACGACGATCTGCGCGCCATGGAGGCCGATGTGGCGCGCAGCGCCACCGACTGGACGGTCGTCCGGCCGCCGCGCCTGCAGGACAAGCCGGTCTCCGGCCGGTACCGGACGGAGGTCGGTGGTTTCCCGTCCAAGGGCCGTCTTGTGGGCCGCGCCGACGTGGCCCACGCGATGCTCGCGATGACCGAGGACTCCGGAACCGTGAAACAGGGCGTGGGCGTCGCCTACTGACACTCCGCGCTCCGGCTCCGGCTCCGGCTCCGGCTCCGGCTCCGGCTAGATACTGACGCCGACCGTCACCGGTTCGTTGACCAGCGTGATCCCGAAGGCCTCGCGGACGCCGGCGACGACCTCGCGGGCCAGGGCGAGCAGGTCCTCCGTGGTCGCCTCGCCGCGGTTGGTGAGGGCGAGGGTGTGCTTGGTGGAGATACGGGCGGGTCCGGTGCCGTACCCCTTCGTGAAGCCGGCCTTGTCGATCAGCCAGGCCGCGGAGGTCTTGAGGCGGCCCTCGCCGGCCGGGAAGGCGGGCGGCTCGGTGCCGTCACCGAGTCGCTCGGCCACGCGTGTGCGGAAGGCGGCGAACTCCTCGTCCGTGAGGATCGGGTTGGTGAAGAACGACCCGGCCGACCAGGTGTCGTGGTCCTCGGGGTCGAGCACCATGCCCTTGCCGGCACGCAGCTTCAGCACGGTGTCGCGGGCTGCCGTCAGCGGCACCCGCCCACCCGCCTCGACACCGAGGGCGCGGGCCGTCTCGGCGTAGCGGAGGGGCGCGGAGAGCCCGTCGGCGTTCTCCAGCTCGAAGCGGACGCGCAGGACCACGTATCTCTCGGGCTCGGCCTTGAAGCGGCTGTGGCGGTAGGAGAAGCCGCAGTCGGCGTTGGTGAGGCCGACCGTCCCGCCGGCTCTGCGGTCGTACGCGATCACCTCGGTGATCGTCGAGGAGACCTCCTGGCCGTACGCGCCGACGTTCTGGATGGGTGTCGCGCCCGCCGAGCCGGGGATGCCGGCCAGGCACTCGACGCCGGCGAGTCCGGCCTCGACGGTACGGGCGACGGCGTCGGTCCAGATCTCACCGGCCGCCAGCTCCAGTGTGGTGCCGTCGAGGGAGAGGCCGCGCGTGGCGATGTGCAGGGCGGTGCCGTCGAAGCCCTTGTCTCCGATGACCAGGTTGGATCCGCCGCCGACGAGCAGCAGGGGCGTGCCGGTGTCGTCGGCCTCGCGGACGGCGGCGATCACCTCGGCGTCGGTCGTGGCCGTGACCAGCCGGGTCGCCGGTCCGCCCAGCCGGAAGGTGGTCAGCGGGGCGAGGGGAGCGTCATGGAGTTCCTGCACGCGCTCAAGAGTACGAGACGGCACCGACAACCCCGGGCAGCGGGAAACGCCCCGACCGGTGGGCCGGGGCGTTCCTTTCCCACGTCCGTTCTCCGAGACCGCACTCACGTCAGGCGCCGTCGTACCTCCGCCCAGCTGACCGGAAGCTCATCGCTCGACGCCGGCCAGGAGGCGAACCTCGAGTCCCGCATCTGACCGGCCAGCCCGCGGGAGGTGGGCGCGTGGGTGCCGGAGTGGGCGAAGGCCTTGAGTGCCTCGGGCGAGTCCCAGGCGGACAGCGTCCAGAAGGTCCGCCTGAAGGGCTCCGCCTTCAAGGCGCAGCCGTACGCTCCGGGCGCGCTCCTGACCTGCCGCCACACGCCGGGCGTGCGCGCCATGAACGTCAGCGCTCCCCACAGGGTGCGGGTCTCGAAGCGGGAGGCGAAGACGTGGACCCGCGTGGCCCGTTGCGGCCGGTTCGACACGGTCCAGGGCAAGGCGGGCATGTCGGGCTCCTTCGGTCTCTCGTGCGTCACTGCTCACGTACGTCACTGCTCACGTACGTCGCTTCTCGCGTGCGTCGCTTCTCGCGTGCGTCGCTTCTCACGTCAGGACGGGCGCCGGCTCGGTCGCCGGCTCCGACCCGTGCCCGTCCGCCGCCTTGCCGTCCCGGCGGCGGGACGGGATCAGCAGGGCCGAGACGCCTCCGAGAGCCACCAATCCGGCCCCCACCGCGACCGCGGGCCGCAGCCCGTCGACGAAGGACTGCCCGGACTCGTAGCCACCCTGCGCGGCGAAGATCGAGGACATGACCGCGATGCCGAGCGCGCCGCCGACCTCGCGCAGGGCGTTGTTGGCGCCGGAGGCGATGCCCTGCTCCTTCGGGACGACGCTGGCCATCACCAGGGCGGAGGCGGGGGCGAAGAACAGGGCCATGCCGATCCCGCTGAGGATCAGACCGGGCAGCTGGACGGCGTAGGAGGCGTCGGCCGTGATCACCAGGGCGAGGTGGCCGAGGCCGGCGGCCTGGAGAAAGAGCCCGGTGGCGACGACGGGACGCCCGCCGATCCGGTCCGACAGGATGCCTGCGATCGGAGCGACCAGCATCGGCATGCCGGTCCAGGGCAGCATGCGCAGGCCCGCCTCGGTGGGCGTGTAGCCGAGCACCTGCTGCATGTACTGACTGAGCAGGAAGATCGAGCCGAACATCCCCAGGAACATCAGCAGGCTCGCCGCGTTGATGCCGGAGAAGGCACGTGACCGGAAGAGCCTCATGGGGAGCATGGGGTTCGTGTTGTTGATGCCGTGATGGATGAAGCCGGCCAGCAGCGCGGCACCGGTGAACAGGGCGGACAGCACGACGGGGCCGGTCCAGCCGTCGACGGGCCCGCGGACCAGCCCGTAGACGATGCCGAAGAGTCCGCCGCTGGCGAGCAGGGTGCCGACGAAGTCGAGCGGAGCGCCGGTGCCGTACGACTCGGCGAGGCGGAGGCGGGCGAGCGGCAGCAGGGCCAGCCCCAGCGGAACGTTCAGCCAGAAGATCCACTGCCAGGAGATGTGCTCGGTGAGGCTGCCGCCGACCAGCGGGCCGGAGGCGACGGCGAGCCCGTTGACGGCTCCCCAGATGCCGTAAGCCATTCCGCGCCGTTCGGCGGGCACTGCCGCCGTCAGCAGGGTCAGTGTCAGCGGCATCATGATCGCCGCGCCGACACCCTGGACCGCGCGGGCGGCGATGAGCGAGTCGATCCCGGGTGCCAGGGCCGCGGCGGCGGAGGCGCCGGTGAAGACGGTGAGACCCACCACGAAGAGCCTGCGGCGGCCGAAACGGTCCCCCAGGGCCGCGCCGAACATCAGGAGCACGGCGAAGGTGAGCGTGTAGGCACTCACGGTCCATTCCAGGTCGTGCAGTCCTCCGCCCAGGTCCTCACGGATGGAGGGCAGGGCAGTGGTGACGACGAGGTTGTCCAGGGCCGCCATGAAACCGGCGACGCTGGTGATGACGAGGGCCCAGCCCGCTCCCCCGCGATGTGTCTTCTGCTGTGACATCTCTCCCCCAGAGGGTGTCCAGTGCTTGCCGTTCCGCTTTGGCCGGCGCCTGTTGTGCCGAGTGAGGCGCAGGTTAGTAATTGATGACTAACTTCTATGGGCAGACGAGAGCGCTCACCCCTGAGCAGCCCCTGCCCCTGTCCTCTACGCGTCTTCCTGGCCCTGCTTGACCCGCGCGGAGATGTAGAGACCCTCCCAGACCCGGTGATCAGCGGGAAAGCCCATGGCGGCCAGCGCGTTGACGAGCATGCCGAACGCCATGAAGGTCGTCGTCTCTTCGAAGCCGCCGCCCAGGGGCAGGTGCACGGCGTCCCAGAGCTCCAGCCAGCCCTTGCGGACCATCTCGCCGAACTCGTGGTCCCCCGCCGCCTCCGCCGCCGCGACCGTGACATACATCTGCAACTGCAACTGAAGCTTCTCGGGCTGGTCGGCTATCAGCCGCGTGTAGCCCTCGGCCATGGCATGCAGGGCCTCTTCGCCGTGCAGGCCCTCGGACGACGCCTCGAAGACCCGGCGCGTGTCCCGCAGACAGCGCTCCGTCGCCGCGAGGAAGATCGCCTTCTTGCTCGGGAAGAGCCGGAAGAGGTACGGCTGAGAGACCCCCACCCGCTTGGCGATGTCCTCCGTCGACGTGCCGTAGTAGCCGCCCCGGGCGAACTCGCTCATCGCCGCACGAATGACGCTTTCACGTCGCTCCTCGGCGCTCATCCTGACCATGCGGGTAAGTTAGTGCTCAATCACTAACTAAGTCAAGGAGCGGTCTCGGCCACTTCGGCACAGCGGTAAGGGGCGCGCTCAATGGCGAACGCCCCTTACCGGATGCCCTGTCGGCTACGGGAGCCAGGTCAGGCGAGTCGCACGACCGCCCGGGACATGCCGAGGACCTTCTGTCCGGCGCTTTTGGCCGTCAGGTCGACGCGGACGGTGTTGTCGTCGAGCTTGACCGCGACCTTGCCGGTGACCTCGATCACGGCACCCTGGTCGTCGTTCGGGACGACGACGGGCCGGGTGAAGCGGACGCCGTACTCCACGACCGCGGCCGGGTCGCCGATCCAGTCGGTCACCACGCGGATCGCCTCGGCCATGGTGAACATGCCGTGCGCGATGACGTCCGGCAGGCCGACCTCCTTGGCGAACTTCTCGTTCCAATGGATCGGATTGAAGTCGCCGGAGGCGCCCGCGTACCGCACGAGAGTGGCGCGGCTCACGGGAAAACTCCGCGCGGGCAGTTCGGTGCCGACCTCGACATCGTCGTACCCGACCTTCGCCGTCGCGAAAGGCGTCGTGGGATGCGTCATGGGGTGACTCACACCTCCTCGGCCGCGCGGGCCACGAGCTTGGTCCAGGCGGTCACGACGTGCTCGCCGGCCTCGTCGTGCACCTCGCCGCGGATGTCCAGGATGTCGTTGCCCGCCATCGACTTGATCGCCTCGATGGTGGAGGTGACCGTGAGCCGGTCGCCGGCGCGCACCGGACGGGCGTAGGCGAACTTCTGGTCGCCGTGCACCACCCGGCTGTAGTCCAGGCCCAGCTGCGGGTCCTCGATGACCTGACCCGCCGCCTTGAACGTGATCGAGAACACGAAGGTCGGCGGAGCGATCACGTCCGGATGGCCGAGCGCCTTCGCGGCCTCCGTGTCCGTGTACGCCGGGTTGGCGTCACCCACCGCCTCCGCGAACTCGCGGATCTTCTCCCGGCCCACCTCGTAGGGCGCGGTCGGCGGATAGGTCCGCCCCACGAACGACTGGTCGAGCGCCATGGGCTCGCAACCTCCTGCTGCTCTCCGGGCTGTGGGTGCCGCCTCCGGCACCGCTGACCAAAACGACACGAGGCCGCCCCCAAGCCTCGGGGACGGCCTCGTGTACGAGCCTGTTCTATCGCGTTTCGCGGTGCGCGGTGTGCGCCTTGCAACGCGGGCAGTGCTTCTTCATCTCCAGTCGGTCCGGGTTGTTACGCCGGTTCTTCTTGGTGATGTAGTTCCGCTCCTTGCACTCCACGCAGGCCAGCGTGATCTTTGGGCGGACGTCGGTGGCAGCCACGTGAGTGCTCCTTGACGGACGGATCGATGGTGTTAACGCAGGAAAGAGTAGCCGATTGAAGGACCGACCCCGCAATCGGCTACCGAATAAGTAGCGGTGACCGGACTTGAACCGGTGACACAGCGATTATGAGCCGCTTGCTCTACCGACTGAGCTACACCGCTGTGATGCGATCGGGCCCCGCCTTGCGACGGGAACCTCTCACACCAGAGCCCCAAAACGGAATCGAACCGTTGACCTTCTCCTTACCATGGAGACGCTCTGCCGACTGAGCTATTGGGGCGAGCGATGAAGACATTACACGGTCGCCCGCCGTTCGCCCAAATCCGTTTCGCCGCCCCTGCCCCGTCCCGTCCCCGTCTCCTCCCCCTCCCTGCCCCACACCGGCTCCCACCCCGGCCCCGATCCGCATCCCGGCCCGTCGGCCCTCCCACCCGTACGCCTCGACAGGCCCGCCCGGGCCCCAGCAGGACCTGACGGGCGCCCGTCGGGGCGGCGGAGAACCGCACCGGTACGACTATTGCGCTCCTCCGCGCCACGAGCTGATCACCGTCCTAGGCTCGACTCACTCTGCGTGATCTTGCGTCCCCCACTGCGCAGCCCCGAGCCCAGAGGAGCGCGATGCCCGACAGCCAGCCGCAGCCGCCCCATTCGCCCTCCCCCTCGGGCCCCGCCGACCGTGGCCCGCTCCTGCTGTCCGGGGCGCGGCTCACCGACGGCCGGACCGTGGACGTACGGCTGCACGGCGGGCGCATCGAGGCGGTCGGCACGGCCGGCAGCCTGACGGCGGCTCGAACGACCGGCTCCGGCACCCGCGTGGACCTCACCGGCTACCTGCTCCTCCCCGCCCCCGCAGAACCCCACGTCCACGGCGACACGGCGCTGACGGCCGACCTCCCCGGACCCGTCTCCTACGACCCCCTGGACGTCCAGCGCCGGGCCACCGAGGCCGTCCTGCTCCAGCTGGGACACGGGGCGACCGCGCTACGGGCACACGTGCGCGTGGGTGACGTTCCGGGGCTGGGCGCGCTGACCGCCGTACTGCGGGCGCGGCGGTCGCTGCGCGGGCTGGCCGAGCTGACGGCGGTGGCCATGCCCAGGGTGCTGACCGGAGTGGCCGGGGCCGACGGGCTGGCGATGCTGCGGGACGCGGTCAAGATGGGCGCGGAGGTGGTGGGCGGCTGTCCGGACCTGGACCCCGATCCGACGGGGTACGTCGAGGCGGTCCTGGAGGTCGCCGCCGAACACGGCTGCCCGGTCGACCTGCACACGGACGCCGCCGACCCGGCGCGGCTGGCCCGGCTGGCGGTGATGGCGGGCGGGCTGCGCCCCGGGGTGACCCTCGGCCCCTGCGACGGCCTGGGCCGGCTGCCCGCCGACGCGGCGTCCCGGGCCGCGGACCAGCTCGCGGCGGCCGGGGTGACGGTGGTGTGCCTGCCCCAGGGCTCCTGCGGCGCGGTCGGCCACCGCGACGGCACGGCTCCGGTACGGCTGCTGCGGGCGGCCGGCGTGCGCGTCGCCGCCGGGAGCGGTGTGCTACGGGACGTATCCAACCCCGTGGGGCGCGGCGACCCCCTGGAGGCCGCGTACCTGCTGGCCTCACGCCACGGGCTGCGCCCCGAGGACGCGTACGACGCGGTGAGCGCGGCGCCGCGAGCGGCCCTGGGCCTGCCCGAGGTACGGGTGGAGGCGGGTTTCCCGGCCGAACTCCTCGCGGTACGCGGGGACCGGCTGGCGGGGGCGCTCTCCCTGGCGTACAGCCGGGTCGTGGTGCACCGGGGGCGCGTGGTGGCCCGGACCAGCGCGGTACGGGAGTACGGCGACTCGACGACCGGGAAGGACCTGGGGCTGCCTCGGCAGGGGCGCGGGGGGCACAACGGGCCGGGAGGGCCTGGGGGAACGTCCTGACCGGTGAGGTCCTGTGGGCTCGGGAAGCTCACGTGGGCCCGGATGCGGCCCCGCGGACACGGCCGGACACGGCCGGAGTCGTGCGGCGACGTCGGCCCTCGGGGCGTACGGTCGAAGGCATGCGCATTGTCATCGCTGGTGGTCATGGTCAGATCGCGCTGCGGCTGGAGCGGTTGCTCGCCGCGCGCGGCGACGAGGTGGCGGGCATCATCCGCAAGGCCGAGCAGGCCGAGGATCTCCGTGCGGCCGGAGCCGAACCGCTCGTGCTCGACCTGGAGTCGGCCTCGGTGGAGGAGGTCGCGGAACGGCTGCGCGGCGCCGACGCCGCGGTCTTCGCGGCGGGTGCGGGCCCCGGGAGCGGAGCGGCCCGCAAGGACACGGTGGACAAGGCGGCGGCGGTCCTCTTCGCGGACGCGGCGGTCCGGGCGGGCGTCAGGCGCTTCGTGGTCGTGTCCTCCATGGGTGCCGACCCGCGGCACGAGGGGGACGAGATCTTCGACGTCTACCAGCGTGCCAAGGGCGAGGCCGACGCGTACGTACGCACCCTGGACGAGCTGGACTGGACGATCCTGCGCCCCGGCGCGCTGACGGACGACGCCGGCACCGGCCTCGTCCGTCTGGAGGCACACACCGGCCGCGGCCCCGTCCCGCGCGACGACGTGGCCGCCGTACTGGCGGAACTGGTCGACACTCCGGCCACGAACGGCCTGACCCTGGAGCTGATCAGCGGATCGGCGCCCGTGTCGGTGGCCGTGAAGGCGGTGGCCGGCAATTGAGAGCGCGGGACGCGGACGCCTGATCGTACGGTCAGAACAGGGGCAACTGCCCGGGGAAGTCGGGGACCGTGTACCCGTCCAGGGACGGCTGCACCGCCCCGAGTCGCGCCGGCCGGCGCGAGCCCGGGCAGGAGACGAGCTCGCCGCTCCCCCGCGCCCCGGACGGGTCGTGCCGCGCGTACCTCCCCGCGACGACGGCGATCTCACGACGGCACTCGGGGCAGGTTCTGCGACGGGAGGACGAGACCATGCTCCCAGTCTGCCCCGAGCGCGAGCACCCTTTCGGCGCAACACATGACGAAGGGCCCCGTGACCTGCTCGAACAGCAGGTCACGGGGCCCTTCGTTCCCGTGTGGCGGCGCCAGGATTCGAACCTGGGAAGGCTGAGCCGGCAGATTTACAGTCTGCTCCCTTTGGCCGCTCGGGCACACCGCCGGGGTTCGCTGCCCTTCGAACCGCCTTTCGGCGGTGCTCCGTGGCAACGACGTAAACAATACCTGATGTGTGGGGGTGCTTCGCCACCTGATTGATCGCCGTTCGGGGGCGGCGGGTGGCTAGGCTTGTCCGGATGCGGCCGAGGGCGCCTACCGGGCTCGGCGGCCGCCGTTGTATGCCGGTACGGACCCGATACGCGGCCCGACACGCACCCAGATACAAGGAGCCACAGGACATGGCCGACTCCAGTTTCGACATCGTCTCGAAGGTCGAGCGGCAGGAGGTCGACAACGCCCTCAACCAGGCCGCCAAGGAGATCTCGCAGCGCTACGACTTCAAGGGCGTGGGCGCCTCGATCTCCTGGTCCGGGGAGAAGATCCTCATGGAGGCGAACTCCGAGGACCGGGTGAGCGCTGTCCTCGACGTCTTCCAGTCCAAGCTGATCAAGCGCGGCATCTCGCTGAAGGCTCTGGACGCGGGCGAGCCCCAGCTCTCCGGCAAGGAGTACAAGATCTTCGCGTCGATCGAGGAGGGCATTTCCCAGGACAACGCGAAGAAGGTGGCGAAGCTCATCCGCGACGAGGGCCCCAAGGGCGTGAAGGCCCAGGTTCAGGGCGAGGAGCTGCGGGTCAGCTCCAAGAACCGGGACGACCTGCAGGCCGTAATCGCCCTGCTGAAGGGCCAGGACTTCGACTTCGCGCTGCAGTTCGTGAACTACCGGTGACCTGCTGAGCCGGCGGCGCGGCAACGCGCGCCCTGCCGCGGCACGAGGAAGGGGGCGGGCACCCGACGGTGCCCGCCCCCCTTCCTCGTGCGACATCTCGTCGGTCGTTACGTCTCCCGCCGGCCGACCGGGTCCCGCGCGTTCAGTCGCGCGAGTTGCCGAACAGGAGCCGGTAGGCGACCAGAAGTACCAGGGAACCGCCGATCGCGGCCGCCCAGGTGGCACCGTCGTAGAAGTCCTTGCTGATCGGGTGGTCCAGCCAGCGGGCCGATATCCAGCCGCCGAGGGACGCGCCCACGACACCGATGAGGGTCGTGCCGATGAGCCCTCCCGGGTCGCGGCCCGGCAGCAGGAACTTGGCGATGGCTCCGGCCAACAGTCCGAGGATGATCCAGCTGATGACGGTCATGCCGTGACCCTGCCCTTTCTCACTGCGCCTGCGCTGTCCCAGTCCTGTGGGCTCGCTCCTCCGCGCGTGTTCATTCGCTCTTGGTGAGGAGGACGTTTCGAGGGCTTCCGGTGGTTGCGCCGATCAGTAGGGTGCGGCGCATGACACGTGCGGGTTCGGAGCTGCGGCGCACTCTCGGTGTGGGCGACGCCGTGGTCGTGGGGCTCGGTTCGATGATCGGCGCCGGGATCTTCGTGGCCCTGGCACCCGCCGCCCGCGCGGCCGGGTCGGGGCTGCTGCTCGGCCTCGCCCTGGCCGCTGTCGTCGCCTACTGCAACGCCACGTCGTCGGCACGGCTGGCGGCCCGGTATCCGGCTTCGGGAGGGACGTACGTCTACGGGCGCGAGCGGCTCGGGGAATTCTGGGGGTATCTCGCGGGCTGGTCCTTCGTCGTCGGGAAGACGGCCTCCTGTGCTGCCATGGCACTCACCGTGGGGACATACGTCTGGCCGGAGCAGGCGCACGTGGTGGCGGTCGCGGCCGTGGCGGCGCTGACCGCGGTGAACTACGGCGGGATCCAGAAGTCCGCCTGGCTGACGCGGACGATCGTGGCGATCGTCCTGACCGTCCTCGCTTCCGTGGTGGCGGTAGGTCTGGGATCGGGCCGGTCCGACGTCGGACGGCTGGACATCGGGCTGTCGGGCGGAGTCGCCGGGGCGCTGCAGGCGGCCGGCCTGCTGTTCTTCGCCTTCGCCGGGTACGCGCGCATCGCGACCCTCGGCGAGGAGGTCCGCGACCCGGAGCGCACCATTCCGCGCGCGGTCCCGCTGGCCCTGGGCATCACGCTGGCGGTGTACGGGTGTGTCGCGGTGGCTGTCCTCTCCGTGCTCGGGCCGGACGGTCTGGGGCAGGCGACGGCGCCACTGGCCGACGCGATGCGGGCCGCCGGTGTGCCGGGGCTGGCGCCGGCCGTGCGGGTGGGCGCCGCCCTGGCCGCGCTCGGCTCGCTGCTGGCGCTGATCCTGGGCGTTTCACGGACCACGCTGGCCATGGCCCGGGACGGTCACCTGCCCGGGGCGCTGGCCGCGGTGCACCCGCGTTTCCAGGTGCCGCACCGGGCGGAGGTGGCCGTGGGCGCGGTGGTCGCGGTCCTGGCCGCCACGGTGGACGTACGGGGCGCGATCGGCTTCTCGTCCTTCGGTGTGCTGGCGTACTACGCCGTGGCCAATGCGTCGGCCTGGACGCTGGGCCCGTCGAGGACGGCGCGGGTCGTGCCCGCGCTGGGTCTGGTGGGGTGCGCGGTGCTCGCGTTCTCCCTTCCGGTGGTTTCGGTGGTCGTGGGTGTGGGTGTGCTGGCGGTGGGTGTGGTGGCGTACGTGGTGCGGAGACGGGTGCGGGAACGGAAGCGGCGGGATTCGCGGTAGGCGCGGGAATCTCGCGGCCGGTACTCCCGGAAGTCGGGTCGGTCAGGCGTCCTGGGACGGCGCAGCGCGCGCCCGCAGACCGACACTTACGGAGGTCGGGCCCGTCCGCAGGTCAATCGCGACCGCAGGGGCAGGCCCGTCCGCAGGGGCAGGCCCGTCCGCGAGAGCAGCAGTTCCTACCAGCCGGCCCGCTGGTTGGGGCCGGTGGCCGTGAAGGGCTGGTCCGTCCGCACGATCTCGCGTCCCAGCGGGAGCAGTGAGACGGGGATCAGCTTGAAGTTGGCGATGCCGAGCGGGATGCCGATGATCGTGACGCACAGCGCGATACCGGTGACGATGTGCCCGATGGCCAGCCACCAGCCCGCGAGGAGCAGCCACAGCACGTTGCCGATGCAGGAGGGCGCGCCCGCGTCGCGTCGTTCGACCGCCGTGTATCCGAAGGGCCACAGCGCGTAGACACCGATGCGGAAGGCCGCTATGCCGAACGGGATTCCGATGATCGTGACGCAGAGCAGCGCGCCGGCGAGCAGGTAGCCGAGGAACAGCCAGAAGCCGCTGAGCACGAGCCATACGACGTTGAGGATGGTCTTCACTGGTGACGACCTGCCATCTTTTCGAGTCGGGCGATTCGCTCCGCCATCGGCGGGTGGGTGGAGAACATCTTCGAGAGCCCCTGTCCCGGGCGGAACGGATTCGCGATCATCATGTGACTGGCGGTCTCGATCCGGGGCTCCGGGGGCAGCGGAAGCTGCTTCGTGCCGAGCTCGAGTTTGCGCAGGGCGCCGGCGAGGGCGATCGGGTCGCCGGTGAGCTGGGCGCCGGAGGCGTCGGCCTCGTACTCCCTGGAGCGGCTGATCGCCAGCTGGATGACGGTGGCGGCGAGCGGACCGAGAATCATGATGAGGAGCATGCCCAGCAGACCCGGTCCGTCATCGTCATTGGACCGGCCGATGGGGATCAGCCAGGCGAAGTTGACCAGGAACATGATCACGGAGGCGAGTGCGCCGGCGACGGACGAGATCAGGATGTCGCGGTTGTAGACGTGACTGAGCTCGTGTCCGATGACGCCCCGCAACTCGCGCTCGTCGAGCAGGCGCATGATGCCCTCGGTGCAGCACACGGCCGCGTTGCGCGGGTTGCGGCCGGTCGCGAAGGCGTTCGGCGCCTCCGTCGGCGAGATGTACAGGCGGGGCATGGGCTGGCGGGCCTGGGTGGAGAGCTCGCGGACCATCCGGTACAGCGCCGGTGCCTCGAACTCGCTGACCGGGCGGGCGCGCATCGCGCGCAGCGCGAGCTTGTCGCTGTTCCAGTACGCGTACGCGTTCGTTCCCAGGGCGACGAGGACGGCGACGACGAGCCCCGCTCGGCCGAAGAAACTGCCGATGACAATGATGAGCGCGGACAGTCCCCCGAGGAGTACTGCGGTCCTGAGCCCGTTGTGCCGGCGGTGCACGGTACGCCCTCCAAGTGGTGCGGCAGGGGAACCCTTTGCTTGCTGGTGTCGCTCGCTGTGGTTGCTTCCTGGTCTCCGATGCCACCGGTGCCGTGGCATCACGTCCAGTGGACCCTTCTGTACTGGTCAACGCCAGGCGAAGGCCGCCAGTTCCCTGGCACGCACGGCGGCGGGCGTGGTCCGTACGGGTGACGGCCTCGGCACGCGGCACGCGCGCGTGCGGGCCGGGTACCGCACTCCCGCCTGCCTGGTGGCGGCTGCCGCTCAGAAGAGCCCGGTGTCGGCGAAGCGCAGGATCAGCTGGGGCGCTCCCGAGAGGGCGACGGCGAGCACCGCGGTCACGGTGATCGCGGCCGTGAGGGGAACCGGTACGCGGTGCTTCACGACCTCGCCCTCGGGTGACCGGAACAGCAGGGCCGTCCATTGGAGGTAGTAGAACAGCGCGATGACGACGTTGACCGCCATGACGACGGCGAGCCAGCCGAGCCCCGCGTCGACGGCCGCGGAGAAGACCGTGACCTTGGCGAAGAGGCCGATGATTCCGGGCGGCAGTCCGGCGAGGCAGAGCAGGAAGAAGGCCAGGAGCAGGGCCGTCAGGGGGTGGGACGCGTACAGGCCGCGGTAGTCGGCGACGCGGTTGAGGGACCTCGTACGGCCCACGAGTGCGGCCACCGCGAAGGCGCCGAGGTTCACGGCGGCGTACATGAGGGCGTAGGCGACGGTGGAGCCGATCGAGCGTTCGGGGTCGTCGGAGTAGGCGGCGGCGGCGATCGGCACCAGGAGGTAGCCGGCCTGGCCGACGGACGACCAGGCGAGCAGGCGTACCGCGCTGTACGCGCGCGTGGCCTGCTGGCGGAGGGCTCCGACGTTGCCGACGGTCATGGTGAGCGCGGCCAGTGCCGCGAGTGCCGGTCCCCAGACGTCGGCGTAGGACGGGAGGGCGATGACGGTGACGAGGATCAGCCCGGAGAAGCCGACCGCCTTGCCGATCACGGACAGGTAGGCGGCGATCGGCAGGGGCGCGCCGACGTAGGTGTCCGGCACCCAGAAGTGGAAGGGCACGGCGGCCGTCTTGAAGGCGAAGCCGACGAGGGTGAGGACGACCCCGGTCTGGGCGAGCGTGGTGAGCTGTCCGTCGACGTGCTGGATGCGTTCGGCCACCTGGGTGAGGTGGAGAGTGCCGGTGGAGGCGTACACGAAGCTGACGCCCATGAGGCTGACCGCGGTGGCGGTGACCGAGGACAGGAAGAACTTCAGTGCCGCTTCGGAGGACCGGCGGTCGCCCTGGCGCAGGCCCACGAGGGCGAAGGCGGGCAGGGAGGCGACCTCCAGGGCGACGATCAGCGTGGCGAGGTCGCGGGAGGCGGGCAGGAGCGCGGCGCCGGCCGCGGAGGAGAGCAGCAGGAACCAGAACTCGCCCTCGGGGAGTCCGCGGTCGGCGTCCTTCACGGCCGTGACCGAGAGCAGGGCGGTCACGAGGGCGCCGCCGAGGACCAGGAACTGGATGGCGAGGGTGAAGGTGTCGGCCGTGTAGCTGCACACGTCGGCGTCGCCGGTCAGGCAGAACGTCGAGCGGTCGCCGTTCACCAGGGGCAGCAGCATGAGCGCGGCGGCGGCGAGTCCGGCGACCGAGATCCAGCCGAGTACCGACTTCCGGGTGTCCTTGACGAACAGGTCGGTGACGAGGACGACGAGTCCGACGACCGCCGCGATGGTGGGCGGCGCGATGGCGAGCCAGTCGACGGACTGGACCAGGTTCTGGGCCGCGTTCTGGGCCGCGTTCTGGGCCAGTGGGTGCGCCAGGGCCTCGGTGAGGGGCTGGGCCGGGGAGCTCATCGGGTGCCTCCTGAGAGGAGCTGCTGCACGGCCGGGTCGGTCAGCCCCAGGAGGATCTTGGGCCAGAGTCCGGCGACGACGGTGAGGGCGACGAGCGGCGTCCAGGCCGCGAACTCGTACGTGCGTACGTCGGTGAGCCTCGGGGCTTCCCGCGGTACCGCGCCCATGCAGACGCGGCGGACCACGATCAGCATGTACGCGGCGGTCAGCAGCGTGCCGAACGCGGCGATCGCCATGAAGGTGAGGAAGGCGGGGCGGCTGAGGTCGTCGTGCGGGTCGAAGGCGCCGAACAGGGCCAGCATCTCGCCCCAGAATCCGGCCAGGCCCGGAAGGCCGAGCGAGGCGACCGCGGCGAAGGCGAGCAGGCCGCCGAGGCGGGGCGCCTTGCCGTACAGGGCGGCTCCGGTCTCCTCGGCCAGGGTGTCGAGGTCGGTGGTGCCGGTGCGGTCCTTGAGCGCGCCGACGACGAAGAAGAGCAGGCCGGTGATGAGGCCGTGGGCGATGTTGGCGAACAGGGCGCCGTTCACGCCGGTCGGGGTCATCGTCGAGATGCCCAGCAGGACGAAGCCCATGTGGCCGACGGAGGAGTAGGCGATGAGGCGCTTGAGGTCGCCCTTCGCGCCACGTCTGGCAAGTGCCAGGCAGGCCAGGGAGCCGTAGATGATGCCGACGACGGCGAACGCGGCGAGGTAGGGCGCGAAGATCTGGAAACCGTCCGGTGCGGCCGGAAGGAGGATCCGGACGAACCCGTACGTACCCATCTTCAGCAGGACGCCGGCGAGCAGGACCGATCCGACGGTCGGCGCGGCGGTGTGGGCGTCGGGCAGCCAGCTGTGCAGCGGCCACATCGGGGTCTTGACGGCGAGTCCGACGACGATCGCCAGTACGGCGGTGACCTGCACGGATGTGGTCAGCGACCGGCCGTTGTCAGTGGCGAGTGCCACCATGTCGAACGTGCCCGCCGTGATTCCGATCAGGAGCAGGCCGAGCAGCATGACGACGGAGCCGAGGAGCGTGTAGAGGATGAACTTCCAGGCGGCCGCGGTCCGTCCCTCTCCGCCCCAGCGGGCGATGAGGAAGTACATCGGGATGAGCACCATCTCGAAGGCGAGGAAGAACAGGATCAGGTCGAGGACGGCGAAGGTCGCGAGGGTGCCGGACTCCAGGACGAGCAGCAGCGCGACGAACGCCTTCGGGCTCGGGCCCGCGGCCCGCGGCGTCAGCCGCTCATGCTGCTGCTTGAAGTACGAGTAGAGCGCGCACAGGAAGGCCAGCAGCGCGGTCAGGACCAGCAGGGGGAGGGAGATGCCGTCGATGCCGAGGTGGATGCGCACGTCGAGTGCGGGGATCCAGCTGATGTCGGTGCTGGCCTGCATCTTCGACGGATGGTCGTGGTCGAAGCCGAGCACGAGGACGATCGCGGCGATGAGGACGGCGCCCGTGACGGTGACGCCGTGCCGGAGGACTGCCTGGTCGGGCGACTTCCCCTTCAGTCCGGGCGGGGCCGGCAGGAGAGCGGCGGCGGCACCCAGGAGCGGGCCGACGACGATCAATACCAGAAGGAACTGCATCACGGACTCGTTGATATCGATCACGCCTGCTCACGCTCCCGTGGCGACGAGGACGGCGGCGACCGTGAGGACGACGGTGCCGGCGAGCAGCGCGCTCACATAGGTCTGCACATTGCCGGTCTGAGCCCGGCGTACGACGGTCCCGAGCCAGCGGGGCAGGGCGCCCGCCCCGCGTACGTAGGTGTCGACGACCTCGCGGTCGAGGAACCGGACGAGGCTCGCGCCGGCCAGGACCGGGCGGACGAAGAGGGTCGTGTACACGGCGTCCAGGTGGAAGCCGACGGCCGCGTGCCGGTGCAGCGGGCCCAGCAGGAGCCGTCCGGGGTCCGCCGGGTCGGGGGCGTAGGCGATGTCTCCGTAGGCGGGCTTGTGGCTGGCGATGGCCTCGGCCTCCACCAGCGCGGCATCTCCCTCCGGGTGGGCCGCGACGGCGCCCAGCGGGGTGCGGTCCGCGAGCGCCGTGGTGTGGCGCCAGGCGGCGTAGGTGACGATGCCGCCGACCAGGGCCACGCCTGTGCCGAGCACGGAAGTGGTGAGCGTCGGGGTGAGGTCGTGGCCGTCGAACCAGTCGGGCAGCAGGCGGAACGCCAGCCCGCCGAGGGCGAGTGACGGGATGGCGAGCGCCCAGAGCACGGCGTTCATGACCACCGGCTGCCTGCCGTGGTCGGGGGCCTCGGCGCCCCGCCCGCGAAAGGCCAGCAGCCACAGGCGCATCGCGTACGCGGCGGTGAGCAGGGCCGTGACCAGGCCGGCGACGAGGACGGTCCAGCCCGCGGCGCCGGGCGCGTGTTCGGTGTGGCCGGTGACGACGTGCTCCGCGACACCGAGGACGGACTCCTTGGAGAAGAAGCCGCTGAAGGGCGGGATCGCGGCGAGGGCGAGCAGCGCCACGGTCATCGTCCAGTAGGCGTCGGGGACGCGGCCGCGCAGGTTCCGCATGCGGGACATGGCGGCCAGCGAGTTGGTGCCGGCGGCGTGGATGACCACGCCGGCGGCGAGGAAGAGCAGCGCCTTGAAGGCGCCGTGCGTGAGGAGGTGGAAGACGGCGGCACCGCGGTCGCCGGCGGCGAGAGCACCGGTCATGTAGCCGAGCTGCCCGATGGTCGAGTAGGCGAGGACGCGCTTGATGTCGTCCTGGGCGAGCGCGGCGAGCGCCGAGCCGACCATCGTGACCGCGGCCATGACGGCGAGGACGACCATCGCGGCCCGCGAGGCCTCGAACAACGGTAGGAGCCGGGCGACGAAGTACACACCGGCGGTGACCATCGTCGCGGCGTGGATCAGCGCGGAGACGGGCGTCGGGCCCGCCATCGCGTCGGGGAGCCAGGTGTGCAGCGGGAACTGCGCCGATTTGCCCGCCACGCCGGCCAGGAGCAGCAGGGCGATCAGCGTCGGGTGGTCGAGGGCGCCACTGGCCACCGCACCGAGGACCTTGGTGATGCGGAAGGAGCCGACGTCGGTTGCCAGGGCCAGCAGGCCGATCAGGAAGGGGACGTCACCGAGCTTGGTCACCAGGAAGGCCTTGAGGGAGGCCGCGCGCGCCTCCGGGGTCTCCCAGTAGTGGCCGACCAGGAAGTACGAGCAGATGCCCATGATCTCCCAGCCGACCAGGAGCACCATCAGGTCGCCGGAGTAGACGACGAGGAACATCGCGGAGGTGAACAGGGAGACGAGCGCCGCGTACGAGGGGTAGCGGGGGTCGTCGCGCAGGTAGCCCGTGGAGTAGATCTGCACGCAGGTGGCGACGGAGCCGACCAGGACGGCGACAAGGGCGGCGAAGCCGTCGATGTGCAGGGCGAGCTCGACGGGGACCGAGCCCGTGGGCGTCAGCTCCGTGACTGCGTTGACGGCCCGGTCGCCACCCTGGCGGGCTGCGACCAGCACGGCGAGGACGAGGGCCGCGAGTGTCGGCAGGACGGCGAGCGGGCGGACGAACCCGGGGGCCGTACGGCCCATCAGGAGACCGGCGGCTGCCCCGAGGAAGGGAAGGAGGGGGACGAGTACGGCGAGGGTGGTCGTGGTCACGCGGTGGCCTCGGCCTTCTCGGCGGGGGTCCCGGTCTCGGGGGCAGCGGTGTCGGGGCCGTCGGGCTCGTGGCCCTCGGCGGTGTCGCGGAGCCTGTCGATGTCCGAGGTGCCGCGGTTGCGGTGGACGGCGAGCACGATCGCCAGGCCGATACCGATCTCGGCGGCCGCGATGGCGATCGTGAACAGGGTGAGGGCCTGACCGGAGTGCAGGGTCTCCTCGGCGGTCTTGCTGAGCCAGACGTCGAAGGCCACCAGGTTGAGGTTGACGGCGTTGAGCATCAGCTCGACCGACATCAGGACGAGGATCGCGTTGCGACGGGCGAGGACGCCGTACAGGCCCGTGCAGAACAGGAGGGCGGAGAGAACGGCGGGATAGGCGAGGTGCATCAGCGGACACCACCCTGGTCGGCACCGTCCGGGCCGGTCGGCCGGTCGGCATCGGCTGTGCGGCCCGCGTCGGGGGCGGGGTCTGCCTCGGGGGCGGGGTCTGCCTCGGGGGCGGGGTCCGGAGTGCGTGTGCGGTCCGGGGTGCGTGTGCGGCCGGTGTCGGCTGGGCTGCCCGTTCCGGCTGGGCGGCCGGTGCCGGGTGGGCTGCCCGTTCCGGTTGTGCGGCCGGTGCCGGGTGGGAGGCCGGCGTCGGCTGTACGGCCGGTGTCGGCCGCGCCGTCCGCCTTGGCCTTGCGGGACAGGACGATCGCGCCGACCAGGGCGGTGAGGAGGAGGACGGAGAGGGCCTCGAACGGGAGCACCCAGTTCTGGAAGAGGCTCGCGCCGGTCACGGCGGTGGAGCCGGCTGCCGGACCGTCCAGGTCGATCCAGGTAGTACGGAAGGCGTCGACGACGACCCACACCAATGCCGCGGCGGCGGCCACTGCCACGGTGAGGGCTGCCCAGCGGTTGCCGGAGTCGGCGTCCGGGGACCGGCCGATGGGAGCCCTGGTGAGCATCAGACCGAACAGGATGAGGACGACGACGGCACCGACGTAGATGAGGACCTGTACCCAGGCGATGAACTCGGCGGTGAGCAGGAGGTATTCGACGGCGAGACCGCCGAGGGCCACGACCAGCCACAGGGCGGCGTGCACGAGCTGCCGGGTGGTGACGGTGATGACGGCGGCGCCGAAGGTGACCAGGCCGACGAGGAGGAAGGCGATCTCCACGCCGGTCGGGGAGAGGAAACCGTGGGATTCGACGGCCGTGGTCGTGGAGCCCGCGGCGAGGTGGCCGACGGTCGCTGCGAGGGTCATCCCCGGCCCTCCCCTTCGGGCTGGTCCGACGGCGGAATCGGTTGGTCCGTCTGCTGCCCGGAGTCGCCCATCGGGCGGGTGGGCTGCTCAGCGGCGCGGGCCTGCTCGTCGGCGTGCGTTTCGGCCGTTCGGGCCGTCTCCTGCTGGGCGGCCAGTTTGTCGGCGGTCTTGCGGGCGGCGACGAGTTCCTTCGGGTCCTCCGCGCCGGGGTCGAGGGCGGGCGGGGCCGGAACCGTCCACATCCACTCACGGAGCTTGTCTCGTTCGTGGGTGAGGTCACGGATGTCGGTCTCGGCGTACTCGAACTCCGGGGACCAGAACAGCGCGTCGAAAGGACAGACCTCGATGCAGATACCGCAGTACATGCACAGGGAGAAGTCGATGGCGAAACGGTCCAGGACGTTGCGGCTGCGGTCGCGCCCGCCGGGGGCCGCCGCCGGAACCGTCTCCTTGTGGGAGTCGATGTAGATGCACCAGTCCGGGCATTCGCGGGCGCACAGCATGCAGACCGTGCAGTTCTCCTCGAACAGGCCGATCACACCGCGGGAACGGGGCGGGAGCTCGGGCTGGGCCTCCGGGTACTGCTCGGTGACGGTCCTCTTGGTCATCGTGCGGAGGGTGACGGCCAGACCCTTGGCCAGGCCGCTGCCGGGGATCGACAGGCGGGACCGCCCGGAGGGCGTCGTTGGGGTGCGGTGGTCGGGCGACGAGTGGGACACGGTTACTGGATCACCACCTTGACGATGCCGGTGAGGGCGATCTGGGCGAGGGAGAGGGGTACGAGGAGGGTCCAGGACAGCCTCTGGAGCTGGTCCTCGCGCAGGCGCGGGTAGGTCACCCGCAGCCAGATCACGACGAAGGCGAGGACGGCCGTCTTCAGCAGGGTCCACACCCATCCGAGGCCGTCGGCACCCCACGGTCCGTGCCAGCCACCAAGGAACAGGACGGTGGTCAGACCGCACAGGACGACGATCCCGGCGTACTCGGCGAGGAGGAACAGGGCGAAGCGCAGGCCGGTGTACTCGGTGTAGGCGCCGAAGATGATCTCCGAGTCGGCGACGGGCATGTCGAACGGGGGCCGTTGCAGTTCGGCCAGTCCGGCGACGAAGAAGACGACCGCGCCGACGATCTGCCAGGGCAGCCACCACCACTCGAAGGCGTCGAGGATGCCGACGAGCGAGACGGTGCCGGCCGCCATCGCCACCGAGGCAGCGGTGAGCAGCATCGGGAGTTCGTACGCGAGGAGCTGGGCGGCTGTGCGCAGGCCGCCGAGAAGGGAGAACTTGTTGGCGGAGGACCAGCCGGCCATGAGCGAGCCGAGGACGCCCACACCCATGACGGCGAGGACGAAGAAGATGCCCGCGTCGATGACCTGACCGACCGCACCCTCTCCGGGGCCGACGGGAATGGCCAGGAGAACCAGGAGATAGGGCAGGAGGGCCACGGCGGGGGCCAGTTGGAAGATGCGGCGGTCCGCGTCGGCGGGGACCACGTCCTCCTTCTGCGCGAACTTCACCCCGTCCGCGACGAGCTGCGCCCAGCCGTGGAAGCCGCCGGCGTGCATCGGGCCGAGGCGGCCCTGCATGTGCGCCATCACCTTGTGCTCGGTCTGGCCGACGATCAGGGGGAAGGTGAGGAAGACGACGAAGACGATCAGGAGGCGCAGGGTGACGTCCAGCGCGTCGTTCACTGCGAGCCTCCTGAGGAGTCCGGACGGTTCTGGTTCTGGTTCTGGTTCCCAGGGTTGGGTTCTTCGGAGACGCCGGGTTCTTCCGAGGCGCCGGGCTGATCCGAGGTGCCGGGCTCGTTCGGGACCTCTGTGGCGTCCGGGGTCATGTCCGGCCGCGGTTCCATCCCGCGACGCGCACCGGGCTCGGACTCGGACCCGGACTCTGACCCGAACCCGGACTCTGACCCGGGCTCGGGCTCAGGCTCGGACTCGGGCTCCGACTCGGGCTCCGACTCGGTTTCTGCGAAGGCAGGGCGGGCGTGGTGCCACGGGGCGTCCGGGCTGCGGGGTACGGAGGGGGCCGTCTTCGGGACCGGTTCCTCGGTGTGCGGGGACGTGGCGGTGTCGGCGCCTTCAGGGGTGGCGGGGCCACCGGCCGTGTCGTCCGGCGTTCCGGTGCCGGAGGCGGAGCGTCGGCTCGCGGATCCCTCCGACGCGCTCCGGGTACGCCGGGGACCCGTGGAGTCGCTGCCGCCTGCCCCGGCCCGCTGCGACGCCGAGCCTTCGCCGGCGCTGCGCGCACGTCCGGTGCGTGGGGCAGCCGCCCCGTCGACGTCCTGCCCGGCCGAGCCCCGCTCGGCCGGGCTCTCCGCTGCGGGCTCGTCCGTCGGAGCGCCCGTCCGCTGGGAGGCGGAGCCCTCGCTCGCGCTCCGCGCCCGCCGGGCCCGCGGGGCAGCCGAGGGCTCGGCGGCCGGGAGCGCCTGGCTGGCGGATCCCTCCGACGCCGTCCGGGAACGGCGCGGAGAAACCGGGGCGTCGGTTCCGGATGCCGTCTGACTCGCGGAGCCCTCGCCGGCCGTACGGGTTCGACGGGCCGGGCGGTCGCCCGCCGCCCGGACCGGACGTTCCCCCGCCGCCCGCCCAGCCCCGCGTGCCGGGCGGGCCGGAGCGGCAGGGAGCCGGCCCTTCAGCGGGCCCCACTCATTGGGATCGGGAACACCCGGCGGCAGCATCTGGCGGCGTCGGGGGCCGCCGTGGTCGGACTCACCCGGCTCCTTCGCCCCGGGCCAGGCCTTGGCGACGCGGGCGGCGAGAACGAAGTCCTTCCGCAGCGGGTGGCCCTCGAAGTTCTCGGGCAGGAGCAGGTGGTCCAGCGCGGGGTGGTCCTCGAAGGCCACACCGAACATCTCGTGGGTCTCCCGCTCGTGCCAGGCCGCGCCCGCGTACACCTCGACGGCGGTGGGCAGGACCGGGGACTCGTGCGGAACCGTCGTACGCAGCAGCAGTCGGCGCACCGGTCCGAGCGCCACGACGTGCGCCGCGACACGAAAGCCTGTACCCGGTTCGTCGACCGCGCTCAGCCAGTCGAAGTACGTGCAGCCCAGACGGTCGCGCGCGGTCTCCAGGGCGGAGATCCAGGACGCGGGTGGCACGTCCACGGTGAGGACGTCGTACGACTCCTCGGCCGTGGCCCCGGTGCCGAAGAGTTCCCCGGCGTCGGCGGGCAGCCAGCCGACCGCGGTCATCGCGCCTCCCCCGATTCCGGGCCCGAGCCCGGGAGTGTGCCCGAGCCCGCCCCCGGGTCGGCGTCCCGGTCCGGGCCGGAGCCAGAAGCCGGGCCGGAGCCAGGGGCCGGCGGCCGGACCAGGCCGCTCTGCAGCGCGGCCGTCGACGGCCGCGGCGAGGTGCCGTACCGCTCCGCCAGCGACTCCCGCGCGATCTTCTCCTGGAGCTTCAGAATCCCCTGGAGCAGCGCCTCGGGCCGCGGAGGGCAGCCAGGGACATAGACGTCGACCGGGATGATCTGGTCGACGCCCTTGGTCACGGAGTAGGAGTCCCAGTAGGGGCCACCGCAGTTGGAGCAGGCGCCGAAGGAGATGACGTACTTCGGCTCGGGCATCTGCTCGTACAGGCGCTTCACGGCCGGCGCCATCTTGTCGGTCACCGTGCCCGAGACCACCATCAGGTCGGCCTGGCGGGGGCCCGGCGCGAACGGGATGACGCCGAGCCGGATGAAGTCGTGGCGGGCCATCGACGCGGCGATGAACTCGATGGCGCAGCAGGCGAGGCCGAAGTTGAAGACCCAGAGGGAGTACCGGCGGCCCCAGTTCAGGACGACCTTCATCGGCTCGGGGGCGAGGCGCGCGAGTGCGCCCAGCCTCTTGGGCTCGGGGAGCAGCACGGGTTCGGAGGGGTTCACGTCCACGACAGGACGCCCTTCTTGTATGCGTACAACAGACCCACGGCGAGGAAGCCGAGGAAGATGAACATCTCCACGAGGGTCGTCGCGCCGTAACCGGGGTCGGCGAAGACCGTCGCCCAGGGGAAGAGGAAGATCGAGTCCACCGCGAAGATGACGTAGAGGAACGCGTAGACGTAGTAGCGGACCTGGGTGTGCGCCCAGCCGTCACCGACGGGGTCGACACCGCACTCGTAGGTCAGAAGTTTCTCGGGCGTCGGGACCACGGGCCGCAGCAGGTGTCCGGCGCCGAAGGCGACGGCGACGAAGAGCACGCCGACGACGGCGAGCAGTCCGACGACCGAGTAGGACTGGAAATAGTCCGCGGCGAGCCCGACGGTCGCGTCGGTGACGGGTACATCGACGGCGGTCACATCGCCGACGGTCGGTTCCGGCACGTGCGTCCCTCGCTCCCTGTCCTGAACGCTGCTGTTCGACGATCTGTACGCACGGGAGTCTAGGGCCTGATAAAGAGACGGTAAGCAGCCCGTCGCACCTTAAGACGCGGGGGTGGGGTTTTCCTCAGTGCGTCCCGGCGGTCCACCTCATGGCGCGGTGCCGCGCCGCACGGCACGCTGACTCGTATGACCGAACGCCTCTCGACATCGAGCCCCGCCGGGACCACCGGCGCGGCGACCGGCGACCGCCCGCCGCCGGCCCGCCTCGCATACGACCGGCACACCTGGAAGGAGGTCGCCCACCTGCTGGCGAACTTCCCGGCGGCGCTGATCGGATTCACCTACGTCATGGCGATGCTGGCCGTCGGCGTCGGGTTGACGGTCACGGTGATCGGGCTGCCGCTGCTGGCTGCCGGACTGCTGGGCGCGCGGCAACTGGGCAAGCTGGAGCGGGCGCGGGCCCGGGCACTGCTCGGCGTGCGGGTGGAGGAGCCGAGCCGGCTGCCGTGGCGGAGCGGGGACGGGTTCTTCGCGCAGTTGTGGATGTCGTTGAAGGACCCGGTGGGCTGGCGCACCGTCCTCTACGACTTCATACGGCTCCCGTGGGGCATCCTCACCTTCGTCATCACGTTGACGTCGCTGTTCGTCCTGTGGCCGGTGCTGCCGTTCATCGCGCGGGGCCTGGCGAACGCCGACCGGGCGATGGTGCGCGGGCTGCTGTCTCCGTCCGACGAGCTGGAGCGGCGGATCGCCGAGCTGGAGTCGGACCGGGGGGTCGTCGTGGACACGGCGGCGGCCGACCTGAGGCGGATCGAGCGCGATCTGCACGACGGGGCACAGGCCCGCCTGGTCAACCTGGCCATGGGACTGGGCCTGGCCAAGGAGAAGCTCTTGGAGGACCCCGACGCGGCGGCTGCCATGGTCGACGAGGCGCACGGCGAGGTGAAGCTGGCCCTGCAGGAGCTGCGGGACCTGGCGCGCGGCATCCATCCCGCCGTCCTGACCGACCGCGGCCTGGACGCGGCACTCTCCTCGGTCGCCTCCCGGTGCACCGTGCCGGTCAAGGTCAGCGTCGACCTGACGGAGCGTCCCGCGGCGGCCATCGAGGGCATCGCCTACTTCACCGTCTCGGAACTGCTTCAGAACGTCAGCAAGCACAGCGGGGCGAAGTCCGCCTCCGTCGAGGTGTGGCGGTCGTCCGACCGACTGCTCATACAGGTGGGGGACGACGGCCGCGGGGGCGCGCGTCTCGACGGCGGTACGGGGATGAAGGGCCTCGCCGACCGGCTGACCGCCGTCGACGGTCTCTTCGTCGTCGACTCGCCGGAAGGCGGCCCGACAACGGTCACGGCCGAGCTGCCGTGGCGCGACCGCGAGGCCGCCGACAAGACCTCTCGCGCGTCCGCCACGAGGTAACGGACATACTCCGGCCCCGCCCCCGCCCCAGCCCTGCCTCTCGGGGGTGGGGAAAACCCCCCTTCTGAGACGCCGACGAGCTCCATGGCCCGTGGGTGCGCGGTCGAGGAGGGTGGAGTTACGAGAGCACAGCCGTACGACGAGGAGAAGGACGGCACCGATGGCCACGGAATACGGACAGAGTTACGGGTTCGGGAGCGGGCCCGGCTTCCCCGGGGACACCGGTGCGCGCCACCACCGGCTGCCGGCAGGGCTGCGGGCGCCTTTCGAGGCACGCAGCTGGCGAGAGTTCGGCTACGTGCTGCTGAGCCTGCCGCTGGGCATCCTGCTCTTCACGTACGCCATCACGATGACGGCGCTCGGAGCGGGCCTGCTGGTGACGTTCCTGGGCGTCCCGGTGCTGGCGGCCGCACTCGCCGGGTGCCGCGGCCTAGGCGCGGTGGAAAGGGCACGGGCTCGCGTGCTGCTGGGTCTCAAGGTGTCCGACCCGGAGCCGCTGCGGCTGAAGAAGCGTGGCGCGATGGGCTGGATAGGAGCCGTGCTGAAGAGCGGCGCCTCCTGGCGGAGCCTGCTGTACGCGGTGCTGCAGTTCCCCTGGTCGGTGTTCTCGTTCGTCGTCGCTGTGAGCGTCTGGGCGTTCGGCTGGGCGATGCTGACGTACCCGCTGTGGTTCTGGGTCTTCCCGATGTACGCCGGCCAGGACGGGCTCCAGCTGTACGGGGACCAGACGCACCGGATCTACCTGGACAACCCCTTCGAGATCACCGTGACCGCGCTGGTCGGACTGCTGTTCACGCTGGCGACGCCCTGGATCGTCCGGGCGCTGACGACGGTGGACCGCTTGATGGTGCACGGGCTTCTCGGACCGTCGCGGCTGGCTACGCGAGTGGTGGAGCTGGAGTCGGACCGGGGGGTCGTGGTGGACACGGCGGCAGCTGACCTGCGGCGCATCGAGCGCGACCTGCACGACGGAGCCCAGGCCCGTCTGGTCAACCTGGCCATGGATCTGGGCCTTGCCAAGGAGAAGCTCAGGGAGGACCCGCGTGCGGCGGCGGTGATGGTGGACGAGGCACACGGCGAGGTGAAGACGGCGCTCCAGGAACTGCGGGACCTGGCACGGGGCATCCACCCGGCCGTCCTGACCGATCGTGGCCTGGACGCGGCGCTGTCGGCGATCGCCTCGCGTTGTGCCGTGCCGGTGCGTGTCGAGGTCGACCTGACGGAGCGACCGGTGTCGGCGATCGAGGGGATCGCGTACTTCACGGTGTCGGAGTTGCTGCAGAACGTCAGCAAGCACGCGCGGGCGACCTCGGCCGCCGTGGAGGTCTGGCGGGTGGAGAACCGGCTGATGCTCCAAGTCGTGGACAACGGTGTGGGAGGGGCGGACGTGTCCGCCGGATCGGGACTGGCGGGACTGGCGGAGCGGCTCGACGCGGTGGACGGGATACTCGTGGTGGACTCGCCGGCCGGCGGACCGACGCGGGTGACGGCGGAGCTGCCGTGGCGCAGCGAGCCGGTGACCAGGTGAGGCGCCGCGTCGACCACCGCTGAGGTCCGCCTCCCCCGAAGCCGCCACTGAGGGCCGTCACCGAAGCCACCGCCGAAAGCCCCCGCTGATGCCTCCGCGCCGCGCCCCACCCTCCCTGGGCGCGGTGCGGTGCGGTGCGGTGCGGCGGCATGATCGGAAACCAGCCACTGAGCAGCCGGACCCGGACTGGCGCACCGGTCTTCCCGTCGTCTTCCCGCTGCACGAGCCCATCCGGCCTTCGATGGTGGAATGCTGGGCCTGTCGCACGGACGTTCCGTGAACGCGGCGTGGGCCGCGCGGGCCGAGACGTGTGGACGGGCTGTGGGGGGCCGAAGATCGTGGAGGACAGGGTGCGAGTGGTCATCGCCGAGGATTCAGTGCTGCTCAGGGAAGGGTTGACCCGGTTGCTGACCGACCTCGGGCACGAGGTCGTCGCCGGTGTCGGTGACGGTGTGGCACTGATCAAGACCATCACCGAGCTGGACGCGCAGGGAGAGCTGCCGGACGTCGTGGTGGCGGACGTACGGATGCCGCCGACGCACACCGACGAGGGCGTGCGCGCCTCGGTGCAGCTGCGCAAGGCACACCCCGGCCTCGGCGTACTGGTGCTGTCCCAGTACGTGGAGGAGCGCTACGCCACGGAGCTGCTGGCGGGCTCAAGTCGCGGCGTCGGCTACCTGCTCAAGGACCGGGTGGCCGAGGTGCGGGAGTTCGTGGACGCGGTGGTTCGCGTCGCCCAGGGCGGTACGGCCCTGGACCCGGAGGTGGTCGCGCAGTTGCTCGGGCGCAGCCGCAAGCAGGACGTCCTCGCGGGGCTGACACCCCGCGAGCGGGAGGTTCTGGGGCTCATGGCCGAGGGCCGGACGAACTCGGCGATCGCCCGGCAGCTCGTCGTGAGCGACGGGGCCGTCGAGAAGCACGTCAGCAACATCTTCATGAAGCTGGGGCTGTCCCCGAGCGACGGCGATCACCGGCGGGTGCTCGCCGTACTCACGTATCTCAATTCCTGAGCTCAGCGGTCCCACACCTCGCCAACGGCTGTCGGGCCCGGCGGTCCGGCTGTTCCGTCCGAACGCAAGAGAGACCGAAGCACAGAGCACGACGCACGGAGCACGAAGCACGAAGCACGAAGCACGAACAGGGTGCGTATTCACGAACAACACGAGTGCCGGGGGGCGGAATAACCGTGGAATGCCAGTGCGGCGGGCCATCACCGGGTCGGGTCCATCATGCGAATGTCCACCGGAAGTCAACCCATGCGGACGTAGGGTTGATCCCGGGACGGTCGGTGGGAGACCAGTTCCCTGACAGCCGCCTCGAGGGAGGTCCAGTTCAGTGACCAGCCAGGTCAGCAGCCCAGCGGAGCAGGCCGACGGATCCGTCGTAGGAGAGCAGCGTAAACCGGGCGGGGCGAAGGACGTCCGCCGGCTGGACCGGGTGATCATCCGGTTCGCGGGGGACTCGGGCGACGGGATGCAGCTTACCGGCGACCGTTTCACCTCGGAGACCGCGTCGTTCGGCAATGACCTGTCGACGCTGCCGAACTTCCCGGCCGAGATCCGGGCACCCGCCGGCACCCTGCCGGGCGTCTCGTCTTTCCAGTTGCACTTCGCCGACCACGACATCCTCACCCCCGGTGACGCGCCGAACGTGCTGGTCGCGATGAACCCGGCCGCGTTGAAGGCGAACATCGACGACGTGCCGCGCGGCGCGGAGATCATCGTCAACACCGACGAGTTCACCAAGCGCGCGATGCAGAAGGTCGGCTACGACACCTCGCCGCTGGAGGACGGTTCTCTCGACGGTTACCACCTGCATCCGGTGCCGTTGACCACCTTGACCGTCGAGGCACTCAAGGAGTTCGACCTCACCCGTAAGGAGGCCGAGCGCAGCAAGAACATGTTCGCGCTCGGGCTGCTGAGCTGGATGTACCACCGGCCCACCGAGGGCACGGAGAAGTTTCTCAACGCCAAGTTCGCGAAGAAGCCCGACATCGCCGCGGCGAACATCGCGGCGTACCGGGCGGGCTGGAACTTCGGTGAGACCACGGAGGACTTCGCGGTCTCCTACGAGGTGGCTCCGGCGGCCACGGCGTTCCCGCCGGGCACCTACCGCAACATCTCCGGGAACCTGGCGCTGGCCTACGGCCTGATCGCCGCCTCCCGCCAGGCCGACCTGCCGCTCTTCCTCGGTTCCTACCCCATCACCCCGGCCTCCGACATCCTGCACGAGTTGTCGAAGCACAAGAACTTCGGTGTGCGGAGCTTCCAGGCCGAGGACGAGATCGCCGGGATCGGCGCGGCGCTGGGCGCGGCGTTCGGCGGTTCGCTCGCCGTCACCACCACCTCCGGCCCCGGTGTGGCGCTGAAGTCCGAGACGATCGGGCTGGCCGTGAGTCTGGAGCTGCCGCTGCTGGTCGTGGACATCCAGCGCGGCGGGCCGTCGACCGGCCTGCCGACCAAGACGGAGCAGGCGGATCTGCTGCAGGCGATGTACGGGCGCAACGGCGAGGCACCGGTCCCGGTCGTCGCGCCGCGCACCCCGGCGGACTGCTTCGACGCGGCGCTGGAGGCGGCACGGATCGCGCTGACCTACCGCACCCCGGTCTTCCTCCTCTCCGACGGCTACCTCGCCAACGGCAGCGAACCCTGGCGGATCCCGGAGACCGACGAGCTGCCGGATCTCGCGGTGCGGTTCGCGCAGGGACCGAACCACACCCTGGACGACGGCACCGAGGTGTTCTGGCCCTACAAGCGCGACCCGCACACCCTCGCCCGCCCCTGGGCGGTGCCGGGCACCCCCGGTCTGGAGCACCGGATCGGCGGTATCGAGAAGCAGGACGGCACCGGGAACATCTCGTACGACCCGGCCAACCACGACCTCATGGTCCGCACCCGCCAGGCCAAGATCGACGGTATCGACGTCCCCGACGTCGAGGTCGACGACCCGGACGGCGCGCGGACCCTGGTCCTGGGCTGGGGATCGACGTACGGGCCGATCACGGCCGCCGTGCGCCGGCTGCGCGGTGCCGGCGAGGCCGTCGCCCAGGCGCACCTGCGCCACCTCAACCCGTTCCCGCACAACCTCGGCACGGTGCTGAGGCGGTACGACAAGGTGGTGATCCCCGAGATGAACCTCGGCCAGCTCGCCACCCTGATCCGGGCGAAGTACCTCATCGACGCCCAGTCGTACAACCAGGTCAACGGCATGCCGTTCAAGGCGGAACAGCTCGCCACGGTCCTGAAGGAGGCCATCGATGGCTGAGGCACTGAAGCTGGTCCCCAGGGCCGAGGGCAAGCAGTCCATGAAGGACTTCAAGTCCGACCAGGAAGTACGCTGGTGCCCCGGCTGCGGCGACTACGCCGTCCTTGCCGCCGTGCAGGGCTTCATGCCCCAGCTCGGCCTGGCCAGGGAGAACATCGTCTTCGTCTCCGGCATCGGCTGCTCCTCCCGCTTCCCGTACTACATGAACACCTACGGGATGCACTCCATCCACGGCCGCGCCCCCGCCATCGCCACCGGTCTGGCCACCTCCCGCCGCGACCTGTCCGTCTGGGTCGTCACCGGCGACGGCGACGCCCTCTCCATCGGCGGCAACCACCTCATCCACGCCCTGCGCCGCAACGTCAACCTCAAGATCCTTCTCTTCAACAACCGGATCTACGGCCTGACCAAGGGCCAGTACTCCCCCACCTCCGAAGTCGGCAAGATCACCAAGTCGACTCCGATGGGATCACTGGACGCGCCCTTCAACCCGGTCTCCCTCGCCATCGGCGCGGAGGCCTCCTTCGTCGCCCGGACCGTCGACTCCGACCGCAAGCACCTCACCGAGGTCCTGCGCCAGGCCGCCGACCACCCGGGCACCGCCCTGGTCGAGATCTACCAGAACTGCAACATCTTCAACGACGGCGCCTTCGACGCCCTCAAGGACAAGCAACGGGCCGAGGAAGCCGTCATCCGCCTCGAACACGGGCAGCCGATCCGCTTCGGCACCGACGGAGCGAAGGGCGTCGTACGCGACCCGGCCACCGGCGACCTCAAGGTCGTCGCCGTCACCGCGGACAACGAAGCCGACATCCTGGTGCACGACGCGCACGCCGCGTCCCCGACCACCGCCTTCGCCCTCTCCCGGCTCGCCGACCCCGACACCCTGCACCACACCCCCATCGGCGTCCTGCGCTCCGTCGACCGGCCCGTCTACGACACCCTCATGACCGACCAGCTCGACACCGCCGTCGAACAGAACGGCAAGGGCGACCTCGCCGCACTGCTGGCCGGCGGCGACACCTGGACCGTCGTCGGCTGAGACCGGCGGCGGTTCGCACCTTGGAAGAGCCCGGGCGTATCCGCCCGGGCTCCTTCTTGTCTTGCGTCGGGCTCGGGCCGGGGCTCGGGCTGGGGCTCGGGCTCGGGCTCGGGCTCCGGGAGACCTCTCAAGCACTTACGCGGGCGTAAGTACCTAACTCCAAAGTGTGCACTTCCTTTCCGTTAGCGCGAGCTTTACGGTTAGTGGTACATCCCGCCCACAAGGAGCAGTGAAGTCATGAGCATCGTCGTCACCGGAGCAACCGGACACCTCGGCCGTCACGTCGTACGGCAACTGCTGGAGAAGGTGCCGGCCGGCCAGGTCACCGCGGTCGTCCGCGACCGCGACAAGGCCGCCGACCTCGCCGCCCGCGGCGTACGGCTCGCGGTCGCCGACTACAACGCGCCCGAGACCTTCGACAACCTGTTCGCGGCCGGTGACCGGGTGCTGCTGATCTCCGGGAACGAGTTCGACAAGGGCCGCGTCCAGCAGCACACAGTGGTGATCGACGCGGCCAGGAAGGCCGGCGTCGCCCTGCTCGCCTACACCAGCGCCCCCAGCAGCCTCACGGCCGCGCTCGCCGACGACCACCGCTCCACCGAGAAGGTGCTGGTCGGCTCGGGCGTGCCGTACGTGTTGCTGCGCAACGGCTGGTACCACGAGAACTACACCGAGCAGCTCGCCCCGGCCCTGGAGCACGGCGCCGTCGTCCAGGCGGCCGGCGAGGGCCGGCTCTCCTCCGCCTCCCGCGCCGACTACGCGGCCGCCGCCGTCGCCGTACTGACCGGCGAGGGGCACGAGAACAGGTCGTACGAGCTGGGCGGCGACGAGGCCTGGAGCTTCGCGGAGTACGCGGCCGAGCTGAGCCGGCAGACCGGCAAGGAGATCGTCTACAACCCCGTCTCCACCGAGGCCTACACCGGCATCCTCACCGGAGCCGGGCTGCCCGGGCCGCTGGCCGCCGTCCTCGCCGGCGTGGACGCCGCCATCGAGAAGGGCGAACTGGTCGTCTCCACCGGTGACCTGTCCCGACTGACCGGCCGCCCGACCACGCCCCTCGCCGAGGCCGTCGCCGCCGCGCTCGAGAACTGATCCCCGCCACATCCACCCCGTCCGTCACATCCACCCCGCCTGTCGCGACCTCCATGCCTGTCATGACCGTATGCCGATACGGGCATGACAGGCGGGCGGATGCGGCGCTACCTTCGTCCTGGCATGCATCCGTCCCCGCATGCCGTACGCGAGAAGGAGGTGCCCGTGGCCGGGTCGTCGAGGAGTGAGCAGCGAATAGGCCTGGTGAACGGCTTCGCGGCGTACGGGATGTGGGGGCTCGTCCCGCTGTTCTGGCCGCTGCTCAAGCCCGCGGGAGCCGGCGAGATCCTCGCCCACCGGATGGTGTGGTCCCTGGCCTTCGTCGCCGTCGCCCTGCTCTTCGTACGGCGCTGGGCCTGGGCGGGTGACCTGCTGCGGCAGCCGCGCAGGCTCGCCCTGGTCACCGTGGCCGCCGCGGTCATCACCGTCAACTGGGGCGTCTACATCTGGGCCGTCAACAGCGGCCATGTCGTCGAGGCCTCGCTCGGGTACTTCATCAACCCGCTGGTCACGATCGCGATGGGCGTGCTGCTGCTGAAGGAGCGGCTGCGCCCCGCGCAGTGGGCGGCGGTCGGGACCGGCTTCGCGGCCGTGCTCGTCCTCACCATCGGCTACGGCCAACCGCCGTGGATCTCCCTCTGCCTCGCCTTCTCCTTCGCCACGTACGGCCTGGTGAAGAAGAAGGTCAACCTCGGTGGTGTCGAGTCGCTGACCGCCGAGACGGCGATCCAGTTCCTGCCCGCGCTCGGCTATCTGCTGTGGCTCGGTGCGCGGGGCGAATCCACGTTCACCACCGAGGGCGCGGGCCACGCGGCCCTGCTCGCCGCGACCGGCGTGGTCACCGCGATCCCCCTGGTCTGCTTCGGCGCGGCGGCGATCCGCGTGCCGCTGTCCACGCTGGGGCTGTTGCAGTACCTGGCGCCGGTCTTCCAGTTCCTGCTCGGCGTCTTCTACTTCGGCGAGGCCATGCCGCCCGAGCGCTGGGCCGGTTTCGCCCTGGTCTGGCTGGCACTCACGCTGCTCACCTGGGACGCCCTGCGCACCGCCCACCGGACCGCCCGGACGCTCAGGGCCCAGTTGGACCGGACGGGCGGCGGCGTACCGCCCGACAAGGGGGGCGCCGTGCGGGAGGCGGGGGTCGTGGCCTCCGGCATGCCGGAAGGAGAGCCGCACCGGGCGGGGGCGGCGACTGCTGTTCCAGCGCGTACCGGAGGCCAGGACGGGCAAGAACCGGGTCCCCAGCGACGTGCACTCGACTGAGGGACGGCGCGAGAGGGAGGTCTCCCGGTCGACGGGGGCGGGGCCGGGGCACGGGCCAGGACCTGTCCCGAACCCGGGACCGGGACCGGAGCCAGGGCCGGGGCCAGGACCGGGACCGGGACCAGGACCAAAGGTTTCCGATATGCGTAACACCGTGGCCGAATAGCGGCCTTGACGCGGGGTCAGTCCCGGCCACACCATCCAGGCACCCATTCGCTGCGGAGCCCCTTCCCCAGGGACTCCCTAGGAATCCGGAGCCCCCCACATGAAGCTCCCCCTTTCCGGGCGTGCGCTGACGGCCGGTGCCGTCGCGGTCGCCACGCTGATGACCGGCGGATCCGTGGCAGGCGCGGCACCCGCTTCCGGGCACCCCGCGCCCGGGCACGCCTCCGAGCCCGCGGCCACGTACGCCTCCGGGCCCGCGGCCGTCGCCGCCGCGCCCGACATACCGATAGCCAACGTCAAGGCCCACCTGACGCGGCTGCAGTCCATCGCCACGGCGAACGGCGGCAACCGCGCCCACGGCCGCCCCGGCTACCAGGCCTCGCTCAACTACGTGAAGGCGGAGCTGGACGCGGCCGGTTTCACCACCACGGTCCAGCGGTTCACCGCCTCCGGGCGTACCGGCTACAACCTGATAGCCGACTGGCCCGGCGGCGACGCCAATCAGGTTGTCATGGCCGGGTCACATCTGGACAGCGTCTCCTCCGGCCCCGGCATCAACGACAACGGATCCGGCTCGGCGGCCGTCCTGGAGACCGCGCTCGCCGTGGCCCGGTCCGGCCACCAGCCCGCCAAGCACCTGCGTTTCGCCTGGTGGGGTGCGGAGGAGCTGGGACTCGTCGGGTCCCGCTACTACGTCAACAGTCTCGGCTCCGCGAACCGCGCCAAGATCAGTGGCTACCTGAACTTCGACATGATCGGCTCGCCGAACCCCGGCTACTTCGTCTACGACGACGATCCCACGATCGAGCGGACCTTCCAGGACTACTACACCGGCCTCGGCATCTCCACGGAGATCGAGACCGAGGGCGACGGCCGCTCCGACCACGCGCCCTTCAAGAACGCGGGCGTCCCCGTCGGCGGCCTCTTCAGCGGCGCCGACTACCGGAAGACGTCCGCACAGGCGGCCAAGTGGGGCGGCACAGCGGGCCAGCCGTTCGACCGCTGCTACCACTCGTCCTGCGACACGACCGCCAACATCAACGACACGGCCCTGAACCGCAACAGCGACGCCATCGCGTACGCGATGTGGGAACTGTCGCGGTAGGGCGCGACGTCCCCCTCCGCACGGAGAAGTGCCCCGGCCGACGGAGCGGCCCGGTCGGCGGAGCGGCCCGGTCGGTGGAAGTGGCCGGTCAGCCCGCCTGGGCGCGGACGCGGTCGCCGAGGCGGCCCATGCGGGTGCGGGCCGACTCCAGCTCCTCGGCCTCCTCCGCGGCCGGGCCCTCCTCGGCGGCGAGTTCGTCCCAGAGACCGACCAGCTCGTGCCCCAGCTCCAGACCCCGCGCGGGGTCGCGTACGGCGCGCCAGGCGGTGGCCGCGCTCTGCACGTTGCCGTACGAGGCCTCCGCGTCGCCCGCGAGACGGTGTATCCGGGCCAGGTCCAGGGAGAGACGGAAGGCTCGTTCCGGCTCACCCGACAAGTACGCGATGTAAGCGGTGAGTTCGCGGATCCGGAGCACCTCCGGGTGCTCCGGCCCCAGCGATCGCGAGGCTTCCGTCACGGTCTGTTCGGCGAGCTGCGACGCGACCGCCGTACGCCCCTCCTTGACGGCCTCGTTGATCCGGGCCGTGGGCTCCGCGAGGAGCGAGGGGGCGGTGGCGTCGCCGGGTGCGGTGAGCGGTTCGTCCCCGAGCACGGCCTCGGCCACCGCGTCGAAGCCGCGGGCCGGGGTGGGGGTGGGCTTGGCACCGGAGTCGCCGCCGTGGTCGAGGCCGAGGCCGAGACCGAGGTCCGCCACCGCCGCGGCCCGGGATTCGGTGACCCCGCCGGGCGTGGGCCGCGGTCCCGCGCCTTCAGAGGCACCGGTCGCGGGAGCACCGTCCATCCGGGGCGGCGGTCCGAACTCTCCCGTCGGCGGCGCCACCGTACCGGGCACCGCCGCGCCCGCGGCCGGTTCGGGCAGCGCCCGCAGCGTGAACGTCGGTACGGACTCGCCGGCCGGCACCCGCTGCGACTCGGGCGCCGTCGGCAGAGGGACCGCCGGCGCGCCGCCCGGCGCCGGCTCCACCGGCCGCAGGACGTGCGTGGGCTGGTCCCGTCGTACGGCCGGCTCCTCGGAGGGCGTCGGCACCGGTTCCGCGGCGAGGTGGCTGGAGCCGTCCGGGTCGACCCGGAGCGGGACGGAGTACCCGACGCGCTCGTCGTGGATCGTGGCGATGACGGGGTGGCCGGCGGCGAGGGCGAGGCGGTGAAGGCGGTTCAGGACGGCGTTCTGGATCTCCTCGCCGGGGGCCGCGACGATCAGCGAACCATCGACCGAAGCGCTGCGCCCGCCGGAACCGGCGTCCGGCACACGGACGTCGATCGGCGTCGCCGCAGGGGCGGGCGAGCGCTCGGCGCCCTCGCGGTCCCGCTGCTTGTCGCGGCCGAGTCGAGACATCGTTCCCCCACTCATCGGCGGCTTCCGTCGGCGGATTCGGTTTCCAGCCGTCCAGAGCCTGTCATGCCTGTTGTACACCTGCTGTCGAGTCTCTCCGCTCGCTCGCGATTCTCACGTCACCGGGGTGTCACAGGCTCGTTCCAGGAGGTCACGCACCCATCGGCGGACCCGTGCGGCGCGTTGCCCGTCGCCTCCCCGCCTCCTCGCGCCCGGACGGAACCGGGCAAAAGCCCGCCTCGGGGGCCGGCTCTCCGTCCGCTCCTCGGGCGGGCGTGCCGGGAAACCCCTATGAGGATTTACATGCACGTGCATAGAATGCACGTGCTGAGTATTCGTGCCACGCCGACGACTCCGGGAGACCTCATGACCCGCCGTTTCCTCTTCCTGCTGGGCAGCAGCCGTCCCGACGGCAACACCGAGCTGCTCGCCCGCCGCGCCGCCGAGCAACTGCCCTCGCACGTCGAGCAGCGGTGGATCGACCTCGCCGAGCATCCGCTGCCCGAGTTCGGGGACCTGCGGCACGACAGCGACCACACACGCCCCACGGAGGGCAACGCGGGCCTCCTGCTCGACGCCACCCTCGACGCCACGGACCTCGTGATCGCCTCGCCGCTGTACTGGTACTCGCTGTCCGCGCCGGTCAAGCGCTACCTCGACCACTGGTCCGGCTGGCTGCGCACCCCCGGCCTCGACTTCAAGGCGACCCTGGCCGGCCGCACCCTGTGGGGCGTCACCGCGCTCGCGCACCGGGAGCGGGAGGTCGCCGACCCGCTGATCGGCAGCCTGA
Source organism: Streptomyces sp. NPDC017225 (assembly GCF_044331465.1). Taxonomy (NCBI): domain Bacteria; kingdom Bacillati; phylum Actinomycetota; class Actinomycetes; order Kitasatosporales; family Streptomycetaceae; genus Streptomyces; species Streptomyces sp. NPDC017225. Next base: position 177,678 of record NZ_JBIRNE010000005.1, on the reverse strand, counting down.
ACAACTCGGCGGCCTACATGGGGATGCGCTTCGGCGGGGTGCTGCTCGGCAACGGCAGCAGGCCCGGGGACGTCCTGAAGGACACCGAGGCGCTGGCTCGCGCCAAGACCTTCTTCGCACAGGAGGCGCCGCTCGCCCGCTTCCCGTACGAGCAGGCGGACCCCGCGCCTACGAGGTGATGTCCTTGGCCGTGAACCGCGCCCAGGCCGCCGAGCCGAACACCGCGGCGTACAGGACCTGGAGGCCTAGGTTCTTCGTCAGGTCGTCCCAGTAGACCGGTTCGCGCATCAGGTCGGCGAAGGACAGCCAGTAGTGCGAGAAGAAGTACGGCTGGAGCGCGTCGAGCTGCGGGATCTGGTCGAGGATCTGGACGGTGATCAGCAGCCCGACCGTGGTCGCCATCGCGGCGATGCCGCTGCCCGCCAGAGTGGAGACGAACAGGCCGAGAGCCGCGACGCCGACGAGTGAGGCGGCCACGGCCAGGGCGATCAGCAGGGCGCGCCCCAGCCCCTCGGCGAAGGAGATCCGGGTGCCGGAGATGGTGGTCAGGTCACCGACCGGGAACAACAGCGCTCCGACCGCGAGCGCCGAGACCGCGACCACCAGGGTGGCGGCGAGGCAGAAGGCGATCACGGTGGCGTACTTGGCGAGCAGCAGCCGGGTGCGGCCGGCCGGGGCGACCAGGAGATAGCGGAGCGTGCCCGCGCTCGCCTCGCCCGCGATGGCGTCGCCCGCGACGACGCCGACGGCCATCGGCAGGAAGAACGGGAGGGTCGCGGCGAGTGCGGTGAAGACCAGGAACAGGCCGTTGTTACTGATCTGCGAGATGAACGCCGGCCCCGCGCCGCCTCCTCCGCCACCGCCACCGCCACCGAACGACGCACCGTCGCTCGTCTCGATCTTCACGGCGATTCCCACCAGGACCGGTACGGCGGCCAGCACGCCCAGCAGGGCGAGGGTGCGCCAGCGCCGGAAGGTGATCAGCAGTTCGCTGTGGAACAGTCCGAGGGACCACAGCGGGCTCGAGGCGCGCACCGCTTCCGCTACCTCGGCCGACGACTCCTCAGCGCGCGACGCACCCGTCCCCGGCACACTCACCCCCGACGCCCCCGACGCCCCCGACGTACTCGACGTACTCGACGTACTCGACGCATCAGCCCGCGACATCGAAGCCCTCCCCGGTCAGCGCCACGAACGCGTCCTCCAGGGAGGCCCGGTCCACCGCGAAGCCTCGGACGCGGACGCCGGCCGCCACCAGAGCGGCGTTCAGGTCGGCGAGGTCGCGGTCGGGTGGCTCCGCCGTCACCCGGTCCTCGGTGACGACCACGTCCCCGGCCCCCTGCTCCTTCAGCACCCGCGCGGCCTCCCCCGTGTCCGGTGTGGTCACCACGAGCCGGCCGCGTGCCCCGGCCGCCAGGTCGGCGACCGCGCCCTGGGTGATCAGCCGCCCTCGGGCCATCACGGCGGCGTGCGTGCAGACCTGCTCGATCTCGTCCAGCAGGTGGGAGGAGAGGAAGACGGTGGTGCCGTCGGAGGCCAGTTCGCGCACGAGCGCACGGATCTCGCGCATGCCCTGGGGGTCGAGCCCGTTGGTCGGTTCGTCCAGGACCAGCAGGCCGCGCGGCTGGAGCAGCGCCGCGGCCAGCCCGAGGCGCTGCTTCATGCCGAGCGAGTACGCCTTCGCCTTCTTGCCGGCGGCGGCCGCGAGGCCCACCCGGTCCAGTGCCGCCGCGACGCGCTCGCGCCGGGTGCGTGGGTCGGCGGTCGGGTCCGCGGCGTCGTAGCGCAGCAGGTTGTCCCGCCCGGAGAGGAAGCCGTACAGGGCCGGGCCCTCGATGAGGGCGCCGACCCGGGGCAGTACGGTGCGGGCCGCGCGCGGCATGGGCCTGCCCAGGACCCGGGCGGTGCCCGAGGTGGGTTCGATCAGGCCCATCAGCATGCGGATGGTGGTGGTCTTGCCGGAGCCGTTGGGGCCGAGGAAGCCGAAGACGCTGCCCGCCGGGACGGTCAGGTCCAGACCGTCGACGGCGAGCTGTCCGCCGCGGTAGCGCTTGGTGAGCGCGCGGGTGGCGATGACGGCGTCGACCGAGCCGCTCTCCCGGCCCGGGACCAGCCGGCCCAGGCTCTCCCGGTCCGGGCTCTCCCGGTCCCGACCCTCCCGGCCCGCGCCTCCCGTTTCCGTGGCGGACGGCTCGGCCATCGGCTCCCTCTCCTCATCGTCGTACGGGACGAGAACCCGCCTACTGGGCCGCGTCGGCCGCCTTCACCAGCGCGTCCTTGGTGACCGCACCGGCGTAGACCTTGCCGTCGTCCGTGATCAGGGCGTTGACCAGGCGGGTCTTGAACACGGTGCCGGAGCCGAAGTCGCCCTCGACCTGGTCGCCGAAGGAGCCGAGGAAGCCGCCGAGGTCCCCGCCCGCGGAGGCCGTGGGCAGGCCGCCCTGACCGCCGGTGTCGAAGGTGGCGATCGAGTTCCAGCCCTCGCCGATGACCTCCAGGCCGTCCGTCCCGCTCGGGCCGTCCTTCTCCCTCAGGCCGTCCAGCTCCTTGGCGAGATCGCCCTCGGCCTTCCGCCCGTGCTCCGGCTCCTTGGCCACCTCGTCGCCCTCGGTGACCTTCGCACCCTTCGGCGGGGTGAAGTCGAACGTCGACGCGTCCGGCTTCGCGAAGCTGACCTTGGTGAAGCCCGCGTCCACGACGGCGGCGCCGCCGCTCTGCGGGGTCAGCGTGAACTTCAGCGGCATGCCGGTCTTGGCGTCCACCGCGACGGTGACGGCGCCGACGGTCGAACCGGACTGCTTGGGCTTGATCACCAGTCGGTAGGCGTCCCGGCCGGCCACCTGCGCGGTGCCGTCGACGGTCACGGACGTGGTGTCGTCGACCGCCTTCAGGGCCTGGTCGGCGAAGTCCTTCGGGGTGGCCGGCACCTCCGTCTCCGGCTGCTCGGCGCTGCCGGGCACGGTGGAGTGGTAGACCTCGTTGGACTCGCTGTCGTAGCCCCAGACGTCCTTGCCGTCGTGGATCAGGCTGTATTCGGCGGCGTTCTCCAGCAACGACAGCTTCTGCCGGTCGGGGCCGTCGGCGGCGACCCGGAGCGTGTGGGTGCCGGAGACCAGTTCGGTGAGCTTGGCCGACGGATCGGCGGCGGAACCGTCCTCGTCCCCGCCCGAACCCGGACCGCCGGACATGCCCGACATCAGGCCGCTCTCCAGGCCGCCGAGGTTCGGCAGGCCCAGATCCGTGGTGATCTTGACCGTGCCGGACAGCTGCTGCACGTCCGACTTGGCGATCTTCTCGATGAGTTGTTCCGCCGTGACCTTCGGAAGGTCGGGGTCCCCGGAGTCGGCGAGCGCCGGGACGAGGCCGATCGTCGCGGCCGCCACCCCCATCACCGCGACCGGGACGACGTACCGCGCGGCCCTGCGCCGTCCTGCCGGCCGGTCCTCGTCCGTCCCCGCGGTCGTGTTGTCGTCGGAATCGATCGGTGCCATGTGTGCCCTACCTCCGTCGTCGGCGGCGGCTGTCTCGCGACCTCGCACTCGTTCACCCGTGAGCCGCCATTCTCACCCGAATCGGTGAGGATTGGTGTTTTCCGTGGTGTCCATCTGACCAAATCCGCCAAGTGGAATCGTCAGACCGCGGGCTCAACTCCGCCTACTCCTACGGGATGACACGGCGGGGGCGCGACTCCCCCGGCCCGTAGGGGGCGAGGTACGCGTCCGGGCCGCTCAGCCGGCCCTGTGCACCACGGCGTCGCACAGCTCCACCAGCGCGGCCTTCGCCTCACACTCCCTGAGCGGAGCAAGCGCCGCCCGGGCCTCCTTGGCGTACCGGACGGTGTCCCGCCGCGCCTGCTCCAGCGCGGGGTGGTCGCGCAGCAGCCGCAGCGCCTCCGCGTGCCGCGCGTCGTCGCTCAGGTCGGTGTCCAGCAGCTCGCACAGGGCGATGTCCTCGGCGAGTCCGAGCCGGGCCGCCCGCTCGCGCAGCCGCAGCACCGGGAGGGTCGGGATGCCCTCGCGCAGGTCGGTCCCGGGGGTCTTCCCCGACTCGTGGGAGTCGGAGGCGATGTCCAGGACGTCGTCCGCGAGCTGGAAGGCGACGCCGAGCCGCTCGCCGTACTGGGTCAGCACGTCCACGACCGTCTCGTCGGCGCCGGACATCATCGCGCCGAACCGGCAGGCGACCGCCACCAGCGATCCCGTCTTGCCGCCCAGCACGTCCAGGTAGTGGTCGACCGGGTCCCGCCCGTCCTGCGGTCCCGCCGTCTCCAGGATCTGACCGGTGACCAGCCGCTCGAACGCCAGGGCCTGCACGCGGACCGCCTCGGGCCCGAGGTCGGCGAGGATCTGGGAGGCGCGGGCGAACAGGAAGTCGCCGGTGAGGACCGCGACCGAGTTGCCCCAGCGGGTGTTGGCGCTGGCCACGCCACGCCGCACGGCGGCCTCGTCCATCACGTCGTCGTGGTAGAGGGTGGCGAGGTGGGTCAGCTCCACGACTACGGCCGAGGGCACGATCCCGGGGGCGTAGGGGTCGCCGAACTGGGCCGAGAGCATCACCAGGAGTGGCCGGAACCGTTTGCCACCGGCCCGCACCAGATGCTGGGCGGCCTCCGTGATGAACGGGACCTCGCTTTTGGTTGCCTCAAGCAACCCTTCCTCGACAGCGACCAATCCGGTCTGGACATCGGCTTCCAGAGCCTGGTCCCGCACGCTCAGCCCGAACGGCCCGACGACGGTCACGAGGGGTCTCCTGTCTGCTGGTGTCTACTGGCGATTACCTGGTTTGTCGATAGGTCGCTGCCACCACTCAAGTCAGCGTATCCGGTCACCTTTCGATCACCGTTAGCGCCCACCGCTACAGGCCGGTCTGTATCGGATCATGCACGGTATGTTTTTGATCAGGTGATATGAGCAGATTTTGATCGACATCGCCAGAGCCAGAACCCGCCACCGAAGATCACACCATCCCTCCCAACGGGCCGCACTCCGAATACGTCACCCACTCGCCCCACTCCACCCCCACCCCGAACAGATGCCCGCACAGCGCGCGGAAACACCGGCCGGGGGGGGCGGACGCCAGGTGGGCCGCAGAGCCGGACGCGGGGCCGGAGGCGGGACGGGCGCGGGACGGACACAGGGCAGGGTGCGGGAGGGGCGCGACACCGAAAACCGGGACGGACGCAGGCCGGAACACGGCCCGGACGCGGGCACGGCCCCGGACGCGGGCATGGTCCCCCAGCCCCGGACGCGGCCCGGACACGGGCCACGCACACCGGCAGCCCGCCCGACCATCGGCCGACACCCGACGCCATCCCCACCCACGGTCGATTGACTCCCAGTTGGCCCCAATGCCCGATTTGCCGCTCTTGCCGAAGCCCGTGAGTTGGCTCACTCCATCCCGCCCGCAGGCAACCCCGCCGCCGACCGCGCCCTCCCTTTGCGCCGCAAGCCAGTTGAGGCTTGGCGACCGCAAAGGATCAAGCGTCACAAACACCCCAGACCAAGGTCAACAGGCGCGTTGGGTGATTCCTGCACTTGTTTCGGACATGTGCTCTCGCATACGTTCCCGGCCTGTCGGGCGGACGCCGAATCCTGCCACCGCCCGGACACACAGTCATCCGCCAACAAACTCGCAGGCAGGAGCGGGGGACCCAGGTAAGTCGCCGCACCCGGTCACCACCGGAGCGGCTCGGGGTGAAGCCGTGCCCGTCAGGGCCCGGCCGGGCACCTCCCCGCCCGAACCCGACAGCTCACCTCGCAGGCGTAAGGAGAGGGACTCAAGCATGTCTGCCAACGGTCAGAACCGTCACGCCCGCACCACCCGCCTCGCCCGCAAGCTCGCCGTCGCCGGCACCGGCGCCGCCGTGCTCGCCCTGCCGCTCATCGGCGCGACCAGCGCCTCCGCCGCCGCCCCGGCCGCCGCCCCGGCCACCGCTCCGGCCGCCGCGACCGCCGCCCCCGCGGCGACGACGTACCCGGACAACCTCGACGGCTGGATCCGTGAGTCGCTCGACATCATGGCGCAGCACGGCATCCCCGGGACGTACGAGGGCATCCACCGCAACATCATGCGGGAGTCGTCCGGCAACCCGCTCGCCATCAACAACTGGGACATCAACGCCATCAACGGCACCCCGTCCAAGGGTCTGCTCCAGGTGATCGCCCCGACCTTCCAGGCGTACCACGTGCCCGGCACCTCCTGGGACCCGTACGACCCGGTCGCCAACATCACCGCCGCCTGCAACTACGCGGCCGACCGGTACGGCTCGATGGACAACGTCTTCAGCGCGTACTGAGCTGCACGGCCGGCAGGCACCGGCTCGTACGCACCGACTGGTCCGTGCCGGATGAGCCTCACCGGCCGGCCCGGGCCGGCTGAGCCGTACTAAGAGGTTCCGAAGATCCGCTCGAGGACGACGGCCACGCCGTCGTCCTCGTTCGTCGTGGTGACCTCGTCGGCCACCGCCTTGAGTTCGGGATGGGCGCCGGCCATGGCGACGCCGTGCGCCGCCCAGTCGAACATGGGAATGTCGTTGGGCATGTCCCCGAAGGCGATCGTCCGCCGTCGGCTCAGTCCCAGGCGCTCGGCGGCCAGCGCCAGTCCGGTCGCCTTGGTGATGCCGCACGGCTGGAGCTCCACCGTCCCCGGCCCGGACATCGTGACCGTCGCGAGGGAACCGACCACCGCGCGCGCCGTCGACGCCAACTCGTCGTCGGACAGTTCGGGGTGGCGCAGCAGCACCTTGCTGATCGGTGTGCTCCACAGCTCGTCACGCCGCTCGACCCGTACCGCGGGCAGCGTCGGGTGGGGCATCAGGTACCCCGGCTCGATGAGCGTGAGGCCGTCGACACCGTCCTGGTCGACCGCGGCGTACACCTGCCCCACCTCGGCCTCGATCTTGCCGAGCGCGGTCTCGGCCAGTTCCCGGTCCAGGGTGACCGACCACAGCATCCGGTGCGTACCGGCGTCGTAGACCTGCGCTCCCTGGCCGCACACCGCGAGTCCCGTGCAGCCCAGGCGGTCGAGCAGGGGCCGTACCCGGGGCGCCGGCCGCCCCGTCACCACGAGGTGCCGCGCACCGGCCTCACCCACCCGCGCCAGCGCGGCCAGCGACCGGTCGGAGACGGTGTCGTCGCCACGGAGCAACGTGCCGTCGAGGTCGGTGGCGACGAGTGAGTACGCGGTGCGGTCCATGATCAGAGAATACGGACACCGCACCTGTCCGACTCACCCCCGACCGCTTCCGAACGAGGACGCGCGAGGACGGCACAAGTGCGTACGAGTACGGCCCGACTACGCACGAGCGTGTCCGAAACCTGGCACATCATCGGCTAAAGCCGGTTAAAGGCCTGTGCACCGGTTGGCAACAACATGGTCCGCTACCTACCGGCCGGGCGGCCCCGGAGGTACCTTCCTGTTGTTCACGGGGGACTTGATCGGGGGGTCGGGTTGAACAGCGGACGTGTGCGTGTGCTCAGGCCGGAGGAGCTGGGCGAGGGGGAACGGGAGCACTGGCGCGAGCTGCGCGCCAAATCGACGGCACCACGCAATCCGTTCATGGAACCGGAGTTCACCGACGTCGTGGGCCGGGTACGGCCGCGGGCACGGGTCGCGGTGGTGTACGACGGCGGGGAGGCGGCCGGGTTCCTGCCGCACGAGCACGGTCCGCTGGGCCAGGGCCGGGCGATCGGGCTCGGGGTGTCGGACTGCCAGGGCGCGGTGCTGCGCCAGGACCTCGCCCCGGACACCCGCCGGCTGCTGCGGGCCTGCTCCCTGTCGAGCTTCGCCTTCGACAACCTGGAGGCGGAGCAGACACTGTTCGTACCGCACGCCGCCGAGGAGCACACCACCTACGTCATCGACGTGGAGAAGGGGTACGAGGCGTACGAGAACGAGCTGCGCGACCGGTCGCCGAAGTTCCTGAAGACCACCCTCGCCAAGGAGCGCAGGCTCGGCCGCCAGGTCGGTGACGTGCGCTTCGTGTTCGACGAGCGTGATCCGGCCGCGCTGCGCACGCTCATGGAGTGGAAGTCGGCGCAGTACCGCAGGACGGGGCGCCGCGACCGGTTCGCGCAGGAGTGGATCAGCCGGCTCGTGGCACGGCTGGCCGAGACCCGGGCGCCCGAGTGCACCGGCACCCTCTCCGTGCTCTACGCGGACGGCCGGCCGGTCGCCGCCCACTTCGGACTGCGCTCCGCGACGGTCCTGGCCTGCTGGTTCCCGGCGTACGACCCGGAGTTCGCCAAGTACTCGCCGGGGCTGGTGCTGCATCTGCGGATGGCCGAGGCCGCCGCCGCCGTCGGCATCGGGATGCTCGACATGGGGCGGGGCCCGGCGGAGTACAAGGACGCGCTGAAGACGGGCGAACTGCCCGTGTACGAGGGGGCGGCGACGCGTGTGGGCGCGGGCGCCGCGCTGCACTGGCTCGGCCGCGAACCGGCCCGCCGCGCACACGGTTTCGTGCGCGACCGGCCCCGGCTGGCGTCGCTGGCGGTACGGACGTTGAGGGGCGCGGCCCGGCTTCGCCGGTGATGACCGAGGGCAACCACGAGGGGGTGGGCGTATGGCCGGCGTGTGGCGTGCGCGGCAGGAGACACGGCGGGAGATAGAGGGGTTCCTGAGCATCGGCCCGGTGCAGGTCGCCGAGCTGGACCTCGCCGCCGAGGGGGCGCAGGAGACCGAGGGGCCGGAGCAGGCCGAGGGGGCACGGGAGGCCCGGCGGGCACGGAAGGCCGAGCTGACACGGAAGGCCGGAGATGCTCGCGAGGCCGGAGACGCTCGCGAGGCCGGAGACGCCCAGGAGGCCGGAGATACGCAGGACGCCGGAGGTCCGGGAAGGGCGCGGGGTGCGGAGCTGAGACCGGGGCCGGGCAGCGCGCCGGTGACGTCCGGGACGGTGTTCGTCCTGGTCAGGCGAGCGGGGCTGCCCATCGGCACCGTGCTCGGGCAGGTGCCCGAAGGCGCGGATCCCACCGAGGTGCTGGCCGGGCTCGCCCGGAAGCTGCCGGGTGGGGAGCCGCGCGAGCCCTTGCCCCGGCCGCCGTCCGCCAGTGTCGTGGTCGCCACCCGGGAACGGGCGGACCAGCTCGCCCGCGCGCTGGACTCGCTGCTCGCGCAGGACCACCCGGACTTCGAGATCGTCGTCGTCGACAACGCGCCCGTCACCGGCGAGACCCGGGAGCTGGTCGAGCGGAAGTACGGCGAGCGGGTGCGGTACGTGTGCGAACCGGTCCCCGGACTCGCGATCGCGCACAACCGGGGGCTCGCGGCCGTACGGGGCGAGGTGATCGCCTTCACCGACGACGACGTGGTCGCCGACCCGCGCTGGCTCACCGAGCTGACCGCGCCCTTCGCCGCCGATCCGCGCCTGGGCTGCGCCACGGGACTGATCCTGCCCGCGCGGCTGCGCACCCCGGCCCAGGTATTGCTGGAGAGCCACGGCGGCTTCGCGAAGGGCTTCACCCCGCGGACGTACGACCCGGCGGAACCGCCCGCCGACGAGCCGCTGTTCCCGTTCACCGCGGGCCGGTTCGGCTCGGGCGCCAACATGGCCTTCCGTACGTCGGTGCTGCGGGCGGCCGGCGGCTTCGACCCGGCGACGGGTGCGGGTACGCCCGCGCGGGGCGGCGACGACCTCTACGGGTTCGTCCGCGTCCTCGCCCAGGGACAGCGGCTGCGCTACACCCCGCACGCGCTGGTCTGGCACCACCACCGGGAGACCTGGCGGGACCTGGAGACCCAGGCGTACGGCTACGGCGCGGGCCTCACCGCCTACCTCACGGCGATCCTGGTGAACCGGCCGGCGCTGCTGCCGGCCTTCCTCGTCCGGCTGCCGGGCGGACTGGCGCACGCGCGCGGGCTGACCGCCGTACGCGCCACCGCCGTACGCGCCACCGCCGCAGACGGCGGTGCCACCGACGGCACGGGACCGGCGGTGGGCGTGCCGGGCGGGCACGACTCGCGCACCCATCCCTGGCCGCGGCGCCTGTCCCGGCTGCAACGCCGGGGCATGCTCTACGGCCCCGTCGGCTACCTGCGCGCCCGCCGCGCCCTGCGTACGGTCGGACTGGAGGCGCGATGAGCGAGGCCCACGCATCGGAGGCATCCGGGGACGGGACGGGGAGCGGGCCGGGGACCGGGAGCAGGACGGGGACCGGGAGCAGGACGGGGACCGGGAGCAGGACGGGGACCGGGAGCAGGACGGGGACCGGGAGCAGGACGGGGACCGCGAGCGGAAACGGGGCCGGGAACAGGGCCGGGGCCGGGACCGGGGCTTCGCGAGCGATCAACGCTCCAGGAGGGACCGGGGCTCGGGAGGGGGTCCCGGCGGCGGGCGGGCACATACCCGTCTTCCTCTACCACGCGGTGATGGACGATCCGCCCGCGTGGATCGCCGAGTTCACCGTCGCGCCGAGGGAGTTCGCCGCCCATCTCGACGCGATCGTCGACAGCGGGATGACACCGGTCACGATCAGCGTGCTCGCCGACCATCTCGCCGGCCGGGCGGCGCTGCCGCCCCGGCCCGTGCTGCTCACCTTCGACGACGGCTTCGCCGACCTGCCCGGCCCCACGGCCGAGGCGCTGGCCGTGCGCTCGCTGCCCGCCACCGCCTACCTCACCACCGGGGCCATCGCTCCGGGCGGGCGCAGTCTGCTGCCGCCCGCCCCGATGATGACCCTGGACGAGGCGGCGGAGCTGGAACGTTCCGGCATGGAGATCGGCAGCCACACCGTCACCCATGCCCAGCTCGACACCCTGTCCGCCAGGGGCCTGGCGTACGAACTGCGCACGTCCAAGGCCGTACTGGAGGACGCCCTCGGGCATCCGGTCCGCCACCTCGCCTACCCGCACGGCTACAACAGCGCGAAGGTGCGGTCGCTGTCGGCCCGCGCCGGGTACGAGACGGCGACCGCCGTGCGGCACGCGCTCAGCTCGGACCGCGACGAGCGGTACCGCATCGCCCGGCTCATCGTGCGGCGCGGCCACACGGTCGCCGACGTCGAGGCGTGGCTGGCGGGCGGGGGCGCCCGGATCGCCCCCTACCGCGACGGTCCGAAGACCGTGGCGTGGCGGTGGTACCGGCGGGGGCGGGCCATGGTCCGGGGGCCCGAGTTCGCCGGGTAGCCGGCCGGGCGGCCCCGGTCACTTCAGCGGCTGGTTGAGGTGGGGGTCGGCGGCCACCTCGCGCAGATTGGCCCACGCCCGCTCGCCCGCCACGGCCAGGTTGCAGTGCGGTCCCGGGTCGCGGTAGTTCCACTGGAGGGCGGCCTTGACGCCCTCCAGGTCCTTGAGCACCCCGGGCACCTGCGCGTACCAGTCCGCCTGCCGGTCGGGCCGCTTCGGGTCGGAGGCGCTGCCGAACTCCGACAGCATCAGGGGCTTGTCGTCGGAGAGGTTGGCGCGGATCCAGTCGTGGGTGGCGTGCTGGGTCTGGGCGAAGGTGAGCCAGTCCGTCTTGTGGCAGAGGTAGTAGTTGTACTGGTTGTAGCCGATCCAGTCGACGTACTCGTCCCCCGGATACATGCTCTCGAACAGGTCGGCGTGGTCCAGGTAGCCGGTGATGATCCACGTCCACACGACGTTGTCGACGCCCAGCTCGCGGAACCGGTCGTGGACGTGCCGGTAGGCCCGGACGTAGTCGGCCGGGGTGCCGTTGTCCGGCGTACGGGTGTCCATCTCCAGGTCGAAGGAGAGGAACACCTTCTTCCCGGTGCGCTGCCCGTACTCCTTGATGCGCTGTGCCTGGACGTCGATCACGGAGTCGTCCAGGTCACCGGCGGCTATCTGCTTCCAGGTGGGCTGCTGCTGCTTGGTCCCGCCCCACCACTTGCTCTCCCAGGAGAGCAGCAGCATGCGGTCCTCGCCGACGAGCTGTTCCTGCTCGGTGAGCAGCTGGCCCTCCAGGCGGGTCTCCGTGACCGCCGACATGTCGTGGTACGTGTACACGATGTCCAGCCTGCGCTCGACGTTCTTCTCGTACGCGCGCACCTTCTCGGCCAGGTCGGACTTGTCGTGCGGCACGAAGGCGCCGAACCACGCGCCGCAGGGCGGTTCGAGGAGCTCGGTCGGGCGGCACTTCTCGTCGTCGGCCGGGTCGGCCGGCCCGGAGGCGTCGCGCAGGGCGAGCACCGCGACCAGGACCGCGCAGGTGGCCGTGACGGAGGTGATCAGCAGACGGCGCCGGCCCGGGTGCCTGGTCCCCCTGGGCTCCTTGGGCCTTCGGTGCTGTCCGGTAGTCGTCGAGTCCCCGGTCGTGCGGCGTGCGGGACGGGCGAACTTCACAGAGTGGAACCCTTCCGTGTCCTCGGCGCCGCCCCCGGCGCCGTCCTGGCCTTCGGGGAGGCACGCAGGCGCGGGCAGAACGCGGCGAGCGTGGTCAGCAGGGTGAGCGTCAGCAGGACCCGGTCCCCGCTGAAGGCGTGCGTGGCTATCAGCACCGTGGCGACGAGCATCGCGGCGCTCACGCTCAGCAGGACGGCCAGCATCAGCCGTTCCAGCAGGTCGGAGTGGCGTTCGAAGTCCGCCTCGCGACGCCCGACGGGGGCCTGTGCACGGCGGGCCCGCAGCGCGGGGCCGCAGATTCTCACCAGGGCGGCGCCCGGGCCGACGGCCAGGAAGACGGCGACCGCCGCGCCACGCAACGGTGAGCCGCCGGGCAGGGCGAGCGCGGCGAGCGCCAGCCAGCCGCCGAACGGCGGCAGCATCCGGATCACGAGGTCCTGGGGTGTCATGGCGTCCAGCGGTGCGGTGACGCCCGGCGATGTACTGGCGTCCGGCGATGTCCGGGGGCCCGGTGATGTCCGGGGGTCCGGTGATGTCCGGGGGTCCGGTGATGTCCGGGGGTCCGGTGATGCCTTGGCGTCCTGCGGTTTCATGGTCCGACCCACTCCCCTTCTCAGCTCGCCGGTTTCAGGACGTAGAGCACGCCCGCGCTGTTCTGAGCCACGCGCTCGAACAGCGGTGAGGTCGTGACGGACTCCCGCACGCGTCTCAACTGGGCCGTGTCGAGCTGGCCGTTCATCTCCGAGTTGGCCACCTGCCCCTGGGTGAGCAGGAAGTAGGCACGGGCCGGAGCTTCCACGCCGGCCATGTCACGGGCGAGGACGGCTGCCGGGTCGCGGACGATCTCGTCGACGTGGCGCCGGTCGTCGTCGAGGAACCAGTAGTGGTCGACCCTCCAGTACTGCTCGTAGGCGAGCGGGTAGTTCCGGTTGGCCGCGACGACCAGTGAGTCGTCGGGTGCCTGGTCGAAGAGCTGCTGTACCAGGGCCACTTCCGAGGACGGAAAGTGGTTGACGCGGTCCTTGCCCGAGTAGCTCGGCACGAACGCGAGGGTCCCGGCGAGCAGCACGAGCGGCGGCACCCACGCCCCGTACCGCAGCGGGGGCAACGAGGGCAGGGGGAAGCGTCGGCGCCGGGCGGAGGCGGTGGTGGCCGGGGAATGTCCGTCCTTCTCCCACGCGGCGTCGGCGTCGGCGGCCAGCGTGCGGACCCTCGGCAGCAGCGCGGCGGCGGCGAAGAAGGCCGCACCCGGCAGCGTGAACATCAGGACCCGGAAGATCATCTCGCTGCCGTAGCTGCTCGCCACGAACATCGGCAGCGGCGCCGCCGCGACCAGCAGCAGCGGCAGTGCCCGGTGCCTCAGCACCCGCTGGCGCAGTACGCCGGCCAGCGCGAGCAGCAGTACGGAACCCGAGAGCAGCCGGGCCGCCCAGGAGGTCATCACCGCGCCGGTGCCGGTCGGGGTGGCCCCGTACCCGGTCTCGACGTTGGCGCCGACGTCACCGACGGAGCGGATCATGTCCGGCATGGCGACGGAGAGGAAGGGCAGCGCGGCCGTGAGGCACCAGGCCAGGAAGATCACGACCGTCGTGACCGCCGGGACCCAGTGACGGTAGCGGCGCGTGAAGGCCAGCGCGACGAGTGTGACGACGAGCATGCCCGGGGTCAGCTGGTGCGAGACGACTATGGCGGTGACCAGCACGCTGAGCAGTACGGTCCACACCGCCTGCCCCTGCCGTCCGCGCCGCCCGCCGGAACGGCCGTAGCGGCGCAGTACGACCGCGATGACGCCCAGATGCAGGGCGAAGGCGACGGACTGCGGGGAGAAGTAGTCCTGGCCCACCCAGTTGGCGACGTAGAACAGCCACACGGCGGTCCAGATCAGCCGCCGGTCCTCGGTGAAGGTCCGGTAGATCAGCAGCAGCGGGAGCAGCAGCATCAGACTGGAGGCCAACGGCCACCAGGCCATGTACATCGCGGCGTTGTCCACGCCCAGCAGCCGTACCAGCGCGGCCTGGGCGGCGAAGAAGCCGGGCCACTGGTCGTAGACGGCCATGTCGCCGAGCTGGTTGGCGGTCTGGAGCCCACCGGACGTCAGGAGGTGGTCGATGACCGCGTCGTGCTTCCACGCCCACGCGTAGAGCGGGGTCGCGTAGAGGACGGCCTGGGTGGCCCGCTCCATCACCAGCAGGCCCAGGACGTAAGCGAGTGACCAGGCGCTCCGGCGGCGCGGGTTGCGCACCGTGAACCAGAAGCCCGCGGTGAGCACGGCGAGGCCGGCCCAGAAGGTGGGATGCAGCGCGCTGACCAGGCCGAAGTCGTCCAGGTCGGTCACGTCGGTGTAGCGCATCGCGTAGGCCCACAGGGCGAGCGCGACGAGCAGGGGCACGGTCGGCCAGGCGGCGGCGGCGCGGGCCGGCCAGGCGGCTGGGGTGAGGTCGGACAGATCCGTCACGGGCGGCTCGGCGGCGGAGCCACGGGGCTCCGGGTCGGGGGGCTGGTGGGCGTGTGCGGTGGCCTCCCGGACCGGCCGGGCGGACGCTTCCTCCGAGGTCGTGGTGGCCGACTCCTGCGACGTGCGGGGGGCCGGCTCCTGCGAGGCCCGGGGGGCGCGATCTCCTCCTGCGTGTGGGCGCGCTCGTGGCCGGGTTCGTGGTCACGCTCGTAGTCAGGTTCGTGGCCGGGTTCATGGCCGCGCTCGTGGCCGGGTTCGTGGCCGCCGTCGGCGTCGTGACCGGGACCGGGCCCGGCTCCGGCATCGGGTCGGGCTCCGGCTTCGGGTCCGGCTCCAGCTCCGGGTCCGGCTCCAGCTCCGGCGTCGTGTTCGGGACCGCGCGCGAGGGTGTCCCCGGTGTCCGGCGCGTCCGAGGGCTTAGGTGCGTCCGGGTTCGAGGCGTCCGGGGTCTCCTGCCCGGGTGCGGGCTCTGGTGCGGATCTCTCCCGTGGAGTTACTGGCGGACGCACGACGGTTCCCCCCTGGCGATTCGGCTCCGTGCTTGATCAGTCCCTGGACATGCCGTTCGGTCTGGCGCGGTACGGGGGCTCCGTCAGGTCCGTCTTGAAAGCCGGGCGGCGCAGTGACAGGAGCAGGACTACGAGAACGAGCAGCAGGAGGAGAGGCGGCGCGACCGGCGCGAGCTCCTGACGCCAGACCCAGCCCCCCACCGCGGCGAGATACAGCACCCCCCACCGTCCCTGCCACGCCAGCCGGCCGCCCGCCTTCTCGAGCAGCAGCCACAGCGGCACGAGACACAGCAACTGCAGAACGAGCGGCGTCCAGCGCAGCAGTGGGCCGGGCCCGTCGAGCCCCACCGCTTCCGCGAGAAATCCGGCCGTCTCGGTATATAACGTCCCACCTACCGCCTCCGGTTCCCGGCCGAGGGCGACGGGTGCCGCGTGCAGGGCGAGGACGGCGGCACCCAGCGCGGTACCGGGCAGCCAGGGGTCGGGCGAGGCGCACAAGGTCACGGCCGCCACGAACACCACGAGCAGCAGGCCCCCCGCCACCAGTGCGGGCAGGGGCACCCCCCGCAGCAGCTCCTGACCGGTGAGGTCGGCCCCCACCTCGGACACGCCGCCCAGCCACGGCAGTTCACGCGTCGCCACCAGGAAGACCACGGTGGCGACGCCGAGCAACAGCCACAGGGCGGGCCTCAGACGCCGCTCGGGAACCGTCCCGATCGCGTAGTCGTCCTCGACGAACCTGCCGTCGGCCCGGGGACCGGCATCGTCGTCCCGGCCGCCGGCCCCGGGCCCCGGACCGGAGGCGGCACCTGAGTCGGAGTCACGGCCCGGGCTCACGTCGTAGACGTCGGTCACGTGGGATTTCGCGTCGGCGTTGACGTCGGATCCCGCGTCGCGATTCACGTCGGCTTCCACCTCGGCTTCCGCACCCCAATCCGCGTCGCGATTCGCGTCGGAACTCACGTCCGATCTCGCGTCCGGTCTCGCGTCCGGGCCGGATGCGGAACCGGGCCCGGCGTCGGGGTGCCGGGTCCGCCGGACGATCACCGCGAGGGTGTCCGCCTCCAGGGCTTCCCGCTCGTACCCCGGGCGCCCGATGAACAGGGCGACCGTGTCGTCCCGCGACGCCGCCTCGGACTGCCCGTTCTCGTACGCCGCCCGCCGCGCCCAGTTCGTGCCGTATCCCGCGGTGGCGTTCAACCGTGCCCAGTGGGTGCCGTAGGAGTTGCCGGGGCCGGATTTCCGACCGCCCAGCGGTCCGGTGCCACCGGACGGGCCCGAGGCCCCGGGCCCGCGCGAACCACCGGCTTCGTCGATGCCGCGCAGGGCGGCGCGCAGGCCGGGCGCGCAGCCGAGGGCGACCACCGTCATGCTTCCCAGCACGGCCCACCCGGCGCCCGCGATCCCGGCCGGGGTGAACAGCATCGCCGCGCTGCCCAGCACCAGGACGCACATGCTGCCCTGCACGGCGGCGAGCACGCCCGTACGCCCCTGGACGCGCAGCACGCCGATGTACAGCTCGACCACGATTCTCGGCAGCGCGCCGACGGCCAGCAGCCGCAGCACCGTGGAGCCGTGCTCGGCGTAGTCCGCGTCGAAGGGCGCGAGGATCTGCGGGGCGAAGACGACCAGGAAGAGCACCACCGGCACCAGCAGCAGCGTCATTCGGCGCAGCGCTCCGCGGACGCCGTCGGCGAGGCGGCGCGGGTCGTGCGAGGCGTGTGCGGTGAGGGAGGAGGCCATGTTGATGGCCATGAACTCCATCGTGCCGCCGACGGTGTAGGCCACGTAGAAGTAGCCGTTCTCCGCCGCGCTGAAGTTGACCGCGACCATCACCGGGAGCAGGTTGATCATCGCCAGGCTGAACACCGCGCCCAGCGAGTCCCCGGCGAGGAACCGGCCCATCTCCCGGACCTTGGGCGGCTCCACGTCACGGTCGGCGGCGGCCTGGCGCGGGATGAGTCTGCGGAAGATCAGCCAGCCGAGGGGCAGGGTGGAGAAGGCGATGGCCACGGCCCAGGAAACGAAGATGCCGAGCACCGGCATCGTGGTGGCGAAGAAGGCCAGCATGATCAGTTTCCCGACCGAGAACACCGCGTTCCCTGCGGGCACCCACTCCGCCTTGCGCAACCCGGTCAGCACGCCGTCCTGGAGGGTGAGCAGTGCCCAGGCCACGCACGCCGCGACGAACAGCGCCCCCGCCTCCGCGGTCCCCAGTGGAGCGTACGACGAGCCCCACAGGTCGAGGGTGAGCAGGAAGACGACGGCGGCGACGGCTACGACCACCGAACTGGCCGCGTACGCACGCCACACCAGCCACCCGGTCGCACGGCCGGCCCGCGGCACGAAACGGACCACGGCGCCGATCATCGTGGTCGCCGTGATGCTGGCGAGCAGCCGCATCGCGGCGATGGCGGCGGAGCCCTGCCCGACGGCCTCCTCCGAGTAGTAGCGGGCGGCGACGAGCCAGAAACCGAGGCCGAGCACGGCGGAGACTCCGGTGCTGAGCATCAGGAAGTAGGCGTTCTTGAAGAGCGAGTCGCCGCCGTGCCCGCTGTCGGGCGGCGTCGGGCCGCCGCCCGCCGGTGCCGCCGCGGTCTCGTGCACCTGAGTCTCAGCCACCGATCGGGCCCAGCCCTTCGGGTGCCTCGGCCGGCCGTACTCCGGACTCCTCCAGCGCGGCGACGGCCGCACGGGCGCGCAGCGGGTCCACGGGCAGCGCGTGCCGCGCGAACCAGCGCGCCCCCTCAGGAGAGGGTGACGGGTCGGTGAAGGCGGCACCCGCGTAGTCGTCCAGCGGCGGGTCGTAGAGATAGCCGACGACGATGCCGCGCCGGGCCAGGGCACGGGCCGCCGCGTCCCGGTCCGCCACGAGCAACGGCACACGGAACAACGGCTGCGCCGCGCCCGGTGACCGGTTCCTCGCGCCCTCCCACCCGGCCGGTTTCGCCCACCGCGTCGACAGCAGCAGCTCCGTCCCCGCACGGCAGTCGGCGAGTACGCCGTCCAGCCCGTCGAGTTTTCGCCCGATGCGCCCGAGCCGGAACCGGCCGGCCCGCAGCCGGTAGTCGTGCATGTCGACGCGGACCCAGGGGTCGTGGGCGTCGAGGGAGCCACGGGCATCCGGGGAGCCGTGGGCATCGAGGCCGGAGGCCGAGGCGGCCGCGCGGGCCAGCTCCCCGGGACGCAGCGGCATCCGGATGTCCTCCCGCTCCGTCAGCTTCAGCAGCCGCATCGTGGCCCAGGCGGCCCGCCGGAGCCTCAGCCCGCGTACGACGGCCTCCGCGTACGGCCTTACGGCATAGGCGAGTTCGGCCGTCGTACGGCGCGGCAGCAGCAGGTCGTCGCAGGTCTTCTCCAACGCGTCCCGCAGCCCCGGGTCGGCGAGCGCGAGGATGCCTCCCGCCTTGGCGCCCACATGCTTGGACAGGCTGAAAACGGAGGCGTCGCCCCAGGCGCCGACCGGCCGTCCGCCCACCTCGCTGCCGATGGCGTGCGCCGCGTCCTCGAACAGTGGGATGCCCAACGCGTCGCAGCGGGCCCGCAGTCCGGGTGCCGGGTCGGGGTTGCCGTACAAGTTCGTCGTCAGTACGGCGGACAGCGATCCCCACACCTCCTCGGGCACGGCATCGATGTCGATGGACGCGTCCGACGGGTTCAACGGCGCCTGCACCGGCCGCAGCCCGGCCGCCAGCACGACGAAGAAGATGACATCGTCGTTGACCGGCGACATCAGCACCCGGCCGCCCGGCGGGCACCAGTGACGCAGTGCCGCGTACAGCCCGAAACGGCATGACGGTACGTACACGCATTCCCGGCCGAGACGGCTGCGCATGGCCTCTTCCAGCCGCTTCCTCGGCTGCGAACCATCCCGCACCGAACCCGGACCGGCCTCCCCTGTGGCCATCCGCCCCCCTGGTGTGCCATCGAAGGCCCCCTCCCCGAGGCCTTCCAGCACCCGCCCAGAGTCACCCCGTTCGCACCGCTCCGTCAAGATTGCGTACCGGCCTGTGGACGACTTCCCGTACTCAAGCGGAAGCGGAGCGCCACATCCCCGGCCGTTCACGCGGGCGTACGCCGACGGTGCGGGGGCCGCCCCACCGGTCGCTCTCCCCGTCTCCCGCACCGGCGCCCGGACCACTCCACGCACGTCAGCCCGCCCGAGCGCCCCCTTCCCCGCCACGCGCCGTCACCTCCCGACGCACTGCCCAAGACCGGTATGTCACCCGTAACGTGTGGCCCGGCCACGAACCACGTGGCGCACACGGCGCGCACGGCGCATGGCGAGCACGAAAGCGAGGCAGCACCCGATGCCCCCCTTCGATGTCCCCGAGGGCGACCCCTTCGGCCCGCACAACCTTCCGTACGGCGTGTTCTCGGTCCCCGGCACGCAGGAACGGACGGTGGGCGTCCGGCTCGGCGACCACGTCCTGGACGCCGGCGCGGCGGCCCACGCGCTCGGTTCGCCGTACGCCTCCCTGCTCGCACGGCCCACCCTGAACCCGCTGCTGGCGGCCGGCCGCACCGCCTGGTCCGACGTCCGGCGCGCGCTCACGGCCTGGGTGACCGTCCCCTCCCACCGCGAGACCCTGGAACCCCTGTTCCATCCGCTGACGTCGGTGACCCTGCACCTGCCCTTCGAGGTCGCGGACTACGTCGACTTCTACGCCTCCGAGAACCACGCCCGGAACGTCGGTCAGATCTTCCGCCCCGACGCGGCCGACTCCCTCACCCCGAACTGGAAGCACCTCCCGATCGGCTACCACGGCCGCTCCGGCACGGTCGTCGTGTCGGGCACGGACGTCGTACGGCCGTCCGGGCAGCGCAAGGCCCCGGCCGACGCCGCTCCCGTCTTCGGCCCGTCGGTCCGCCTCGACATCGAGGCGGAGGTCGGCTTCGTGGTGGGCGTGCCGTCCGACATGGGCAGCCCGGTGGCGCTCGGCGACTTCCGCGAGCACGTCTTCGGACTCTGCCTGCTCAACGACTGGTCCGCCCGGGACGTCCAGGCCTGGGAGTACGTTCCCCTCGGCCCGTTCCTGGGCAAGTCCTTCGCCACGTCCGTGTCGGCCTGGATCACGCCGCTGGACGCCCTGGAGGAGGCGCGGGTCGCACCGCCGGAGCGCACGCACGAGCTGCTGCCCTACCTCGACGACACGGCCGGGGAGCGGGACGAACCCGGAGGCTACGACCTGCGGATCTCCGTCGCCGTCAACGGCCACGTCGTCTCCGAGCCGCCGTTCTCCACCATGTACTGGACGGCCGCCCAGCAGCTGGCCCACATGACCGTCAACGGCGCCTCGCTGCGCACCGGCGACCTCTACGGCTCGGGCACGGTGAGCGGACCGACCGAGCGGGAGCGCGGGTCCCTGCTGGAACTGACCTGGAACGGACGCGAGCCGCTGGAACTCCCCGACGGCAAGCGGACGTTCCTGGAGGACGGGGACGTGGTGACCCTGTCGGCCTGGGCGCCGGGTCCGGACGGCGTCCGGGTGGGGCTGGGCGAGGTGACCGGACGGGTCACCGGCCCGCGGACCGGGCAGTAGCGCCCCCGGGGCTCCCTGGCTCCCTGGCTCCCTGGCTCCCTGGCTCCCGCACGAACTCCCGGGGCTTTCAGGGCCCCCGCGCGCCGGATCCCGGATCCTTTCCCTTCGGGGCCTGACTCACACCGCCCGTCACCGTCATACTGACGGCGGGCGGTGTGCGCGGCACCACCCCACCGCCGCCCCAGCAGAACCGCACCCCAGCCAGAGCCGCCCTTCCGACCAGGATCCGGAGCCCGTGGCATGACCGTCTGCCTGCTCCTGCTGTTCGTCGTCGCCGTGACCGCCGCGGTGCCGGTACCGCGCGCGCTGACCCGGTCCGCGTGGCCGGAACGGGACCCGGTCGTCGCCCTGTGGGTGTGGCAGTGTCTGGTCGCCACCGTCCTGCTGTGCTGCCTGACGTCTCTGGTCCTCGGCGCCGCCGCCGTCTTCGGCACCGTCCGCGCCCAGCTCTTCGCGCCGGCACCGCCCGCGGTGACCGCGGCCTACAACCTCTCCGCAGGCCCGCCCTGGGCGGCCGCCCTCACCCTGCTGCTGGCCGGCGGCGCCGCCTGGACGACCGCCATGCTCGCCCGCGAGCTCGTCGAGGCCCGCCGGCGGCGCGCCCAGTCACGCGCCCACCTGCGCGAACGCGCCCCGGACCTGCCCGCCGGACTCCCCGCCGCCCGCGGCCCCCTGCTGGTCCTGGAGGACGAGTACCCGGACGCCTACTGGATGCCCGGCAACCCGCCCCAGCTGATCGTCACCACCGGCGCCCTCCAGCGCCTCACCGACCATCAGGTCGACGCCGTCCTCACCCACGAGCGCGGTCACGCCCGGGCCCGCCACGACTGGCTGCTGCACCTGTCCAGCGCCCTGGCCACCGGCTTCCCTCGGGTCCCTCTCTTCGCCCATTTCTGCGACCAGACCCACCGCCTGGTCGAACTCGCCGCCGACGACACCGCCTCCCGGCGCTGCGGCCACCTGACCACGGCGCTGGCCCTGATCGAGCTGAACCAGCACCGCGGCGTCCTGTCCTGCTCCTCCAGCCACCGCCTGCTCGGCGAACGGGTCGACCGCCTCCTGGAACCCCCGCCCCGTCTGCTCCCCCGGCACCGGGCCCTGACCACGGCGACAGCCGCCCTGGTCCCCCTCCTGCCCCTGCTGATCACCTTCGCGCCGGGCCTCACGGCGCTGGCGTAGGCAGCCGCGCCGCGCAGGACGCCCGCCCGACGCCCGCCACCGACTCCCCGGCAAGCCTCTACATCCAGTCGTCGGGCTCCGGCTCGGGCTCATGCTCCGGCCAGTCGTCCGCGGGGTCCTCGCCAGGGGCGGGGACGGAGCCAGGGCCGGAACCGGCCGGCGGACGGCCCGGTGCGGGCGCCGTGGCAGCGGCCGGCCCGTCCAGTCCCGCCAGCACCGCGAGCACGCCCTCGCCATAGGTCGCCAGCTTCTTCTCGCCGACCCCGCTGATGCCGCCGAGCTGCCCGACCGAGGTGGGCCAGGCGGTCGCGATCTCCCGGAGTGTGGCGTCGTGGAAGATGACGTACGCCGGGACGCCGTTCTCGCGGGCCTGCTCCGCGCGCCAGGCACGCAGCGCCTCGAAGGCGGGCAGCAGTTCCTCGGGCAGTTCGGCCGCGGCGGCCTTGGGCTTGCGGTCCGCGCGCCCGCCGCCCGCCGACCGTGCCGTGGCCGGTTTCTTGGGCTCCTTGCGCAGCGGCACGTCCCGCTCCCGCCGCAGCACCGCCCCACTGGTCTCGGTGAGCACCAGCGTGCCGTACTCGCCCTCGACCGCGAGCAGCCCCTGGGCCAGCATCTGCCGGGCGACGCCCCGCCACTCGCCCTCGGTCAGCTCCTCGCCGATGCCGAACACGGAGAGCTGGTCGTGGTCGAACTGGATCACCTTGGCGGTGCGCTTGCCCAGCAGGATGTCGATGATCTGCCCCGCGCCGAATTTCTGGCCGCGCTCCCGCTTCAGCCGCACCACCGTCGACAGCACCTTCTGGGCCGGGACCGTGCCGTCCCAGGTCTCCGGCGGGGTGACGCAGGTGTCGCAGTTGCCGCAACCGGCCGGGTCCGGGTCCTGCCCGAAGTAGGCGAGGAGCTGGCTACGGCGGCACTGCGCGGTCTCGCACAGCGCGAGCATCGCGTCCAGGTGGGACTGGGCCCTGCGACGGAACGCCTCGTCGCCCTCGCCGGACTGGATCAGCTTCCGCTGCTGTATGACGTCGTTGAGTCCGTACGCCATCCAGGCGGTCGACGGCAGCCCGTCCCGCCCGGCGCGGCCGGTCTCCTGGTAGTAGCCCTCGACCGACTTGGGCAGGTCGAGGTGGGCGACGAACCGCACGTCCGGCTTGTCGATGCCCATGCCGAAGGCGATGGTCGCCACCACGACCAGGCCGTCCTCCCGCAGGAACCGGGACTGGTGCGCCGCGCGGGTGCCCGCGTCCAGGCCGGCGTGGTACGGCACCGCCTCGACTCCGTTGCGCGACAGGAACTCGGCGGTCTTGTCGACGGAGTTGCGCGAGAGGCAGTACACGATGCCCGCGTCCCCGGGGTGCTCCTCGCGCAGGAAGCCCAGCAGCTGCTTCTTGGGGTCGGACTTCGGCACGATCCGGTACTGGATGTTGGGCCGGTCGAAGCTCGCCACGAAGTGCCGCGCCGTCGGCATGTTCAGCCGCTCGGTGATCTCGCGGTGCGTCGCGTGCGTGGCGGTCGCGGTGAGCGCGAGCCGGGGCACGTCCGGCCAGCGCTCGCCGAGCAGGGACAGGGCGAGGTAGTCGGGGCGGAAGTCGTGACCCCACTGGGAGACGCAGTGCGCCTCGTCGATCGCGAAGAGGGAGATCTTGCCCCGGGAGAGCAGGTCGAGGGTGCCCTCCAGGCGCAGCCGCTCGGGCGCCAGGTACAGCAGGTCCAGCTCACCGGCGAGGAACTCGGCCTCCACCACGCGCCGCTCGTCGAAGTCCTGCGTGGAGTTCATGAACCCGGCGCGCACACCGAGCGCCCGCAGCGCGTCCACCTGGTCCTGCATCAGCGCGATCAGCGGGGAGACCACGATGCCCGTGCCGGGCCGGACCAGGGACGGGATCTGGTAGCACAGCGACTTGCCGCCACCGGTCGGCATGAGCACGACGGCGTCGCCGCCCGCCACCACGTGGTCGACGACCGCCTCCTGCTCGCCGCGGAAGGCCTCGTACCCGAAGACCCGGTGCAGCGTGGCCAGCGCCTCGCTGTCCACGTCCCTCACCCGTGCCGCCTGTGCAGCCTCTGTCATCTCGCCGATCACGCCCGTCCCGCCCATCGTCCCGTCCCCCGTACGTCCTGCCTCGCCCGTCCGGGCCATGCCGTCCCGTCCGGTCTGTCTGACCCGTCTGGTCCGTCCTGTCCCGACCACTGCCTCAACGATAGGGGCCCGCGCCGACAGCGCCGGAGTTATCCACAGGCTCCCCCCTTGCGGGCCGTGATCAGACGGTAGCCAGAAGCGATATCGGAGCTCCTGCCACGGAGATCTGCAAGACTGGCATTCGAGAACGCTCCTTTCGACCGGCCGCCCCCTGACGAAGACCGGACCGCTGACGATCCGGCCCCCGGCCTGCCACCGCATACCCGGCTGGTCGACGCCGCGACTGCCTTCACCTGCCCGCAGCCGGTCTTTCACGAGCTTCTTCACGAGCGGACCATGAGCTTCCCAAGCTGAGAGCGCGCGTTCGATTCTCGTCACCCGCTCCATGAAAAGCCCCAGGTCTCCGGCCGGGGCATCTTTGTTGCCGAGCCGCTTGAGGCGTTCCGTGCGCCTTGACCGGCCTGGCCCTCAAGATCGCCCCTCAATCACCGCCCTTGCCGGCGCGGGTACAGCCGTCGCTTCTCTGACCGACAAGCGGCTCCAGGTCGTGCCCGTTGCGTGCCCGACCATGCGCAGTCCGACGGACGGAACGGGCGGCGAGACGGGCGAGGGCCGCAGGGGCGACCTGTGGCGGTCGCGCCTGCCGCGTCTCCCGCCAAGCCCACCGAGACCGCGCCTGGAGGCGCTCAGTTGCGAGGTGGCATAGCGTTTCCCCTGACGGGCCGGGGCCGGCAGCGGTGATACGGGACGGCGGATCAGCGGTGGAGCAGCACGAGGACAGGGCTTCACGTCAGGCGGATGACGGATGGTGGTCAGGCCGTCTGCATGAGCTCTGGCACGTCGCCGAAACGGCGCAGGACGTGACGGGGCTGGCCGAGTCCCTCTACGACATGCTGCTCCGCATTCCCGGCGTACTCGCCGTCGTGGGTACCCGCTGGAGCGGCGGGCTGCTGCACTATCTGCGTAGTGTCACCGTGGCGGAGCCGACAGCATCCCTCATGGAAATCGAACGGAATTACGGCGAATCCGGCGCCGCCGGGGCTCCGGACGGTGATCCGACTGTCACGGTTCGCCAAGTGTCGGAACTCGACGGCACCATGCCCCACGTCCAGGTACTGGTGGCGGCCGGCGCGCGGAGTCTGGCCGAGTGTGCCGTGCCGCTGGGGCAGGGCGGCTGGGCCTCGTTCATGGTCGGTACCGCGGACAGGGACGCCATCGATGTGACGCTGCGGACCCGGTTGCGGCAGGTGGCCGAGGTCGCCATGGTCTCGGACCGGCGCATCACGGCGCGGCGCGCCGACGAGGTGCGTCAGGTGAGTGACGCCTTTCTGGCGGAGGCGTCGTTGCAAATGGATTCGAGCCTTGACGTGAGAAGCACCGTGCAGCGGGTGGCTCGCACGGCCGTTCCCGCCATCGCCGAGGGGTGCGTTCTGCATTTGTGTCTTCCCGAAGGACTGAAATCCGTGTCCTTCGCGCACATGGACGCCGGTGAGCAGCAGTGGCTCGCCAAGGTTGCCGCCGAGGACGCCTGGCTGGCAGAGGCGTTGCAGCAGGTACTGGGCAGCGGGCAGGCACTGGCTCTGACGGGTGAGGAGCTGCGGGGAGGGCCCTTCGGGCCCGCGTCGTCCGGGCCGGGCCGGGCCGTGCGGGCGATCAGTGTGAACCCGCTCAAGGCCCGGGGCCGGGTCCTGGGCACGCTGACGTTTCTCTACCATCGCGCGGTCGTGGCCGAGGGGGCCTCACAGTTCCTTGCCGGTCTGGCCGACCGGGCGGCGTTGGCAATCGACAGCAGCACCCTGTACGAACAGCGGCGCCGCCACGTGGTCTCCCTCCAACGGCATCTGCTCCCGAGAGAGCTGCCGTTGATTCCCGGGATCACGCTGAGTTCCGCGTACGAAGTGGGTGACGTCTCGCTCGACGTGGGCGGTGACTTCTACGACGCCGTCCCGAGGGCGAAGGGTGGAGTGACCCTCCTCCTCGGTGACGTCTGCGGGCGAGGGGCTGAGGCCGCGGCGCTGACAGGTCTGGCCCGCCACACCCTGCGCACCCTTCTCGAGGACGGCAGTACGCCCGAGCACGCGCTGCAACGGCTGAACCAGGCCCTGGTCAGGGAGAGCACGTCCCGCTTCGTGACGGCGCTCGTAGCGCTACTGGTACCGGACGGAGAGGGGTTTCGTGCGCGCTACTGGAGTGCTGGGCATCCGGCGCCTCTGCTGCGGCGGGCGGACGGCACCGTGGAGGAACTCGTCGCCCACGGGGATCTGCTGGGCGTGCTGGAAAACATCGAGTACGGATCCGGGTCGGTGCGCCTGGCGCCGGGGGACGCGCTGGTGATGTTCACCGACGGAGTGACCGAGGCGAGAGCGGCCGACGGGATGTTCTTCGAATCACGTCTGCGCGACGAGGTCGCGCGGCAGGGTGCCGGTGGGGCCCAGGGGTTCGCCGAGCGGCTGGCAGAGGCTGTTGTGGAATTCCGGGCGACGGGTGCCGACGACATCGCCGTGCTCGTCGCACGGGCGGAGTCCACCGGATGACCGGGCCTGCCGAGGAGCACAGGATCGATCACGACCTCGTCTGGGTGGTCGAGGATTCGGCGGAGGACGCCGAGGCCATTGCGCGGGCGCTCCGTCGCACCCATCCGTGGCTGGCACTGGACTTCACCGACCGGGGTACGGGATTCGTCGAGCGGTTGCTGGAGGCCGCCCGTCGGCCGGGGCTCGTCCTTCTGGATCTGAACCTGCCCGGTCCCAGTGGAGCCGAGGTGCTGCGGTCGATCCGCTCCCGGCCCGAACTGGACGGCGTGGCCGTCGTCGCCTTCACCTCGTCCACCGGGCCGGACGAGGTGGACACGACCTATGCGGCAGGCGCGGACAGTTACATCTACAAGCCGGTCAACTTCGAGCTCTTCAGAGCGGTGCTGAAGGGGGCTGTCGACTACTGGCAGAGAAAGGCGAACGGCGGGGACGAGGGCCCTGCCGCTCAGCCGCCCTCTTGACCCAGGGTGAAGAAGAATGCGGTCCCGCGGCCTGGTGCGCTGTCGAGCCACAGCTCGCCACCGTGGCGCTCGACGATCCGCCTGACGATCGCGAGCCCCACGCCGGTGCCGCCCCCGCGCTCGCCCTGCCCGTGCAGTCTGCGGAAGAGCTCGAACACCTCGTGCTGCTGGTCGGGCGGAATGCCGATGCCGTTGTCCCGGACCACGACGGTCTGCTGTGGAGGACCGCCGACCGGGGGGCGGAGCGTGGCGACCAGGACTTCGACCGTGCGATCGTCCTGGTCGGAGGCGTACTTGGCCGCATTCACCAGGAGGTTGACCAGCACTTCGTAGAGCCGGTTCTCATCGGCGTACACCATGGGCAGGTCATGTCGGACGACCCGCACGCGGGCTTCGGCCAGGCGTTCGCCGGCCACGTCGAGCGCGGAATCCAGTACGCGGTCCAGTGGGACACGGGTGCGGTGCAGCCCGCCTCGGCCCAGTCGGGCGAAGTGCAGCAGCGAGTCGAGCAGGTCGTCCATCCGGCCGGCCAGCCGTCGTACGGTGTGCATCCGGCGGACGGTAGTCGCGTCGAGCGCCGCACCGGCGTCCTCGATGACGAAGGTCGCGGCGTTGGAGATGCCTCGTAGTGGTTCCTTCAGGTCGTGAGCTGTCACGTGAGCGAATGAGTCGAGGTCGGAGTTGCTGATGCGCAGCTGTTCGTTCAGCTCTGCCAGCTCCGCCTCGTGCCGCAGCACGAGTCCTGTCAGCGTGCGCCAGAGTTCCTGTGCGGTGGCACGGTCGGTGGGCGTCCAGGGCAGGCACTGTCCATGTACCACCGCGCGGAAGACCGCACCCGAGCCGCGAGGGGTGAGCCGTTCGCCTCGCGGTCCGACCTGCACGGGCCTGGAAGGGTCGGTGGCCCATTGGCGGGCGGTCGGACGGGCCCCACGGAACCAGGCGAGGTAGTCGCCCGAACGGCTCAGCGTCACCATCAGGACCCCTGCCGGGCCGTCTTCCGTCAAGTCGTCCGGAGCGTCCGGCTCCTCCGACAGGCGGTCCGTACTCCAGGCCGTGCCGGGTGCCAGCCCTGCCGCGCGGGCCCGAAGGGCCTCCAGCACGGCGGGAGGAACGCTCATCCCGCTGGTGGTGCTGCGGCCACCGCGGCAGAGCACCGCGCCGTCGGCGTGCAGCAGGTATCTGAGGGCGTCGTCACCTGCCAGGAGTGAGTCCTCCAAGTCCGACGTGACCCGGGAGATGATCCGGTCGAGGCGCTCGCGGGATGCGGTGAGCGCCTCGGCCTGCTCGCGTTCCTCGATGGCCGCGAGCTGGAGGGAGAAGGCCACGCCGAAGAACTCACACGCCGCCCGCATGTCCGGGGGGATGGTGACAGCAGCGTATCCGTGACAGGCGATGAGCCCCCAGAGCTCGCCTTCGCGGAGGACGCTCACCGACATCGACGACTTCACACCGATGTTCCGCAGGTACTCCAGATGGAAGCCGGACACCGTACGCAGCACGGAGTTCGACAGGTCCAGTGGCAGGCCCGAATCGGCTCGGAGCGGAGGGTGCAGACCCACGCTGGTGTCGTCCACGTCGGCGATCACCCGGATCCAGTTGTCGCGGTAGAGCCGCCTGGCCTGGGGCGGGATGTCACTGGCGGGGAACCAGAGCCCGAGCCAGGGCTCGCGACCCCCGGTGATGTCCTCGGCGACCACCTCTCCTGGCCCGTTCTCGCCGTCGAAGCGGTAGGCGACCACGCGGTCGAAGCCGGTCAGAGCCCGGATCTCACGGGTGGCCGCCTGGCAGCATTCGACTGCTGTCGTCGAGGACCGCAGACGCGTCAGAGCTCGCCGGACCGCCTGGTAGAAGTGCGGGAAGCGTGGCGCCGCGACGGCGCGCGACTCGTACTCCAGGACGACCAGAGGCCCCTGCCGGTGCGCGGTCACCTCGAACATCCGGTGGGTGCCCGCCACATCGACGGAGACGGGGAGAACCAGGCCGGCCGCATCGTGCTGAGCGCAGACCTGGAGCGCCTCGGCCCAGTGTTCGGGGGACAGCACCCGCGTGATGGGCCCTCCGACCAGCTCCTCGGCAGCAATCCCCAGCAGGCTGAGCGTGTTCAGTGCCGCGGTGTCCACGGTGCCGGTATCGGCCTCCACCGCGAGCAGGGTGCCGTGGGACTGGATCATGCCCAGCCGGTGAATGGGCTCCCGGACGCATTCGCCGAGGTCGAAGCCGATGGCCGCCGCCGCTTCGGCCTCGCGTTCCGGTTCCGGTAGGGACATCTCTTCTCCCCGCACAGAGTTCTCGGCCCGGCCTGACAGGCGTCCGTTTTGTCGCCATCCTTCCATGGTGCCCTGCGGCGGAGGAGCTGCTGCGCGTATGTGTCGTCGCTCCCGGAGCGCGCCCTTCCCGCTGGATCTGGACCTGACCGCCATCAAGGCCCGCCCCAACGGCGAGTAGCCCCCAGGCACAAACGGCGGCGGCCCGGCATCCCCGAGAGGATGCCGGGCCGCCGTCACAGAGGCGCGAGCGCCGCGTCAGCGCACGAACACCCCCGCCTGTCCCGCCAGGTCCAGGAAGTACTGCGGTGCCACGCCGAGCACCACCGTGACCGCCACGCCGACGCCGATCGCCGTCATCGTCAGCGGGGACGGCACCGCGACGGTCGGGCCCTCCGGCCGCGGCTCGCTGAAGAACATCAGGACGATCACGCGGATGTAGAAGAACGCCGCGATCGCCGACGAGATCACACCGATCACGACCAGCGGGGCCGCGCCGCCCTCCGCCGCCGCCTTGAAGACGGCGAACTTGCCCGAGAAGCCGGAGGTGAGCGGGATGCCCGCGAAGGCCAGCAGGAACACCGCGAACACGGCCGCCACCAGCGGTGACCTGCGGCCGAGCCCGGCCCACTTCGACAGGTGCGTCGCCTCACCGCCCGCGTCGCGCACCAGTGTCACGACCGCGAAGGCGCCGATCGTCACGAAGGAGTACGCGGCCAGGTAGAAGAGGACGGACGAGACGCCGTCCGGCGTGGTGGCGATGACACCGGCGAGGATGAAGCCCGCGTGCGCGATCGACGAGTACGCCAGCAGCCGCTTGATGTCGGTCTGCGTGATCGCGACGATCGCGCCGGCCAGCATGGTGACGATCGCCACGCCCCACATCACCGGCCGCCAGTCCCAGCGCAGGCCGGGCAGGACGACGTAGAGGATGCGGAGCAGCGCGCCGAAGGCCGCCACCTTGGTCGCCGCCGCCATGAACCCGGTCACCGGTGTCGGTGCGCCCTGGTACACGTCCGGCGTCCACATGTGGAACGGCACGGCGCCCACCTTGAAGAGCAGGCCCATGACGATCAGCGCGGAGCCGACGAGCAGCAGCGCGTCGTTGCCCATGGTGTCGGCGAGCGCAGGGGTGACGTTCTGCACGGTGCCGTCGACGACCTGCGCGATCGTGCCGTACGACATCGAGCCCGCGTAGCCGTAGAGCAGGGCGATGCCGAACAGGGTGAAGGCGGAGGCGAAGGCGCCGAGCAGGAAGTACTTGACGGCCGCCTCCTGCGACAGCAGCCGCTTGCGGCGGGCCAGCGCGCACAGCAGGTAGAGGGGAAGGGAGAAGACTTCCAGGGCCACGAAGAGCGTCAGCAGGTCGTTGGCCGCCGGGAAGACCAGCATGCCGGCGACGGCGAAGAGGAGGAGCGGGAAGACCTCGGTGGTGGTGAACCCGGCCTTCACCGCCTTCTGCTCGCTCTCGCTGCCCGGTACGGACGCGGCCTGCGCGGCGAAGGAGTCGACGCGGTTGCCGTGCGCCTCCGGGTCGAGTCGCCGTTCGGCGAACGTGAACAGGCCGACCAGGCTCGCCAGCAGGATGGTGCCCTGAAGGAAGAGGGCCGGTCCGTCGACGGCGATGGCGCCCATCGCCGCGATGCCCGCCTTGGTCGTGCCGTATCCGCCCGCCGCGAGCGCGACGACCGCGGCGAAGGCGGCGACGAGCGCGACGGCGGACACGAAGGTCTGCACGTAGTAGCGGGACCTGCGCGGCACGAAGGCCTCGATCAGGATTCCGATGATCGCCGCGCCGAGGACGATGAGGACGGGCGACAGCTGCCCGTACTCGATCTTCGGCGCGTCGATCTTCGAGATCGGATCGGCCGCCGCCGTTGTCCACAGGCTGTGGACGGCTGTTGCGCTCACTTGGCCGCCTCCACCTCAGGCTCGGGGTCCTTCTTCTGTACGTCGGACATGGTCTGCTCCACGGCGGGGTTGACGATGTCCGTGAGGGGCTTCGGGTAGACGCCCAGGAGGATCAGCAGCGCCACCAGCGGCGCCACGACCACCAGCTCACGCACCCGCAGGTCCGGCATCGCGGACACCTCCGGTTTCACCGGGCCCGTCATCGTCCGCTGGTAGAGGACGAGGGTGTAGAGCGCGGCGAGGACGATGCCGAAGGTGGCGATGATGCCGATCACCGGGTAGCGCGTGAAGGTGCCGACCAGGACCAGGAACTCACTGACGAAGGGCGCGAGGCCCGGCAGCGAGAGGGTCGCCAGGCCGCCGATCAGGAAGGTGCCGGCGAGCACGGGGGCGACTTTCTGCACTCCGCCGTAGTCGGCGATGAGCCGTGAGCCGCGCCGCGAGATCAGGAAACCGGCGATCAGCATCAGGACGGCGGTCGAGATCCCGTGGTTGACCATGTACAGCGTCGCGCCGGACTGGCCCTGGCTGGTCATCGCGAAGATGCCCATGACGATGAAGCCGAAGTGGGAGATCGACGCGTAGGCGATCAGCCGCTTGATGTCGCGCTGGCCGACCGCGAGCAGCGCCCCGTAGATGATGCTGATGACCGCCAGGACGAGGACGACCGGCGTCGCCCACTTGCTCGCCTCCGGGAACAGGCCGAGGCAGAAGCGGAGCATCGCGAAGGTGCCGACCTTGTCGACGACCGCCGTGATGAGCACGGCGGTCGGGGCGGTGGACTCCTGCATGGCGTTGGGCAGCCAGGTGTGCAGCGGCCACAGCGGCGCCTTCACCGCGAAGGCGATGAAGAAGCCGAGGAACAGCCAGCGTTCCGTGCTGGTCGCCATGTTCAGCTCGCCGCTCGCCCGGGCCTCGGCGATCTCGGTGAGCGAGAAGTTCCCGGCGACCACGTAGAGCCCGATCACCGCGGCCAGCATGATCAGGCCGCCGGCCAGGTTGTAGAGGAGGAACTTCACGGCGGCGTACGACCGCTGGGTGGCGGCCGTCTTCTCGCCGTGCTCGTGGGCCCGGTCCCCGAATCCGCCGATCAGGAAGTACAGCGGGATCAGCATGGCTTCGAAGAAGATGTAGAAGAGGAAGACGTCGGTGGCCTCGAAGGAGATGATCACCATCGCCTCGACGGCCAGGATCAGGGCGAAGAAGCCCTGCGTGGGCCGCCACCGGCTGCTGCCGGTCTCCAGCGGGTCGGCGTCGTGCCAGCCCGCGAGGATGATGAACGGGATCAGCAGGGCGGTCAGCGCGATCAGTGCCACCGCGATGCCGTCCACGCCCAGCTCGTACCGGACGCCGAACTCCGCGATCCAGGAGTGGGACTCGGTGAGCTGGTAGCGGTCGCCGTCGGGGTCGAAGCGGACCAGGACCGTGACCGCCAGCGCGAGCGTGGCCAGCGAGACCAGCAGCGCCAGCCATTTGGCCACGGTGCGTTTCGCGGCCGGCACGGCCGCCGTGGCGATCGCCCCGACGGCCGGCAGCGCCGCCGTGACTGTCAGCAGGGGAAAGGACATCGGTATCAGACCGCCCTCATCAGCAGGGTCGCGGCGACGAGGACCGCCGCACCGCCGAACATCGAGACCGCGTACGAGCGCGCGAAGCCGTTCTGCAGCTTGCGCATCCGCCCGGACAGGCCGCCGACCGAGGCCGCCGTGCCGTTGACGACCCCGTCGACCAGGGTGTGGTCGACGTAGACCAGGGAGCGCGTGAGGTGCTCGCCGCCGCGGACCAGGACGACGTGGTTGAAGTCGTCCTGGAGCAGGTCGCGCCGGGCGGCCCGGGTGAGCAGCGATCCGCGCGGGGCGACGGCCGGCACCGGACGGCGCCCGTACTGCGCCCAGGCGGCCGCGACACCGATCACCATGACGGCGACCGTGGAGAGGGTGACCGTCAGGGCGCTGATCGGCGCGTGGCCGTGGTCGTGCCCCGTGATGGGCTCCAGCCAGTGCAGGAAGCGGTCGCCTACGCCGAAGAAGGCGCCCGCGAACACCGAGCCGAAGGCGAGCACGATCATCGGGATCGTCATGAGCCCCGGCGACTCGTGCGGGTGCGGCGGGCCCGCCGCGGCAGCGGCACGTCCGGAATCGGTCTCGCCGCGTGTCGCGGCCGCGGGCTCCACGTCGGGTTTCGCGGGCGACGGCGTCGGGGCGTGGCGCCAGCGTTCCTCGCCGAAGAACGTCATCAGCATCACGCGCGTCATGTAGTACGCCGTGAGGGCCGCGCCCAGCAGGGCGCAGGCGCCGAGGATCCAGCCCTCGGTGCCGCCCTTGGCGAACGCCGCCTCGATGATCTTGTCCTTGGAGAAGAAGCCGGACAGCCCCGGGAAGCCGATGATCGCGAGGTAGCCGAGGCCGAAGGTGACGAACGTGACCGGCATGTACTTGCGCAGTCCGCCGTAGCGGCGCATGTCGACCTCGTCGTTCATGCCGTGCATGACCGAACCGGCGCCGAGGAACAGCCCGGCCTTGAAGAAGCCGTGCGTCACCAGGTGCATGATCGCGAAGACGTAGCCGATGGGGCCGAGTCCGGCGGCCAGCACCATGTAGCCGATCTGCGACATGGTCGAGCCGGCCAGTGCCTTCTTGATGTCGTCCTTGGCACAACCGACGATCGCACCGAACAGCAGCGTGACCGCGCCGACGATGGTGACCACCAGCTGCGCGTCGGGCGCGCCGTTGAAGATGGCGCCGGAGCGGACGATCAGGTACACGCCCGCCGTCACCATGGTCGCGGCGTGGATGAGGGCGGAGACCGGGGTCGGGCCCTCCATCGCGTCCCCGAGCCAGGACTGCAGCGGTACCTGGGCGGACTTGCCGCAGGCGGCGAGCAGCAGCATCAGCGCGATCGCGGTGAGCTTGCCCTCGTCGGCTCCGCCTGCGAGTCCGGCCTCTCCGTGGTCGCCGAGCACCGGCCCGAAGGCGAAGGTGCCGAACCACAGGAACATCAGCATGATCGCGATGGACAGGCCCATGTCGCCGACGCGGTTGACCAGGAAGGCCTTCTTCGCGGCGGTGGCGGCGCTGGGCTTGTGCTGCCAGAAGCCGATCAGCAGGTAGGAGGCGAGACCGACGCCCTCCCAGCCGACGTACAGCAGCAGGTAGTTGTCGGCGAGGACGAGCAGCAGCATCGCCGCAAGGAACAGGTTCAGATAGCCGAAGAAGCGGCGGCGGCGCTCGTCGTGCTCCATGTACGCGATCGAGTACAGGTGGATGAGCGAGCCGACGCCGGTGATCAGCAGGACGAACGTCATCGACAGCTGGTCGAGCCGGAAGGCGACGTCGGCCTGGAATCCCTCCACCGGGATCCAGCTGAACAGGTGCTGCGTCAGGCTGCGGTCCTCGGCGCCGCTGCCGAGCATGTCGGTGAAGAGGACGACACCGATCACGAAGGACGCGGCGGCCAGCAGCGTGCCGATCCAGTGGCCGACGGCGTCCAGCCGTCGTCCGCCGCACAGCAGGACCGCCGCTCCGAGCAGGGGCGCCGCCACCAGCAGCGCAATGAGATTCTCCACGATTCAGCGACCCCTCACAGCTTCATCAGGCTGGCGTCGTCGACCGAGGCCGAGTGGCGGGAACGGAACAGGGACACGATGATCGCGAGCCCGACCACGACCTCCGCGGCGGCGACGACCATCGTGAAGAAGGCGATGATCTGGCCGTCCAGGTTGCCGTGCATCCGGGAGAAGGCGACGAACGCGAGGTTGCAGGCGTTGAGCATGAGCTCGACGCACATGAAGACCACGATCGCGTTACGCCTGATCAGCACACCGGTGGCGCCGATCGTGAACAACAGGGCCGCGAGGTAGAGGTAGTTGACGGGGTTCACTTCGACGCCTCCTCGGACCGCTCGGAATCGGCCGGATCGACCGCCTTGCGCTCCAGACGCTCCTCGGCCCGCTGCTCCAGCGCCTTCAGATCGCCCAGCGCCTCCATCGAGACGTCACGGATCTGGCCCCGCTCGCGCAGCGTCCGGCTGACGGTGAGCTCGGACGGGGTGCCGTCGGGCAGCAGGCCCGCGATGTCGACCGCGTTGTGCCGGGCGTACACGCCGGGGGCGGGCAGCGGCGGCAGGTGCTTGCCCTCGCGGACGCGCCGCTCGGCCAGCTCGCGCTGGGTCGCCGCCCGTTCGGTGCGCTCGCGGTGGGTGAGCACCATGGCGCCGACGGCGGCCGTGATGAGCAGGGCGCCGGTGATCTCGAAGGCGAAGACGTACTTGGTGAAGATGAGGGAGGCGAGGCCCTCCACGTTGCCGTTCGCGTTCGCCTGGGCCAGGCCGGTGAACTCCGTGACGGAGGCGTTGCCGATGCCGGCGACCAGCAGGATGCCGAAGCCGAGCCCGGACAGCAGGGCCAGCCAGCGCTGGCCCTTGATGGTCTCCTTCAGGGAGTCCGCCGCGGTGACACCGACGAGCATCACCACGAACAGGAACAGCATCATGATCGCGCCGGTGTAGACGATGATCTGCACCACGCCGAGGAAGTACGCGCCGTTGGCGAGGTAGAACACCGCCAGGATGATCATGGTTCCGGCGAGGCAGAGCGCGCTGTGCACGGCCCTGCGCATGAAGACGGTGCACAGGGCGCCGATCACCGCGACCGTGCCGAGGATCCAGAACTGGACGGCCTCTCCGGTGGAGGTGCCTGCGGAGAGAGTCGCTGCGGCGGCGAGCTGCCCGGTCATCGGCGGATCACCTCCTCGGACGCCGGTTCGGTCCCGCCGAACGTCGAGTCGCCCTCCTGGACGACCTCGCCCTCGGAGTGGGCCACCTGCTGGACCGTGCCGGGCGCGGCCTCGGTGACCAGGCCCCGGTAGTAGTCCTGCTCGTCCGTCCCGGGATAGATGGAGTGGGGCGAGTCGACCATGCCCTCCTCCAGGCCGGCGAGCAGCTGCTCCTTGGTGAAGATGAGGTTGGCGCGGCTGGAGTCGGCCAGCTCGAACTCGTTGGTCATCGTCAGCGCGCGCGTGGGACACGCCTCGATGCACAGGCCGCACAGGATGCAGCGGGCGTAGTTGATCTGGTAGACGCGGCCGTACCGCTCGCCCGGCGAGTAGCGCTCCTCGTCGGTGTTCTCCGCGCCCTCCACGTAGATGGCGTCGGCCGGGCACGCCCAGGCACAGAGCTCGCAGCCGACGCACTTCTCCAGGCCGTCCGGATGGCGGTTGAGCTGGTGCCGTCCGTGGAAGCGCGGTGCGGTGGTCTTCTGCTGCTCCGGATACTGCTCGGTCAGCCGCTTCTTGAACATGGCCTTGAAGGTCACGCCGAAGCCGGCCACGGGGTTCATGAAACCGGGGTCGGTCTCCTTGGGTTCCTCAGCCATCGGACGCCTCCTTTCCATCCGTAGATCCGCCCAGAGGTTCGTCACTCCGAGTATCGGGTCCACCACTGACAATGAGCTCCCGCTCCCGGCGCGGACGGCGCCTGGGCACCGGCGGCAACTCCTGTCCGGGCATCGGCGGTACGGGGAACCCGCCGGCCATCGGGTCGAAGGCGGCCGGTTCCTCGGCGGGCGGTTCGGCCTGCTTGCCCTTCTCGCGGTACATGTCCACGACGAAGGACAGCACCAGCAGGGCCAGGACGCCGCCGGCGATGTAGAGGGCGATGTCGGTGAAGTCGTAGCCCTCGTTCCTGAGGGCCCGCACGGTCGCGACCATCATCAGCCAGACCAGGGAGACCGGGATGAGGACCTTCCAGCCGAGCTTCATCAGCTGGTCGTAGCGGACCCGGGGAAGGGTGCCGCGCAGCCAGATGAAGAAGAACAGCAGCAACTGGACCTTGACCACGAACCAGAGCAGCGGCCACCAGCCGTGGTTGGCGCCCTCCCAGAAGGTGCTGATGGGCCAGGGGGCCCGCCAGCCGCCGAGGAACAGCGTGGTGGCGACGGCCGAGACGGTCACCATGTTCACGTACTCGGCGAGCATGAACATCGCGAACTTGATCGACGAGTACTCGGTGTTGAAGCCGCCCACCAGGTCGCCCTCGGACTCGGGCATGTCGAAGGGGGCACGGTTGGTCTCGCCGACCATCGTGACGATGTAGATGATGAAGGAGACCGGCAGCAGCACGATGTACCAGCGGTCGTTCTGCTGGGCGACGATCTCCGAGGTCGACATCGACCCCGAGTAGAGGAAGATCGAGGCGAACGCGGCGCCCATCGCGATCTCGTAGGAGATCATCTGCGCGCAGGACCGCAGTCCGCCGAGCAGCGGGTACGTGGAGCCTGAGCTCCAGCCCGCGAGCACCATGCCGTAGATGCCGATCGAGGCGACCGCGAGGATGTACAGCAGCGCGATCGGCAGGTCGGTGAGCTGCATCGTGGTGCGGTGCCCGAAGATCGAGATCTCGTTGCCGGCCGGCCCGAAGGGGATCACCGCGATCGCCATGAAGGCCGGGACGGCCGCGACGATCGGCGCGAGGACGTACACCACTCTGTCGGCGCGCTTGACGACGAGGTCTTCCTTGAGCATCAGCTTGATGCCGTCGGCGAGCGACTGGAGCAGGCCCCAGGGGCCGTGCCGGTTCGGGCCGACGCGCAGCTGCATCCAGGCGACGACCTTGCGCTCCCACACGATGGCGAAGAGCACGGTCACCATCAGGAAGGCGAAGCAGAACACCGCCTTGACGACGACCAGCCACCAGGGGTCGGTGCCGAACATCGAGAGGTCTTCAGCGGCGAGGTACGGGCTCATGCCTCCACCTCCTTGGGGGCCACGCCCGCGAGCGTCGCCGGACCGATGCGGACGAGGGTTCCGGGCAGCACCCCGGCGTCGGAGGCGACGCCGGTGCCGGCGGAGTTCAGCGGGAGCCAGACCACCCGGTCGGGCATGTCGGTGATCTCCAGCGGGAGTTCGACGGTTCCGGCGGGGCCGGTGACGGCCAGGAGGTCCCCGTCCTTGACGCCCGCCTCGGCGGCCGTGGCGGCCGACACGCGCGCGCGTGCGGCGTGCCGGGTGCCGGCGAGTGCCTCGTCGCCCTGCTGGAGCAGGCCCTGGTCGAGCAGCAGCCGGTGCCCGGCCAGTACGGCCTCTTGGGCGGCCGGCCTCGGCAGGGCGCTCGCGGTCCCCAGCGGTTCGCCGGCCCGCGGCCCGTCCCAGGTGCCGAGCCGGTCGATCTCCGCGCGCGTGGTGCGCAGATCCGGCAGGCCGAGATGTACGTCCATGGCGTCGGCCAGCATCTGGAGCACACGGGCGTCGGCGGGCGCGAGGCGGCGGGTCATCTGGTCCGGCTTGAGCGCGGCCTCGAAGGACCGCACCCGGCCCTCCCAGTTCAGGAAGGTTCCCGCCTTCTCGGCGACCGCGGCGACGGGCAGCACGACGTCGGCGAGTCCGCTGACCTCGCTGGGCCGCAGCTCCAGCGACACCACGAAGCCGGCCTCGGCGAGTGCCGCACGCGCGCGTGCCGGGTCGGGCAGGTCGGCGACCTCGACGCCCGCCACCAGCAGTGCCTGGAGCTCTCCGCGGGCCGCGGCCTCGACGATCTCGCCGGTGTCGCGGCCGTAGCGGTGCGGCAGGTCGGCCAGGCCCCAGACGGCGGCGACCTCCTCCCGCGCGCGCGGGTCGGTCGCCGGGCGTCCGCCCGGCAGCAGCGACGGCAGCGCGCCCGCCTCGATCGCGCCGCGCTCCCCGGCCCGGCGCGGGATCCACACCAGCCGGGCGCCGGTCGCGGCAGCGGTCCGTACGGCGGAGGTGAGGCCGCCGGCCACGGCCGCCAGCCGCTCGCCGACGACGATCACGGCTCCCTCGGCGCGCAGTGCCTCCGCGGCCCGGGCGCCACCGGTCTCCAGGCCGACACCGCTCGCGAGGGCGTCCAGCCACTCGGTCTCGGTGCCCGGAGCTGCGGGCAGCAGGGTGCCGCCGGCCTTCTCCAGGCCCCGTGTGGCGTGCGTGGCCAGCGAGAAGACCTTCTGTCCGTGCTTGCGCCAGGCCTTGCGCAGCCGCAGGAAGACGCCGGGCGCCTCCTCCTCGGCCTCGAACCCGACCAGCAGGACGGCGGGCGCCTTCTCCAGCGCGGTGTACGTGACTCCCGTGGCTTCCCCGGACTCGGTGCGGGAGGCGCCCCCGAGGTCGTGGCCGCGTCCGGCGACCCGGGAGGCCAGGAAGTCGGCCTCCTCGACGCTGTGCACGCGCGCGCGGAAGTCGATGTCGTTGGTGTCGAGCGCCACGCGCGCGAACTTGCTGTACGCGTAGGCGTCCTCGACGGTGAGCCGCCCGCCGGTCAGGACACCGGTGCGGCCCCGCGAGGCGAGCAGTCCCTGCGCGGCGATCTGGAGTGCCTCCGGCCAGGAGGCCGGCTCCAGGTCGCCCTCGGCGTTGCGCACCAGGGGCGTCGTCAGCCGGTCCCGCTGCTGCGCGTACCGGAAACCGAAGCGGCCCTTGTCGCAGATCCACTCCTCGTTGACCTGCGGATCGTTGGCCGCCAGGCGCCGCATGACCTTGCCGCGCCGGTGGTCGGTGCGGGTCGCGCAGCCGCCGGCGCAGTGCTCGCAGACGGACGGCGAGGAGATCAGGTCGAAGGGGCGGGAGCGGAACCGGTACGCCGCCGAGGTGAGCGCGCCGACCGGGCAGATCTGGATGGTGTTGCCGGAGAAGTACGACTCGAAGGGGTCGCCCTCGCCGGTGCCGACCTGCTGGAGCGCGCCCCGCTCGATCAGCTCGATCATCGGGTCGCCCGCGACCTGGTTGGAGAACCGGGTGCAGCGGGCGCACAGCACG
Source organism: Streptomyces sp. NPDC017225 (assembly GCF_044331465.1). NCBI lineage: Bacteria > Bacillati > Actinomycetota > Actinomycetes > Kitasatosporales > Streptomycetaceae > Streptomyces > Streptomyces sp. NPDC017225. The sequence goes on along the minus strand of NZ_JBIRNE010000005.1, from coordinate 137,638 downwards.
CACCGCTCGCGGTCGAGCAGCACCTGCGTGGAGATCGGCACGGGCTTCTCGTAGGTCCGCTTCTTTCCCTCGAAGCGGGAGTCGGCCTGGCCGTGCGACATGGCCTGGTTCTGCAGCGGGCACTCGCCGCCCTTGTCGCAGACCGGGCAGTCCAGCGGGTGGTTGATGAGGAGCAGCTCCATCACACCGTGCTGGGCCTTCTCCGCGACGGGCGAGGTGAGGTGGGTCTTCACCACCATGCCGTCGGTGCAGGTGATGGTGCAGGACGCCATGGGCTTGCGCTGGCCCTCGACCTCGACGATGCACTGGCGGCAGGCGCCGGCCGGGTCGAGGAGGGGGTGGTCGCAGAACCGGGGGATCTCGATGCCGAGCTGCTCGGCGGCCCGGATGACCAGGGTGCCCTTGGGCACGCTGATCTCGGCGCCGTCGATCGTCAGCGATACGAGGTCCTCCGGCGGGACCGCCGCCTCTCCCCCTCCCGAAGGGGCATTGGTGGTCACGGTCATGCCTTCACCTCCGTGCGGTCGGCCCAGGCCGTCGACTTGGCCGGGTCGAAGGGGCAGCCGCGGCCCGTGATGTGCTGCTCGTACTCCTCGCGGAAGTACTTGAGCGAGGAGAAGATCGGCGAGGCGGCACCGTCGCCGAGGGCACAGAAGGACTTGCCGTTGATGTTGTCGGCGATGTCGTTGAGCTTGTCGAGGTCGGACATCCGGCCCTTGCCGGCCTCGATGTCGCGCAGCAACTGGACGAGCCAGTACGTGCCCTCGCGGCACGGTGTGCACTTGCCGCAGGACTCGTGCGCGTAGAACTCGGTCCAGCGCGTGACGGCGCGTACGACGCAGGTCGTCTCGTCGAAGCACTGGAGCGCCTTCGTGCCGAGCATGGAACCGGCGGCGCCCACCCCTTCGTAGTCGAGGGGGACGTCGAGGTGTTCCTCGGTGAACATCGGCGTCGAGGAGCCGCCCGGTGTCCAGAACTTCAGCCGGTGACCGGGGCGCATGCCGCCGCTCATGTCGAGGAGCTGGCGCAGCGTGATGCCGAGCGGGGCCTCGTACTGGCCGGGGCCCGCGACGTGGCCGCTGAGCGAGTAGAGCGTGAAGCCCGGGGACTTCTCGCTGCCCATCGACCTGAACCAGTCCTTGCCCTTGTTCAGGATCGCGGGAACCGATGCGATCGACTCGACGTTGTTCACCACAGTCGGGCACGCGTAGAGGCCCGCGACGGCGGGGAAGGGGGGACGGAGCCGCGGTTGACCCCGGCGGCCTTCGAGCGAGTCGAGCAGTGCGGTCTCCTCACCGCAGATGTACGCGCCCGCGCCCGCGTGCACGGTGAGTGTGAGGTCGAGTCCGCTGCCCAGGATGTTCTCGCCGAGGAAGCCGGCCGCACAGGCCTCGCGCACGGCCTCGTGCAACCGCCGCAGCACCGGTACGACTTCACCACGCAGGTAGATGAAGGCATGCGAGGACCTGATGGCGTAGCACGCGATGACGATGCCCTCGATGAGGCTGTGCGGGTTCGCGAAGAGGAGCGGGATGTCCTTGCAGGTCCCCGGCTCCGACTCGTCGGCGTTGACAACAAGATAGTGAGGCTTGCCGTCCCCCTGGGGAATGAACTGCCACTTCATCCCCGTCGGGAACCCGGCGCCGCCGCGGCCGCGCAGACCGGAGTCCTTGACGTACGCGATCAGGTCGTCCGGCGACATCGCCAGCGCCTTGCGGAGCCCCTCGTACCCCTCGTGCCTCCGGTAGACGTCCAGAGTCCAGGACTCGTCCTCGTCCCAGAAGGCCGACAGCACGGGTGCGAGCAGCTTCTCCGGGCTGGTGCCCTTGATCTCGGCTGCCACGGTCATCACTCCCCCTCCTCGGCGGTGGGCCCTGCCGGGTTGGCGGGGTCGGAGGCCGCTGTGTCCTGCGGCGCGTCGTGCGAGCTGAGGTGTTCCGTCGGGGACGGGTCGTGCACGGCCCGGTCCTGCGGCGCGTCGTGCGGTCCGCCGTCCCGCGGGTGCACCACGCGCGCGGCGGGTACCTCGCCCTTGGCCAGCTTCAGCCCGGCCAGGGAGGCGTGACCCGCGCTGCCGCCGGCCGCGACGGCGCCGTCCCGCTCGTCGGGGAAGCCCGCCAGGATCCGGGCGGTCTCCTTGAAGGTGCAGATCGGCGCCCCGCGCGTGGGCGTCACCGGCCGTCCCGCGCGCAGGTCGTCGACGAGGTGTTTGACGCTCGCCGGGGTCTGGTTGTCGAAGAACTCCCAGTTGACCATCACGACCGGCGCGAAGTCGCAGGCCGCGTTGCACTCGATGTGCTCCAGGGTGACCTTGCCGTCCTCGGTGGTCTCGCCGTTGCCGACGCCCAGGTGCTCCTGGAGGGACTCGAAGATCGCGTCGCCGCCCATGACCGCGCACAGTGTGTTGGTGCAGACGCCGACCTGGTAGTCGCCGCTCGGCCTGCGCCGGTACATGGTGTAGAAGGTGGCGACCGCGGTGACCTCGGCCGTGGTCAGGCCCAGCATGTCCGCGCAGAACCGCATCCCGGTGCGCGTGACGTGCCCCTCCTCGGACTGCACCAGGTGCAGCAGGGGCAGGAGGGCGGACCGGGAGTCCGGGTAGCGGGCGATGACCTCGCGCGCGTCGGTCTCCAGCCGGGCCCGGACGTCGTCCGGGTAGGCGGGCGCGGGCAGTTCCGGCATGCCCAGGCTGACGCCCCGCTCCGAAGAAGAGGTGGTCACCGGTCGACGCCTCCCATCACGGGGTCGATGGACGCCACCGCGACGATGACGTCGGCGACCTGGCCGCCCTCGCACATCGCCGCCATGGCCTGAAGGTTGGTGAAGGACGGGTCGCGGAAGTGGACCCGGAAGGGGCGGGTGCCGCCGTCGGAGACGACGTGCACGCCGAGTTCGCCCTTGGGTGACTCGACCGCCGTGTAGGTCTGGCCCGGTGGTACCCGGAAGCCCTCGGTGACCAGCTTGAAGTGGTGGATCAGGGCCTCCATGGAGGTGCCCATGATCTTCTTGATGTGGTCGAGGGAGTTGCCCAGTCCGTCCGGGCCCAGGGCGAGCTGGGCGGGCCAGGCGATCTTCTTGTCGGCGACCATGACCGGGCCGGGCTGGAGCCGGTCCAGGCACTGCTCGACGATCCGGAGCGACTGGCGCATCTCCTCCAGCCGGATCAGGAAGCGGCCGTAGGAGTCGCAGGTGTCGGCGGTCGGGACGTCGAAGTCGTACGTCTCGTAGCCGCAGTACGGCTGGCTCTTGCGCAGGTCGTGGGGCAGGCCGGTGGACCTGAGGATCGGGCCGGTGGCGCCGAGGGCCATGCAGCCGGCCAGGTCGAGATGGCCGACGTCCTGCATACGGGCCTTGAAGATGGGGTTCCCGGTGAAGAGCTTGTCGTACTCCGGGAGGTTCTTCCTCAGCTTCTTGATGAGCTCGCGGATCTGGTCCACCGCGCCGGGCGGCAGGTCCTGGGCGAGTCCGCCCGGGCGGATGTACGCGTGGTTCATCCGCAGGCCGGTGATGAGTTCGTAGATGTCGAGAATCAGTTCACGATCGCGGAAGCCGTAGATCATGACCGTGGTGGCGCCGAGCTCCATGCCGCCGGTGGCGACGCACACCAGGTGGGACGAGAGCCGGTTCAGCTCCATCAGGAGGACTCGGACGACCGTGGCCCGGTCGGGGATCTCGTCCTCGACACCGAGGAGCCTCTCGACGCCCAGGCAGTACGCCGTCTCGTTGAAGAACGACGTCAGGTAGTCCATGCGCGTCACGAACGTGGTGCCCTGCGTCCAGGTCCGGTACTCGAGGTTCTTCTCGATGCCGGTGTGCAGGTAGCCGATGCCGCAGCGGGCCTCGGTGACCGTCTCGCCGTCGATCTCCAGGATGAGACGGAGCACGCCGTGGGTGGAGGGGTGCTGCGGGCCCATGTTGACGACGATGCGCTCGTCGTCGGTGCGGGCGGCGGACTGGACGACCTCGTCCCAGTCGCCGCCGGTGACCGTGTAGACGGTCCCCTCGGTGGTCTCGCGCGCCGAAGCCGCGGACGTTGACTGTGTGCTGCTCACGAGTACGACCTCCGCTGGTCCGGAGCCGGGATCTGGGCACCCTTGTACTCGACGGGGATGCCGCCGAGGGCGTAGTCCTTGCGCTGCGGGTGGCCCTGCCAGTCGTCCGGCATCATGATCCGCGTCAGGGCCGGGTGACCGTCGAAGACGATGCCGAAGAAGTCGTACGTCTCGCGCTCGTGCCAGTCGTTCGTCGGGTAGACGGAGACCAGCGACGGGATGTGCGCGTCGTCGTCGGGCGCGCTGACTTCGAGGCGGATCAGCCGGTTGTGGGTGATCGAGCGCAGGTGGTAGACGGCGTGCAGCTCGCGGCCCTTGTCGTGCGGGTAGTGGACGCCGCTGACGCCGGTGCAGAGCTCGAAGCGCAGGGCCGGGTCGTCGCGCATGGTGCGGGCGACGCGCACCAGGTGCTCGCGCTCGATGTGGAAGGTCAGCTCGTCGCGGTCGACGACCGTCTTCTCGATGGCGTTCTCGGGCAGGAGGCCCTGTTCCTCCAGCGCGCCCTCGAACTCGTCGGCGACCTCGTCGAACCATCCGCCGTAGGGCCTGCTCGCCGGCCCGGGCAGGCGCACGGAGCGGACCAGGCCGCCGTAGCCGGAGGTGTCGCCGCCGTTGTTGGCGCCGAACATGCCGCGCTGGACGCGGATCTCCTCGCCGCCCTGGCCGCGTTGGCCGGGGAGGTTCTCCGCGGAGAGGTCCTTCTCCGGGTTCACCCCGTCCGCGTCACCTGCCGTGCCGTTCGCGTCACTCACCGCAGCAGCCCCTTCATCTCGATGGTGGGCAGGGCCTTGAGCGCCGCTTCCTCCGCCTCGCGGGCCGCTTCCTCCGCGTTCACCCCGAGCTTGGAGCCCTGGATCTTCTGGTGGAGCTTGAGGATGGCGTCCATCAGCATCTCGGGCCGCGGCGGGCAGCCGGGGAGATAGATGTCGACCGGCACGATGTGGTCGACGCCCTGGACGATCGCGTAGTTGTTGAACATGCCGCCCGAGGAGGCGCAGACCCCCATGGAGATCACCCACTTCGGGTTCGGCATCTGGTCGTAGACCTGCCGCAGCACGGGCGCCATCTTCTGGCTGACCCGGCCCGCGACGATCATCAGGTCCGCCTGCCTCGGCGAGCCCCGGAAGACCTCCATGCCGAAGCGCGCCAGGTCGTAGCGGCCGGCGCCGGTGGTCATCATCTCGATGGCACAGCAGGCGAGGCCGAACGTGGCGGGGAAGACGGACGACTTGCGCACCCAGCCCGCGGCCTGCTCGACGGTGGTCAGCAGGAAGCCGCTCGGCAGTTTTTCTTCGAGTCCCATGTCAAAGGCCCCTCAGTCCCATTCCAGGCCGCCGCGCCGCCATACGTACGCGTACGCGACGAAGACGGTGAGCACGAAGAGCAGCATCTCCACGAGCCCGAAAATCCCCAGGGCGTCGAAGGTGACGGCCCAGGGGTAGAGGAAGACGATCTCGATATCGAAGATGATGAAGAGCATCGCCGTCAGGTAGTACTTGATGGGGAAGCGCCCGCCGCCGGCCGGCGTGGGGGTCGGCTCGATGCCGCACTCGTAGGCCTCGAGCTTCGCCCGGTTGTACCGCTTCGGACCGATCAGCGTGGCCATGACCACGGAGAAGATCGCAAAGCCTGCCCCGAGGGCTCCCAGTACGAGGATGGGCGCATACGCGTTCACCGCTCCTCGCTCCTCTCAGTCGGCACTGACTGCTGGCGTTTGCAGCAGACTCACAGCCGCCCCAACAGCCCCACGAGCCCCGCTCGTCCCGGCGAAGATCGCGAACATGTGAAGCAGGTCACAAGCCCAACTGCCTCGCATCCTATGCCCGCCACTCTGTGATCTGCGACACGGGGTATTGCACAAGCTTTGTGATCTCCACCACCTGACGAACGATCATGAAGTCGGATGAGCGGTGATCTTCACACAGGAAGCGTTCAGGTGATCACCAGAGGTGACATTTTCGCTCGTCACCGCTGGCCAGAGGGTGGGGGCAGCGGGCGTCTCAATATCAAGATGCTTCTCTTGCATGCAAATTGGTGCTGGACCCGTCGGCTTGATAGAGGACGCGTTCACACCTCGGAGGGAGGGTCGGGAGCGATGTGGACACGTGCACGCGTTCACGAGCGCCGCGGGACCCGGTCGCGCGTCACGGACGCGGCCGACGGGGCAAGCGTTCCGTGACCTGCGCCACATTCATGAGAGGTGTCCGAGAACCGGGCTTGGCCAACTGTCCCAACAAGTGGTAAGCGCAGGGCAATTCGGGCGTAACGATCAAAGTCCGTGATCACGGCCTGGTCACGGGCCGCCCACAATGTCCGTTAGGGCGTCAATAAGAGACGACACGCCCGGGATTCGGGGCTCGATTGAACAACTGTGGCGGAGCACACGTTTCTTGAAGGTATGGAGGAGCTCCTGATACCGGTTGTCCCTATGTCCCACACCGCTCACATACGCAGCCACCGGAAGCCCCGCCGCAGCGCGTCGACCATCGCGATGCGGGCCGGAGTTGCCGGTGGCGTCCTCAGCACCCTGGCAGTGGCCGGGGCGTCGGGTGCGGCCCACGCGGCCGAACCGGTGACGCAGACCCTTGAACTGCCCACACTGACGGCCGACCTGGCCGCTCAGGTCGCCCAGTCCGCGGACGTCACGCAGCAGGCGGCCGCGAGCTACGAGCTGCGGGCCGAGCGTGACGCGGCCACCGCGCAGGCCGCCAAGCAGGCCAAGACGGACCTCGCCGAGGCCAAGAAGAAGGCCGAGGCAGAGAAGAAGAAGAAGAAGGCCGAGGAGGCCGAGCGCAAGGCGGCCGCCGAGCGCGCCTCCCGCGACGCCGAGCGCGCCACCCTGAGCGCCTCGGTGGACAACGGGTCCTCCGGCGGCTCCGACAACTCGGGCAGCAGCGTCGGCAGCAGCTCGTCCGCGGCCACCGGTTCGGCCGCCGCGGTCGTCTCCTTCGTGCAGTCCCAGGTCGGCGACGCCTACGTCTCCGGCGGCACCGGCCCCAACTCCTGGGACTGCTCCGGCCTGGTGCAGGCCGCCTTCAAGTCGGTCGGCGTCGACCTGCCGCGTGTCTCCCAGGCCCAGTCCACCGCCGGCACCCAGGTGGGGCTGGGCAACCTCCAGCCGGGCGACATCCTGTACTGGGGCGGCGCGGGCAGCGCGTACCACGTGGGTGTGTACGTCGGCGACGGCATGTTCGTCGGCGCGCAGAACTCCTCCACCGGCGTCGTCAAGGCGTCGCTGGACTACGACCCGCCGAGCGGCGCGGTGCGCGTGCTGTAGTCACGCACGCACGCACACACCCGCACCGCGCGGACATATCCACACGAAGGGCCGCAGCCACTCAGGGGCAGCGGCCCTTCGGCCTCTCCTGGCATGCTCGGCGCGGGCCGGTTCCCCACCGGCCCGTCCACGAGCCGAAGGAGAGAACGTCATGCCGAGTGTCTTCGTACAGGGGCGGCCCGCCGCCGCCTCCTACCCCCCGTTCGCGCCCGAGGCCCGGCGCGGGTCGGTACGGCGGGTCACCGAGGCCGGCGAAGAGGTGCTGCACAAGCCGTGCCGGGACGTCACCGAGTTCGGGCCCGACCTCGCCGCGCTCATCGACGACATGTTCCGCACGATGTACGTGGCCGAGGGGGCCGGGCTGGCGGCTCATCAGGTGGGCGTGAGGCTGCGCCTGTTCGTCCTCGACTGCCTGCACGACGAGGGTGTCCGACATGTCGGGCACGTCGTCAATCCGGTACCGGAGGCCCTCGAACCGTCCGCCAGGCGGCTGCTCGACGAGGGCGAGGGCTGTCTGTCCGTGCCCGGCGCCGTCGTGGCCGTACCCCGGCCCGACCGGGCCGTCGTGCGGGGCCTCGACAGGGACGGCGAGCCGCTTCTCGTCGAGGGCACCGGCTACTTCGCCCGATGTCTCGCCCACGAGACCGACCACGTGAACGGCCACGTCTACCTGGACCGGCTCTCCGCCCGGGAACGGAGGGCTGCGCTGCGGCAGTCGGCGGCCCGGCGCGACGAGGTCCTCGCGCGCCGGGCCGCCAACGCCCTGGCCCTCGCCGGGCAGTCCGGCGGCCCCACCGGGCCCCGGGGCTGACCGGAGCCGCCAGGTCTGTCAGACCCGCCGGACCCGTCAGACCCGCCCGGCCCGTCAGACCCGCCCGGCCCGCCCGGCCCGTCAGGCCCGTCAGGCCTTCGGCGCGACCTTGCTCAGTCCGTTGATGATGCGGTCCATCGCGTCGCCTCCCGTCGGGTCCGTCAGGTTGGCCAGCATCTTGAGGGTGAACTTCATCAGGATGGGATGGGTGAGGCCGCGCTGGGTCGCGATCTGCATGACCTTCGGGTTGCCGATGAGCTTCACGAAGGCGCGGCCCAGCGAGTAGTAGCCGCCGTAGGTGTCCTTCAGGACGCGCGGGTAGCGCTGGAGGGCGATCTCACGCTGGGCCGGCGTGGCCCGCGCGTGCGCCTGGACGATGACGTCGGCGGCGATCTGGCCGGACTCCATGGCGTAGGCGATGCCCTCGCCGTTGAAGGGGTTCACCAGTCCGCCGGCGTCGCCGACGAGCAGCAGGCCCTTGGTGTAGTGGGGCTGGCGGTTGAAGGCCATGGGCAGGGCGGCGCCGCGGATCGGGCCGGTCATGTTGTCGGGGGTGTAGCCCCAGTCCTCCGGCATGGACGCACACCAGGCCTTCAGGACCTCGCGCCAGTCCAGCTCCTTGAAGGAGTCCGAGGTGTTGAGCACGCCGAGACCGACGTTCGAGGTGCCGTCGCCCATGCCGAAGATCCAGCCGTAGCCCGGCAGGAGGCGGTCCTGGGCACCACGGCGGTCCCACAGCTCCAGCCAGGACTCCAGGTAGTCGTCGTCGTGGCGGGGTGAGGTGAAGTACGTACGGACCGCGACGCCCATCGGGCGGTCCTCGCGGCGGTGCAGGCCCATCGCCAGGGACAGGCGCGTGGAGTTGCCGTCGGCGGCCACGACCAGCGGGGCGTGGAAGGTGACCTCCCGCTTCTCCTCCCCCAGCTTGGCGTGCACGCCGATGATGCGGCCGGTGCGGTCGTCGAGGACGGGGGCGCCGACGTTGCACCGCTCGTACAGGCGCGCGCCGGCCTTCTGGGCCTGCCGGGCGAGCTGCTCGTCGAAGTCGTCGCGCTTGCGGACGAGTCCGTAGTCCGGGAAGGAGGCCAGTTCCGGCCAGTCCAGCTGGAGGCGGGAGCCGCCGCCGATGATGCGCAGGCCCTTGTTGCGCAGCCAGCCGGCCTCCTCGGAGATGTCGATGCCCATCGCCACGAGCTGCTTGGTGGCGCGCGGGGTGAGCCCGTCGCCACAGACCTTCTCCCGCGGGAACGCGGTCTTCTCCAGCAGGAGGACGTCGAGTCCGGCCTTGGCCAGGTGGTACGCGGTCGTGGAGCCGGCTGGCCCCGCGCCCACGACGATCACATCGGCGGTGTTGTCGGAGAGGGGCTCGGTCACGGCGGGATCTCCCCAGAGTTCGGAAATATGCGTGCCGACGGGCACTGGACATGGGCAGTCTATTCAGCGTTACCGATCACCCGGCTGAAGGGCTGCCCCGTGAACCGAGCCACCCCCGCTGTACGGTTGCGCGTCCCCACCGACGAGGACGCCGTCGCCTGGCACCGGATCTTCGACGACCCGGACGTCATGGAGTTCCACGGCGGGAGGTCCGCGGAGCTGTCCGTCTACGAGGAACTCACCGCCCGCCAGCGCCGGCACGACGCCGAGCACGGCTTCTGCCTGTGGACCATGGTGGACGAGGACGACCGGGTCATCGGCTTCACCGGCGCCCAGCCGTGGCCGCAGGACTGGGGTCCCAAGGGCGACATCGAGATCGGCTGGCGCCTCGGGCGGGCGTACTGGGGCAGGGGCTACGTCACGGCGGCGGCCCGGCAGACGCTGGAGCGGGTGCGGGCGGCGGGTGTGGCGGAGGTGGTCGCGATGGTCAACGCCCGCAACGCACGGTCCATCGCGGTCACGGAGCGGCTGGGCATGACGCTCGCCGAGGTCTTCACCACCCCCGCCTCCCAGCAGCAGGGGCACTGCTACCGGCTCCCGCTGCGACACGGCGCATGACGGAGTGTGACCGACTGTCACGGTGAGCCACTTGGCGCTTCCGGCCGGTGCGCGGCGGAGCCACTCTGCCGGGTACCCGCTGGGGGGTGACGTCCGTGCGCCGGGTACCCGAGAGATCGGACGTGCGTGTACCGCGCCTGGTCGGCCTGATGGCCGTGGACGCGCGGGAGGCGGCCCGGGCGCGGGGACCGACCCCGCACGCGACGGACCGGCCGGACCCGTACCTCGCCGTCGTCGACCACGTCGTACGCCAGTATCCGCGGCCCGGCACGCAGGTGCCGCCGGAGTCGACGGTGTACGTGTGGTTCGACTTCGGGGAGGGCGAGGTCGACGGGGGCGTCCGCGAGCCGCGGGGGCCGGGCCCGCCCCGGGGCGGGCCGCGCGGCGGGAGCTGGCCGAGCCGGGCGGACCGTCGGACAAGCCGGGCGGGCCGGACGAGCCGAGCGAGGCGGGGCCGCCCTACTGCGCGATCCTCGGCTCGCCTTGAGGCTCCTCGAATCCCGTGCGGCCCGTTTCGGCCCGCCCCGGAGGTCCTCTTCGCCCGCCTCGAACCCCCTCAGCTCTCCTTGAACCCCCGGTGCAGCGCCACCACGCCACCCGTCAGGTTCCGGTACGCCACCCTGGACCAGCCGGCCTTGCCCAGCCGTTCCGCGAGCGCCGGCTGGTCGGGCCAGGCGCGGATGGACTCGGCGAGGTAGACGTACGCGTCCGGGTTGGACGACACGGCGCGGGCCACCGGCGGCAGGGCGCGCATCAGGTACTCGGTGTAGACGGTCCGGAAGGGCGTCCAGGTCGGGTGCGAGAACTCGCAGATGACGACCCGCCCGCCGGGCCGCGTCACCCGGTACATCTCGCGCAGCGCCGCGTCCGTGTCCTGCACGTTGCGCAGCCCGAAGGAGATGGTGACCGCGTCGAAGACGTCGTCCTGGAACGGCAGCCGCATACCGTCGCCCGCCGTGAACGGCAGCCACGGGTGCCGCTGCTTGCCGACCTGGAGCATGCCGAGGGAGAAGTCGCAGGGGACGACGTAAGCGCCGGTGCGGGCGAAGGGCAGGGAGGACGTCGCGGTACCGGCCGCGAGGTCCAGGATCTTCTGCGCGGGGCGGGCGTCGACGGCTCTGGCGACCTCCTTGCGCCATGCCCGGTCCTGGCCGAGCGACAGCACGGCGTTCGTCAGGTCGTACCGTTCCGCGACGTGGTCGAACATCGAGGCGACTTCGTGCGGCTGCTTGTTCAGGGAAGCGCGGGTCACGGGCCCATTGTTGCAGCCGCTCGGGCGGGACCTACAGCTCGCCCCTCGCCGCCGCACCGACGAACCATGCGAATGCCTCCGGCGCGACGGAGAAGTGGCCGCCGGTGGGGTTCTTGCTGTCGCGCATCGCCACGTGGGCCGTGAGGTCGGCGTACTCGACGCAGTTCCCGCCGGTGTCACTGCTGTACGACGACTTACGCCAAAGCGAGTCCGCCGGGGTCGGCCTGGTGCCCATAACGCTCCTCCATCACTCTGGCGATCAGCTCGGCCGACTCCTCCACGGAGAGAGCGGCCGCCTGCATGAGATCGTAACGGAGTGAACCCTCCTTGACTGCTTGAGGATTGGCCGTCATGTGGCCCTGGACGAAGTCCTCGGTGTAGACGATGTCCGGGTCACCGTCGAAGCGCAGCATCGTGTATGAGCCCGGCAGCCCCGCGTGGGCACCGGCTTCGAACGGCAGGATCTGCACGCGCAGCCACTCGCGGTCCCGCAGCTCCAGCAGATGAGCCAGTTGCCCGCGCATGACGTCGCGGCCACCGACCTGCTGACGGAGTGCCGCCTCCGACAGCACCACCCACATCAGGGGCGGATTCTCCTTGTCCAGGATGCGCTGGCGCTCCAGCCGGGCCGCGATCAGACCGTCGAGGTCCTTGTCCTCCCGCACCGCCAGCACCGCGCGCGCGTACTCGGGCGTCTGCAGCAGCCCGTACACCACCTGCGCTTCGAATGCGAAGATGTAACTCGCCTTCGCCTCCATCTCCGCATACGGCTGGAACCAGGACGGCAACTGGCTGCGCAGGACCAGGCCGACCAGCCGCGAGAACACTCCGTCCGTGTTCAGCGCGGCGTCCACGCGGGCCGAGAAGTCGCGGGTCGGGACCTTGAGCGTCGTCTCGATCTGACCGACCAGGGAGCCGGTGCAGAAGACGATGCGCCCCAGGTCGGCCAGGCGGAGGCCGGCCGCCTCCCGCTGGCGGCGCAGCTCGGCGCCGTAGTAGTCCAACGGCGACGCGCTGGGGTCGAGTTGCCTGATGTGAGCCATGGAAGGGCGCCTCTCTCTCCGTAGCCGAGAGTAAGCGCACCGCGTTTGCCCCGTACCGCCAACCGTGGAAGTCGTATTTATGCCCGGCGGTGCACCAGTCGCCCGCCCACCACCGTCGCCAGACAGCTCCCGTCGGCGGCCAGGACGGCGAAGTCCGCGCGGGCACCCGGGGAAAGGGCCGGGGCGGCGGTGTCGACCAGGACGCCGGACCGCCGCACGGCGGTCAGCACCGGGGGCCGGGTGAAGGGGCCGGCGACCGCCGTGACGCCCCGGGCCAGCATCCGCTGAAGGCCGCGCCGGGCGCTGGCGCCCCACCGGGCGTCCGGCATCCCGGCAGGGCTCACGGGCAGGGGTTCGGTGCCCAGCTCGTCGGCCTCGCGCGGGTCGGGCCAGTACAGGGTTTCCAGCCACCGGACGGCGTCGGGCTCGTGCCGTCCGGCGGCGAGAGTCCCGCCCGCCCACTCTCGGACGCGGGCGTGGTCTCCGTGGGCGGCGCGCAGTTCGGCGTACGGGCCCAGGCCCGCGACGCGGGCGCCCTCGACGGCGACGCACCGGGAGTCGTCAGCCAGGGGCCGGTGGATCGTCAGCATGGGCCGGTCAGTTGGGAGCCAGCAGTTTCAGCTCGGGGTGGGCCGTGCCGCCCTCGATGGCCGTGGACGAGATGTGGGACACGACGCGCTCGTCGACGGGGTCGTTCGCCGGGTCGTCGTGCACGACGAGGTGCTCGTACGTCGTGGCGCGCTGCGCCGGTACGCGGCCCGCCCTGCGGATCAGGTCGATGATCTCCAGCCGGTTGGACCGGTGCTTGGCACCGGCCGACGACACCACGTTCTCCTCCAGCATGATCGAGCCGAGGTCGTCGGCGCCGTAGTGCAGGGAGAGCTGGCCGACCTCCTTGCCCGTCGTCAGCCAGGAGCCCTGGATGTGGGCGACGTTGTCCATGAACAGCCGGGCGATGGCGATCATCCGCAGGTACTCGAAGAGCGTGGCCTGCGTACGGCCCTTCAGGTGGTTGTTCTCGGGCTGGTAGGTGTAGGGGATGAAGGCGCGGAAGCCGCCGGTGCGGTCCTGCACGTCCCGGATCATGCGCAGGTGCTCGATGCGCTCGGCGTTGGTCTCGCCGGTGCCCATGAGCATGGTGGAGGTCGACTCGACACCCAGCCGGTGCGCGATCTCCATGATCTCCAGCCAGCGCTCGCCGGACTCCTTCAGCGGCGCGATGGCCTTGCGCGGACGCTCGGGGAGGAGTTCCGCGCCGGCGCCGGCGAAGGAGTCGAGCCCGGCCTGGTGGATCCGGGTGATGGCCTCCTCGACCGACACCTTCGAGATCCGCGCCATGTGCTCGATTTCGCTCGCCCCCAGGCTGTGGATGACGAGCTGGGGGAACTCCTTCTTGATGGCGGCGAAGTGCTTCTCGTAGTACTCGACGCCGTAGTCCGGGTGGTGGCCGCCCTGGAACATGATCTGCGTGCCGCCCAGCTCGACGGTCTCCGCGCAGCGGCGCAGGATGTCGTCGAGGTCACGGGACCAGCCCTTCCTGGTGTCCTTGGGCGCGGCGTAGAAGGCGCAGAACTTGCACGCCGTGACGCACACGTTCGTGTAGTTGATGTTGCGCTCGATGATGTACGTGGCGATGTGCTCGGTACCGGCGTACCTGCGCCTGCGTACGGCGTCGGCGGCGGCGCCCAGCGCGTGCAGCGGGGCGTCGCGGTAGAGGTCGAGCGCCTCTTGGGGGGTGATCCGCCCACCGGCGGCGGCGCGGTCGAGGATGGGCTGAAGGTCGGCCTTCTCGGTCACCGGCGTCCCTTTCGCAGAGTTCGTAAGGGTTGTGGACGGACCGGACCAGCGTACGCCAGCCCTTCCGGCCGGTGATCCGCAGGCGTCCTCAGGCCGCGTAGGCCCCCGCGAGGAGACCGAGGAAGGCGCCCGCGATCAGGAACGGCCCGAACGGGATGGCCGTCCTGCGCCCCGCCCGCCGGGCGACGACGAGGGCACCGCCGTAGAGCGCGCCGAGCAGGAACCCGGCGAAGGTACCCAGCATCACCGTCGCCCAGCCGTACCAGCCGAGCACCGCACCGGCGCCCAGCGCGAGCTTGACGTCGCCGAAGCCCATGCCGGCCGGGTTGATGAGGAACAGCACGAGGTAGCCGGCGCCGAGGGCGAGGGCGCCCAGCAGGGCGGTGGTCCACTCCCCGGCGTGCTCGGGCACGAGCGCGGTGAGCCCGAGCAGGACGAGTGCGGCACCGGCGAGCGGCAGCGTGAGGAGGTCGGGCAGGCGCCGTACCCGCAGGTCGACGACGGCCAGCAGCACGCCGGCCGGCGCGAGCAGCAGCCAGACGGCCACCTCGGGCCGGGTCCCGGTGGCGGCGGCGAGGGCGGCGCAGACGAGGGCGGTGACGACGGCGAGGGCGGCGGGACCGGAGCCGTACGACGCCTCGCCGGCCGGGCACCGCCCGCACCGCGCCCGCCCGAGCCAGCCCCGGACGGGATGCGCGCCACCGGGGCACCGGTCCCGCCACGCCTGGCCCGACGGGACGGAGAAGCGGTAGGCGGCGCGGGGCAGCAGCGTTCCGGTCACCGCGCCCCAGAGGGCGGCGACGACGATGACGACGGCGAGGAGATCGAGGTTCATCCGGCCGCCCGGCTCAGCCCGCTGCCCGGACGCTGACGCGCCAGGTCGGCGGCGGCTCGTCGAGCAGCGCCTCGGTACGCGGCGGCGGGCCGCGCCGGCCGGGCGGAGCAGTTCACGCCGGACTCCCCTTGCGGTGAGGGACTGGGTGAGGGACCACTGGAGCGAACCAACGCTATCCAAAGGGCTGGTGCGGACACCAGACGGGCATCCGCCACGGCTGCTCCGCGAGGGCATCGCACCCGGCCGGCAGGGCCGGCACACCCGCTTTCGGCCCGGCGTACGAGGAACCGGCGAAGACCAGCCGCTCGGCGCAGCAGCGAATCGATTCGCCGGGTGAACGCTGCCACCGAGGACCGGAACGGCCGCTCCGAGCTGCCACTCTCGGGCGTCGACACCGGATCGGCCGGCACAGGGTCGCCGGTCCGGACTCCCGTCCCTCTCCTCCTGTCTGGAGCTCCCCTTGCGTCTTCGTCGCATCGCGACCGGTGCCCTTGGTTCCGTCGCTCTCCTTCTCGCTTCCGCCGGCGCGGTCACCATGAGCGCCGGCCCGGCCGCCGCGAACCCCTGCGGCTTCTACGAGACCCACTCCGACGCCTATTACAACCACTGCACCTCGGACGGCTCACGCATCGTCATCGAGATCGACGACTGGGGCCCGAACAGCGAGCGTTGTGTGGGACCGGGCGTGACCTGGATCGGTCCCGCCTCCGGTGTCGACGGCGCTTGGTACACCGGCCGTACGTGCTGATCCGGGTGGTTTGAAAGCACTCGGCGGATCCGTTCGGGGAACGGTCACCACGACCGTTCCCCGAACTGCCGGAGGCGCGCCCCGGTGGGTGGGTGCCGTCGCCTACTCGACCTTCGACAGCCGCGCCTTCGGCCGCCCCGAGCCCTTGCTGTCGGACTGGTACTGGAGGTCGTCGCCGACCGGGGTGAGGCGGACGGCGTGGAGGGTCTGGACACAGACCCCGCGGTTGCCCTCGGCGCCCACGGCACTCGTGACGACCTCCTTCTCCGTCACCTTCTTCAGGGTCAGTACGTCGTCGCAGACGCCGCCCAGGATGTCGGTGTGACGCAGGGTGCCCAGCTCCTCGCCCACCTCGGCGTCGCGGACGGTCAGGCGGAAGGTGCCGAGCGGCAGGTTGCCGTCGACCGCGATGGCCTGGCCCTCCCAGGTGCCGACGTAGCTCTGGGGGACGGCGCGGGGGGAGGACGGCGCGTGGGTGGCGCTGTCACCCGTTCCCGGGGTGTCCTTCCCGCCCTGGCCCGGCAGCAGGTCCAGGACGAGGACCGATCCGACCGTCACCGCCGCCAGCGCTCCCGCCACCGCGAGCGCCACGGTGCAGCTGAACCGGCGGCCGCGTCCCAAGACGCCTCGTGTGGAGGTCGCCGCGACGGAGAGGGCGAGTCCGCCCGGCGCGGGGTCGCCGTCCCTCGGCCCGGGGACGGGCGCGCCCGGCGGGGGCATCACCGGCGGTGGCCCGAAGGCACCGGTGGTGGACTCCGCCGGTCCCGCCGCTCCCGCCGCTCCCTCCGCTCCCTCCGCACCCGTCGTGACCGACGGGCGGCTGAACCCCAGCGGGCCCGAGACCGGTCCCGCCGCCCACTCCGAGGCCGGTCCGGGGCCCGAGGCCGGTGCCGGTCCCGCCGCCCGCTCGGGTGACCGCTGCGCCGCCTCCAGGTTCAGCAGTCGCACGGCGCTCCGGCTGACCTGCTCCACCAGCGCCCCCGGCAGCCAGCCGCCGGACACGAGCCGGGCCGCGCCCTCGGGAGCGAGGCGCCGGGCCAGGTCACCGGGGGCCGGGCGGGCGGCCGGGTCCTTGGCCAGGCACGCCGCCACCAGCTCCCGTATCCCTGTCCCGCCGTTCGCCTCCCCGTCCAGGGCGTCGAGCTGCGGCTCCTCGTGGACGACCTTGTAGAGGAGCGCGGCCGACGAGTCCCCCGGGAAGGGCGGCGCGCCCATCGCCGCGAAGGCGAGGACGGCGCCCAGCGAGAACACGTCCGCCGCGCCCGTGACGCCCTTGCCGAGGATCTGCTCGGGCGACATGTAGCCGGGCGAACCGATCGAGACGCCCGTCGAGGTCAGGGAGGCGGTCCCTCCCCCAGACTCCGTCCGGGAGGTGCCCCCAGTGGCCCGCGCGATCCCGAAGTCGATCAGCAGGGGGCCGTCGAGGGTCAGCAGTACGTTGGACGGCTTCACGTCCCGGTGGACGAGGCCCAGCTCGTGCACCGCCGCCAGCGCCTCGCCCAGACCGGCGCCGAGCGCCCGTACCGCGTGGGCCGGCAGCGGGCCGTGCGCCGCCACGGCCGCCGTCAGGGACGGACCGGCCGCGTACGCCGTGGCGACCCACGGCACGCGCGCCTCGGGGTCCGCGTCCAGTACGGGCGCGGTCCAGGCGGCGCCCACCCGGCGCGCCGCCTCCACCTCGCGCCGGAACCGGGCCCGGAACTCCTCGTCCAGCGCGAAGTGCGGATGCACGATCTTCACGGCGACCGTGCGGCCGCCGGCGCTGCGGCCCAGGTAGACCCGGCCCATGCCGCCGGAGCCCAGCCGGCCGAGCAGCCGGTAGGGCCCCACGGCGGTGGGTTCGTCGACTTCGAGCGGCTGCATGGCGTCCACCTCTCCCCCGTACGCCGGCCAGTACCTGCCGGTACCTGTGTGCAGGGTAGTGGGCAGCCCTCCCGGAACCCCGTGCGCGTTCCGTACGCGTCAGGGCTGGAGCAGGTCCACCTTCACGTCCGCCGGGAAGCCGGTGCTGGGGCCGACCCGGCGGGCGAACTCGGCGACCGCGTCCAGCTGCGGGGCGCCGAGGCGGAAGTCGAGCGTGGTGAAGTACTTGGCGAGGGTCTCCTCGTCGAAGGCCTCCCAGCGGGCCGCCTGCTCGGCGACCTTGCCGACCTCCTCCAGGGAGAGGTTGCGGGAGGCGAGGAAGGCCTCGTGCACCTTGCGGGTGATGACCGGCTCGCGCTCGGCGTAGTCGCGCCGCGCCGCCCAGACCGCGAAGACGAACGGCAGTCCCGTCCACTCCTTCCACAGCGCGCCCAGGTCGTGCACTTCGAGGCCGTAGCGCGGGCCGTCGATCATGTTCGCGCGCAGGGCCGCGTCACCGATGAGGACGGCCGCGTCGGCCTCCTGCATCATCAGGCTCAGGTCCGGCGGGCAGGTGTAGTAGTCGGGCTGGACGCCGAACCGCTCGGCCAGCAGCAGCTGGGCGAGGCGGACGGAGGTGCGCGAGGTCGACCCGAGGGCGACCCGGGCACCGTCCAGCCGGTCCAGCGGAACCTGCGAGACGATCACGCACGACATCACCGGGCCGTCGCAGCCGACGGCGATGTCGGGGAAGGCGACCAGATCGTCGGCGTTCTTGAGGAATTCGACCAGGGTGACGGGACCGATGTCGAGATCGCCCTGCACCAGCTGCTCGCTGAGCTTCTCCGGGGTGTCCTTCGTCAGCTCGAAGTCGAGGAGCGTGCCTGTTCTCGCGAGCCCCCAGTACAGAGGCAGGCAGTTCAGGAACTGGATGTGGCCGACGCGCGGCCGGGTGCGAGAATTGTCCACATCGCGAGGCTAGCCCTCCCCCGGTAACCGCCCGCCGCCGACCCCCGGCGTCAGCCGAACGGCCCAGGTGTTCAAACATTCGGGTGAAGTGATCTTGGCCTCTGTTGCGCTCGGGGCCCTGCGTGCTAGGCTCACCAGCAAGTTGCAGTTTGGTTTCCCTTGCAGTACAGAGCCTGCGGAGCATGTGACCGCGGGCTCTCGTCGTTCTCAGACATAAGCAGTTGTGCAGAATTCCAGTCTTCACACTTGCTGGTTCTGGAGCAGGGCAACCCTTTGGGCCCAAGGAGGGCTTATGGCTACCGGAACCGTGAAGTGGTTCAACGCCGAAAAGGGCTTTGGATTCATCGCCCAGGAAGGCGGCGGCCCCGACGTCTTCGTCCACTACTCCGCGATCAATGCGACCGGCTTCCGGTCCCTCGAGGAGAACCAGCAGGTGAACTTCGACGTCACGCAGGGCCCGAAGGGTCCGCAGGCGGAGAATGTCACTCCTGTCTGATTGACAGCAGTACCCAAGGAGCCCCGCGCCGACTTCGGCGACGGGGCTCCTGCCCTTTGGATGAATTCCCGGTGACCCATCCGGTTGTCAGTGGCCGCCACTAGGGTCCCGCCATGACCGACGACACCGCACGCGGCGCTGCCCCCCGCACCGGCTCCCCGGGCACGGGCCCTGTGGACAACGGCTTCCTTGACACCACCCGGGCCTTCTACGACACCATCGCCGAGGACTACGCCGACCGCTTCCGTTCCGCGGGCGCCGGCGGCCCGCTGGACCGGGCGCTGATGAGTGCCTTCGCCGAGCTGGTGGGAGGGGAGGGGCGAGTGGCCGACCTCGGCTGCGGTCCCGGCCGGGTCACCGCCCACCTCGCCTCGCTCGGCCTGCGGGTCTTCGGCCTCGACCTCTCCGCCTCGATGCTCGCGATCGCCCGCCGCGAGAACCCGGGCCTGCGGTTCGAGCAGGGCTCCATGCTGGAGCTGGACCTGCCCGACGGCGCCCTCGCGGGAGCCGTCTCCTGGTACTCGTCGATCCACACGCCGCGGGAACGGCTGCCGGACCTCTTCGCGGAGGTGCGGCGGGTGCTGGCCCCGGGCGGCCACCTGCTCCTCGCCTTCCAGGCCGGCGACGAGCCCCTCCGCCTCGACCGCCCCTTCGGCCACCCGGTCGCCCTGGACTTCGAACGGCGGCGGCCCGGGCCGATGGCGGAGCTGTTGGAGAAGGCCGGGTTCACCATCCTGTCCCGGACGGTGCGTGTACAGGAGGAGGACACCTTCTCGAAGGTCCCGCAGGCCTGCCTGATCGCCCGCCGCTGACCGCCCGGCGGCGGCCCGGTGGCCTACGTCTCGTACAGCGCCTCGACCGCCCCCGCGAAGTCCCGCATGATCTCCTCGCGCCGCAGCTTCATCGAGGGGGTCAGGTGCCCCTCCCACTCCGTGAAGTCCCTCGGCAGGACGGCGAAGCGGCGGATGGACTCCGGGCGGGAGACCAGCTTGTTGGCCTCGTCGACCGCGCGCTGGAGCACCGCCAGGACCTCCTCGTCCTCGGTCAGCAGCTCCGGCGGCACCGGGTGCTTGCCGTTCATGCGCCGCCAGTGGGTGAGGCCGTCGGGGTCGAGGGTGAACAGCGCGGTGACGTAGGGGCGGCGGTCGCCCAGCACGATGCACTGGGATATCAGGGGGTGGGAGCGCAGCCAGTTCTCCAGCGGGGCGGGGGCCACGCTCTTGCCGCCCGCGGTGATCAGCAGCTCCTTCTTGCGGCCGGTGATCGTCAGGTAGCCCTCGTCGTCCAGGCTGCCGATGTCGCCGGTGGCGAACCAGCCGTCGGGGGCGGCCGGGACGACGCCGCCCGCCTGGGTGTCCCAGTAGCCGTGCAGGACCTGGTCGCCGGCGATGAGGATCTCGCCGTCGGCGGCGATGCGGACGCGGGTGCCGGGCAGCGGCCAGCCGACCGTGCCGAGGCGCGGCTTCAGCGGGGGTGTCACCGTCGCCGCGGCCGTCGTCTCGGTGAGGCCGTAGCCCTCGAAGATGACGATGCCGGCCCCGGCGTAGAAGGCGGCCAGGCGGCGGCCGAGCGGGGAGCCGCCGCAGATGACGTAGCGGACCCGGCCGCCCATGGCGTTGCGGATCTTGCGGAACACCAGCGGGTCGTAGAAGGAGCGGGCGGTCTTCAGGCCGCGGCCCGGGCCGCCGCTCGCGCCCGTCTGACGGTCCTCCACGGCCTCGCCGTAGCGCACCGCCACCGAGACGGCGCGGTCGAAGGCCGAGGCCCGGCCGCCCGACTCGGCCTTGGCACGGGCGCTGTTGAAGATCTTCTCCAGCATGTAGGGGATGGTCAGGAGGCAGGTCGGGCGGAAGGCCGCCAGGTCCGGGAGCAGGTCCTGCGGTTTCAGGCTCGGCGCGTGGCCGAGGCGGACCCGGGCACGGACGCAGGCCACGGCGACCATGCGGCCGAAGACGTGGGACATCGGGAGGAAGAGCAGGATCGAGGGCTCCTCGCCCGTCTTCGCCTTGAAGACGGGGTAGAGCAGCTCGATCGCGTTGTCCACCTCGGCGAAGAAGTTGCCGTGGGTCAGCGCGCAGCCCTTCGGGCGGCCGGTGGTGCCCGAGGTGTAGATCAGGGTGGCGAGCGTGCTCGGGCTCAGCATGCCGCGGCGGACCTCCACCTCCGCGTCCGGCACCCGCGCGCCCAGCTCCGCCAGCCGCTCCACGTGCCCCTTCTCCATGACCCACAGGTGCTTGAGGTCGGGCATGCGGTCCAGCTCGGGGCCGAGGGCCGCGGCCTGCGCGGTGGTCTCGGTGACCAGGGTGACCGCGCCGGAGTCCTGGAGCATCCAGCGGGTCTGGAAGAGGGAGGAGGTCGGGTAGACGGGGACGGTGACCAGGCCGGCCGCCCACGCGGCGAAGTCCAGCAGCGTCCACTCGTACGTCGTCCGGGCCATGATCGCGATGCGGTCGCCCGGCGCCATGCCCTCGGCGATCATGCCCTTGGCCACCGCCAGCACCTGCTCGGCGAACCCGGCCGCCGTCACGTCGGACCAGTCCCCGTCCGGCGACCTGCGGCTGAGGACCACCTGGCCCGGAACCGCGGCCGCGTTGTCGAAGGGCAGGTCGGCGAGGGAGCCGCGGCGCACCGGCGGGGCGAACGGTGGTACGTACGCCTCCCGTACGGCCCCGTCCAGCCGCCGCGTCTCGGGCGCCACCAGGGTGGGGCCGGGCGAGTCGGCGTAACCGGCGGATGCTGCGAAGGAGGGAAGCGGGGTGGACACGGGCGGCTCCTGGGACGTGCGGCGGCGACAACCGCATCAGCTGCCACCGCTGTCACTGTTGACACTGCTCTGCTGCGTGGACGTACGTGCTTCATGACGTACGTGCCTCAAGACGTACGTGCCTCATGACATATGGGCCTCATGACGTATGGGCCTCGCGCACCGACGTGCTCGTCGCCGGGCGCCGAGGGCTCATCGTGCATCGCCGGGTTCCTCGGACACGGGTCACCGGCGGTCGGTCCCGGGATCGTACGGCCCCCTCGTGGGGAGTTGGTGCGGGTTCCGGGACGGTCCCGCGCTGGGGGTGTGCAGTCTCGGGGGTTACCTGCCAGTAAGACATGTTCGTTCCGTTAAGTCCGCGCCACCCCGGCCTTCCACCGCGGAGGACCTCACTTCGACCCGCCCTTCGCCCGTGACTTAGACTTACCCACGGTAACCTTACTTCGGGGTAAGGAATGTCCGGAGCATGTCACGGAGCTGGGAGTCACCCATGGCCGACCGCTATCTGAGCCTCACCGGCACGGCGCCCGGCCGTTTCCTCACCCGGCGCCTCGGCCTGCCGCAGCCCGCCCCACTCGAACGCCGCTCACTCGGCGGCGGCCTGCTGCACCTCACGGCCGGCCGGACGGACCTCGGCCTCGCGCCCGTACTGACCCGCACGGGACTCGGTCCGGACGACGCCGGCCACCCCGCCGCCGTCGTCCTCGACGCCACCGGTGTCCGGGACGTCGACTCGCTCGCCGAGGTACACGCCGCGCTGCACCCCGTCGTACGGTCCGTCGCGGCGAGCGGCCGGGTGGTCGTGCTCGGCGCCCCGCTCGACCCGGCCGACCACCACCAGGCCGCCGCCCAGCAGGCGTTGGAGGGCTTCACGCGCTCGCTCGGCAAGGAGATCGGCCGGGGCAGGACGGTCAACCTCGTCCGGCTCACCGACGCGCACGCCGCCGAATCCACCCTCCGCTTCCTCCTCTCCCCCGCATCCGCCTACGTCAGCGGCCAGGTGATCGAGGTCTCGGCCGCGAACGGGACCGCCGCCGTGCCCGACGACTGGGAGCTGCCCCTCGCCGGGCGCACCGCCCTGGTCACCGGCTCGGCACGCGGCATCGGCGCGGCGGTCGCCGAGACGCTGGCCGGGCAGGGCGCACATGTCGTCGTCCTCGACGTGCCGCGGGCCGAGGACGAGGCGCGCAAGGCCGCCGAGCGCCTCGGCGGCACGGCTCTCACCCTCGACATCACGGCCGCCGACGCGGGCGAGCGCATCGCCGCCGCCGTGCCCGGCGGACTCGACGTCCTGGTCCACAACGCGGGGATCACCCGGGACCGGCGCCTGGTCAACATGCCCGCCGAGCGGTGGGCTTCCGTCCTGGACGTCAACCTCGCGAGCGTCCTGCGCACCACGGACGCGCTGCTCGCGGCGGGCGCGGTGAACCGGGGCGGCCGGATCGTGGCGACGGCGTCGATCGCGGGCCTCGCGGGCAACGCGGGCCAGACCAACTACGGTGCGAGCAAGGCGGGGATCGTCGGCCTGGTCCGTTCCCTCGCGCCGCGCGCGCTCGCCGGGCACGGGGTGACGGTGAACGCGGTCGCACCGGGCTTCATCGAGACGAAGATGACGGCGGCGGTCCCGCTGTTCATCCGCGAGGCCGGCCGCCGTATGAACTCCCTCGCGCAGGGCGGGCTGCCGGTGGACGTCGCCGAGACCACCGCCTGGCTCGCGCACCCGGCCTCGGGCGCGGTCAACGGCCAGGTCGTACGGGTCTGCGGCCAGAGCCTGCTGGGGGCGTGATGACACCCGCGGCTCCCAAGCCACCCTCCTCCCCCACCCCACCCGCGGAGCACACGACGCGCACGCTGACCGGCGTTCCCGCCCTCGCGCCGCTCCTCGCACGCGGTGCCCTGCTGTCACCCCTCAGGCGCCCCCGCCCGGACGCGGACCTCCCCCGCACCCGGCTGGTCCTGCCCGGCCTGCGCGTGGATCCCGCGCGGCTGGCCGCGTACGAGCGGGTGTGCGGGTTCCCGACCGGGGCGGACGCGCTTCCGGTGACGTATCCGCACGTGCTGGGCTTCCCGATGGCCATGCGTCTGATGAGCGGCCGGGGCTTCCCGCTGCCGGTGCTGGGGCTGGTCCACACGTCGATCGGCATCACCCGGCGGGCCGCCATGCCCGCGACCGGGGAGTACGGACTCACCACGTACGTCGAGGGCCTGGTGCCGCACCGTCGCGGGACCGAGGCGTCGGTGGTGACGGAGGTGCGGGCCGGCGGGGACCTGGTGTGGGAGTCGCGCAGTACGTACCTGGCCCGGCACCGCACAGCCGGACACGCTCCCGAGGAATCGTCCGCCGCGCCCCCCGAGCCCCTCCCCACGCGCGCCGAGTGGCGCCTCGCCGGTGATGTCGGGCGGCGCTACGGTGCCGCCTCCGGTGACCGCAACCCGATCCACCTGTATCCGCTCACCGCCCGCCTGTTCGGCTTCCCCCGGGCCATCGCGCACGGCATGTGGACCGTGGCCCGGTGCCTCGCCGAGCACGGTACGCCGGACGCGGCCACGGTGCGGGCGTCGTTCCGGGCGCCGGTACTGCTGCCGGGGACGGTGACGTACGGGGCGGAGGGCGGGCGGTTCGAGCTGCGCGGCGGGGAGGGCCGACGGCCGCATCTGTCGGGCGAGGCCGGGCCCTGGCCGGTGGCCTGACCCCGCCGGTCGGGCGAGGTGGGGTCTATCCGGCGACCTGGGCCACCGGGTCCGGCTCGGGCTCGGGCTCGGGCTCGGACTCGGACCGATCCGGGTCGGGTTCCTCCGGCGGGGACCAGGGCCGGCCCGTCATCAGGTCGCCCAGGCCCGCCCAGGCGAAGTTCATCAGGGTCGCCGCCGCCTGCTTCGCGGTGACGCCCTCCGTGGCGCCCGCCCAGTCGGCGAGTGACTCGGCCGCGCCGACCAGCGCCTCGGCCAGTCCGGCGACCTCGCCCGCGGGCAGGTGCGGGTCCCGGTGCGCGTCCCGCGCCGCCGCTGCGATCAGCTGCGTCACGAAGGCGACGATCTCCTCGCGCATCGCCGCGACCTCGGCCGCGAACCGCTCTCCGTGGGTACGGGCATGGAGGTGCAGCACCCGCCAGGCGTCGGGGTTCCGCGCGGTGTGGGTGAAGAAGGCACGCAGCCCCGACCAGAGTTGCCCGTCGGGCGGCAGCCCCGGACGCACCCCGGCCCGGACCGCCTCGGTGAGGGCCCGGGCCTCGCGGCGGACGCAGGCGGAGAAGAGGTCGTCCTTCGAGTTCAGGTAGAGATACACCAGCGGCTTGGAGACGCCCGCCAGTTCGGCGATCTCGTCCATCGACGCCGCCATGTAGCCGCGTCGGCCGAAGACGCTCACGGCGGCGTCCAGCATCTGCTGCTCACGGACCGCACGCGGCATCCGCTTGGTCTTCCCTGCACCCATGCGAATCAGCGTACGGTCCGTGCGGCGGTGATCAGGACGTCAGCGCGACGCCGGCACCCGGTGAAGGTCGGTCAGACGGCGGCCGGAACCGGCTCGGACGTCTGCTTCTCCTTCTCCGGCTCCTTCTCGGGCTCCCGCTCCGGCTCGTCGATCGGCGAGCTGTGCGCCGCGTCGTAGGCCTTGTGGTCCAGCAGTCCCTCGCGGGCCGAGACGATGACCGGGACCAGCGCCTGTCCGGCCACGTTGGTCGCCGTGCGGATCATGTCCAGGATCGGGTCGATCGCCAGGAGCAGGCCGACACCCTCCATGGGCAGGCCCAGGGTGGACAGGGTCAGGGTCAGCATGACCGTGGCGCCGGTGAGACCGGCCGTGGCGGCGGAGCCGACCACCGAGACGAAGGCGATCAGCAGGTAGTCGCCGACGCCGAGGTCGATACCGAAGATCTGCGCGACGAAGATCGCGGCGATCGCCGGGTAGATCGCGGCGCAGCCGTCCATCTTGGTCGTCGCGCCGAACGGCACGGCGAAGGACGCGTACTCCTTCGGCACGCCGAGGCGCTCGGTGACCTTCTGGGTCAGCGGCATGGTGCCGACGGAGGAGCGGGAGACGAAGGCCAGCTGGATCGCGGGCCAGGCGCCCTTGAAGAACTGCAGCGGGCTGACCTTGGCGACGGTGGCGAGCAGCAGCGGGTAGACCACGAACATCACGATCGCGCAGCCGACGTAGATGTCGGCGGTGAAGGTGGCGTACTTGCCGATGAGGTCCCAGCCGTAGGTGGCGATGGCGTTGCCGATGAGGCCGACGGTGCCGAGCGGGGCGAGGCGGATGACCCACCACAGGGCCTTCTGGAGGAGTTCGAGGACGGACTCGCTCAGGTTCAGGATCGGCTGGGCCTTCTCGCCGAGCTGGAGGGCGGCGATACCGGCGACGGCGGCCATGAAGACGATCTGGAGCACGTTCAGCTCGGTGAACGGCGTGATCACGTCGGTCGGCACGATGCCGGTCAGGAAGTCGATCCAGGACCCGGTGTTCTCGGGCGCCGCGCCGTCGGCCGGGGTGAGACCGGTGCCGGCGCCGGGGTTGGTGACCAGGCCGATGGTCAGGCCGATGGCCACCGCGATCAGCGAGGTGATCATGAACCAGAGAAGGGTGCGGGACGCCAGGCGGGCCGCGTTGTTGACCTTCCGCAGGTTGGTGATCGACACCAGGATCGCGAAGAAGACGAGCGGTGCGACGGCCAGCTTCAGCAGGCCGATGAAGGTGCCGCCGACCTTGTCGAGGGTGGTGACCAGCCAGGAGAGGTCCTGGCTGCGGGCCAGCCAGCCCAGCAGGACACCGAGGACGAGACCGGCGAGTATCTGGGCCCAGAAGGGCACCTTGAAGTACTTCGTGAGGGAAGACACGGACGGGCTCCGTAAGGGGGACGGGACGCGGGGACGGACGCGCAGGGCTGACGTGGAGGACGACGGATGAGGGGGGAACGTCAGGGGCGACAGTTCGCGGACGCGCACCGACAGAGGTCCACGTGCAGGCGCGCCACGAGCGCGAGGCTCGGCGGCGTGTGGGGCGCGGCTGCGTGCTTCATGCACACGACTTTAACACCTGCGCTTTGAGACCCCCAAAGCCTCACTTTGAGAGGTGCGGGGCACCTATTGCCCGTAAAACGCAGATCGCCCCGGTTTCCTGTGGTGCGGGAAACCGGGGCGTGCGTGTGCGTGACGTTCGTTACGAGGTCTGGCCCTGTGCCCGTGCCGCGTCGTCGGCGGTGTCCTCCTGGCCGCGGTTGGCCTCGAGGTTGGCCTTCATCCGCTCCACGCGGCCGACGACCTGGACCGAGGCCCGGTCCCGCTCCTTGCGAAGGGCGACGTAGCTGATGGGGGCCGAGAGCAGCAGGGAGAGCAGGAGGATCCAGATGCCGTTGGAGTCGCCGAGACCACGTGGGAACACGCCGGCGTAGACGAGCCCCCAGACGGCCACGAGGCAGCCCACGAAGATCCCGAGGCGCATCAGCGTGTAGCGGAGCATCTCAATCCACTCTTCCGTTTCTGGCACAAAGAGGCACTGTCCAGTGAAACATGCCGTGTCGCCGGTCCCGCACGCGGGTCGGACGTCCCGCGGACGCGTCCCCGCGGCGGCTCCCGCGGACGAGTCCGCGGGCGGTCCCTGCGGACGGGACCCTGGGGAAGGGCCGGGCTCAGGCCAGTGGCAGCAGCATGAAGACGTCGTCGCGGTCGTCGCCCGGCGCCACCCGGATCGCGCCGGGCACCCGGCCGACCTCCTTGTAACCGCAGGACTCGTAGAACCGCTCCAGGCCGAGGCCGCCGCGGCAGGTGAGCCGGATCGCCTCGACGCCGCCGACGGTACGGGCCGCGTCCGCGGCGGCGGCCATCAGGTCCCGGCCGTAGCCCCGGCCCTGGTGGCGGGGGTGGACCATGACCGTGTAGAACCACAGCCAGTGCTTCATCAGCCGGTGCGTGTTCAGGGCGAGGAACGCGGTGGCGGCCACCCGTCCCTCCTCGTCGTGGCCGACGAGCAGGCGGATACGGCCCTCGGCCATGCCCACCATGTGTTTGACCAGCTCGGGGCGGATGTCCTCCCGCGTCACGGGCGGTACGAAGCCCACGGAGCCGCCCGCGTTGGAGACGTCGGTCCACAGGTCGAGTACGCCGTCGCGCAGGGCCGGGGTGACGGGCGGATCGAAGGTGAAAGTAAGGGACACAGTCCCATCGTAGCCATTACGCGAGTGCTTGTGCCGCCACCCGCAGATCCGAGACCAGGCCTCGGTACGCGCCGTCCCGGTCCTCGTGCGCCGCCCGCAGTACCGCCGACGGGTGCACGGTCGGCACCAGCCGTTGCGGGTGTCCGTGGATCTCCTCCTCCAGCACCGTGCCGCGCACCTGTGTGACGCGGAAGGAGGAGCCGAGCAGCGCCTTGCCGGCCGTGGCGCCGAGCACCACGATCAGTTCGGGTTCCACGCGGGCCGGCTCGGCGGCCGGCCAGGGGCCGCAGGCGGTCGTCTCGCGCAGGGTGGGCGCCTTGTGGATCCGGCGCTTGCGGGGCTCGGCCCGCGTGAACTTGAAGTGCTTGACGGCGTTGGTGACATACGCGTCCGCCGGGTCGATGCCGGCCTCCGCCGGCGCCCGGTCGAGGAGTTTCCCGGCGGGCCCGACGAAGGGTTCGCCCTGCCGGTCCTCCTGGTCGCCGGGCTGCTCGCCGACCAGCATCACGCGGGCGTCCGCCGTTCCGGCGCCGAACACCGTCCGGGTGGCGTCCCTGTGCAGCGGACAGCCCCGGCAGTCGGCGGCGGCCTCGCGCAGGGCGGGCAGGCCGCCGCGCGCGGGCACGAAGGGTTCTGCGGTGCAGCGGTCCTCCGGGGCAGTCGTCCGTGGCTTCACGGCTGCCGGGTACCCCGCTTCCCACCGACCGAGCCGGGTGGTGAGTGGGCGAGGAGGGCCCTCCAGGAGGCGGAGCCCCTGGAGGGCCGAAGGGAGCTGAGGCCCTTCACACCCGCATCGGCTGCGGCGACTCCCTGCGCGCCGCGTCGGGACCCTCGAACTCCCGGAGGATCTCGTACCGCGTGTTGCGCTCGACCGGCCGGAAACCGGCGTCGCGGATCAGGTCCAGCAGATCGTCGCGGGTCAGTTTGTTCGGCGTGCCGAAGTCGTCCGCGTCGTGCGTGATCTTGTACTCGACGACCGAGCCGTCCATGTCGTCGGCGCCGTGCTGAAGGGCCAGCTGGGCGGTCTGCACCCCGTGCATGACCCAGAAGACCTTGACGTGCGGGACGTTGTCGAACAGCAGCCGCGACACCGCGAAGGTCTTCAGCGCCTCGGCGCCGGTCGCCATCCGGGTGCGGGCCTGGAGCCGGTTGCGGACCTTGCCGTCCTTCATGTCCACGAAGTCGTGCTGGTAGCGCAGCGGGATGAAGACCTGGAAGCCGTTCGTCTCGTCCTGGAGCTCACGCAGGCGCAGCACGTGGTCCACGCGGTGGCGCGGCTCCTCGATGTGGCCGTAGAGCATGGTGCACGGGGTCTTCAGCCCCTTCTCGTGCGCCAGGCGGTGGATGCGCGACCAGTCCTCCCAGTGGGTGCGGTGGTCGACGATGTGCTGCCGCACCTCCCAGTCGAAGATCTCGGCGCCGCCACCGGTCAGGGACTCCAGACCGGCGTCGATCAGCTCGTCGAGGATGTCGGAGGCGGACATCCCGGAGATGGTCTCGAAGTGGTGGATCTCGGTGGCCGTGAAGGCCTTCAGCGAGACGTCGGGCAGCGCGGCCTTCAGTTCCCGCAGCGAGCGCGGGTAGTAGCGCCACGGCAGGTTCGGGTGCAGGCCGTTGACGATGTGCAGCTCGGTGAGGTTCTCGCCCTCCATCGCCTTGGCGAGCTTCACCGCCTCCTCGATGCGCATCGTGTACGCGTCCTTCTCCCCCGGCTTGCGCTGGAAGGAGCAGTACGCGCAGGAGGCCGTACACACGTTGGTCATGTTGAGGTGGCGGTTGACGTTGAAGTGGACGACGTCGCCGTTCTTCCGCGTCCGCACCTCGTGCGCGAGGCCGCCGAGCCAGGCCAGATCGTCCGACTCGTACAGCGCGATGCCGTCCTCGCGGGTCAGCCGCTCCCCGGAGCGGACCTTCTGCTCCAGCTCCCGCTTGAGCCCGGCGTCCATGCGATACCTCTTTCTGAGACTGACTCGTCAACCGTACGCCTCTGCTACTGGACCTCTTCCGGCAGCTCGCCCACCCGGTTCTCCCATTTGGTGGAGAGCACGATGGTCGTGCGGGTCCTGGACACGCCCTTCGTGCCCGACAGCCGGCGGATGATGCTCTCCAGGCCGTCCACGTCGGCCGCGCGCACCTTGAGCATGTAGGAGTCGTCGCCGGCGATGAACCAGCAGTCCTCGATCTCCCGCAGCTCCTTGAGCCGCTGTGCCACGTCCTCGTGGTCGGCGGCGTCGGAGAGGGAGACGCCGATCAGGGCCGTGACGCCGAGACCGAGCGAGGCGGCGTCCACGGTGGCCCGGTAACCGGTGATGACGCCGGCCGCCTCCAGCCGGTTGATGCGGTCGGTGACGCTGGGCCCCGACAGTCCGACGAGGCGCCCCAACTCCGCGTACGAGGCCCGGCCGTTCTCCCTCAGAGCCTGGATGAGCTGCCTGTCCACCGCGTCCATGCGATCGAAGCCTTCCACTGAAGAGTTCTGAAGATGTGGGTAACAAACGTGTGGGGGGAGGTGGTACTCAGATGATGCTCGGGTGCCGCTCGGACGGGCTCAGCCGGTCGGGCGTGCCCCGCCGAGGTCACCGCGCCAGCGGCGGTAGAGGTCGTGCCCGACGCCCGCCGCGTCGAGTACGCGTCCGGCGACGAAGTCCACCAGGTCCTGGATGTGCGTCGCCCCCGCGTAGAAGGCCGGCGAGGCGGGCACCACGGTCGCGCCCGCGTCGTCCAGTGTCACCAGGTGCCGCAGCGTCCGGCCGTCCAGCGGGGTCTCCCGTACGGCCACGACCAGCTTGCGACGCTCCTTCAGAATCACGCTCGCCGACCGCTGCAGCAGGTCCTTCGACAGCCCGAGCGCGACACCCGCGACACAGGCCGTCGACGCGGGCACGATCAGCATGCCCTTGACGGGGTACGACCCCGAGGACGGACCGGCCGCGAGGTCGCCCGCGCTCCAGTGCCGTACCCGGTCGCCGGTGAGGTCGACGTCGAAGGTGTCCGGCTTGCCGTCGGCGCCGCGGGCCAGCCACTCCCGCAGGTCGTGCCGCCAGTGGGCGTCCCGGAAGGAGATGCCGGTCTCGTCGAGCAGGGTGAGCCGCGAGGCCCGGCTGACCACCAGGTCGACGCTCTCGCCCGCGGCGAGCAGCGCCCGCAGTACCGCCGCCGCGTACGGCGTACCGGATGCTCCGGATACCCCCACGATCCAAGGCGTGCGCTGCGTCTGTCCTGGCTTCATGATGCCGAGCCTAGTCGCAGGCTCAGAGTGTTCAGACCGTGAGGCCCCGCACGAGCAGATCCAGCAGCGCGCACACGAACAGGGCGATGCCGATGAAACCGTTGACGGAGAAGAAAGCCCTGTTCAGACGGGTCAGGTCGTGCGGGCGCACGATGGTGTGCTCGTAGACGAACGCGCCCGCGACGATCAGCAGGCCGAGCCAGAGGAAGACGCCGGCGTCGGTGGCGACCGCGTACCAGGCGAAGAGCGCGGTGGTGACCGCGTGGCAGGCTCGGGCGCCCCAGATCGCCGCCGGGATGCCGAAGCGTGCCGGCACCGACTTCACGCCGACCTGCCGGTCGGTCTCGACGTCCTGACAGGCGTAGATCAGGTCGAAGCCGCCGATCCAGACGCCGACCGCGAGGCCGAGGATCACGGCCTCCCAGGACCACTCACCGGTGATCGCCAGCCAGCCGCCGATCGGGCCCATCGCCTGGGCGAGGCCGAGGATGGCCTGCGGGAAGTTCGTGAACCGCTTGCCGTACGGGTAGACCACCATCGGGATCACGGCGACGGGGGCCAGGGCGAGGCAGAGCGGGTTGAGCAGGGCCGCCGCGCCCAGGAAGACGACGAGGGCGACCAGCGCGCCGGTCCAGGCGTGCCTGACCGACATGGCGCCGGTGACCAGCTCGCGGTGAGCGGTGCGCGGGTTGCGGGCGTCGATCTCGCGGTCGATGATCCGGTTGACCGCCATCGCGAAGGTGCGCAGGCCGACCATCGCGACGGTGACCAGGAGCAGCCGGCCCCAGTGGATGTTCTCGTCCCACTCGTACATCGCGGTGAGGGCGGCGATGTAGGCGAAGGGCAGCGCGAAGACCGAGTGCTCGATCATCACCAGGCGCAGGAACGCCTTGGTGCGCCCCGGCTGCTGCGGTAGCGCGGCGGAAGCCGACGTCACAGTCCGTACTCCTTCCAGCGGCGGTCGACCTTCGCCGCCGTCTCGGGGTCGGACAGCACCATGTCCGGCCAGCCCCCGTCCCGCGTGTACCCCTCCTCGGGCAGCTTCTTCGTGGCGTCGATACCCGCCTTGCCGCCCCAGAACTGCTGGTAGGAGGCGTGGTCGAGATGGTCGACCGGGCCTTCGACGACGGTGAGGTCGCGGCCGTAGTCGGTGTTGCCGAGCGCGCGCCAGGCGACCTCGTGCAGGTCGTGGACGTCGCAGTCGGAGTCGACGACCACGATCAGCTTGGTCAGGGACATCATGTGCGCGCCCCAGATGGCGTGCATCACCTTCTGGGCGTGCTTGGGGTACTTCTTGTCGATCGAGACGATCGCGCAGTTGTGGAAGCCGCCGGCCTCGGGAAGGTGGTAGTCCACGATGTCCGGGACGATGATCTTGAGGAGCGGGAGGAAGAAGCGTTCCGTCGCCCGCCCGAGCGGGCCGTCCTCCGTCGGCGGACGGCCGACCACGATCGACTGGAGCAGCGGACGCTTCCGCATCGTCACGCAGTCGATCTTCAGGGCGGGGAAGGGCTCCTGCGGCGTGTAGAAGCCGGTGTGGTCGCCGAAGGGACCCTCGGGCAGCATCTCGCCGGGCTCCAGCCAGCCCTCGATGACGACCTCGGCGTGCGCCGGGACCTGGAGCGGGACCGTCTTGCAGTCGACCATCTCGATCCGCTTGCCCTGGAGGAACCCGGCGAAGAGGTACTCGTCGATGTCGCCGGGGAGGGGGGCGGTGGAGGCGTAGGTCACGGCGGGCGGGCAGCCGAAGGCGATGGCGACCGGCAGCCGCTCGCCGCGACGGGCGGCGACCTGGTAGTGGTTCCGGCTGTCCTTGTGGATCTGCCAGTGCATGCCGATGGTGCGTTTGTCGTGGCGCTGGAGCCGGTACAGGCCGAGGTTGCGGATGCCCGTCTCCGGGTCCTTGGTGTGGGTGAGGCCCAGGTTGAAGAAGGAGCCGCCGTCGTCCGGCCAGGTGAAGAGGGCGGGGAGGCGGTCCAGGTCCACGTCGTCGCCGTGCAGGACGACCTCCTGGACGGGGGCACTGTCGCCCTTCACCTTCTTCGGCGGTACGTGCGTCATCGCGCCGAGCTTGCCGAAGGCCTCGCGCATGCCGACGAAGCCCTGGGGCAGCTCGGGGCGGAGCAGTCCGCCGATCTTGTCCGAGATGTCGGAGTAGGACTTCAGGCCGAGGGCCTTGAGCAGGCGCCGGTCGGTGCCGAAGACGTTCATCGCGAGGGGCATGTCGGAGCCCTTCACGTTCTCGAAGAGCAGGGCGGGACCGCCGGCCTTGTTCACTCGGTCGACGATCTCCCCGATCTCCAGGTGGGGATCCACCTCGGCCTTGATGCGCTTGAGGTCGCCGTCGCGCTCCAGGGCCCTGAGCAGGGAGCGAAGATCGTCGTAAGCCATGCCGTCCAGTATCCCCGAGCGGCTACCCTGACCCTGTACCTGGGGGCCGTGACGCGTCCCCCACCCCTCGCTTCCGCTGGAGAGAGGCCCCATGCTCCGGGTGCTCATGTTCCTCGTGCCACTGGCGTTGAGCGTCTACGCGTTCATCGACTGCATCAGCACGAAGGACGCCGACATCCGTCACATGCCCAAGCCGCTGTGGGCGATCCTCGTGCTGCTGTTTCCGCTGGTCGGCTCGATCTCCTGGCTCATCGCCGGCAAGAAGCGACAGCCGGCCGGGGCCCCGGGAACGGCGCGCGGCGGACGGCGGCAGTGGGTCGCGCCGGACGACAATCCCGACTTCCTGAAGTCGCTGGGCGACCAGTCCGGTGACGCGGACGAGGGCCGGGGCCAGGGCGGCTCCGGCCCTCGGGACTCCGGCCACGGCGGCCCCGAGGACGACGAGGACCGCAAGGGCGGCAGGCGGGACGAGACCTGACGCTCCCTCCCGTCAGATCCTGGTCCAGCGCTGGGAGGCTGAGCCGGTGCACGTCGTGGTCGTCAGGCCGATCATGGACGCCCGGCGGTTGAGATCGAGGCAGCCACCCGTGGTGAGGTTCCTGAGCGAGCCGTTCGCCCCCTCCCGCCACTCTCCTCCCGCCTGACCACAGGCGGCCCTGACGAGCCAGGCGTTCGCGCTCCTGGAGTGGATGCACTGGGCCGTTCCCACGTTGAGGATCCTGAAGGCGCCGCCGGAGGTGCTCTGGAAGCGGAAGACGGCCATGTCGCCCGAGCAGTTGCCGTCGTCGATGGGGTAACCGACGTACATGCACTTTCCGCTCGACCCGTTCTTCAGCATGAAGCTGCCCGACGCGGACCCGCCGCCCTCCGGACCGTCACCGCCGCCCCCACTCACCCCGGACCCGCTTCCGGAGCCGGAGGACCCGTCCGAGCCGGACGATCCCGCTGAACTTGATGCCCCTTCCCCACTGGAGGAGCCACCCGCTCCGGAGGATCCGCCGGAGCCCGAGCCGCCGCCGGACGCCTCCCCCGCGGCTGCCGCGTCCCCGGCCCCGCCGGACGCGGTGCCGTTGCCGTCCTGCCCGCCGTCCTCCTCCCCTGCCTTTTCCTTGCTCTTGTCCTCCGCGTCCTTCTTCCCGTCGTCCTTCCCGTCGTCAGGGCTGCCGGAAGCGGAGGCGCTCGGGCCGGTCGAGCCGGTGGCGGGGTCAGCGGGACCCGGGGTGGCGGTCCCGGTGGCCCCGGGCGGCGCGCCCGCGGCCCGGTCCTTGTCCGATTCGCTCATCACGTACGGCAGCAGCGTGACACTGAGCGTCGCCCCCGTCACGACGACCGGGACCACGAGCGCCAGCACCTTCGCACGACGCCGCCGCTCACGCTTCTCCGGCTGTCCGCCCAGGGCCACGGGGGCGGACGGCAGTGAGGGTGCCGCCTCGTCCGGCTCGGGCATGTCCACGGGCTCCGGAACCTTCGAGGCGAAGGCCGCCCGCTCGGCCAGCGGACCGCTCACCACCTCGGGCCACAGGGGCGGGGTGAACGGCCCGTGCCGCTCCGCGGTCGCCACCAGCTCGGCCGCCGTCGGCCGTCCCTCGTGGTCCTTGTCCAGGCAGGACGCGACGACGTCGGCGAGCTCGGCGTCCAGCTCCCGCAGCGGCTGGAGGTCGGGTTCCTCGTGCACGATGCGGTACAGCACGGCGTGCCCGGACTCGTCGCCGAACGGCGGCCGGCCGGAGGCCGCGTACGCGATCACCGAGCCGAGCGCGAAGACGTCGACGACGCCGCTCGACGCCCGTTTCCCGGAGGCCTGTTCGGGCGACATGTAAGCGGGCGTGCCCACCACCATGCCGGTCCTCGTCAGCTGGCTCTGGTCGGCGGCCCGGGCGACACCGAAGTCGATGAGGGTGAGACCTTCGAGGGTCAGCATCACGTTGGACGGTTTGAGGTCGCGGTGGACCATGTCCAGCGCGTGCACCGACGCCAGGGCGGTGGCGGCCTCCCGCAGGATGAGCCACAGCGCCTCGGCGGGCAGGGGCCCATGCAGGTCGACGGCCTCGCGCAGGGTGATGCCGGGCACGTAGGCGGTGGCGAACCACGGCGGCCGGGCGTCCCGGTCACCCACGAGCAGCGGTGCGGTGGCCTCCTCGGGCAGGCGCGCGAGGTTGTCCAGCTCGTGTCCGAAGCGGCGCAGGAAGTCCTCGTCCTCGCCGGCCACCGAGGGCAGCACCTGCTTGACGGCCGCGTACCGGCCCTCGTGGACGCCGAGATAGACGCGTCCCATTCCGCCGACCCCTAGCCGCCCCAGCAGCGGGATCGGTCCGATCCGGCGTGGGTCGTCGCTCCCCAGCGGCTCGGCGCCACTGCCCGTGAGGCCGAATCCGGCTTCCCCGCTCAACTCTCTCCCCGTTCACCGGCTGCCGCGAGCTCCAGTGTGGGCCGTCACGGCCACAGAGCGAAAGCTACATGTTTAGCATGGCCGCCCCAAGTAACGCCTTGAGGACACTTGGTGAGTGGCCGTCAGGTCGGTCGGGACAGCGACTCGATCCGGGCGGCGGTGAGCGCCCGGTCGAAGGCCCGTACGTCCCGGACGGCACCGGGGAAGGAGTCGGCGGGCTGCCCGTCGTAGGAGGCCCGGCCGATCAAATGGCGGGCCGCCGACAGGGGATGGCGGGCCGCCGGATCAGCGGGCGTACGCGGCGAACTTCTCGACGGCGGCCGGCGTGACCGGGGTGAAGAAGTTGACCAGATTGCCGTCGGGGTCGCGGACCAGGAGCGCACGGTTGCCCCAGGGCATCGTCGTGGGTTCCTTGACGAAGTCCGCCACGAGCCCGGTCAGGTTCCGGTGCACGCTGTCCACGTCGTCGACGAGGAACTCGATGATGACGCTGCGGTTGTCGGCCGGGGCGGCGGAACCGGGCGCGAACATCGGAACGGTCCGGGTACTGCCGATCGCGAGGGTGCCCGATGCGGTACGCAGCTCGGCGAAGTCCTCGGTGGGCCGGCTCGCCCGCACTCCGGTGGCGCGCTCGTAGAAGTCGACGAGGCGGGACACGTCGTCCGTGATGACGCGGATCGAGACGAGGTTCATGAGGTTCGCTCCTGGTCGTTCGTCCGGCCGTCTGGCCGGTCATCGCTGATGACCGCACGCTACGAGCGGTACCAGACAGAATCCGACCGGTATCCGAGGCAGACTTCCAGACATGTCCCGTCCCGTGTCCCGCGTGCTCACCCTGCTGGAACTCCTGCAGGCGGGAGGCACCCGTACCGTGGCCGAACTCGCCGACCGGCTCGGCGTCGGCGAGCGCACGGTGCGCCGGTACGTCGACCATCTCGTCGACCTCGACATCCCCGTGGAGTCGGTGCGCGGCCGCTACGGCGGCTACCGGCTCGGCCCCGGCCACCGCGTGCCCCCGCTCATGCTGACCGACGACGAGGCGCTGGCCGTGCTGCTCGGCCTGGTCGCCGGCCGGCGGACCGGGACCACGGCGGCGGCGGGCACGGCGGGTGAGACAGCCGCGGCCAAGATCCGGAGAGTCCTGCCGGAGCGGCTCCGCCGCCGCCTGGACTCCGTGCTCGACTCACTCACCTTCACCGCCCCGCCCGGCGGGACGGCCCCTCCCGAGACCGCCGTCCTGCTCCCCGTCGCCGACGCGGTACACCATCACCGGCCGGTTTCGATCCGGTACACCGCCTCCGGCGGCCGGCGCAGCGAACGCACGCTGTACCCGTACGGGCTCGTGACGCACTCGGGCAGGTGGTACGTGACGGGAAGGGACCTCTCGGTCGGCGAGGAGCGGACGTTCCGGCTGGACCGCGTCACCGACGCCCGGGTCCTGCCGGGCTCGTTCGAACCGCCGGCCTGCCACGACCCGGCGGAGCGCCTCCTCAAGGCGCTCGCCACCGCACCGTACCGGCATGAGGTGACTCTGCGGGTCCGGGGAACCGCCGAGCAGATCCGCACCCGCCTCCCGGGCAGCGTCGCGACCGTGACGGAGGCGCCACCCGCGAGCGGCACGGATCCGGAGACCGAGACGGGGGCGGGGACAGGGGCGGAGGCAGGAACGGGAGCGGACGCCGGGCGCTGGTCGCGGGTCGAGATCCGCGCCGAGCGCCTCGACTGGCTGCCCGGCGTACTCGCGTCGCTGGACCTCCCGTTCGTCGTCGAGCGGCCGGACGAGCTGCGCGACCTCGTCGCGGCCCTCGCCGGCCGGCTCATGGACGCGGCCCGGCACAACCCGCCCGCCGGCTGACGAATGCGGCCCGGCACCGAGCGTGAGGCGCCGGGTCACCCGTCCTGGAAGACCGCTTCGGCCGTTGACGCGGTGACCGCGCGGGCGAGCCAGTGCCGGAGGACCTCGGGGTCACCGCATTCCTTGATGCGTGTGCGCACGTCGTCGGAGACGTCGAGACCGCGCTGCTCCAGGACCAGCAGGACATCCAGGGCACCCTGCTGCGCGCGGCCCTGTTCACGGCCCTGTTCACGGCCCTGCTCACGGCCCTGCTCACGGCCTTCGTCGCGGATTTCTTCGGAGATGTAGGACTTGTAGAAGGAGAGGTCCACAGCCACCAGGTTCCTCCAGAGGTGCTTGGCCGGGCGGTTGCCCATGCCCTGAGCGGTGAATTCGATGATGGGGGACGCGACGTCTTCTGGCGCGTCCTGCAACGCGGTGGACAGGGCCTTCAGTATCCCATTGACGACCGGTTCGGCGGCGTGTGTCGGCGGAACAGGGCCCCTTCCTGCTGGCCGTCGAGGCCCAGGGCAAGAAAGACCCGGACAAGCCCGCGAGCTGGGCGTACTACGTCTCGTACCTGTGGACGAAGTACCGACTGCCCACCGCTCTCCTGGTCGTCTGCCAGGACCACCGGACGGCGAAGTGGGCCCAGCAGGCGGTGAGCAGTGGACCGCCACAACTGCCCACCCTGTCCCTGCGGCCCCTGGTCGCCGGTCCGCACAACATGCCGGTGATCACAGACCCGGACGAGGCGGGTGAGGTCGGTCGGCAGCGCGGTGGCTCCTATGGGCTTGGGGATGTCGATCCCGAGGAAGCGCGAGACACGGCTGAACAGGCCGGGGTCGTGCTGGAAGATGCGGTGCATCGCCTCGTGGGGCGGGCTGACCATGGCATTCCGTTCGGATCAGTGGTGGTCGAGGGTCGCCGCACGGCAGTCGCGGCAGCGGACTCCGGGCTCTGGGGCGCGGATGCTGCGGTCACAGCCGTCGCAGTTCTGGAGCGGGTGTCGGACGGGAGTCGGTGAGGCAGCTGCCGGGGCGCGGTACGGGGCCGGGGGCGGCAGTGCGTCGGTGAGGCGGTGGGCGAGGAGGGCGGCCGGGCGGCGCAGGGGGTCGTCCGGCAGGCCGCTGGTCAGGGCGTGGCGTACGGCTGTGGTCCGGATGTCCCGTTCCAGCCAGGCGGCGACGCCGGGCGCCAGGTGGGCCGTGTCGG
This sequence comes from Streptomyces sp. NPDC017225, assembly GCF_044331465.1. Lineage (NCBI taxonomy): Bacteria > Bacillati > Actinomycetota > Actinomycetes > Kitasatosporales > Streptomycetaceae > Streptomyces > Streptomyces sp. NPDC017225. The sequence continues at coordinate 98,550 of NZ_JBIRNE010000005.1, read as the reverse complement.
TCGCGGAGAGCAGCAGGCGGGAGTCGTGTCGTCGCAGGTCGGCGAGAAGATCTACGGCCGCCTGGAGAAGCGTGGGGGCCTTGCTGCTGGGCTGCGGTACGGCGGGGAGCGCCTTGCGGACGCCGGTGCCGCGCGGGCGGGACGACGCTCGCTCCGGTGCCGTGCGTGCCGGGGCCGCCGGTCGGGCCGGACAGGCGGTGCCCGCTGCTCGGCGCCGGGCCCGAGGGTTGTTGCAGGAGACGGTGCGGGTGACGACACGGCCGTCGGCGGCGCGTTCGCGTTCCCGGCGGAGGTAGCCATGGGCCTCCAGTTCGCGCAGGGCCGCGCTGATGCGGACCGCGCCCTCCTTGAAGCGGGCGGTGAGGCTCTTGATGTCCACGGGGGTGCCGAGGCGCACCGACTGGATGTACAGGCCCAGGCCTCTCGCCAGCAGGGAGAGGTCCGGGTGCTGGGCGAGGTGGTTGCCGACCACGGTGAAGTTGGCGATGTGTCGGACGTTGTCGTGGATGACGCCCGAACGGGGTGGGTTGTCGCCATCGGCGGACTGGGCGCGCGGGGGCACGCTAAGGTTTTGGGTACCCATCAGGAAGCTCTCTTCTTCCTCGGTGGTCAGGCCCTCGCGGGGATCGCTAGTCCCCGTCGAGGGCTGACATATGTCAGCGGTTAATGCGCTGAGCGTAAGGGAGTTGGGGGGCCCGAAAGCCAGCCCAACCGGCGATGTTCACCCGGGCGAGTGAGCCGATGCCGTGGGCGGGAGGGGTGGGGCTTGGTGAGGTTCTTTCTCCCAAGTGGTTCTTGTCGGAGATCGCCCGGATCTCCGTGACGCGGGAACCCGGGTTCCGGTGTCAGCGCAGCGCCGAGGTGAACGCGGACCACGCTTCGTGGGTGACGAACAGGGCGGGACCGTCAGGGTTCTTGCTGTCCCGGACGGGGACGGCGCCGGGGATACCGAGGGCCACTTCGACGCAGTTGCCGCCGTTTTCCCCGCTGTAGCTGCTCTTGGTCCAGGTCGTCGAGCCGACCTCGTGGCTTCCCATGGTTCTCGTACCCTTCCATCGCGTCGCCGATGACGGCGACCGTCTGGCGAGCCGAAAGTGAGTCCGCCCTGAGCACATCATAGGTGTGGCTGTGCTGCGTGTAGGCGGTCGGATCGCTGTTGAAATGGCCTCGGTCCAGCGATTCCGAGTACACCCAGCGCTCCCCTTCGGGCAGCTCGATCAAGGACATGGAGACGTTGGGGCGCAAGAGTTCGGGATAGGAAGCCGGAGCGATCTGGACGCGGATGTTGGGACGACGTCCGTGCTCCAGCAGCGCCGCACACTGGTCCCGCATGACCTCCGGGCTGCCCACCACGTTGCGCAAGCAGCTCTCGTCCATGACGACGACGTAGGAGGGACCACCGTCCGCCAGGAAGCGTTGCTGTCTGCTCAGTCGCGCCCGAACACGTTCCTCCAGTTCCTCTCCGTCCGCCACCCGCCCGAACAGGGCACGCGCGTAGCTCTCCGTCTGCAACAAGCCGGGTACCAACCGCTCCTGGTACTCCCGCAGAGCGACGGCGACGGTGTCCATCTCCGCCCTGCGCCGGAACCAGTCCGGATGCTCCACCTCCGGATACCAGTCGATCCGCCCCCACAGCCGCGCCAGCACCCCACCCGTGCCCAGCAACTCGTCGCACGTCTTCGCGAACGTGTCCTGTGGCACCCGCGTCCCCGTCTCCACCCGGGCGATGTGCGACCGGTCGCAGGGGATACGGACCGCCAGCCCCTCCTGCGTGAGCCCCTCGGCCTCGCGGAAGTGCCGCAGCACCTCGCCGAAGACGGCGGCCGTACTCGCCCCTGAGCCACCGGTGTTGCGTCGGCCCACGGCCTCTCCCCCTTCGTGACAGTGGACGAGTGTCACGCGTCAAGCGTTGATACCGACGATTCCCGTCGGCGAACCTCGGCACACCCAGAGTGACGGAGGTTGAGGATGGAACCGGTGGAATCGGTGAGACCCGGCACGCTCGTCTACGACCCGCGCAGCCGAAAGGTCGGCGAGTACCGGGGAACGGCGGGTCCCTGCGCGATGCTGCGGCCGGTCGGTGGCGGCCGGGAGTGGCAGGCGGACCCGGCGCTGATCCGGTCGGCGACGGCCGGGGAGCGGCTGAGCGCCGGCGTGTGGGCGGCCAACAACCGGTCTCTCACCGACGCGTTGACGGCGGAGCCGCTGGTCCCCGTCGGACCGCCGCCCGAGCCGGTCACCGGCTGCGCCACCTGTGCCCGGCTGGCCGAGCGGCGCGCACACGCGCGTGCCGCCGGTGACGGCAGCGCCGAGACCGACGCCGACGTGCTGCTGGCCCGGCACCAGCGCCACGGACACCGTGGGCGTCGGCTCTTCCGCTACGTACCGTTCACGATCGTCCAGGACCCGACGGCGCTCCCCGAGTACCAGGCGCACTGCGTGTCCGGCGACGACGCCGACTGCGGCGCCACGTCCGGCCCGTGCCCCGCCCCGGCGGATGTCGAGGAGTGGCAGCGCGGGCACACCCAGGAGACCCGGCACACCCGCTACCGGCGCTGCTTCGCCGACTACGCGGTACTGGAGTGCCGTGTCTGACGCAACGGCATCCCGGTACCCGGAGGAAGCCACGGCCCCGCAGTGGAGGTCGTACCGCCGTTCGAGGAGCCATCCGTTCCGTTGAACCGTGCCGACACACCAGGTGCGCGGTCGCGGACACGGCATTCCCTTGGTCGGGTCTGCCTACATCTGCGAACGGAGACCCCCCTCGTGCGAATGACCGACATCCAGCGCTGCGAGATCCGGCCCGGGCGCCTCGTCGAATGGACGCTCAGTCCCAGGACCCTCGACATCGCGGCGTCGCTGCCCGAGGACACGAGGCCACCGGCGTACATCCAGGAGTCGCACATCCGGACCGCCCGGTCGATCCGCGAGCAGGGTCTGTTCGTGCCGACGTGGCTCGGTACGGCCTTCGACATCCCGGGCCCGGTCGACCTCGACGTGCTCCAGGAGGCGCTGCGCGCCTGGACGCTGCGGCACGAGACGCTGCGCAGCGGCTTCCGCTGGAGTGGTGAGGCCGGTGACCCGGTGCGGCGGTTCACCCTGGACGCGGACGCGGTGTCCCTGCACCGTACGGACGTCGGCGACTTCCCGGACGCCACCGGCCTCGCCCGCCACCTCCGGGACCGCTTCGACCACGTCGCGGACGCCCTGCGCTGGCCCAACCTCATCTACACCACGGTCGTCCGCGACGACGGCGTCAGTGTCTACATGGCCTTCGACCACAGCAACGTCGACGCCTACTCCATCTACCGCATCCCCGCCGAGATCCACGAGTTGTACGCGGCCGGTGCCGAGGGCCGGACCGTGCCGCAGCCGCGGGTCGGCAGCTACGTCGACTTCTGCGAGGCCGAGCGGGCGGACGCGGACCGGATCGACGACGCCCACGACACCGTCGCCCGCTGGCGGGAGTTCATCCGGCGCTGCGACGGGCGGCTGCCGTCCTTCCCGGTCGACCTCGGCGTGCGGCCCGGTGACGCGCTGCCCGAGCAGCGGCTGCTGCGCGAGCCGCTGGTGGACGCGGCGGACGCCGCCGCCTTCGAGGCGTACTGCCGTCCCTACGGCGGCAGCCTGGTCGGCGTCCTGGCCGCCACCGCGCTCGTCGTCCACGAGATCGGCGGGGAGCCCGTCTACCGCACGGTCGTGCCGTTCCACACCAGGTCGCGGTCCCAGTGGTCGGATTCCGTGGGCTGGTACGTCGGTGGCGCGCCGATCGAGGTCCCCGTGGCGGGGGCCCACGACTTCCCGAGCGCCCTGCGGGCCGTCCGCGCCGAACTCCAGGCCAACCGGCGGCTGTCGCGCATGCCGATCGACCGGGTGCTGCGCCTGCTCGGCACGGACTTCCGCCCGACCTCGCCCGACATGTACTCGATCGTGTCGTACGTCGACGCCCGCGACGTCCCCGGCGCCGGCCACTGGCCGGACCGGACGGCGTACGCGCTGCTCAGGGTGTCGTACGGCGACCAGGTGTGCGCGTGGGTCACCCGGCTCCCGGAGGGCCTGTGGTTCGCGAGCCGCTACCCGGACACCGACATCGCGCACAAGAACCTGCGACTGTACGTCGAACGGCTGCGGGACATCGTCACGAGCGTCGCCCGTCCGCGTCCCTAGGAATCGCCTTTCGCCCCGCTCCGTATTGCTCTCTCACCCGTCAGGCCTCGGTCAGAGTTTGCGAACCGCATCAGCTGTGTAATGTTCCAACGTGTCGGAACCCGCAAGCTTTTCACTTGAGCCACTGACGGAGCAATGCGCTTCGATTTGCGCTCGCAAGGAGCATGTCGTTCTCGGGGTAAGCCCGGGAAACAGTTATTTCCGGGTCGCTCTCCTCACCGATCTGCTTCGCTGGCTCAGCGGCAGTTTCGCGCGGGTGGATGTCGTCGTCCCGGACGCGGCACTCATTCACACCTTCACCGCTCTCGGCTACGCACCCGAGCGGGCGGCAGGCAAGGTACGGGCCGAGATCAACGTGCTGCGCAACCGCGTCGTGCGTGCCTGGACCGCCGCGGGCGGCCCACGCGGCGGCGACGGCGTCCATCTGATGTCCGAGCTCACCGACCGGGCCCCGTACCGGAACGCGCTCGCGCGGTGCGAGGCGGCCCTGCGCACGGACCCCGAGTTGAGGGCGGCCTGCCTGGCCGCCAGCCGGGAGGTGCTGCTGTCCCGGCGTCCCGTCACGGAGCCCTCCGCCGACGAGGTCGAGACAGGACTGCGCTACCTGCTCGCGGAACTCCCCTTCTTCGTCGCCTCCGCGGACATCTTCGACGCGCCGTCCTCCCTGACCTTCTACCACCGACCGTTTCCGCTCGCCGGCCTGATCTTTTCCAGGCGCACCGGACTCGCGGTATCGGCACGACAGGCCTATGCCCTCATCCGGCCCGTCGATCTCGCCGTCGAAACCACGACACGATAAGGGAAGCCCCATGAGCACCGAGGCACTCGCACACACCGATCCCTACGCCAACCTCGCGGAATCGTACGACCGGCTGGCCGAATGGGCCATCACGGAGCAGCAGGAATCCGCACGCGGCCACATGGCCGATTTCCTCCAGGAATTCTGGGACACCGGGAACCATTCGGTGCGCCGGGTGCTGGAGATCTGCTGCGGTACCGGCCTGATGCTCTCCGAACTCACCCGGCGCGGCTACACCGTGACCGGGCTGGACCGGTCACCGGCGATGCTGGAGCAGGCCCGGCGGCGGCTGGGCGCGGACACCACCCTGATCCGGTCCGAGCTGCCCGGGATCCCGGCCGAAGCCGGTGAGTTCGACGCCGTCATCAGCGCCGCCGGAGGGTTCAACTACCTCTCCGAGTCGCGGATCGACGCCACCCTCGCCGCCGTGGCCCGCCTGCTCCCGCCCGGCGGAACGTTCGTCTTCGACGTCTACGGCCCGGGGTTCTTCGCCAAGATCTTCGACCCGTCGGCGCCGCGCGTCATGGCACTGGAGATGGAGGACACCTCCTACATCTGGACCTTCACCACGGCGGCCGACGGCGCCCACTTCGACATGGCCTACAGCCAGTTCCAGCGTGCGGGGAAGGGCGGCGGGGACGGTGCCGAACACCGGGCCGGGAACAGTGCCGAGGACGGGGCCGGGAACGGGGCCGGGAACGGGGCCGGGGAGTCCTGGGTCCGCACCCGGGACCTGCACCGCTTCTACCGGCTGCCCCACGACACCGTCCGCCGCCTGGCCGCCGCCCACGGCTTCACCGAAGCCGAGGTCCACGACAACTACACGTCCGCACCCTCCGGCCCGCACACGCTGTACGACACCTGGACCCTGACGCGGGACACCGCGTGACCGCCAAGGACATCCGGGCGGCGAACCTGCGGGACCCGGAGCTCTGCCGCGCCTACGCGGCCTGCGAATCCTTCCTCCGCCGCGACTTCGTGAAGCACTACCTCCCGCTCCGGCAGCTGCTGCCCCCCGGCAGACGCCCCTACTGGGACGCGATCCTCGCGTTCTCGATCCACGTCGACAACCTCATCGACGACGCCCGAGTCCCGGTCCCGCAGCGCACGGTCCGCTACGACGCCTACACCCGCGACTTCTTCGCGCTGCTGGACGGGGAGGACCCCTGGACCGGGCCGCCGTCCTCACGCCAGGACCGTCTGGGCCGGACCTTCGCCCGCGCCTTCGCCCACTTCACGCGCGTCTGGGACATCCCCCGCGACTCCGTCCGGCCGGCCCTGACGAACATCGCCGCCGATCTGCGCGTCACCGAGTACGCCTCCTTCCCGGATCTGGAGCGGCACATCCGCAGCACCGGCGGCGAGCACACCCTGTGGCTCAACGCCCTGCTGGGCTCTCGCGCCCACCGCAGCGAGGAGGCCAGGGAGCACGCCGTCTCCGCCCTCCTGGGTCTCCAGCTCACGGACAACCTGCGCGATCTCCGTGAGGACCTCGCGGACGGCCGGCTCTTCCTCCCCCTCGACGACCTCAAGGCGTTCGGGCTCGACCGTGCCGAGCTGGAGGCCGCCGCCCAGGACCGCCGTATGACGGACTCCCTGCGCGACCTGGTGCGCTTCGAGGCCGAGCGCGCGCGTGGCTACCTGGACCGGGCCGCCGACTGGTGGCGCTGGGCCGACGCGGGCTCACGGGAGCTGCCCCGGCAGTACGTGAGCATGGCCCGATGCGTCCTGCGTCAGGTCCCCCACTCCCGCCACGACGTCTTCCACCCCCCGGCCCTGCGAGGGCGGCTGGCCTGCGTGACCGCCGCGGGCGCCGGCCTCGCCCTCGGCTACGCCCGCAGGACGGCCACCCGCCGCTTCACGTCGCCCGGCGACAAGGCGGACCCCGCCCACGCCCCGGAAGGAAGCCGCCCGTCATGACGCCGGACCAGCTGGACACCATCGGTGACTACTACGACTCCCACGCCGAGCTGGCCCACGCGGTGCTGGGCACCCGAGCCATGCACAAGGGCTACTTCACCGGCAGCGCGGACCCCGCCACGTACGCCGAAGCCGCCGACCGCCTCACCCGGACGGCCGGGCGACGGCTCCGGCTCGGCCCGGACCACGCCCTGCTCGACATCGGGTCCGGCGCGGGCCAGCCGGCGGTGCTCCTGGCCGAGGAGACGGGGTGCTCCGTGACCGGCGTCGACGCCACCCCCGGCCAGGTGGCCGCCGCGCGGCGACTGGCGGCGGGCGCGACGGCCCCGGACCGGATCTCCTTCGAAACCGGCGACGTCAGACAGCTGCCGCTGCCCGCGGACGCCTTCCACCGCGCCCTGATGATGGAGGTCGTCTCCCACCTGCCCGACACGGTCACCGCAGGCAAGGCGGCGGCGTTCGCCGAAGCGGCCCGCTGTCTGCGCCCCGGCGGGCTGCTGGCGGTGGTGGACATGGTCCTGCCGCCGGCCGGGGCGTCCGGAGCACAGGCCGGGTCGTGGATGGACGACGTGCCCTCCGTACACCTGAGTACACGGCCACGGCTCCTCGAACTCCTCCGCGCGGCCGGGTTCGAGGTCCTGGAGGTCGAGGACCTGGCGGGGCACACGTGCCACAGCGGCCCTCGGACCCGTCATGAGTTCGACAGCCGCCGGCCCGAGCTGGCCGCCGCGTACGGACCCGATGCCGTCGAGCGGGTCGCCCCGGTCCTGGAGCAGGTGGCCGGCGCCGACGAGCACCTCGGGTACGTCCTCGTCACCGCCCGGGCACGCCCGAGGCCGCCCGGCGGGAGACGGCGAAGGCCGGTCCCCCGCGACCTGGGTCGCGGCGAACCGGCCTCGTGAGGATCCCGGTTCAGAAACCGACGGCCTGGAGGGCGCCCAGGCCCACGTCCGCGTAGGAGTGCTTGCCGGAGACGAAGATGTTGACGCCGTAGTAGTTGAACAGCCAGCAGGCGAAGGCGGCCAGCGCCAGGTAGGCGGCCTTGCGGCCCTTCCAGCCGGCGGTGGCGCGGGCGTGCAGGTAGCCGGCGTAGGCGACCCAGGTGATGAAGGACCAGGTCTCCTTGGGGTCCCAGCCCCAGTAGCGGCCCCACGCGTCGCCCGCCCAGATCGCGCCCGCGATGATCGTGAACGTCCACAGCGGGAAGACGGCGGCGTTGACGCGGTAGGCGAACTTGTCGAGGCTGGCGGCGGCGGGCAGCCGGTCCAGGACGGAGTTGGCGAAGCGGCCGGGCTTGCCGCCGGAGGCGAGCTTGTTCTCGAAGCTGTCCTTGAAGAGGTACAGGACCGTGGCCATCGCGCCGACGTAGAACACCGCGCCGCAGAAGATCGCGGTCGAGACGTGGATGTACATCCAGTACGAGTCGAGCGCGGGGACCAGCTGGTCGCTGGCGGTGTACAGGACCTTGACGGCGATACCGAGGTCCAGGATGACCATGGTGATCAGCGGGAGGCCGAGCCAGCGGACGTTCTTCCTCAGGACGAGCAGCAGGAGGTACACGCCGACGGCGACCGTCGTGAACGTGATGTTGAACTCGTACATGTTGCCCCACGGCGCCCGCTTCACCGACAGGGCGCGGGCGAGCACGCCGCCGGCCTCGAGGGCGAAGCCGAGCACGGTGAGCGAGATGGCGATCCGTCCGTAGAGGTCGCCCTTCTCGGTGCCGCCGTGCGCGCCCGGCCCGTCGGGCACGTCGCGGGTACCGGTCGCGGCGCGCACGACGACCTTGGGCCGCTCCAGTACGGCGGTGCCGCCGGCCTTGTTCACGGTGACGGCCGGGGCGGTCTTCGCCTTGGCGTCGGTGTCGGCGGTCAGCGCGGCGGCCGTACGGCCCACCTTGCTGCGGCTGCCGAAGGTCCACTCGGCGATGTACGCCAGGAAGGCCAACGTGTAGACCGCGATCGCGGAGTAGATCAGCGTGTTGCTGAGGTTCGCGAGGTCCTCGTTGGCCGCGGCGGCCAGATGGGTTGCGGCGGCGAGAGTCATTTCTCAGCCCCTTCGGCAGGTACGACGTGGGTGTCGGGGGAATCGGGGGTGTCGTCGTCGTTCTCGGGCGCGTCGTCGTCGCGCGGCACGTCGGGCCCGTCGGTGGCGTCAGGCGTGTCGGGGGCTTTGGACGCGTCGGGGTCGTCGGGGTCGTCGGGGGCCTGTTCGTACAGGACACCGGCGAGGTCGCCGAGCTCCTCGGGGAGCTTCGCGGACTCGCTGCGTCCCAGGCCGGCCATCTCCACGACCGTGACCCCGTCGGGGCCCTGGACGGCCCGCACCCAGACGCGGCGGCGCTGGATGAACAGGGAACCGGCCAGGCCCAGGATGGCGGCGACGGCACCGGCGAGCGCCCAGCCGCTGGCGGGCTGCTCCGTGACCTGGAAGCCGGCCCACTCCCGCACGCCGTCGAAGGTGACCGTGCCGGCGCCGTTGGGGAGGGTCATGGTCTCGCCGGGCTTCAGCAGCTTCTTGAACAGCTCGCCGTCGGAGTCCTTGAACTCCTCCAGGTTGGTCTTGTCGAGCTGGTAGATGCTCTTGGCGAAGCCCGCGTCGACGCCGAGGTCGCCGTGGTAGGCGGAGAGCGCGAGCGTCGGGTTGAGCAGCGCCGGGAAGGTCGAGTACATCGCGCTGCCCTCGCCGCCGTAGGTCGGCACGAAGAACGCGTTGAAGCCGAGCTGCTCCTTCTCGCCCTCGGCGTTGCGGTAGCCGTCGCGGACCATGACGGCGCCGGAGGATGTGACGTTGGAGTCCAGCGGCAGCAGGGCGGTCGCCTCCTTGTCCATGACGACGTCGCCCTTGGCGTCCCTGATGGTGAGGACGGGCGCGTAGCCGTGGCTGACGAGGTAGACCTTCGAGCCGTCGATCTCCAGCGGTTCGTTGACCTCGATGGTGGTCGACTCGTCCTCGCCGTAGGCGCCTTCGCTGTAGTCGACCTTGGCCTCGTAGATGCGCGGGGTGCCGCGGTTGGGGCCGCTCGGCTCGTAGGTGCCGTGGAAGTCCTTCAGGCTGAAACTGAAGGGGGCGAGGTCGTGGTCCGGGTCGAAGAGGTTGCCCGACTTGAAGTCGTCGTACTGGGTGAGCGTGTTGGAGAAGCCGTCGCCCTCCACGATCAGCTTGTTGCCCTCGTACTTGAACAGCTGGCCCCAGGCGAAGGCGATCAGCATCACGATCAGCGCGATGTGGAAGACCAGGTTGCCGGCCTCGCGCGCATAGCCCTTCTCGGCGGCGACGGCGTCACCGACGGTGTGGGCGCGGAAGCGGCGCTTCTTCAGCAGGGCGAGCGCGGCCTCACGGACCTGCTCGGGCTCGGCCGCCGTACGCCAGGTGGTGTACGCGGGCAGCCGCGTCAGCCGCCGGGGCGCGCCGGGCGGACGGCCGCGCAGCTGGCCGACGAACTGCCAGGTGCGCGGGACGATGCAGCCGATGAGGGAGACGAACAGCAGGATGTAGATCGCGGAGAACCACACCGAGCTGTAGACGTGGAAGAGGCCGAGGTTGTCGTACAGGGGGCCGAGGATGTCGTGGTTCTCGCGGAACTCCTCGACCTTCAGCTCGTCGACGCCGCTCTGCGGGATCAGCGAGCCGGGGATCGCGCCCAGCGACAGCAGCAGGAGCAGCAGCAGCGCCACCCGCATCGAGGTGAGCTGCCGCCAGAACCAGCGGGCCCAGCCGATGACGCCGAGGGAGGGGAGGTTGGGTGCCTCCTCCTTCGGGGCGGTGGAGAGCTGGGAGCCGGCGGCGCCGAGGTCCTGGTCCTCGCCGGCCGGCGAGGTGTCCTTCGCGGTGCCTTCCGGGGTGCCCGTCGGGGTCTTTCCCGTGGTGGTCTTGCTCATCGGTCAGATCCCTACAGTGAAGCCGTTGGACCAGGTCTGCATGTCCTGCACGATGCTGTCCCATACTCCGGTCAGCAGCAGCAGTCCGGTCGCGATCATCATGACGCCGCCGATCCGCATCACCCACACATAGTGGCGCTTGATCCAGCCGAAGGCGCCGAGCGCCTTGCGGAAGGCGACCGCGGCGAGCACGAAGGGCACGCCGAGGCCGACACAGTAGGCGACGGTCAGTATCGCGCCGCGGCCGGCCGTGCCCTGCTCGGAGGAGAGGATCAGCACGGAGGAGAGGGTCGGGCCGATGCAGGGCGTCCAGCCGATGCCGAACAGCGCGCCCAGCAGGGGGGCGCCGATCAGGCCGTTCACGGGCTTCTTGTGGAAGCGGAACTCGCGCTGGGTGAGCCACGGCATCAGCCCCATGAAGAAGACGCCCATGAGGATCATGAGCACGCCCAGCACCTTGGTCAGGACACCCTGGCTCTCCTGGAGCGTCTGGCCGAAGTAGCCGAACAGCGCGCCGCTGGAGACGAACACGGCGGTGAAGCCGAGGACGAAGAGCGAGGCGCCCGCGACCATCCGACCGCGCCGGGCCTCGGCGAGGTCGGTGCCGGTGACCCCGGTCACGTACGAGAGATAGCCCGGGACGAGCGGCAGGACGCAGGGCGAGAAGAAGGAGACGAGGCCGCCGAGCAACGCGATGGGCAGGGCCACCAGCAGGGCGCCGTTGAGCACGGTGCCGTTGGTTCCCGCCGTGGCGAGCGTGGACAGTGCGCTCACGTCACTGCTCCGACTTGGCCGGCTCGCCCGACTCGTCCGTGAGGTACGGGTCGAGCATCTTGCGGAGCTTCTCCTCGCTGAGCGCCTGGAGGGTGCGCGCGGCGACCTTCCCCTCCCGGTCGATGACGAGCGTGGAGGGGATGGCCTGCGGGTTGAGCGTGCCCTTCTCGAAGCGCAGCATCAGCTTGCCGGTCGGGTCGTACAGGCTCGGGTAGCTGACTCCGAACTCCTCCTCGAAGGCGCGGGCCGGACCGGTGGACGTGTCGCGGGTGTTGATACCGACGAACTGGACGCCCTGGTCCTTGACGTCCTGGTAGACCTTCTCGAAGTTCTTGGCCTCGGCCCGGCAGGGCGGGCACCAGGAGCCCCACACGTTGAGGACGACGACCTTGCCCTTGTAGTCGTCGACGTCGAGCTGCCCCCCGTCGACCGTCTCGCCGGACAGGTCGGGGGCGTCGGCCCGCTCACCCTCCTCGACGGTGGAGATGCCGTCCGCGCCGGTGACGAACCCGGTCTGGCCGCCGCCGCCCGAGGTGCCCCCGGAGCCGCAGGCGGTGGCGAGCAGCGCGACCGCGGCGGCGCCGGCGGTCAGGGCGACTCGGCGACGGACGCGGCCGGTGGTGCTGGCGGTGGTGCTGGCGCGGTTCGAGCGGTTCGAGAGGTTCGAGCGCAGGGGGGCGCGGCTGGCGGCACTCATGTGAAAAGTTTCGCATGTCCGTTCCGGGGATCTTGCGCACCCCCCTCAGGGGCGGAAACCCGCATTTCAGGCGGCGTTCCCGGAGGGCGTCGAGGTGCCCGTGCCGCTCTCCTGGAGGAAGGCACGCCAGCCGCCGGCCGGCCGCTGCCCCACCTCCACGGTCCGGAGCTTGGCGAGCACCTCGGGCTTCTGCACGTCCAGCCAGTCGGTGAACTGACGGAAGGAGACGAGCCGGATGTCCTGGCCGCTCCCCTTCTCCCGCTCCCGCGCGATGTGCTTCAGGGCTTCCTCGACGGCGTCCATGTAGATGCCGCCGTTCCACTCCTCGAAGTGGTTGCCGACGAAGAAGGGCGCCCGGTTCGACTCGTATGCCCGCTTGAAGCCGGATATGTAGGCCTGCGTGGCCTGCTCGCGCCAGCCCGGGTAGTTGTGGGCGGGCGCCTTGGTCGAGTTGACCGACTGGTTGGCGAGGATGTTGTAGTCCATGGACAGCACCTCGAAGGAGTGGCCGGGGAAAGGTATCTGCTGCAACGGCAGGTCCCAGATCCCGTCCTTCTTCGCCGGCCACACCTGGCGGCCGCCGGGCGAGGAGGCGTCGTAGCGCCAGCCGAGCTCGCGCGCCGTGGGCAGCAGGTTGTCCTGGCCGAGCAGGCAGGGCGTGCGCCCGCCGACGAGTTCCTTGTCGTAGTCGAAGGGCAGCGACGGCAGGTCGGTCCAGCCGGTGTTGGTCCGCCACTCCTTGACGAAGGACTTCGCCTGGTCGATCTCGCTGCGCCACTGCGCCGGCGTCCAGTTGCCGACCGTGCCGCCGCCGCCGCAGAAGTGGCCGTTGAAGTGGGTGCCGATCTCGTGGCCGTCCTGCCAGGCCCGGTGGACGCCCGCGAGCGTGTCCTTGATATGGGCGTCGGTGAGGTAGCCGATGTCGGAGGCGCCGCGCGGGTTGTTCGGCGGGTCGTAGAGGCGCTTCTTCGACTCGGGCAGCAGATACAGGCCCGAGAGGAAGAAGGTCATGTGCGCACCGTGCTCCCGGGCCAGGTCGAGGAAGCGCGGGAAGAGCCCGTTGCCGACCTCCCCCGCGCCGTCCCAGGAGAAGACGACGAACTGCGGCGGGGTCCGACCCGGCTCCAGCGGCACGGGCGCGTCCGGCTGGTGCGGCTGCTTGCCGGTGTACGACGTGGAGCCGTCCCCGATGGGCCGGGCGGGGGTCTTGCCGCTGCCGGGCGGCGAGGGCTCGCCGGAACCGCCGGTCCGATGGGACCCGTCCGACGATGTGCCGGACCCTGAGCCGGTTCCGGTGCCGGTACCGCAGCCCGCGAGCCCGGCCGCCGCCGCGGCGCCCGCGCCGAGTCCGAGCATCCCCCTGCGGGTGAGAGTGCGGGTGGAAGTGCGCATCGCAACCTCGTTCGTCGCGTCCTTGGGTGGTCACCCAGTCAGAGGACGCGACGAACGTGCGGGTTCCGGCAATTTGTGCGGATTAAGTGACGAGCGCCGCATACGGCCGGTTGCGCGACCGTATGCGGCGCCTGTCAGAACGAGATGGCCGTCAGCCCTGTCGGCTGAAGCGGTCCTCGGGCCGGAGCGGCCCTCAGGCCCCGTAGGCCTTGCCCTGCCCCTTGGCCGGCCTCGCTCCCGCGAGAAGGTGGGCGGGGACGAGGTCCCGCGCGGGTTCCGTGTAGCCGACGGAGACGATCCGGTCGCCCCGGTACGTGAACGTCGTCAGCGAGGCCAGCGTGCACTGCCGCTTGCGCGGGTCGTGCCACAGCCGACGCCGCTCGACGTACGACCGCAGGGTCCAGATCGGCAGCTGATGGCTGACGACGACGGCCTCGTGCCCGCGGGCCCGGTCCTTCGCGGCGTCCAGCGCGCCCATCATGCGCACGACCTGGTCGACGTACGGCTCACCCCAGGACGGCTTGAACGGGTTGACCACGTGCCTCCAGTTGGCGGGCCGGCGCAGAGCCCCGTCGCCGATGCCGAAGGTCTTGCCCTGGAAGACGTTGCCGGCCTCGATGAGGCGTGCGTCGGTGCCGAGGTCGAGGCCGTGCGCCTTGGCGATCGGCGTCGCCGTCTCCTGCGCCCGCTCCAGCGGGGAGGCCACGACGTACGTCACGTCACGCGGGGCGAGGTGCTCGGCGACCCGGTCGGCCATGCGCCGGCCCAGCTCGGAGAGGTGGTAGCCGGGCAGCCGGCCGTAGAGGACACCGGTGGGGTTCTCCACCTCGCCGTGCCGCATGACGTGGACGACGGTCAGCTCCTGATCGGTGTCGTGGCTCACGCGGTCGCCTCCGCGGCCGCGCGGGCCGCCGCCGGGAGGGCGTCGGCGATGCGCTGGACGGCACGCTCGTCGTGCGCGGTGGACACGAACCACGACTCGAAGGAGGACGGCGGCAGGTAGACGCCGTTCTCCAGCAGCGAGTGGAAGAAGGCGGTGAAGCGGAAGGACTCCTGCGCCTTGGCCTCCTCGTAGTTGGTGACCGGCCGGTCGGTGAAGAACACGGAGAACATGTTGGAGGCGGTCTGCACCGTGTGCGCGACGCCCTCCTTGTTCAGCGCCTCGGTGACGAGCCCCTGGATCTGCTCCGACACCGCGTTGACCTTGGCGTACGCGGCGTCGTCGAGCAGCCGCAGCTGGGCGAGCCCGGCGGCGGTGGCGACGGGGTTACCGGAGAGGGTGCCGGCCTGGTAGACGGGCCCGGCGGGGGCGAGGTGCGCCATGACGTCCGCGCGCCCGCCGAAGGCCGCGGCCGGGAACCCACCACCCATGACCTTCCCGAAGGTCATCAGGTCGGGAACGACGCCCTCGACGCCGTACCACCCGGCCCGGCTGGTCCGGAACCCGGTCATGACCTCGTCGGAGACGAACAGCGCGCCGTGGGCGGCGCACGCGTCCTTCAGCCCCTGGTTGAACCCGGGCAGCGGCGGCACGACGCCCATGTTGCCGGGCGAGGCCTCCGTGATCACGCAGGCGATCTCGCCGGGGTGGGCGGCGAAGGCGGCGTGCACGGCGTCGATGTCGTTGTACGGCAGCACGATCGTGTCGCTCGCCTGGGCACCGGTGACGCCGGGGGTGTCGGGCAGCGCGAAGGTGGCGACGCCGGAGCCGGCGGCGGCGAGCAGCGAGTCGACGTGCCCGTGGTAGCACCCGGCGAACTTGATCACCTTGGTCCGCCGGGTGAACCCGCGGGCGAGCCGGATGGCCGACATGGTGGCCTCGGTCCCGCTGGACACCAGCCGCACCTGCTCCAGCGGGGCGACCCGCTCGACCATCGCCTCCGCGAGGGCGACCTCGCCCTCGGCGGGCGTGCCGAACGACGTCCCGCGCGCGACCGCCTCCTGCACGGCGGCGATCACCTCGGGGCGGGCGTGCCCGAGGATCATCGGCCCCCAGGAACAGACGAGGTCGACGTACTCCCGCCCGTCGGCGTCGGTCAGGTACGGCCCGGTGCCGGACACCATGAACCGGGGCGTGCCGCCCACGGCGCCGAAGGCCCGCACCGGGGAGTTCACGCCGCCCGGCGTGACGACCGACGCGCGGTCGAACAGAGCCTGCGAGGCCGGTGCTTCGTATGGATATGTCAGTTCGCTCATGACCTGCGACTTCTCCGACCTTCTCGACCTTCTCCGACGTATCGGACTCTGCTCGGCCCCTGCGCGGCCTCTGCGCGGCCTCTGGTTGCCCAGGGTGACCTCCTCAGGGTAGACAACCCGCCCGATCGCTGTGCCGTCTGCCAGACTGGGACCCGTCCACGCAGCTCACACGGGCGGCGCGGAAAGGGGCTGCCGGCGTCCTGCGGACATATGACGGACATATGTTTCACCGCACGTTTCGGCGAGCGGCCGTGGGGGAGGTCACTGACACGATGATCGGGTTGCGCGGCGGGGGCCACGCGTCCTAGAAAAGCAGTCGGGTGGAGATATGCATCGCGGTGGCGGACTGGGCGAGGGGACCGACGACCTGGGTCCTCGACGTGCCCGGCGGGGAAGGCACCGACGCGAGGCGGCGGAATCGACCGAAGCACGTCAGACACACGGCACGCCCGGCGAACCCGACCGGTTCGCGGAGCGGACCGACCGGCCGGGGGCGGGGAGCGGGAAGGGTGGTCGGGTGGGGGTGACCTACAAGTACTTCGGCGCGCCCGACGGCGCGACCGCGGCCCGCGTCCCGATCTCGATGCGCCCCGAGGAGCTCGGCGGCGACGAGCTCGGGATGAACGGCATGTTCACCAAGATCAAGCCGGAGACCATGGCCGCCATGGTCCTCACCGGCATCGAGGGCGTGCCCCTGCACAAGGTCCCGCCCCTGGAACTGGTCGTCCTGCACCCCGACTACGCGGTCGTGAAACTCCCCATGACGGTCGTCGACCCCCTGCGCGGCATCGGCGAGGAGGCGGTCGGCGCGGCAGCCTTCATCTGGTCGACGGTGCCGGACCGGGGCGGACCGCGGGACGCGTTCAACGTGTACCAGTTGCTGCACGAGTGGCAGGACTTCTCGCACCGGCTGCACGAGGCGGGGCATCAGCCGTACTGCCTGGTGTGGCCCTGAGCTGGGGTTTCGTGAGGGGCGGGCGGGGTCTTCGGGCCTCGCCCTTCTGCGTGCCGGGGAGGGGCCGTCAGGCGGTCAGGGCACATTGAGGGCACATTGGTTTTGCTGGGGATGGTGATGTGCCCTGGGGCTCTCCGGTTTCCGGCGGCTCCGCGCCGGTGAAGGCGTCGTCGGGACGGCGGATGTCCTGGGCGGCGCAGGTCTCGGCGATGCGCAGAGCCTGGTAGCCGTCGGCGAGGCGGCCCTGCTGGCTGTAGGCACGAGCCGCCTCCACCCACAGAGCGGCGCGCCGCTCGGGACCGGGATGTGCCGGCGCATGAGGGGGCGGGCAGCTTGGAGGGCCACCCTGGGCGCCGACATCTGCGAGGTCACCCCATGACCACCCACGGCCGGAACCTGCGTCAGATCATTGCCACGACCGACGTCCACTCCGCCTTCCACAACGGCGCGCCGTTCCTGACCCACCTCCACGCGCTGCGGCCGACCTCGCTCATCGTGGACTGCGGCGACTTCTTCGAAGGCAGCGGGTACTACCGCCTCGCTCGCGGTGCCATCGAGGGCGAGATCCTGCTCAGGCTGTACGACGTGCTGGCGCCCGGCAACCACGGCTGGCGCCACCACTTCGAACCCGCCCTTCACCGGCGCACCGTCTGCGCCAATGCCGTCGATGCCCACACAGGCGACGCTCTGTTCCGCCGCCTGTACATCGCCGCCATCGATGGACGGCGCGTCGGCGTAACCGCCGTGATCGGCGGCAAGCCTTCCACTCGATCCCGGCCGCCCAGCGAGCCGGCCACTGCGTCACCGATCCGGTACAGGCCCTATGCGAGCTGATGCTCGCCCACCACCACGAGGTGGACAGCTGGATCCTGCTCAGCCACTCCGGCTTCGACGCCGACCGGAAACTCGCGGCAACCTGTCCCTCCCTCGACGTGGTCTTCGCCGGGCACTGCCACAGCGACCAGTACGGGCCGGTCCGCGTCGGCGACACCCTGGTCGTCAAGGGCCGGGAACTCGCCGACGGCTATGCGATCGTACGTCGCCAACATGATTGGGGGACGCTACAGCTAGGCCATATCGATAGGCAGCAAGGTCCGCAGGGGTTGCCAGTCGGTGAGGGGGGAGGGTTGCTGGAGTCGACCTCTGGCGGGGCCGCCGGCGGCGACTTCGATCTGGATGTACTGGTCACCGGAGAACACCCAGTAACGGCCGTCGTGTCCGGGCACGGGCAGGGCGGCGTCGATCCCACTGGTGAAGCCGGGCAGGCCACCGAAGGACTTCTTCCAACCGGCCAGGGAGCCCGGCCCGCTGATCCGACGCGCGGCCTGCGGGCTCTCCCCGGCCTCGACCAGCACATACCGGTCACCCGAGAACACCCAGAACCGGTCCCCCGTGCCCGGCACCGCCATCACCGCGTCGAACTGACGCGGGGTGGTCTTCACCTCGGGGCCGGCCGCCGGCGCGCGTGAGCTGTCGGCCGACCAGTACAGGCCCGTACCGACTCCGCCCACCAGCAGCGCTCCCGCCAGGACGGTGGCTTTCCATGGCTGGACACGGCGACGCCGAGCGGTGATCGGGGCACGGCGCCGGGTGGGCTGCGGAGGCCGGTGCTGCTGAGCGATGGCGGATTCCAGCGCATGGGTGATCATGACGGGGGTCGGCCGGTGGGCGGGTTCCTTGTGGAGCAGCCCTTCGATGATGCCGTGCAGGGCGCCCGCGCTCGGTGCGATCTCGGGCGGCTCGTAGACGACGGCGTGCATGACTGCCGTCGGCTCCGGGCGGGGGAAGGGTGGTGTGCCTGTGGCCAGGGAGCACAGCGTCGCCCCGAGGGAGAAGAGGTCGCTGGAAGAATCGGCGGGCAGGCCCCGCAACCTCTCGGGAGCCATGAACTCGACCGAGCCGACGACTCCGCCGGTCGCGGTGTGCGCTTGGTCGGCGAGCGCGGCGATCCCGAAGTCGGTGAGCACGGCGCTGCCGTCGGCCCGCAGGAGCACGTTGGCCGGCTTCACGTCACGGTGCAGGGCTCCGGTGGCGTGCACGGCTTCCAGTGCGGACAGCAGTTGGAGCCCGAGTCGGGCGACGTCACTCGTCGGCAGGGGGCCGCCTGCCGTCAGGCGATCGGCGAGTGAGCCCCCGGCGACCAGCTCCATCACGATCCACAGTCGGTCGTCGTACTCGACCAGGTCGTAGATGTCGATCACATGAGGATGAGAGACCCGGGCGATGGCGCGCGCCTCCGTCAGCACCCGGCGCATCCGTACCCGCCGGTCCTCTCCGTGGGACGCGATGTGCAGCTCTTTCACGGCGACCGTGCGCTGCAGCAGATGGTCCCAGGCACTCCATACGGTGCCCATCCCGCCGCTGCCCAGCCGTTCGGTCAGTACGTACCGCTCGGCGACGATCATGTGCCCATTACCGTTGATCACAGAGCCCCAACCTACAGGCTTCCGTGAACATGCCAGGTGAGGTGGCGCATCGGTCCTGCGGGGAGAACCGAGCGGCGGTCCAGTGGCCTTCGGGCGGCGGCGGGGAGACGGCGCGGCCCGTCGCCGACGGGAACGAACGGCCGAGGCGATGAAGTGCCGGTCTTACGAATCCGCTCGGGCCCCGGGCTCCGCGGCCTGGCGTACGGTCCCGCGGCGATGCAGCCCACCCGGACGTGCGGAGCCCGCGCGGCGAGCGTGGCGGTGAGCTGGTCGCGGCGCCGGCGACAGCCGCGGCGCATCCGGCGCAGATGCCGGTCGTAGGAGCCGGCCGCAGGCGACGAAGTCGGCGAGCGTGAGCTGATCCACGTCCCCCGACCACATCTCGCGTGGTCCCTTGGCCGCCAGTACGTCGTCCACGAGCCGGCCGGGCAGCGTCATCCAGCCGAGCCGGGGTGCCGGAGACAGGCTCTTGCCGGCCGAGCCGAAATGGATGACCCGGTCCGGGTCCAGGGTTCCGACAGCGGGCCCGAGCGCCCTTCCTCACTTCCTTGCCGGCCCTCCTTTTCCGGGCCGGCTGGGGCGATCCACCGGCGCAGAGGTGCCATAGGGTGCCGTCGGCGGCGACGCCGATGTCGGTAGCGCCACCCGGGACCGGCGTGTGGGCGCGTCAGGTCAGCAGGCCGCCCCGCCGCCCTTCACCGTCCGCTCGCGCCGAGCGGACGGCATGGGCGAGGCGTACTCACGGAAGCCTCCCGCGGTTCCTCGTCCCGCGCGCGGGCGTCGCGCCCCGTACGCGCGCTGTGATTCCGGTTCACTCCATCAGGGTCGACCGGGCCGTTTCCCTGCCCATTGATTCCTTCCCTCTCTCAGGATCGGTCTGCGGCAGGCGCGACGAGCGGCTTCTCAGTTTCCTCTGGTGGTCCTTGCCGCGCGGGTGAAGCGACGAACAGGAGAGGGGGACCAGCGTGCATCTGACTCCGCATGAGCAGGAACGTCTGATGATCCACGTGGCGGCCGATGTCGCCCAGCGACGCCGTGAGCGCGGTCTGCTGCTGAACTATCCCGAGGTCATGGCGCTGTTGACGGCGCATGTCTTCGAGGAGGCGCGGGCCGGGGCGACGGTCGACGCGGTGATGGAGTCCGGGCGCCATGTGCTGCAGCGCGGCGAGGTCATGGACGGCGTGCCTGAGATGGTCGACAACGTCCAGGTCGAGGCGACGTTCCCGGACGGCACGAAGCTGGTGACCATCAGCAGGCCGTTCGACGAGGCGTCCACCAAGGTGGACGTGCATCCCGGCAAGCCGGAACTGTTGCCGGACGAGGACGAACACCGGGTCGCCTTCAACGACGGCGCGACGCCCGTACCACTGGTTGTGCGCAACCCCAAGGACCGTCCGGTCCAGGTGGGATCCCACTTCCACTTCGCCGAGGCCAACGAGGGACTCAAGTTCCGTCGCGAGGCGGCCCACGGCATGCGGCTGCACGTTCCGTCCGGCACGTCCGAACGGTTCGAGCCCGGTGACAAGCGCACCGTGATGCTCGTGCCGATCGCCGGCGAGCGGATCGTCCACGGGCTCCAGGCCGACAAGAGCGAAGAGGAGAAGCACCTCGATGCCGGACAGGACTGAGAAGGACAAGCCCTGGGACCCGCTGCTGCGCTCCCGGTACGCCGACCTGTACGGTCCGACCGCCGGCGACCGGATCCGGCTGGCCGACACCAATCTCGTCCTGCGCATCGAAGCGGACTGGTGCGGTGGGCCGGGGCGCAGCGGCGACGAGATGGTCTTCGGCGGCGGCAAGGTGATCCGTGAGTCGATGGGCCAGTCGCACATCCCTCGCGACGATCCCCGCGAACCGGTGGACACCGTGATCACCGGTGCCCTGATCCTGGATCACTGGGGTGTGGTCAAGGCGGACGTCGGACTGCGCGACGGCCGTGTCCGGGCCATCGGCAAAGCGTACAACCCGGAGACCATGACGCCGCGTCCCAACGACGACCCGCGCGCCTCGGACTTCGTCGTGGGTCCCGAGACGGAGGTGATCTCCGGCAAGGGACGCATCCTGACCGCGGGCGGCGTCGACACCCACGTGCACTTCCTCTGCCCGAACCAGATCCACGAGGCGGTGGCGTCGGGCGTGACGACACTGATCGGTGGCGGAACCGGCCCGGCCGAGGGCAGCACGGCCACCACCGTGACGCCGGGCAAGTGGCACATCCAGCGGACCTTCGAGGCGCTGGACGCCTTCCCGGTGAACATCGGCCTGCTCGCCAAGGGCAGCACCGTCTCGAAGAAGGCTCTGCACGACCAGATCGCGGCCGGAGCGCTCGGCTTGAAGATCCACGAGGACTGGGGTGCCACCCCGGCGGTGATCGACGCCGCGCTGACGGTGTGCGAGGAGACCGGCGTCCAGGTGGCCCTGCACGCCGACTCGCTGAACGAGGCCGGCTTCGTGCAGAGCACCTTCGCCGCGACCAGGAAAGACCGCAAGTCCAAGAAGGCCAAGTACCGCAGCCTGCACATCTTCCACATCGAGGGCGCCGGCGGTGGCCACGCCCCCGACATGATCAGCCTCGCCGGCAAACCCAACGTGCTGCCCGCGTCGACGAACCCGACCCGGCCCTTCACGGTCAACACCGTCAAGGAGCACGTCGACATGATGATCGTGTGCCACCACCTCAATCCGGAGGTCGAGGCGGACATGGCGTTCGCCGACTCCCGGATCCGGCCCTCCACCATGGCCGCCGAGGATCTGCTGCACGACATGGGCGCCATCTCGATGATGTCCTCCGACGCCCAGGCCATGGGCCGCATCGGCGAGATGATCATGCGGACCTGGCAGACGGCGCACGTCATGAAGTCCCGTTACGGCCACCTGCGCGAGGACGACGCGCACGCGGACAACTTCCGTGCCCGCCGCTACGTCGCCAAGTACACGATCAACCCGGCCATCACCCACGGCATCGACCACGAGGTCGGCTCCGTCGAGACCGGCAAACTCGCCGACCTGGTGCTGTGGGAGCCGAAGTTCTTCGGCGTCAAGCCGCACATGGTCATCAAGGGCGGCCAGATCTCCTACGCCCAGATCGGCGACGCCAACGCCTCCATCCCCACCCCGCAGCCCTACCTCCCGCGCCCCGTCTGGGGCTTCGAGGGCCGCGCCCCGGCGGCGAACTCCTTCAACTTCGTGGCCGAAGCCGCCTTGGATGGTGAACTCGCCGAGATCGGGCTGCTCAAGCCCCTGCGCGCGATCCGCTCCACCCGGGAGGTCACCAAGGCCGACATGGTCCACAACAACGGCGTTCCGAAGATCGACATCGATCCCGACACCTTCGACGTCACCATCGGCGGGGCCACCACCTCCGACGTCCGTACCACGGTCGACGGGCAGGAAGTCGGACGCAACTACGCCACCGAGCTGCCCCTGGCACAGCGGTACTTCCTCTTCTGACCACCACAGCTTCTGATCCTGACCACCACGGCTTCTGACCACCACGGCCGGGGGGCCGGTCGCGCCCGCGCGACCGACTCCGGCACCTCCCCGCGAAAGGCGGTCTTGCCGCCCCATGAGCCGCACTGCCCTGCTCGTCCTGGCCGACGGCCGCTTCCCCGCCGGCGGGCACGCCCATTCCGGCGGCATGGAGGCCGCCGTCGCCTCCGGCCGGGTCCACGACGCCGCAAGCCTGGAGGCGTTCTGCCGGGGGCGGCTGCACACCGCCGGACTGGTCGCGGCCGGCCTCGCCGCAGCCGCCGCCGACGGCCACGACGCCCTCGCCCTGGACGAGGCCGCCGACACCCGCACCCCCGTACCGGCACTGCGCCACGTCTCACGCCGCCTGGGCCGGCAACTGATGCGCGCGGCCCGGGCCACCTGGCCCAGCACCGACCTCGACAACCTCGCCCGCCACCGGCCCCAGGGCGCCCACCAGCCGGTCGTGCTCGGCGTCACCGCACGCGCCGCCGGACTCACTTCACTCGACGCCGCACAGGCCGCCGCCTACGAGAGCGTCGGCGGTCCGGCGACCGCCGCGGTGCGCCTGCTGAGCCTCGACCCGTTCGACGCCACCGGCGTACTGGCACGGCTCGCCGACGAACTCGACACCGTCGCCGACACCGCGGCCGACGCGGCGGGGCGGACGGTGACGGAGGGGCTCACCGCCCTTCCCGCCGCCTCCGCTCCCCTGCTGGACATCACCAGTGAGCAGCACGCCGCCTGGACCGTCCGACTCTTCGCCTCCTGAACAGCCCTGACAGTTGCCTGGAGCATCCCGTGCATCTCGACCACCCCGTGACCATGCCGCACCGCCACACCCACAGTGCCGAACCACTGCTCGCCGACGGCAGCCGCCGCGCCCTGCGCGTCGGCTTCGGCGGACCCGTCGGCTCGGGCAAGACCGCGACCGTCGCCGCGCTGTGCCGCACCCTGCGCGACCGGCTCTCCATCGCCGTGGTCACCAACGACATCTACACCCAGGAGGACGCCGCCTTCCTGCGTCGCGAGGCCGTCCTGCCACCCGAGCGGATCACCGCCGTGGAGACCGGAGCCTGCCCGCACACCGCCATCCGTGACGACATCTCCGCCAACCTCGAAGCCGTCGAGGAACTCGAACAGACCCTGCACCCGCTCGACCTGGTCCTCATCGAGTCCGGCGGAGACAACCTCACCGCCACCTTCTCCCGCGGACTCGTCGACACCCAGGTCTTCGTCATCGACGTGGCCAGCGGCGACGACATCCCCCGCAAGGGCGGCCCCGGCATCACCACCGCCGACCTCCTCGTGGTCAACAAGACCGACCTGGCCCCCTACGTCGGCGTCGACCTGGACACCATGAGGGCCGACACCCGCAAGCAGCGGGGGGACCTGCCGTACGCCTTCACCAGCCTCACCAGCACCGACGGCGTCCAGCCGGTCGCCGACTGGGTCACCGGCTGCCTCGCCGCCTGGCGCGCCGACGGATCCACCCGGTGAACGTCACCACCGCGCGGACACCGGCCGTGTTCGCTTCGCCGGCCGGCGCATCCCTCCGCGCCGATGGTGGAGCGCACGGCCGGCGCTCCGCCGAACCCTCCCCGGCACACCCGTCCGGAGTCACCGCCACCGCCCGCATCCGGGCCGCCCACAACGGCCGCGCCACGACGGTCCCCCTCCTCCACAGCGACGGTCCCTTCCACCTGCGCCGGCTACGGGCCCACGGAGAGCAGGCGCGTGTCTGCGTACTCGGCGCGATGAGCGCGCCGCTCGGCGGAGACCGGCTCGCCCTCGACATCACCGCCGAGACACGCGCCCGGCTGGAGGTGACCGGCGCAGCCGCCACCATCGCCCTGCGCGGCCCCACCACCGCACCGGCGACGTACGACGTACGGATCAGGGTGGACGACGACGCGTCCCTGCACTGGCTGCCCGAGCCCCTGATCAGTACCCGGGGCAGCACCCTGCACCAGACGTTCGCCGTCGATCTCGCCCCCACCTCCCGCCTGCTCATGCGGGAGGAACAGCTTCTGGGCCGCTCGGGGGAGGCGCCGGGCCACCTCACCACCCACCTGACCGTACGCCGCGGCGGACGACCGCTCCTCGACCAGCACACCGCCTACGGCTTCCCGGCGCCGGCGTGGGACGGCCCCGCCGTCCTCGGACCCCACCGGGCGACCGGGCAGCTCCTCCTGATCGACACGACGCTGGGCATGCCCCAGAAGCCGCACGTCATCGGCGACGACCCGGCAGAGGGACACGCCGTACTGACCCCTCTCGCCGGCCCCCAGGCCCTCATCGCCACCGCCGTCGCCCCGACACCGGCCCAGCTGCGCCACCTCTTGGACACCGCCCTCGCCTACGTCTACGAGACGCCGCGGCCCGAAGCCGAAGGCGAGCACTAGATCCGTGAACGACGTGAACGACGTGAACGCCGAACCGAAGGACAGGAACATGCAACGAGCACTGATCGTGGTGGACGTGCAGAACGACTTCTGCGAGGGCGGCAGCGTCGCCGTGGCAGGTGGCGCCGAGATCGCCGTGAAGGTGCGTGACCTGGTCGAGCGCGCGGCGGAGGCCGGGTACCAGCACGTCGTGGCAACCCGCGACCACCACATCGACCCCGGGGACCACTTCTCCGACACCCCCGACTTCAGGACGTCCTGGCCCGTGCACTGCGTGGCAGGCACCCAAGGCTCCGACTTCCACCCGGACTTCCTCCCCGCCGTACACGCCGGAGCCCTCGATGCCGTCTTCTACAAGGGGGCTTACGAGGCTGCCTACAGCGGTTTCGAAGGCGCCGCCGAAGACGGGACGGGGATGACCGCATGGCTGCGGGAACAGGGCGTCACCGCCGTGGACGTCGTCGGAATCGCCACCGACCACTGCGTGAAGGCCACCGCCCTGGACGCCACCGCAGCGGGATTCACCACCCGAGTCCTGCTGGACCTGACCGCCGGCGTGCACCACGACACGATCGAGCAGGCCCGCGACGAACTCCGGCGAGCGGGGGTCGAACTGACCGGCACGCCGGTGGTCGCGGAGGCTTAGCGACAGCGCGAGGGCACATCCAGGGCAAATGAGCCTGGAAATCAGCGTTGACCGGTGAGAACTACGGAGACCTGCTTTCGTAGGTCAGTTCGTTCTTCCCTGATATTCCCCAGGTCAGCGCCCCGCCTCGTCCAATTGCTGCACGGGTGGCAGGACTTCAGCCCCCGGCTGCATGAGGCCCCGCACCAGCCGTACTGCCTGGTGCGGGGCCGGGCCGGCAGGCCCGCCCGGCCGGACCAGGACCAGGTTGGCCCGAAGTAGCCCCTTACGGCGCCCGCTCGCTCCATATACTTCAAACGTCAATTACTAGTCCCTGGTCTGCCGACCGACCTGCCCGTTCGCCTGGGGCATCCGCACGGGCGTGCCGGCCCCGAAGCACCCGATACGGGTCGACCCCGGCCAGTGTCCCCCCACCCACGGCAGCGTCTCCCTTGCGCCGCGGCGCCGGACCCGATGGGTACCGATCGCGCCGACGCGGGGGGGTGGATCGAGTACGACGCGGCAGGCCGCAAGCCACCACAGGAAGGCAGCTACATGAAGATCAGCACCTTCGTCAGCGGCACGGCAGGCGCGGCAGCCATGGCGATGGGCGCGCTGGCCGTGGCGCCCCCGGCCTCGGCCGCCGCCCCCACCACCGCAACCGTCCAGGTGAAGTGCGGGTACTGGGGTACGGGCACGGCCACGCTCCAGGCCCAGCACAACGGCAGAGTGGCGACCGTCTCCTTCTCGACACCCGTTGTGTGGGCGTCCCACTCCACCCCGGCCAACTCGCTCCAGACGACGATGACGCTGTCCACCGCGAGCGGCAAGGAGGTCACCTTGAGCGGGAAGGCCAACCCGGCCTGGACCTTGATAGGCCAGCCCTACGCCTCCGGCCCGGTGACGGGCGCCGTCACCCCGGGTGAGGCGCTGCAGTTCACGTCGATCACGAGCACGATCGGGGGCGTCACGGTGCACTGCGACGCCATCTCACCGCAGAGCCCGGGGCCGTTCGTCTTCTGACGCGTGCACATGGGCCAAGGAGGGCTCTCTCCGCCCGTGTCGGCTGCGCTGAGCAGGGTGGTGCAGCAAAGTGGCCGACGTACGAATGGCCGCCCCGTCACCGCTCGGCCGGTCCGACGCGGTGGCGGGGTGATCGCGGCGTGCGCAAGGGCTCGAGGGCTCGGGTGTCACCCCTCACCACATCACGGGGTGCCGCACGCACGCTTATGAGAGATTCCGCGTCTCGGCGCTTGCCGTCACGTCAGGGGCCGGCAAGCCGGCCAGCAGGCTGCGCCGGGCGGAGTCCACATGTTCCTCGGCCCGGCGTGCCAGTGTCCGGCTGTCGCCCGAACGCAGGAGAGCGGCAAGTTCCCGGTGCTCGTCGAGCACGCGCGCACGGTAGTGGTCGTAGGCCGCGTCGACGCGGCGCAGCTGGAACAGGTGCAGCTGGGAGCGGATGGCCTGCCACGCGGTGGTGAGCCTGCCGTTTCCGGCGGCACCGTAGATCTGGTCGTGGAAGGCGATGTCCAGTGCCACCAGTCGGTGTGCGTCGCTGCCACCGGCGATCTCGGTCGCCATCTCGTCCACCAGCCGATCCAGCCCGATCAGGTGCTCCGCGGTCGCGGCTCGCCGGGCGGTGGTCGCGGCCAGGCGGTCCAGTGCGGCCCGGAGCGCGTAGACCTCCTGGACGTCCTCGGCCGTCACCTCGATGACGGTGGTACCGCGGTGCCAGCCCCCGCGTACCAGCCCTTCCCGCTCCAGCCGGGCCAGCCCTTCCCGGACCGAGCCGCGGCTGACCCCGAGGCGTTCGGCCAGCTCCACTTCGCGCAGTGCGGCTCCGGGCGGGAAATGGCCGGAGAGGATGGCCGCGCGCACCAGGTCGGCGGCCTCGTCAGCCAGCCCGCGCCGGGCTGCCTTCGGCAGTGCAGATGACATGGACCCAATGTTGACATCCGGACAAGCGGGGAGACCAGTCCAGGTCCGAAGGCGGGGCTCGGCGCACAGTGTCCCAATGTTGACATTGCGACATCGTGTCGGTCACGCTGCTCGGACGCCGAGCTCGACGGAGGGATCCCGATGTCTCACCGACCCGCTGTTCACCTGGCCGTTCCGGTCGACGACCTGGTGGCCGCCCGTAGCTTCTACGGACAGGTACTGGGCCTGCCCGAGGGGCGCAGCACCGACCACTGGGTGGACTGGGACCTCGAAGGCCACCAGTTGGTGACCCACCTGGTGGCGGTCGCGCCGCAGCCGGCCGGTACCAGCGTGGTGGGGCAGCACCGGGTGCCGATCCCGCACTTCGGGCTGCTGCTGGAGGAACAGCACTTCCACCGGTTCGCCGAGCGGCTGCGGGCCGCCGGGGTGAGGTTCGACATCGAGCCGCACCTGCGCTTCCCCGGCGAGCCCGGTGAGCAGTGGACCATGTTCTTCCGTGACCCCGCGGGCAACGCCCTGGAGTTCAAGTCCTTCCGTGACGAGTCGATGGTGTTCGCCCGATGAGGGGCGTGCTGGTCACCGGAGGATCTCGGGGTATCGGCCGCGCCGTCGCGACGGCCTTCGCGGCCGGCGGCGACCGGGTCGCGGTGCAGTACGTCGGTCGCCGTGCGGACGCCGAACAAACCCTGCGGGAACTGCCCGGCACCGGACACACACTGCTCCAGGCCGACCTGGGCGAGCCCGGCGCGGCCGAGCGGGTCGTGGCCGAGGCGGTGGCCGCGCTCGGCACGGTGAACGTGCTGGTGAACAACGCGGCCGTGGCACCCGCGGCGGACACCCGGCACCCGATCACCGAGGCCCCGCTGGCACACTGGCAGCAGGTCTGGCGGCGGATGGTGGACGTCAACCTCCTGGGCGCGGCCGACTTGTGCTGGGCTACGGCCCGTCACCTCGTCGATCGGGGCTCCGGCGGTGCGATCGTGAACGTCGGCTCGCGCGGCGCGTTCCGGGGAGAACCGGATTTCCCCGCCTACGGGGCGACCAAGGCGGCGCTGCACGCCCTCGGCCAGTCACTGGCCGTGGCACTGGCCCCGCACGGCATCGCGGTCACCTCGGTCGCGCCCGGGTTCGTGGCCACCGAACGGCAGACGGCGAAGCTGTCCGGCCCCGAGGGCGAGCGCCTACGCGCGGAGAGCCCGTTCGGGCGGGTCGGCACCCCGGAGGAGATCGCCGCCACCGTGCATTTCCTCGCGTCCCCGGCCGCCGCATGGGCCTCCGGCACCATCGTCGACCTCAACGGCGCCTCCCACCTGCGCACCTGACCCTGGTCACCGTGGCCTCCTGCCCGCGGGAGCGGATGGTCTCTTCGACCGGGCGACCGGGCGACCGGGCGACCGGATGGCCGGGTGACCGGCTGTCCTGCGCCCGGTCACGACGTGCGTGCGGGCCATCGCGCGCGCCAGACCCCGTAGGCGGTTGACACCGACGGCCGGCACAAGGGTCCAGGCGGAGGCGTTGGCGACGGCGAGTGGACCAGGACGCCGAAGCAGGAGAACCCGATCGCCCCGCGCACGTCCCCGGCGCGGCCACCACGCCCGGTCGCCTCGTCCGGGCGCCTCGTCCGGGGCGTCGGCGCCGTCCGGCACGGGTCGTCGCCGTGCCTGCCGGACGCGTGCCTCAGCCGGAGCCCCGCACCGCCGCGAGGCACTGGTCGTAGAGGTCTGCCAGGTCGAGCTGTCCGTCGTGTCTGACGAACAGCTCGGTCGCCGTGTCGGCACAGGCGAAGACCGTCGCGATGATCGCCTTGGCACGCGGGTCGGGGGCCGGGCCGGGGGCGGTCCCCAGCCGCGCCTGGACGACCGGGACGAGCGCGGCCTGCCAGCGCAGTCGTTTCTCGAGGTAGCGGGCGTGCAGGGCGGGGGTGTCGAAGATGAGACGGGAGAGCTCCAACGCCTGCTCGGGAGTGTGGTTGGCGGTCAGGAGGAGCTCGAAGCCGGCGCGCAGGGCGTCCCACGGGGAGACCTCGGCGGGCTGCTGCTCGACGGTCCGCGTCAGCAGTTCGCCCAGCGCGTCCTGATCCCCGCAGACCATGTCCTCCTTGGTACCGAAGTAGCGGAACAGGGAACGCTGCGAGATCCCCGCCTCCCGGGCGATCTGCGCGATCGTCGTCTGCTCGTAACCCTGCTCGGCGAACAGGCGAAGCGCCGTTTCCAAGATCGCCTCGACGGCGACTTGTCGCGAGCGATCCCACAAGGTCGTCATGGACATCAGGCTATCGCCCCTGGACAGGAGCCGCCCGTATGGCATTAACTGCCAGGAAGGCAGCTACTGAGAGTAGGGCACCAAGTGGCAGCCCATGGGCCAGGCCGACGCGCACTCGGTCCGCGTGCCCGCCCCCGCACGGCCCGCCATCACCCCATCGCCGAGCCGAAGGCGCACACATGTCCACTGAGCCCCCCGAGCGCACCGAGCCCACCGAGCCCACCGAGCCCACCGCTCCTCCCTCCGACGAGTTACCGCCGTCCCGGCGCACGTTCATCGCGACGACCACCGCGGTGGGGAGTGCCGTCGCCGTCGGAGGCCTGGCCGCGGGCACGCCCGCGTTCGGCGCGGCACCGGCTGTCGCCGACGGGCCGCCCGGCGGTCGGCTCTCGCTGACGGTCAACGGCGAGCGGCACACCGTCACGATCGACAACCGGACCTCGCTGCTGGACCTGCTGCGCGAGCATCTCGGTCTGACCGGCTCCAAGAAGGGCTGTGACGCCGGTGCCTGCGGGGCGTGCACGGTCCTGGTCGACGGCCGCCGCGTCAACGCGTGTCTGACGCTGGCGATACGCCTGGAAGGCGCCGAGGTCACCACCATCGAGGGCCTGGCACCGGGCCCGGACGACGAACTTCACCCGCTGCAGCACGCGTTCATCGAGCAGGACGCCTTCCAGTGCGGCTTCTGCACCTCCGGCCAGATCATGTCCGGCATCGGATGCATCCGGGAAGGCCACAGCGGCTCCGCGGAGGAGATCCGGGAGTGGATGAGCGGCAACATCTGCCGCTGCGGCTGCTACGTCAAGATCGTCAAGGCGCTTCAGCAGACCGCACACGGGAATTGAGGTCCGGCCACCATGCACCCCTTCTCCTACACCAGGGCGTCCGACACCCGAAGCGCGCTGGCCGCCGGGCGGCGCGGCGGCCGGTACGTCGCCGGCGGCACCACCCTGGTCGACCTGATGCGCGAGACCGTCGAGCGCCCCCGCACGCTGGTCGACATCGGCGACCTGCCGCTGCGCGGGATCACCGGCACCGAAGACGGCGGACTGCGCATCGGCGCCCTGGTGCGGATGGCCGAGGCCGCCGCCCACCCCGAGGTGCGCACCGCCTACCCCGTCGTCTCGCAGGCACTGGAGCTCAGCGCCTCCCCGCAGCTGCGGAACATGGCCACCATCGGCGGCAACATCATGCAGCGCACCCGTTGCACGTACTTCCGCGACGTGAGCGCCGCGTGCAACAAGCGCGCCCCCGGCTCGGGATGCGCGGCACGGGACGGCTTCAACCGTACGCACGCCATCCTCGGCACCTCCGGCCACTGCGTGGCCACCCACCCCTCCGACGTCGCCGTGGCCTTCACGGCCCTGGAGGCGACCGTGAGCCTGCTCGGCCCGGACGGGAGCGAGCGCGGCGTGCGTCTCGCCGACTTCCTCCTGCGGCCCGGCAGCACCCCCGACCGCGAGCACGCCCTCCGGCCGGGCGAACTGATCACGGCAGTGGAGATCCCGGCCCATCCCCGCCCGCTCGGATCGGGCTACCTGAAGGTCCGCGACCGGCAGTCGTACGAGTTCGCCCTCACCTCCGCGGCCGTCGCTCTGCACGTCCGCCGCGGGGTGATCCGGGAGGCGAGGGTCGCCGCCGGTGGCGTCGGCACCGTCCCGTGGAGACTCCCCGCCGTCGAGCGGCACCTCGTCGGCGAACGGCCCTCGAACGCCCTGTGGACCGAGGCCGCCGGGCGGGCGGCCGAGGGAGCCCGCCCGCTGGAGCACAACCGCTTCAAGACCGAACTGCTCACACGCACCGTCGAACGCCAGCTCCGCGTCGTGGGAGGTACCAGGTGAGCCGCCAGCCGCAGGCAGCCGTCGGGGCACCGCTCTCCCGGGTGGACGGGCGGCTGAAGGTCACCGGCAGGGCCGACTACACCGCCGACCACGACGTCAGGGGCGTGGTCCACGCGGTCGTCGTGGACAGCACCGTCGCCCTCGGCCGCATCACCGCCGTCGACACCCGCGCCGCCCTCGCCCAGCCCGGTGTCCTGGGGGTGATCAGTCATCTCAACGCGCCCACGCTGGCGTACCGCGACAATCCCGGGGCGGCCATGGACCCACCGGTCGGCGAACGGCTGCACGTCTTCCAGGACGACCGGGTCCGCTTCTTCGGGCAGCCCGTCGCCGTGGTCGTGGCCCGGACGCTGGAGGCCGCGCAGCACGCCGCCGACCGGGTGAAGGTCTCGTACAGGGCGGAGAAGCCCTCGACCGACCTGACGGCGCCCGGCCTCCCGGTCAACGACCCCCTGCCGCGGCAGGACTACGAGCGCGGCGATCCGGAGGAGGCGCTGGCCGCCGCGGACGTGCGGCTGGAGCCGGCCTACCGGCTCGGCCGCATCCACCACAACGCCATGGAGCCGCACGCCACCATCGCCCGCTGGGACGGCGACAGGCTCACCGTCTGGGAGAAGACCCAGTGGGTGCAGGGGGCGCAGGGCGAACTCGCCGCCGTGTTCGGCATCCCGCCGGAATCGGTGCGTGTCATCTCGCCCTTCGTCGGCGGCGCGTTCGGCAACTCCGTGCGGGTCTGGCCGCACTCCGCCATCGCGGCCCTCGCCGCCCGCGAGACCGGGCGCCCGGTGAAGCTCGTACTGACCCGCGAGCAGCTGTACTACGGGGTCGGCTACCGGCCCGCCTACGAGTACACGCTGCGCCTGGGCAGCGACCGGAGCGGGAGGCTGGCCGCGATGGTCCACGGCATAAGGGCCGAGACGTCCGCGTACGAGCAGTTCCTGGAGAGCACGGTGACCGCGGGCCGGATGCTCTACGCCACGCCCCACGTCCGCCAGGCGTACCGGACCGTGCCGCTGGACGTGAACACGCCGACCTACATGCGCGGCCCCGGCTACGCGACCGCCGCGTTCGCCATCGAGTCGGCCCTGGACGAACTCGCCCACGAACTGGGCATCGACCCGATCGAGCTGCGGCTGCGCAACGAGCCGCGGGAGGACCCCTCCAACGGGCTGCCGTTCTCCACCCGGCGGCTGCGCGAGTGCCTCCGGGTGGGCGCCGACCGGTTCGGCTGGGACCGGCGCGACGCCGCGCCGCGCTCCACCCGCGACGGCGACTGGCTGATCGGTACCGGCGTGGCCGTCGGCTGCTACGACACCCTGCGGCTCGGGGCTCAGGCCCGGGTCAGGCTGGATGCCGACGGCACGGCCCTGGTGGAGTCCGCGTCCAGTGACATGGGCCCCGGCACCTACACCTCGATGACCCAGCTCGCCGCGGACGCGCTCGGCCTGAGCATGCGCAAGGTGACCTTCCGGCTGGGCGACTCCCTCATGCCGCCCTCCCCGCCCCACGCCGGCTCCCTCACCATGGCCAGCGTCGGCTCCGCCGTCCAGGGCGGTTGCGACGAGCTGCGGCGGCAGGCGATCGCGCTGGCCGTCGAGGACGAGGGCTCGCCCCTGTACGGCGTCGACGCCGACGACGTCGTCGTCCTCGGCGGCCGGCTGCGGGTACGTGGCAACCCGGCGCGCACGGAGACCTACGGGCAGCTCCTGGCCCGCAACGGCCGCGGCCACCTGGAGGCCCTCGGCTCCTTCACCCCGCCCTCGGGACCGGCGCGGTCCTCCCTGTACGCCTTCGGGGCGACGTTCGCCGAGGTCGCCGTCGACGCCCGTCTGGGCCTGGCGCGGATCCGGCGGATGCTCGGCGTCTACGACGCGGGGCGCATCATCAGCCCCAAGCTCGCCGAGAGCCAGGCCCTGGGCGCCATGGTCGGAGGCATCGGCCAGAGCCTGCTGGAGCACACGGTCACCGACCACCGCGACGGCCGGATCGTCAACGCCGGCCTGGCCGACTACCTCGTTCCCGTCAACGCCGACGTCCCCGACCTGCGGGCGGTCTACCTCGACAACGGGGAGGACCTCGATGCCGCCCCCATCGGCGTCAAGGGCCTCGGCGAGGTCGTCGCCGTCGGCGTGGCACCCGCCATCGGCAACGCCGTCTTCCACGCCACCGGCCGCCGCGTGCGCGAACTGCCCATCACCGTCGAAGCCCTGCTCTGAGCGGAGGCCGCCCGACGGACTCGTCGGCCTCCGCCGGCCCGGATCGGCCGAGGCTCGGCCACCCCGGACCGGCGGAGGCACGGCCGCCCCGGACCGGCGGAGGCACGGGCGCCTCAGGCCGACAGCCGCACGGCCACTCCAGACCGGACGCACGGCGACCCCGGACCGGCGGACGCACGGGCGCCCGGCGCTCGACGCGGGCCGACGGGCCGCCGGGCCGCGGTCGGCCGCCCGCTCAGGGGCCGCCGGTCCGGCCCACCCGTGCCTGACGCACGGAGGAGTCCCGGCTCACCGCCGGTTCGTCCGCGGCGGGGGCCGGGGGCGGCAGGGTCTCGCGGTGGGACCGGGCCACGGCCACCATGCTGTCGAGGGTGTCCCGGGCCCGCTGGAGGTCGTCGATCTGCGCCGTGATGCGCTCGTGTTCGCGGGCCATCCGTTCCAGCGTGGCGTCGGAGTTGTGCTTGCTCGGGGTGTCGCGGCACGGCATGAGTTCGGCGATGGTGCCGCTGGAGAGGTTGGCCGCGTACAGCCCCTGGACGTTGCCCAACCGGACCGTCATGGCCCCCATGAGCCGCGTCCGGGCCGCCGCCGGCGGTCTGGCCACGCCCTCCATGGCCACCTACTACGCACAGCGCGCCACGGCCGGACTGATCATCACGGAAGGCGTCCAGCCCAGCCTCGTCGGACAGTCCAACCCGGGCACGCCCGGCCTGCACACCGACGAGCAGGCGGACTCCTGGCGGCAGGTGACCGACGCGGTCCACACCAACGGCGGACGCGTCTTCGCCCAGATCATGCACGGCGGCCGGATCTCGCACCACGAGACCACCGGCCTCCAGCCGGTCGGACCGTCGGCCGTGCCCGGCGAGGGCAACGTGTTCACCCCGAGCGGCCCGCAGCCGGCACCCGTACCGCGGGCCCTGGAGACCCACGAGATCCCCGAGCACATCCGGTCCCACGTCGACGCCGCCCCCCGCGCCGTCGACGCGGGCTTCGACGGCGTCGAACTGCACGGCGCCAACGGCTACCTGATCTCCCAGTTCCTGTCGTCCAACGCCAACCTGCGCGACGACCGCTACGGCGGCTCGATCACCAACCGGATCCGCTTCGCCGTCGAGACGGTCGCCGCCACCGTCGAGTCCGTGGGCGCGGCCCGCACCGGCATCCGCCTGTCGCCGGGCGGCGGCATCTGGGGGGTGACCGAGGACGACGCGGCCGAGCTGAACACCGCTCTGCTGACGGAACTGGCCCGCTTCGACCTGGCATACGTCCACCTGGAGGCCACCACCGACGAGGACATACTCCTGCGCCTGCGCGAGACCTGGCCCGGCACCCTGATCGTCAACCCCACCGTGCCCGGCGGCCCGAAGCAGACCGGGAGGACGGAAGCCGACCACTGGCTGGACCTGGGCGCCGACCTGATCGCCTTCGGCCGCGGCTTCCTCGCCAACCCCGACCTGGTCGAACGCCTGCGCTCCGGCCTGCCCCTCGCACCCGTCGACGAGAACACCTTTTACCAGGGCGGCGACGCCGGATACCTCACCTACCCGACCTACCAGCACACCGCCGCCTGACCGGGTCCACCGGGACCTCCGGGTCCCGGTCGGTGTTCCAACCCCCTTCACCCGGAGGCAAGATGGGGCGCATGACTCTGGCCACTCCCGTACTGCGGACCGAGCGCCTGCGACTGCGCCCCTTCACCGACGCCGACGCGGACCTCCTCTTCGCGCTCCACAGCAGCACCTACGTGATGCGCTACTGGGACTCCCCGCCGTGGACCGAACCGGCGCGCGCCGAGCGCTTCCTCGCGGCCTGCCGGACGATGGCGGAGGAAGGCACCGGGGCGCGGGTGGCCATCGACCGCGCTCACCGACGAGGCGTACGCCCTGACCGCCACCGAGCAGGCCCGCACCTGGCCGAGCGCGCGCATCCTGTGGCTGCAGTTCTACATGCACCTGTACTGGGCGGCGAGCGCCACCGCCGGGGCCCTGGCCGGTTCCCTCGTCCCCGACGGCGTCACCGGCCTGGACTTCGCCCTGACCGCCCTGTTCACCGTTCTCGCCCTGGACGCCGTCCGCGGCCTGCGCGGCGACCTGCCCACCCCGGTCCTCGCCCTCCTGTGTGCCCTGGCCGCCCGGCTGCTCTTTCCCGGCCAGATGCTCCTCGCCGCGTTCGCCCTCTTCACCGCCGGGCTCCTGGCCCGCCACCTCGCCACCGGCAGGAAGCCCACCCATGTCTGACACCGGCTACGCCGTCGCCGCGATCCTCGTCGCCGCCGGCGTCACCTGGGCCCTGCGCGCCCTGCCGTTCGCCGCCCTGGCCCCACTGCGGGCCAGCCCCACCGTGCGGTACCTCAGCACCCGCATGCCCGCCGGCGTGATGGTGATCCTGGTCGTCTACTGCCTGCGTGAGCTGCCGGTCACCCAGCCGCGCGCCGTGGCCCCGCCGGCCGCCCTGGCCGTGACCGTCGGCCTCCACCTGTGGCGGCGCAACGCCCTGCTGAGCATCCTCGGCGGCACAGCCGTCCACGTGGCCCTGGCCAGCGCGGTGTTCGCGCACTGAGAGCCGGCCGTCGGTGTCCCAGCAGGCCCGCGGTCCGGCGCGGGAACCGGGCGTGCGGCTGTTCACCCGCACACCGACCGGACCGGCGCCCACCGTGGCCGGCCGCGCGTTCCCGCGGGAGCCTTCAGGAGGCTCGGGAGACTCACGAGGCCCGGGGAAGCCCTATGGCGTCCCGGTCGTGCCCGCGGCGTCGGCGCAGCGCGCGGCGAGTTCCGCGAAGGCGCTGGTCAGTTGTGGCGGGCCGACGACCTCGATGCCGGTGTCGAAGCGGCAGACCGCGGCGGCCAGACCGGTCCACGACCAGGAACCGAGCGTCAGGCGACATCGGTCCGGGCCGAGTTCTTCGACGACCCCGTCCTGCGCGAAGGGCGCCACGCTCCGCGCGGGGAGGTCGAGGAGGACCTCTCCACGGCAGGGCCAGTCGGCGGTGGAGCCGTCGGTGCCCCGGAAGCGGCCGGTGACGAACGCGGCCACGTCCTCGCCGGGAAGGTCGCGCGGGGTGAAGCGCGGGCCGGTGGGGATGCGGGGACGTACGCGGTCGACACGGAAGGTGCGCCAGTCGTCACGGTCCAGGTCCCAGGCGATCAGATACCAGTGACCCCGCCAGCTGACGAGGCGGTGCGGCTGCGTCCGCCGGGGCCGCCGGTCCGGGCCGGCGGAGTCGCTCCCGTAGTCGAAGCGCAGTTCCTCGCGGGCGTGGACGACGCGGCTCAGCTCCATGAGGAGCCGTGTGCCGGCCGGGGACGTGTCGCCGGTCCCGGGTGACGGGACCGCGGTGACCCGGAGCGTGTCGATCCGCCGGCGCAGGCGGGGCGGCATGACCTGGCGGACGGTGGCCAGGGCCCGTGCGGCGTCCTCGCCGATCGGGCCGTCGGCGACCGCGCACTGGAGGGCCAGCGCCAGGGCGACGGCCTGGCCGTCGTCGAACAGCAGCGGGGGCAACTGCGAGCCGGCGTCCAGGCGGTAGCCGCCGGAGGGGCCCTTGAAAGCACGGACCGGGTAGCCGAGTTCCCGCAGGCGGCCGATGTCGCGGCGCACGGTGCGCGGGGTGATGTCGAGCCGCTCGGCGAGGTCGTCACCGGACCAGTCGCGGTGCGTCTGGAGCAGGGAGAGCAGTGACAGCAACCGCGAGGACGTCTTCCGCATGCCGGCCAGTGTGCCCGCGGTACAGGACACAACCTGTCCGCTATCCCTGGAACGGTGGGCCCACGAGCCGCCGAGAGCAGGCGGGCCGACGGAGAACAAGGAGACGACCATGTCCGTCACGACCACCACCCACCTGAACTTCCGGGGCGACGCACGCGCGGCGCTGGACCACTACGGGTCCGTCTTCGGCGGTCGCGTCACCGCCGTCACCTACAAGGACACGGGCAACGTGCCCAACGAGAACGAAGCGGACTGGGTGGTGTGGGGCGAGGTCGCGAACGCCGACGGCTTCCACGTCATGGCGTACGACGTGCCCTCCCACCTGCCCTGGGAGCAGGGCGACAGCTCGTTCTTCGTCTCCGTGCGCGGTGACGACCCGGAGGAGATCGGTGCCCTCTGGCAGAAGCTGGCGGAGGGGTCGACGGTGGTGCAGCCTCTGGCGCCGTCGCAGTGGGCCCCGCTGTACGGCATGCTCACCGACCGTTTCGGCGTGACCTGGGTACTGGACGTGACGGCCCCGTACAACGGCTGATCCCCTCCCCGACCCGTCCGACCCACCGGTAAGGGGCCATGACCGTCCTCAGCGCACGCGCTCTCAACCGCGCCACCCTCGCCCGCCAGTACCTGCTCGAACGCACCGGCACGCCGGTCCGGGAGGCGGTGGCACATCTGTGCGGCCTGCAGGCCCAGGAACCGCAGGAGCCCTTCACCGGACTGTGGTCGAGACTGCACGCCTTCACGCCCGACCGGCTCGACCGGGCACTGACGGACCGGCACGTCGTACGCACCCACCTGATGCGCCGCACCGTCCACCTGGTCACCGGTGACGACGCACTCGCCTGGCGGTCCCGACACGACGCCATGCTGCGCCAGCGCGTGCTGGCCACCTACCGGCGCGAACTCGCCGGCATCGACCTCGGCGAAGTCGCCGCGGCCGGCCGGGCGGTCATGGCCGACCACCGGCCCCGCACGATGACCGAGCTGGTACGAGAGGTCCAGGACCGCCGGCCCGGCCCACCGCGCCGCGCCCTGGGCGAACTCCTCGTCGCCGCCCTCGTCCCGATGGCCCAGCTTCCCCCGCGCGGGCTGTGGCAGAAGAAGGCAGGCGTACGGAACCTGCCCCTGGCCACCTGGCTCGGACGCGATCCCGCCCCGCTGCCCGACGGCGCCGACGACCCGGTCGGACAGCGGCTCGTGCGCCGTTACCTCGCCGCCTACGGGCCCGCCGCCACCGCGGACATCCGCGCCTGGAGCGGCCTGGCCGGCCTGCCCGCCGCGGTCGAGGCCCTCCGGGACGAGCTGGTCGTCTTCCGCGACGAACGCGGCCGGAAACTGCTCGACCTGCCCGACGCGCCACGCCCGTCCCCGGACACGCCCGCCCCCGTCCGGTTCCTCCCCGCCTTCGACAACGCGATCCTCGGCTACCACGACCGCGGCCGCGTCATCGACGACGCCCACCTCGGCCTGTCCGTCGCGGGCCTGCGCGCCGTACTCGTCGACGGACGCGTCGCCGCCACCTGGACCACGCACGAACGACGGCTCCGCGTGACGCCCCTGCGGCCCCTCTCCTCCCGGGAGCGGGAGGCCGTCGGGGAAGAGGCCGGGAACCTGGCCGCCTTCCTGGATCAGGACATCGACGAGGTGGAGATCACGGCCCCCGCCGTCACCGTCGGCTGAGCACGAAGCCGTCGGTGGTGAGCGGAACCCGGAGGTGGCCGACTGGCTGCGAGGCAGGAGGGCGAGGTCATGGCCGCTCCCCGCCTCCGGTCTCGTACCGGGCGTGCGCGCCGGCCGGCCGGTGCGGCGGGCCGACGGCGCGGT
Organism: Streptomyces sp. NPDC017225; assembly: GCF_044331465.1. Lineage (NCBI taxonomy): Bacteria > Bacillati > Actinomycetota > Actinomycetes > Kitasatosporales > Streptomycetaceae > Streptomyces > Streptomyces sp. NPDC017225. The sequence continues at coordinate 59,059 of NZ_JBIRNE010000005.1, read as the reverse complement.
CGATCGCCGACTCGACGGCGGCGATCCGGTCGGCGAGCAGGCCGAGGGCGGCGACGGCACGGGTCAGCTGGTCGTTCTCCGGGCCGCCGAGCACCTGGGCGCGCTGGTGGGCGGCCTTCAGCTCGGTCCAGCGCGCGGCCTGTGAGGCGGTGAGCGTGCCGCGCAGTTCCGCCAGTTTCAGCAGGTTCGCCTCGGCGCCCGTGGTGAGGGTCTGGGCCTCGGCCCGGTAGTGGTCCTCGACCAGCGCCGACAGCTCGGCGTCGTTCATGACCGGCTGGATCCGCTGGGCGATCCTGTTCATGTTGCGGTACGAGCCCTGCAGTCGGAAGGGCGGTTCGGTGCGGGTGCCGTCCGACTGGGCGGCGGAGGCGATGTACGCGGCGTTCACCGCGAGGACCGTCGCGCGGGCGGTGAGCAGGTGGCGCAGGACTGCGAGGACGCGTTCCAGTTCGGCCGGGGCGTAGGGGTGGGTGAGCCGGTCCGTCCGGGCGGTCGGGTCGTCCTCGGCGAGGCGGAGCAGCAGGTCGAGGTCGGCGCGGTCGCGGCCGGCGAGCGGGGCCAGGACCGGGTTGGCGGTGAGGGCGTTCTCGACGAAGCTCAGTTCGAAGGCGGGCCGCTTGCCCGTCAGGACGTCGCCGAGGTTCCAGACGTCGGCGCGGTTGGCGAGCATGTCGGGCACCTGGAAGCGGCTGCCGGACTCGGTGTAGGGGTTGCCGGCCATGCAGACGGCGAAGCGCTTGCCGCGCAGGTCGTAGGTGTGCGGCCGGCCGTCCCGTACGCCGTCGACGCGGCGGGTGGCGTCGCACAGCGGGATGAACTTCTGGAGCAGCTCGGGCGAGGTGTGCTGGATGTCGTCCAGGTACAGGAGGGTGTTGCCGCCCGCCGCGAGCGCGAAGTTGACCTTCTCGATCTCCTGTCGGGCGGTGGCGTTCGGGGCCTCGGCCGGGTCGAGCGAGGTCACGCCGTGCCCCAGTGCCGGGCCGCTGATCTTCACCAGCATGAGGCCGAGGCGGTCGGCGACGTATTCCATGAGTGTCGTCTTGCCGTAGCCGGGCGGGGAGACCAGCAGGAGCAGCCCGCCGGTGCCGGTGCGGTGCGCGGCGTCCGCGGTGCCGAGCTGTTTCGCGAGGCTGTCACCGACCAGCGGGAGGTACACCTCGTCGATGAGCCGGTTGCGGACGAAGGACGTCATCACACGCGGGCGGAACTCGTCCAGGCGGAGCCGGGCGCGCTCCGCGGCCACCAGGGTGGTGCGGTGCCGCTGGTAGGCGCGGTGGCCGGGGACCTCGTGGGCGCGGAAGGCGCGGGTGCGGGCGAGGAGTTCGTCGACGCGGACCGTGAGAGTGCCACCGCTGACACGCGGGTGGGCGCCGAGCAGTCCCCGTACGGTCCGGGTCAGCGGGGCGTCGCACGGGTAGCGAGGCAGGTCCGGGCAGAGTTCGGCGGCCACCGCCTCGGCCAGGTCGCCCGGCGTGGTGTCCGTGCCCGTGGACGCGGTGTACGCGGTGAGCCACGCCTCGACGAGCTGGCGGCGGGCGGTGGGGTCGCCAAGGGCGGCGAGATCCTCGTCGTAGGCCGGGCCGCCCACAGCGCGGCGGAACTTGTCCAGGAGGGTGCGGGTACCGGCGCCGAGGACGAAGCCTTCGGGGCCACTGGTGAGTTCCTCGACGAGGTACGCGGCCGCGGCTTGCGCGACCTCTTCCGTGACCTCCCCGGTGGCCTCTTCGGTGATGGCCCCCGCCAGCTCCAGGCGCAGGTCGGCGAGGGCGGGCGCGAGCCCGAACGTGTCCCGCGCGCGGGTCAGGGAGACCGCGCGCCGCCGCCAGTCCTGCCGGTCCCCGGGCGTCGTGCCGTGCGCCCAGAAGAGCTGGGCGGCGGCGCGGGCGGCGGGCTCGTGGCAGAGCGGTCCGGCGGCGTCGTACAGGCGCAGCAGGGCGGTCAGGATCAGGGTGGCGTCGTGGTCGTGGACGCCCCGCTCGTAACCCTCGTCGTACGCCTCCTCCGCCGCGCCGTGCACAAGGGCGGACAGGTCGTCGGTCTGCGCGAGGACGGCCGGGCCGTGGGCGTCGAGCAGGCGGGCGGCCAGGTGCTCGGCGCGGTAGACCCCGGGCGACTCGGACGGCAGGAGGCGGTCCCAGTAGGGGCGGGTGGCGTCGAAGTCCGGGTCGGTGACCGGCGAGCGGTGGTCGGTCCCGGTCACGGCGAAGGCCAGGCCGTCGCCGTACGGGACGAGGGTGAGGTCGAGAGGCTGGGTGTTGACGGCGAAGCGGTGGCCGCCCAGGCGCAGGGTGCGGCCGTCGTCGGCGTACAGGTCGGCGCGGTCGCGCAGGGCGCGCGACGCCTCCTGACGGGCGGCGTCGAGGCGTCCGTCGAGTTCCTCCGCGCGCACCGGGTCGCCCAGTTCGCGGAGCTCCCCGGCGGTGCGGCGGACCTTGGCGGGCATCGGGTCGGAGGCGAAGAAGGTGGTGACGGCGTCCGGGTCGGCGAGCGTGGCGGCACGGCGGGTGACCGTGCGCAGGACACGGACCGCCGACTCCGCCAGGCGCTCGGCGCGGCGGGCGCGGGCGTCGGCGAGGGACTGCTTGCGGGCGGAGAGCGTCTCGTGGATCTCGTCGCGCTTGTCCGCGAGCTCGCCGAGGAAGTCGTCGAAGTCGGCGAACCTGGATTCGAGGTTCTCCACTTGGACCAGCAGGCGGGCGAGTTGCTCGTCGCACGCGTCGGGGCTGTCCGCCACCGCGAGAGCGCCGGTGACCGCCTGGCCGAGCAGCGCGAACTCGGCGGCGAACCCGGCGCGGCCCTCCTGGTCGCGCAGGGCGCGGTGACGGGTGCCGAGTACCGCCCGGGCGCGGTTGACCCCGCCGAGGGCTTCGGCGACGCGCTCCAGGACGGCGGTGCGGACCGTGGCGTCGCCGATGTCGAGCCCGGCGACGACCTCGGTCACCGCGCCCAGCCCCTCCGCCAGCTCGTCCAGGCGTGCCCCGACGGGAGCGGCCTCGGCGGCGGTGCCGATCGCCTCGGCGTCGGCGACGAGCCGTTCGACGTCCGCGTGGTGACCGGCGAAGGCGTCCTCGCGCGACAGGTGGGTGACGGCCCGCTGCCCGAAGGCGGCCAGGTCGGCCTGGGCTCCGGCGGCGAGTGTGTCGACGCGGGCCGTGTCCGTGTACCGCGTCTCCCTGAGGGTCAGCAGGTGCCCCTGCGCCCGGCGCAGCTCGGTCAGCCCGGCCACCCAGGCGGCGGCCCCGCGCGGCGCCTCACCGCGCAGCCGGCGTACCACCGCGGCGAGCCGCGCGTCGGCCCGGTCGAGCGCGTCGGCGGCCTGCCGGGTCAGGGCCTGCACGTTCTCGAATTCGGCGAGTACCTGCTCGGCTGTCTCCCGTACCCGCCGCAAGGGGTCCGCGAGGTCGCCGGCCTCGGGATCGTCCAGCCAGTGGTGGGCGTCGGCGGCCCGGGCGCAGGCGGCGGCCAGCTCCTCGTACACCCCGCCCGTCGGGGTGGTCTCCGCGACGGCACGGGTCACGGAGAGGCAGTCGGAGATGCCCCGGACGAGGTCGGCGTTGCCGATGCGGGCCAGCGGGCCGCTGCCGGCGGGCCGGGCGGCGGCGTAGGTGTCGGAGACGTACGGGGAGGACCACCGCTGGACCGGATGCACCCGGGCGGGCTCGCCGGCCTCGGTGCGCAGCAGTGTGAGCGTGCCGTCGTCGGACAGCGCCCAGCCCCGGCAGGACAGGGGGGTCGCGGCCTCCTTGCGGATCAGGTTGTACGGCAGCAGCAGGGCGCGGCCCCCCGCGCCCGCGTGGGACGCCCGGAACGCGTACAGAACGTCCTCGCCGTTCGGTGATCCCACCTCACGTTCGAACTCCAGTCCGCTGACGTCGAGTTCGTACGTGCGGTGGGCGCCGGCGGCCAGGCAGTGACCGCCGGGGAAGACGATGCCCTGGTCGTCGGGGAGGCGGCGGCAGGCCTGCCCGATGCCGTCGCGGCGGACCACCTCCCGGGTGAGGGTGTTGAAGACCAGGTACCGGTGGGTCTCCTCCTTGTAGGGACGGATCCGCAGCAGGATCAGCGCGCCGACCCGTGCGTGGGCGATGTCCGCGTCGGCGAGGGACTGCAACGGCTCGACGACCGGTTCGCTGTGGATCCCCTCCCCCGTCCCGGTGTCGTTCTCCGCCTTGACGGTGAGCGTGCCGCCGACGGTCGCGACGAAGACCTGGTCCAGGACGGAGACGTGCGGGTGGCGGCCGAGGACGTGGTCCTCGCGGGTCGCCCCGGTCCACGTGAAGTCGTGGGAGGGCGGCAGGACGTGGTCGCGGTCGCCGCGCGCGTCCAGGAAGGACGCCCGTCCGCCGTCGTCGTCCAGCGTCCAGCGCAGCACGCGGATGTCGTCGGCCTTCTCACCGGTCCGGAAGACCGCGAGCAGCCTGCCCTCGACCCGGCGCAACCGCAGGAGCGTGGCCTGGCGGTAGTAGCGGTACAGGGCCTTGAACTCGCGGACGAAGGCGGTGTCGTCGAGGAGTCCCGGCACGGCGTCCTCGGGAAGCCGGCCGAGGTCGCGGGCGTGCAGCGCGAAGACGTCGCCCACGGCCGGCTCGGAGCCGGCCGCGGTGGCCGCCGGGGCCGTGGGAGCCGCGTGCGCCGTGTTGTAGCCGACGAGCAGCGTCTCCCCGACGGCCACGACGTCCGCGGGCACACAGGCGCGAGCGGTGTGCAGCCGCTCGGTGCCGGTGAGTGTGAGCCGGGCCGAGCCGAACTCCTCGATCCGGCGGGTGTTGAGCACCTCGGTCCGCCGGGCGAGCTCGGCGGCCTGCGCGACGAGCCGGTCGCGCAGCACCTCGTAGGTGCCGGTGTCCAGCGTCTCGTGCGGGCCACCGCCCGGCGTCTCGTACGTGTCCGTGTCCAGCGTCTCGTGCGCGCTGCTGTCCGCCCCGGTTGCCATGGGGTTCCTTTCCGCGACGGTACTCAGGCGGCCTTGGCGCTACCGTTGAGGGACGCCAACGGGGCTTCGGCGATGCCCAGTTCGCCCGCCTTCTCGAGCAGCTTCTGCACCTGGCCGGCGGGCGCGCCGCCCGACTTCATCAGCTTCATCAGCAGCGCGGACACGGTCAGGTTCTGCAGGTCGGCCGTGGAGACCGAGCCGAGGACACGGCCGAGGTCGTCGGCGAGGCTGGCCGTACCGTCGAGGTACGGCTTCGCGAGGGCCTGAGCGGTCTCGGAGTGCTGGACGAAGCCGTCGACGCCCTTGCCGAGCGCGATGGACGACATCAGCCGGTCGAAGAAGACGGACTCGCCTCCGACGATGTTGATGTCGGCGTTCTCCAGGCCGGTGGCCAGCACCGTGGCCTGCGCCTCGGCGACCTGACGCTGCACGTCCAGACCGGCGAGCCGGATGTCCTTCTCGGCCTCCAGCCGCAGCCGGTACTCCTCGTGCGCACGGGACGCCTCGTCGAGCGCCGCCATCGCCGCCGCCTTCTCCGTCAGACCGGCCGCCTCGGCCTTCAGCTTCTCGCCGACGCCCTCGGCCTCGGCGAGCGCCTTGGCCCTGGCCCCCTCCGCCTCCGCGCGCATCCGCGCCTGGGTCGCCTCGGCCTCCGCGCGGCCGGCCTTCTCGATGACCTCGGCCTCCTTGTCGCGGACCTGGACCTCGGCCAGCCCTTGAGCCGCGCTCTCCGCCTGGATGGCCTCGGCGAGCCGCAGCTTGGCCTGTGCGTCCAGGTCGGCGCTCTTCAACCGGGCCTCGGCCAGGGTCAGTTCCTCGGCCGCCCGGTGGGTGGCCGCCTGCTCGGCGGCCTCCGCCGCCTTGATGTCCTTGACCAGCCTCTCCTGCGCCTGGGCCTCCGCGGCGATGATCACGGTCTGCCGATCGCGCTCCGCCTCCTCCACCGCGCGCAGCTTCTTGATGGACTCCTCCTGCTCGGCGACCGTACGGTCCACGGCGACCCGCTCCCGGATGACCTCGGCGATGTCCCGCTTCTCCGCCTCGACCTCCTTGGAGGCCGCGATCCGGGTCAGTTCGGTCTCCCGCTCCCGCGCGATGACCTCGAGGAGCCGGTCCTTCTCGATGCGCTCGCTCTCGATGGCGATGACCCGTTCACGGTTCTTCGCGGCGACGGCGACCTCGCGGGCCTGGTTCTCGCGCTGGACGCCGAGCTGCTCCTCGGTACGCAGGAAGGCGCCCTGCGCGCGCAGCCGCTCCTCCTCCACCACCCGCGCGGTCTCGGCCTCCTCACGGGCCCGTACGGTCTCGATCTCCCGCTTCTGCTTGGTCTCGGCGTCCACCTGCCGCCGCTCCAGCTCCAGGATGGCCTCCCGGGCGTCGACGTTCTGACGGGTGATCTCCTTCTCCTCGGTGCGCTGGGCCTCGTTGGTGCGCACGTGCTCCACGGCCGTCAGCTCGGTGATCTTCCGGATGCCCTGCGCGTCCAGGACGTTGGCCGGGTCGAGCTGCGTCAGCGGCGTCTGCTCCAGGTAGTCGATCGCCGCGTCCTCCAGGTGGTACCCACTGAGGTCGACACCGATGACCTCGATGATCCGGTACCGCAGCTCCTCACGCTTGGTGTAGAGGTCGGTGAAGTCCATCTGCTTGCCGACGGTCTTCAGCGCCTCGGAGAACTTCGCGTGGAAGAGCTCCTGAAGGGTGTTCCGGTCGCTCGCCCGTGCCGTGCCGACCGCCTGTGCGACCTTGACGACGTCCTCGACGGTCTTGTTGACCTTGACGAAGAACGAGATGCGGATGTCCGCGCGGATGTTGTCCCGGCAGATCAGACCTTCCTTGCCGGCCCGGGTGATCTCGATGGCCTTGACGGAGATGTCCATCACCTCGGCCCGGTGCAGCACCGGCAGGACGACCTGCCCGGTGAAGGTCACGTCGACCTTGCGCATCTTGGAGACGATGAGCGCCTTGCCCTGCTCCACCTTGCGGAACAGCCGGGAGACGACGAGCAGTGCGAGCAGGCAGAGGACGACGAGCACGGCCACGCCCACGATCATGGGATTCATCAGCAACGTCCTTGGCGGTCGGGAGGACGAGCCCCCTCGGGCTCGGAGAAGCAGAGATCGACCCGCGCCGGAACCGGCACCTCCGGGTCCCGATGCCGCCAACTGCCGGTGTCCGGCATCGGGACCAGGATCCGTGCTCCCCCTCGCCCTCATCCTGGCGATGCGGAGCGCTCACCGCATTGCCGGTTCCCGGCAGTCTTCGCCGAAGCCTCCATGCCGGTCACCGTCAAGAGGACGTCAAGACCACCCCGGCCGACATGGGTGCACACGGCATGCATCCCGTGTCCGAATAACGGTCCGATCTCACCGGTCCGGAGTTCCGCTGGTCACGAATCGTCACGTGATTTACATCACTCAATATTCGGCAAAGACGTGGTAGAACAGCGCAACTCCGCAGGTGGCTCGGCCGACTGCCATGCCGCGGAGGGACGGCCCGTACCCGCGCCACACCCAGGACGATCACGGTCCGAAACCGCACCGTGTGCACGGGTTCATCCATCGGACAACGACGTTCGCGCAGAGACAGACCGCTCACCCAGGCGAGACGCCCCACCCGCCAACCCCGCGTCATCGAGGTAGTCACCGTGTCACTCGACTCCGTCACCCAGTCCGTCGACGAAGCAGTCAGCGAATTCTTCGAGCCCATAGCCGAGTGGCTGGGGGAGGTGGTCTTCTACACCGTTCCCGTCGGCGATGCGGACCTGCCCCTCATCGTCGCCTGGCTCGTCGTCGCCGGCCTGGTCTTCACCAGCTGGTTCGGACTCGTCCAGGTCCGCAAGTTCAAACTCGCCATCGACGTGGTGCGGGGTAAGTACGACGAGAAGGGGTCGGCCGGCGAGGTCAACCACTTCCAGGCACTGACCGCCGCCGTCTCCGGCACCGTCGGCCTCGGCAACATCGCCGGCGTGGCCGTCGCCGTCTCCATCGGCGGCGCCGGTGCCACGTTCTGGATGATCCTGTGCGGCCTGCTCGGCATGGCCACCAAGTTCGTCGAGGTCACCCTCGGCGTGAAGTACCGCGTGGTGCACGCCGACGGAACCGTCTCCGGTGGCCCGATGCACTACCTGCCCAAGGGCCTGGCCGAGCGCTTCGGCAAGAACGGCAAGACCCTCGGCAAGGTCCTCGCGGTCCTCGCGTCCTTCCTGATCCTGTTCTTCGGCCTCTTCGGCGGCAACCTCTTCCAGGTCAACCAGTCCTACGCGCAGCTGGTCTCGGTCGCCGGCGGCGAGGACGGCGCGCTGGGCTCCTCCGCCGGCGCCCTGTTCTTCGGCATCCTGGTCGCCGCGATCGTCGGCATCGTGCTCCTCGGCGGCATCCGCTCCATCGCCAACGTCACCAGCAGGCTCGTACCGGCCATGGCCGGCATCTACATCCTCGCCTGCCTGATCGTGATCCTGGTCAACATCACCGCCGTGCCGGACGCCCTGGTCTCCATCGTCGAGCGCGCGTTCAACCCGCAGGGGGTCGTCGGCGGTGTGCTCGGCGCGCTGATCATCGGCTTCAAGCGGGCCGCGTTCTCCAACGAGGCCGGTCTCGGCTCCGCCCCGATCGCCCACTCCGCGGTCAAGACCAAGCACCCCGCGAGTGAGGGCCTGGTCGCGCTGCTGGAGCCGTTCATCGACACCGTCGTCGTCTGCACCATGACCGCGCTGACCATCGTCATCGCCAACCCGGCCAGCTTGGAAGAGGCCCGTACGAACGAGGGCATCGGCGGCGTCACGATCACCTCCGACGCCTTCGAGACGGTCCTGCCCTGGTTCCCGTACGTCCTCACCGTCGCGGTGCTGCTGTTCGCCATCTCCACGGTGCTGACCTGGGGCTACTACGGGCTCAAGTCGTGGACGTACCTCTTCGGCCGCAGCCGGGCCAGCGAGGTGACGTACAAGGTCGTCTACACCCTCTTCGCCATCGCGGGTTCGCTGCTGACCCTGCAGACCCTGATCGACCTGGCCGACGCCTTCCTCTTCTCGCTGGCCGTCATCAACATCATCGGCCTCTACCTCCTCGCCCCCGTCGTCAAGCGCGAGCTCAACACCTTCCTGGAGTACGTCCGCGCCCGTAAGGCAGGCGAGGACCCCGGGGACGACGACCCGGAGTCGGTGAAGACCACCGTCTGACCGCTCACACGGCCCGGCTCCCGGACGGGGCCCGTACTCACCTCGCGCCTTGGTGAGCACGGGCCCCGTCGGCATGGGACGGCCCCCCGCCCCCCGTGCCCGAGGGGCGGGGCACCTGCTCCGGGCGTACGCCGCCCTCAGCCGCCCGGCGCGTCGCTGAGCGGCTCGTCCTCCGCGGCCGCCCCGAGCACCGTGAACCCGATCACCGACCCGCCCCCGTCCCGCCGGTACGCGAACGGCGTTCCCCCGTGCGCCAGCGCCACCTCCCGCACGATGGACAGGCCCAGGCCCGAGCCGGGCCGGGAGCGGGCGTCGGCGGCGCGGTAGAAGCGGTCGAAGACACGGGCCAGGTCGGCGTCACGGATGCCGGGGCCCCGGTCGAGGACCTCGACGCGGACCGTCCCCGCCAGGGCGCGCCCGGCGACGACGACCTCGATGGGACCGGTGCCCTCGGGGTCGAACTTCGCGGCGTTCTCGACCAGGTTGGAGATCGCGCGGGTCAGCATGGCGGGCCGGCCCTCCACCGTCGTACCGCCGTCGGCGCGTACGCCGATCTCCCGCCCACTGCGGCGCCGGGCCACGGCCGCCACGTCGTCCGCGATCCGCGCCACGTCGACCGGCTGCGGGGGCTCCCCGGCCCACTGGCCGGCCGCCAGCTCGACCAGTTCGTTGACCAGGTCGGTCAGCTCGCGGGCCTCCTGCCCGAGGTCCGCGACCAGTTCCTCGCGGGCGGCGGGCGGGAGTTCGTCGATGCGGCGCAGCAGCGAGATGTTCGTCCGCAGGGAGGTGAGCGGCGTCCGCAGCTCGTGGCCCGCGTCCTGGACCAGGCGCCGCTGGTCCTCCTCCGACTGGGCGAGACGGCCCAGCATCAGGTCGAAGGCGCGGCCGAGGCGGCCCACCTCGTCGGGGCCGGTGACCGGGACCTGGATGCCGAGCCGGCGGGTGCGGGCGACGTTCTCGGCGGCGGAGGTGAGGACCACCAGGCGCCGGGTGATGCGCCGGGCCAGCCACCAGCCGAACAGCCCGGCGCCCGTCACCACCGCGCCCATCAGGACCAGCGTCCGCCGCTGCAGCGCCCGCAGCAGGTCCTCCGTGTCGCTGAACTCCTGCGCCACCTGCACCGCGCCCCGGCCGCCCCCGAGGGCGACGGTCGCCACCCGGAAGACGTCGTGGCCGACGTCGACGTCCTCGTGCTCCACCGTCCGCCCGGCGGTGGCGGCACCCGCGGCCCGCCGGTCGGCGTCGGTGACCGGCAGCCGCGGACCGGCCGGGTCGAAGACCCCGCCGTCCGGGCCGAGGACCTGTACGTCGGTGCGGGCCGGGCGCACGATGTCGTGGCCGCGCGCGGACGAGGCGAAGTCGACCGGCGACAAGGGCTGCAACCGCACCTCGGCCCGCAGGTCCTGCACGACCTGGTCGAAGACGGACTCCTGATCCACCCGGACCAGCCGGGCCGCGGCACCGTACGACAGCACCCCGACGACGAGCGTGACCGCGGCGGTGACCGTGGCGAACGACACCGCGAACGTCGTCCGCAGCGACAGCAGCCGGGGCCGGCGCCCGAGCGGGGAGGGGCCCATTCAGTCCTCCCGCAGCACGTAACCCACCCCGCGCACGGTCTGGATCAGCTGCGGCGCCCCCGGCCGGTCGAGTTTGCGGCGCAGGTAGCCGACGTAGACGGCGAGGTTCTTGGAGCCGGGTCCGAAATCGTAGCCCCAGATCCGGTCGTAGATGGTGGAGTGGTCGAGCACGATGCCCGCGTTGCGGACCAGCAGCTCCAGCAGCCCGAACTCGGTGCGGGTCAGTTCCAGCTCATGCCCGTCCCGCCAGGCTCGGCGGGCCCGGGGGTCCATGCGCAGCCCGGCCGCCGCCAGGTACCGGCCGTCCTGCGGATTCCCCGGCTCCCCCGGCGCCCCCGGCTCTCCCGGCGCTTCCGGCCCGGGGGCGGGCGGCACGTCCGTCGGCCCGGAGCCGGTGTCCGGCCCCGCCTCCGTACGGCCGCCCGTGCGGCGCAGCAGGGCGCGCAGCCGGGCGAAGACCTCCTCGACGTCGAAGGGCTTCACCACGTAGTCGTCGGCACCCGCGTCCAGGCCCGCGATGCGCTCGGCGGTCTCCACCAGCGCCGTCAGTATCAGGATCGGCGTGGTGTCGCCCTCCGCGCGCAGCGCCCGGCAGACCTGGAGGCCGTCCATGCCCGGCATCATCACGTCCAGTAGGAGGACGTCCGGCCGGCCGCGGTGGGCCTCGGCCAGCGCATCGACGCCGTCCGCGACCGCGGTGACCCGGTACCCCTCCAGGGTGAGGGCGCGCTCCAGGGCGTGCCGGATGGCGCGGTCGTCTTCGGCGAGCAGAACGGTCCGGGGCACGCGCCCAGTCTGCCAAGACCAGGGGCCCCGCGACCGGACGGCCGGGTTTCTTACCGGGATCTCACCCCGCGGGCCGCAGCGCGGCGAGCCGCTCCTCGAACGGCACGATCCCGTCGGCGTCCACACCCGGCTTCCCGCCACGCTCTACTCCTGGCGTCGCGCCCGGCTTCCCGCCACGCTCCGCTCCCGGCTCCGCGACCGTCGCCGGCCCGGCCGTCAGCGCCGCCAGCTCCCCGGCCGCCCGCTCGATCCGTCCGTCCAGTCCCCCGGCGCCCCAGTCCTCCGAGGCGGCGTAGACGCCGGTCGGTACGACGACGGCCTTCAGGTACGCGAAGAGCGGACGCATGGCGTGCTCCAGGACGAGCGAGTGCCGGGCCGTACCGCCGGTCGCGCCCATCAGCACCGGCTTCCCGGCGAGGGCGTCCGCGTCGGTCACGCTCAGCGCGTCGAAGAACGACTTGAACAGCCCGCTGTACGACGCCGAGGCCGCGTCGAGGCGCGCCTCCGGCACGACCGGCGTGACGACGATCAGGCCGTCGGCCGCCGCCACCGACTCGAAGGCGGCGGACAGGTTCCGCCCCGGGAAGCCGTTGGTGAAGGTGTGCGCGATCTCCACGGCGAGGTCGCGTACCTCGACCACCTGGGCCTCCGCGGACGCCTGTGAGGCACCGGCACCGTCGCGGCGGCCAGCCGGTCGGCGAGCAGCCGGGTGGAGGACGGGACGCCCAGTCCCGCCGAGACGACGACGAGCTTCATGCCCGCACTCCTTCCTCGGCCGCGTCCCCACGGGTGGCCAGCAGGGACGCGTGGGTCGGCGCGTCCGGCACGTTCGCGGGACGGTTCTTGGCGAACTCCTCGCGCAGCACCGGCACGACCTCCTCGCCGAGCAGGTCGAGCTGCTCCAGCACGGTCTTCAGGGGCAGCCCGGCGTGGTCCATCAGGAACAGCTGGCGCTGGTAGTCACCGGCGTACTCGCGGAAGGCCAGCGTCTTCTCGATCACCTGCTGCGGCGAGCCGACCGTCAGCGGCGTCTGTTCGGTGAAGTCCTCCAGCGACGGCCCGTGCCCGTAGACCGGGGCGACGTCGAAGTACGGGCGGAACTCGCGCACCGCGTCCTGCGAGTTCCTCCGCATGAACACCTGACCGCCGAGACCGACGATCGCCTGCTCGGGGGTGCCGTGGCCGTAGTGGGCGTAGCGGGCCCGGTAGAGCTCGACCATGCGCTTGGTGTGGTCGGCGGGCCAGAAGATGTTGTTGTGGAAGAAGCCGTCGCCGTAGTACGCGGCCTGCTCGGCGATCTCCGGCGAGCGGATCGACCCGTGCCAGACGAACGGCGCGACGCCGTCCAGCGGCCGGGGCGTGGACGTGAAGCCCTGGAGCGGCGTACGGAACCGGCCCTCCCAGTTCACGACGTCCTCGCGCCACAGCCGGTGCAGCAGGGCGTAGTTCTCGACGGCGAGGTCGATGCCCTCGCGGATGTCCTTGCCGAACCACGGGTAGACCGGCCCGGTGTTGCCGCGCCCCATCATCAGGTCCGTCCGGCCGTCGGCCAGGTGCTGGAGCATCGCGAAGTCCTCCGCGATCTTCACCGGGTCGTTGGTGGTGATGAGGGTGGTGGAGGTGGAGAGGATCAGCCGCTCGGTGCGCGCCGCGATGTAGCCGAGCATCGTGGTCGGGGAGGACGGCACGAAGGGCGGGTTGTGGTGCTCGCCGGTCGCGAAGACGTCGAGCCCGACCTCCTCGGCCTTCAGCGCGATGGCGACCATGGCCTTGAGGCGCTCACGCTCGGTCGGCGTACGACCCGTGGTCGGGTCCGGCGTGACGTCGCCGACGGTGAAGATGCCGAACTGCATGGTCGCTCAACCTCCGAGTTGTTGACGGTTCAACTATACGCGCCAACGGCTGACCCCCGGACGTAATTCCGGCCACGCCTGCGGCCCTCGCTCCCGGCCCCCGCGCCCCGCCCTGGCCCGGTCGTGCGAGGCTGCCCCCATGCTCGTGCTCCGCTCCGCCGCCCTCTTCGTCGTCGCCGCCCTCTTCGAGATCGGCGGCGCCTGGCTGGTCTGGCAGGGCGTACGCGAACAACGCGGCTGGCTGTGGGCCACCGGCGGCGTCCTCGCCCTCGGCGCCTACGGCTTCGTCGCCACCTTCCAGCCCGACGCCCACTTCGGCCGCATCCTCGCCGCGTACGGCGGGATCTTCGTGGCCGGTTCCATCCTGTGGGGCATGGTCGCGGACGGCTACCGCCCCGACCGCTGGGACATCACCGGGGCCCTGGTCTGCCTCGCCGGGATGGCCGTGATCATGTGGGCGCCGAGGAACGGCGGCTGACTACGCTGGGCGGCGACCGCCGCACCGCCCCGCGCACACCTCAGGAGCAGCCCATGGCCCCCGCAGCCGCCCCGTCCGCCGCCTCCCGCATCGCCGTCGTCACCGGTGCGAGCAGCGGCATCGGCGCCGCCACGGCCCGGCAGCTCGCCGCGGCCGGCTACCGCGTCGTCCTCACCGCCCGCCGCAAGGACCGCGTCGAGGCGCTCGCGGAGGAGATCCAGGCGGCCGGCCACAAGGCGACGGCGTACCCCCTGGACGTCACCGACCGCGCGGCGGTCGACGAGTTCGCCACCGCGTTCAAGACGGTCGGCGTCCTCGTCAACAACGCGGGCGGCGCGCTCGGCGCCGACCCCGTGGCCACCGGCGACCCGGACGACTGGCGCCGCATGTACGAGACGAACGTCATCGGCACCCTCAACCTCACCCAGGCGCTCCTCCCCCGGCTGGAGGCGAGCGGCGACGGCACGGTCGTCGTCGTCTCCTCGACCGCCGGCCTCTCCACCTACGAGGGCGGCGCGGGCTACGTCGCCGCCAAGCACGGCGAACACGTCCTCGCCGAGACGCTCCGCCTGGAGATCGTCGGCCGCCCGGTCCGCGTCGTCGAGATCGCGCCCGGCATGGTGAAGACCGACGAGTTCGCCCTGACCCGCTTCGCCGGCGACCAGGACAAGGCGGCCAAGGTCTACCAGGGCGTGGCCGACCCCCTGACCGCCGACGACGTCGCCGACACCATCACCTGGGCGGTCACCCGCCCCGCCCACGTCAACATCGACCTCCTGGTCGTCCGCCCCCGCGCCCAGGCGTCGAACACGAAGGTCCACCGGGAGGGCTGACCCACGGCGACCGGTCCGGCACGGCGCACTCGGCCCACACGGTCTTGCCGGGACCGGTGGGCCGTGCGGTCACGCCCCAGTCGCCCGCCATGGCGTCGACCAGGAGCAGGCCCCGGCCCGACTCCCCCTCCGGGTCCGGCGTCCCGGGGACGGGCCGCCTCTCGGTGCGGGTGTCCGTGACCTCGATCCGCACAGTGCCCTCGGCCTCTGTGAGGCGGAGGTGAAAGTCCCGGCCCGGTACGTGGCCGTGGCGGACGGCGTTGGTGGTGAGTTCCGCGGCGATCAGCGTGACCGTCTCGTTCAGGTGTGAGGCGTACGGGTGACCCCAGGCGTCCAGGCGGTGCGAGACCAGCCGACGGGCGAGGCGGGCGCCGCGCGGGGTCGACGTGAACCGCATCGCGAAGGTCCGGGTGGGCCGGGGCGGTTGCGAAGGCGTCCGCCTTCGCGGGGGAGTTACTGACTTCATAGGGCAACGGTCGCGAACTGTGCGTAGCGTTCACCAGGCGTGACGCGCTGACCGGTACGAGCTGTACGCCGCCGGAGCGGGGGCTGTACACGGGGTGCGCCGTGACCGGCCCCACAGGCGTCGGGTTGGGTACGAGCGCGATGACGGTGCGGTGTTCGGCGGTTGGGTACGTACGGGAGGTGCCGGGCGTGGAGGAACAAGGGCAGGTGGACGGGGTCGAGCAGGAGGCCGGTGCGGGCATCCTGCACGTCTTCGGGCGGCAGCTGAAGCTGTGCCGGGAGCGGGCGGGGCTGGACCGCGCGGAGCTGGGGAGCAGGACGGGGTACTCGGCCTCGACGATCGCTTCGTTCGAGCAGGGGCGACGGATTCCACCCCCGAGGTTCATCGACAAGGCGGACGAACTGCTCGACGCGGGCGGGCTGCTGAAGGCGGGCAAGGAGGAGGTGGCTCGGGCGCAGTATCCGGCGTTCTTCCGGGACGCGGCCAGGTTGGAGACCAAGGCGGCAGCTCTCCACGTGTACGCCACGAAGGCAGTGCCGGGTCTGTTGCAGACGGAGGAGTACGCGCGGGCCGTGTTCACCATGTGGCGCCCCCTGCTGGACGAGGAGACCATCGGCCAGCGGGTGACGGCTCGCCTGGCTCGGCAGGAGATGTTCTCGCGTACACCGATGCCCACCATCAGCTTCGTCATCGAAGAGTTCGTGCTGCGTCGCCCTCTGGGTGGATGCCAGGTCATGCGGGGGCAGTTGGAGCAGATTCTGCTGTACGGACATCGCCGCAACGTCGAAATGCAGGTGATGCCGATCGAGCGGGAAGAGCATGCTGGACTGGAAGGCCCCTTCACCTTGATCGAGACCGTGGAAGGGCAGAGGATCGCGTACGTGGAGGCGTACAAGGACAGCCGTCTCTACACGGAGCGGAGGTCGGTCCGGGAAATCGAGGATCAGTACGGCATCCTCCGGGCACAGGCCCTCACTCCGCGCGAGTCGCTGGCCCTCGTCGAGAAGTTGCTGGGAGAGAGATGAACGTCGAAGAACCCGGTTGGTCCGTGCCTGAGTCGGCTTGGTTCAAGAGCAGCTACAGCACGGGGTCGGGCGGCGAGTGCGTCGAGGTCGCCTCCCGGCTCGGCGTTCTGCACGTCCGCGACTCGAAGGACAAGGCAGGCCCGATGGTCGACCTGACGCCGACGGCGTGGGCGGAGTTCGTCGGATTCGCCGCTCGGCATACCGCGTAGGCCCAAGAACGATGCCCCGTGACCGCTCGCCCGGGTCACGGGGCACTGACGTGCTCAGCCCTTCACACAGACGACCTGCTTGAGCTTCGCCACGACCTCCACGAGGTCGCGCTGCTGGTCGATGACCTGGTCGATCGGCTTGTAGGCGCCCGGGATCTCGTCCACGACACCCGAGTCCTTGCGGCACTCCACGCCCCGCGTCTGCTCCTCCAGGTCCTTCGTGGAGAAGCGGCGCTTGGCCGCGTTCCGGCTCATGCGCCGCCCGGCGCCGTGGGAGGCGGAGTTGAAGGACTTGGCGTTCCCGAGGCCCTTCACGACGTACGACCCCGTGCCCATGGAACCGGGGATGATCCCGTACTCACCGGAACCGGCCCGGATCGCGCCCTTGCGGGTGACGAGCAGGTCCATCCCCTCGTACCGCTCCTCGGCCACGTAGTTGTGGTGCGCGCTGATCTCCGGCTCGAAGGCCGGCTTCGCCTTCTTGAACTCCTTGCGGACCACGTCCTTCAGGAGCGCCATCATGATCGTGCGGTTGTACTTCGCGTACTCCTGCGCCCAGAACAGGTCGTTGCGGTACGCCGCCATCTGCGGGGTGTCCGCGACGAACACGGCGAGGTCGCGGTCGATCAGCCCCTGGTTGTGCGGGAGCTTCTGGGCGACGCCGATGTGGTGCTCGGCCAGTTCCTTGCCGATGTTGCGGGAACCGGAGTGAAGCATCAACCACACAGAACCGGTTGTATCTGTACACACTTCGACAAAATGATTTCCGGATCCAAGCGTTCCCATCTGCTTTTCGGCCCGCTCGTGACGGAACTTGACCGCTTCGGCCACTCCGTCGAACCGCCCCCAGAAGTCGTCCCACCCGGCCGTCGCCAGCCCGTGGAAGCGCCCCGGCTCCACGGGACTGTCGTGCATCCCGCGCCCCACCGGAATCGCCTGCTCGATCTTCGAGCGCAGCCGCGACAGGTCTCCCGGCAGGTCGTTCGCCGTCAGGGACGTCTTCACCGCCGACATCCCGCAGCCGATGTCCACGCCGACCGCCGCGGGGCACACGGCGCCCCGCATCGCGATGACCGACCCGACCGTCGCCCCCTTGCCGTAGTGCACGTCCGGCATGACCGCCAGGCCCTTGATCCACGGCAGGGTCGCGACGTTGCGCAACTGCTGGAGCGCCACGTCCTCGACCGTCGCCGGGTCGGTCCACATCCGGATCGGCACCTTCGCGCCCGGAATCTCCACGTACGACATATCGTCCTCATTCCCCCGGAAGACAAACAGAAGTCTCGAAGCGCAAAACCGGCGCCAAGGTCGGCCAAAGGGACAGCCGACCGGCGTTCACGGCAGCGCGTGCGATACACATTGTCTCCAGGGAGCGCCCCCGTACAGCAAGCGAATAACCAGCGGGGACACTGGAGTACGACCACCAGCCACACCGGCGAGAGGAGCCGCACCGTGCAGCGGAAGGCCTATGTACCCGGCGTCGCCGCCCTTCTGGCGGCGTTGCTGGCCGGCTGCACCGGCGGCTCGGGCGACGGCGCCACGGCGGACGACTCCAACCCGGGACAGCCCGGTGTCGCGACCGAGGCGGCCGAGCCCGGCAAGTACCGCACCCTCCCGGAGCCGTGCGGCGCGGTCGGCGACAAGTCGCTCGGCGCGCTCCTGCCCGGCCTCGAGGAGATCGCGGACGAGGTGCAGCGCGAGAAGGCGTACCGGGGCGAGCCGACACTCGCGTACGACACCGACCGCAAGGTCGGCTGCCGCTGGAAGGTGGAGTCGGCGGACGCCACCAACCACCTCTTCGTCGACTTCGAGCGGGTGGTGTCCTACGACACCGCCGTGAGCGACGACAGCGAGGCCGAGGACCTCTTCGCGGAGCAGGTGGAGGCGGCCGACCTGCCCGAGCCGGCCGCCTCGGACTCCACGTCGGAGTCGGGGTCCACGTCCTCGGAGGAGTCCGGGTCCTCGTCCGGTGCCCCGTCGTCCGGGGAGGCGTCCGACGGTCCGAGCGGCACGCCCTCCGCGTCTGCCTCGGGCTCCGCGTCCTCCTCCGCCGACCCGTCGTCGAGCCCGTCCGCCGATGCCACGCCCGCCGACCTCCAGCCCCGGCTCCTCGACGACCTGGGCGACGAGGCGTTCGTGGACGACGCGCTGAGCAGCTCCGGTTCGACGGCGAAGCGGCGCACGGTGACTGTGGCGTTCCGCACGTCGAACGTCATGGTGACCATCGAGTACGCGGAGCAGTCGGCGATGCTCGGAGTCGTGCCGGACAGCGAGGAAATGCAGGACATGGCGCGGAAACTGGCTTCCCAGCTGGCGGATTCGCTGAGCGGCTGAGCCCTGCCCGGCCCCGTGGGGGCCCGTGTGCGAAGCGCCAGGAGCGGGTCGCGAGATTTTCCCAACGCGTACCGTGGCCCCCGGACCCGTTCCGACCGCAGGAACCACCAGTGCCATGAGTGAAGGAACCATGCAGCGACGAGCCCAGCGTGACCAGCGAAACCAGCAGGCGAAGCGACTCACCCGCCTTCTTGTCGGCGCGGCCGCAGTCCCCGTGATGCTGGTGGCAGCCGGCTGCTCCTCGGACTCCGGCTCCGACGACGCCAAGGACAAGGCCGCCGCGGAGAAGTCCGCCGCGTCCAAGTCCGCGAGCCCGTCCCCGACGGTGCGTGCGGCCGCGTACGGGAAGCTTCCGGAGCCGTGTTCGGTGCTGGCGAAGAAGACGCTGGACGACCTGGTGCCCAAGGCCGACTCGGGCAAGGAGGGCGCGTCCAACGACACGGCGATGCGCGCCAGTTGCTCCTGGGACAGCCTGGACGACAACGGCGTGAAGGGCTCCCAGTTCCGCTGGCTGAGCGTGTCGATGCTGCGCTTCGAGTCGGACGTGACGCGCGGTGAGGGCGAGAAGCTGGCGCAGAAGTACTACCAGAAGCAGACCGAGGACGTCCGTACGGTGGACGGCGCGGAGAGCCTCAAGTCCGAGCCGGTCGCCGGGACCGGCGACGAGGCGACGGCGGTGCGCTACGACCTGAAGAAGAAGGAAGGCACCTTCAAGCAGCAGACGGTGGTCGCGCGCGTCGAGAACGTCGTCGTCACCGTCGACTTCAACGGCGCGGGTCTGGCCGGCGACAAGTCGCCGGACGCCGACGACCTGGCCAAGGACGCGCAGAAGGCGGCCAAGGAGGCGGTGGCCTCGGTGACGAAGGCCAACGGCGGCGGCACCGGTGGCGGCACGACGAGCGGCTCATCGGCGACGTCCGGCTCGGGGTCCGGCTCGGGGTCCGGCTCGAAGCTTGATTCGGGGGCCGGTTCGGAGTCCGGTTCGGACTCGGAGTCGTCCTCCAAGTCGTCGTCGAAGTCGGGCTGACGGGCCGTATCGACCCACCGGCCACCCGGCCCCCGCACACATGTGCCACTCTGTTCCGCGCAACAACAGGCACTGGGAGGGGAGTACGGGTGGCCGCGCCACTGGAGCTGACACGGACGCATCGCGTTCTCATCGGCATGGTCGTCTTCGGCGCCGTCATCATCGCCGGGATCGGCTTCGCGGGTTCCTACGCGGCGGTGCGGGAACTGGCCCTGCAGAAGGGCTTCGGGAACTTCAGCTACGTCTTCCCGATCGGCATCGACGCGGGCATCTGCGTGCTGCTGTCCCTGGACCTGCTGCTGACGTGGATCCGCATCCCCTTCCCGCTGCTGCGGCAGACGGCCTGGCTGCTGACGGCGGCGACGATCGCGTTCAACGGCGCGGCGGCGTGGCCCGACCCGCTGGGTGTGGGCATGCACGGGGTGATCCCGATCCTGTTCGTGGTGTCCGTCGAGGCCGCCCGGCACGCGATCGGCCGGATCGCCGACATCACCGCCGACAAGCACATGGAAGGCGTCCGCCTCACCCGCTGGCTGCTCTCGCCGGGGCCGACCTTCCTGCTGTGGCGCCGGATGAAACTGTGGGAGCTGCGCTCCTACGAGCAGGTCATCAAGCTGGAGCAGGAGCGTCTGGTGTACCAGGCCCGGCTGCGTTCCCGCTTCGGCCGCGGCTGGCGCCGCAAGGCCCCCGTCGAGTCCCTGATGCCGCTGCGCCTGGCCCGCTACGGCGTCCCCCTGGCGCAGACCGCCCCGGCGGGCCTGGCGGCGGCGGGCATCGAGCCGGCCCTGCTGCCGCCGGCGCCGCGGCCGGAGGCGTCCGGCCCTCAGGACACCGGACCGCGGGGGACGGGCCCGCAAGGCACCGCTCCGCAGGCGGCGCCCGCGGCGAGGCAGCGTCCGGAACTGGTCAAGGCGCCCGACGCGGGCCGGCGGCCACCGGAGGCGGACGAGGCGGCGGGCGAGGAGACGGGCGAGGAGGCCGGGCCCGAGCAGAGCCCCTGGTTCAACACTCCCCGCCAGATCGACTACCAGGGTGGCTACGACCCCGCCTACGACCCGGCCGAGCAGTACGCCGACTGGTACGAGGAGCAGCGGCAGGCCGACCAGTACCGGGACCAGTACGAGGAGGAGCCCCCGCTCCAGGAACCGTCCCCGGAGGAGACCGGCAACTTCCCGATACCGGTCGTCCCGGGCCGCACCCGCGAGCTGGGGGAGGGCGGCGGCCATCCGGAAGCCCATCCGGCATCTCACCCGGAAGCCCGTCCGGCCTCTCATCCGCAAGCCCACCCGGGAGCCCGTCCGGAACCCCGGTCCCAGGACCCGGACGAGGACGCCTACTACCAGGTCTTCAAGCAGTCGATCAACGGCAGCTACCCGACGCCCCGCCAGTTCGGCGACAACGTGGAGGCGACGTTCGGCACACCGCTCGCCGACCCCGAGGCCAAGCGGCTGGTGAGCCGTTTCACCAACCGGCACAGCGCGGAGCTGGAGGAGGAGCACATCGCCTGACCGGCGGTGAGCGAGTACGGCGAAGGGGGCGGCCGGTGTTCACCACCGGGCGCCCCCTTCGCCGTACGGGCCGGTCCTACTCCCCGAGCAGGGTCCGCACCCGCTCCTGCCCGACCGCGAGCAGCAGCGTGGGCAGGCGCGGGCCGGTGTCGCGGCCGACGAGCAGGTGGTAGAGCAGCGCGAAGAACGACCGCTGGGCGGTCTTGATCTCCGGCGGCAGCTCCTTGGCTGTGGCGTCGGCGGGGAAGCCGGCCTGGACCTTGGGCACGCCGTAGACGTGGTGGGTGAGGCCGTCGAGCGACCAGTGGTCGGCGAGCCCGTCGAGCAGCAGCCGCAGGGACTGCCGGCCCTGCTCGTCGAGGGACTTCAGCAGCTCGGCGTCCGGCTCGTCGCGCACGATGGTGCGCTGGTCGGCGGGGACGTGGGTGTTGATCCACGCCTCGGCCTTGTCGTAGCGCGGCCGGGCCTCCTCCAGGGTCCGCAGCGGGTTCGCCGGGTCGAGCTCGCTGAGGATGCGCAGCGTCTGGTCCTCGTGTCCGGCGGTGATGTCGGCCACGGACGCCAGCGTGCGGTACGGCAGCGGCCTGGGCGTCCTCGGCAGCTCACCGGCGGCCGTGCCGACGGCGCGCGCGTGGGCGGCGACGTCGGCGGGCAGCGCGCTGCCGTCGGCGACCTTGGCGTCGAGGCGGTCCCACTCGTCGTAGAGCCGCTGGATCTCCTGGTCGAAGGCGATCTTGAAGGCCTGGTTGGGCCGGCGGCGGGCGTACAGCCAGCGCAGCAGCTGCGGCTCCATGATCTCCAGCGCGTCGGCCGGGGTGGGCACCCCGCCCTTGGACGAGGACATCTTGGCCATACCGCTGATGCCGACGAAGGCGTACATCGGGCCGATCGGCTGCTCGCCGCCGAAGATCCCGACGATCTGCCCGCCGACCTGGAACGACGACCCGGGAGAGGAGTGGTCCACGCCGCTGGGCTCGAAAACGACCCCCTCGTACGCCCAGCGCATCGGCCAGTCGACCTTCCAGACCAGCTTGCCGCGGTTGAACTCGCTGAGCCGGACCGTCTCGGAGAAGCCGCACGCCGTGCAGGCGTAGGTGAGCTCGGTCGAGTCGTCGTCGTACGCGGTGACCGTGGTCAGGTCCTTCTCGCAGTTGCCGCAGTACGGCTTGTACGGGAAGTACCCGGCGGAGCCGGAGCTGCCGTCGTCCTCGGCGGCGGCGCCGGAGCCCTCGGCGGCCTCCAGCTCGGCCTCGTCGAGCGGCTTCTGCGACTTCTTCGCGGGAGCCTTCTTCGTGCGGTACTGGGCGAGGATCGCGTCGATGTCCCGCCGGTGCCTCATGGCGTGCAGGATCTGCTCGCGGTAGACACCGGTGGTGTACTGCCCGGTCTGGCTGATCCCGTCGAACTCCACGCCCATCCCGGCGAGCGAGTCGACCATCGCGGCCTTGAAGTGCTCCGCCCAGTTCGGGTGCGGGGAGCCGTCCGGGGCCGGGACGGAGGTGAGCGGCTTGCCGATGTGCTCGGCCCACGTCCCGTCCACCCCGGCGATACCGGCCGGCACCTTGCGGTAGCGGTCGTAGTCGTCCCAGGAGATCAGGTGCCGGACCTGGTGGCCGCGGCGGCGGACCTCGTCGGCGACCAGGTGCGGGGTCATGACCTCGCGGAGGTTTCCGAGGTGGATCGGGCCGGACGGGGAGAGTCCGGACGCGACGACCACAGGTTTGCCCGGGGCACGACGCTCCGACTCGGCGATGACCTCGTCCGCGAAACGGGAGACCCAGTCGGTGGTCTCTGTGCTCTGAGCCACGATCGGCACGTCCTTCTTTCTGACTCGGGCAGCCGGTACGGTCGCACGGCTGACCGCTCCATTCTCCCAGCCCGGCCCGCATCCGCGAAAACCGCTTTTCACCGCGTGGGATACTCGGTTCCCGTAGCTCCTGAAAGCCTCACTCCCGGAACCCCGAGCAGAACGGCGAACCACTCCATGGCCTCGGTCACGTCCCTCAGCGACTCCGTCCAGCAGCACCTCGCGTCCGCCCTGACGGCCACCCGGCCCGAGGCGGCCGGCGCGGACCCGCTGCTGCGACGAAGCGACCGGGCGGACTACCAGGCCAACGGCATCCTCGCCCTGGCCAAGAAGGCGAAGGCGAACCCGCGCGAGCTGGCGGCCGAGGTCGTCTCGCACATCGTCACCGGCGACCTGATCAAGGACGTCGAGGTCTCCGGCCCCGGCTTCCTCAACATCACGGTCGGCGACCGGGCCATCACCGAGAACCTCGCCGCGCGGCACGCGGACGGCGAGCGCCTCGGCGTGCCGCTGAAGGAGGACGCGGGCGTCACGGTCATCGACTACGCCCAGCCGAACGTGGCGAAGGAGATGCACGTCGGCCACCTGCGTTCCGCGGTGATCGGCGACGCCCTGCGCGCCATGATCGACTTCACCGGCGAGAAGACGATCGGCCGCCACCACATCGGCGACTGGGGCACCCAGTTCGGCATGCTCATCCAGTACCTGCTGGAGCACCCCGGCGAGCTGGCCCCCGCGGCCGACGTCGACGGCGAGCAGGCCATGAGCAACCTGAACCGCGTGTACAAGGCGTCGCGCGCGGTCTTCGACTCGGACGAGGAGTTCAAGGAGCGGGCCCGCAAGCGGGTCGTCGCCCTCCAGTCCGGGGACAAGGAGACGCTCGAACTGTGGCAGCGGTTCGTGGACGAGTCGAAGGTCTACTTCTACTCCGTCTTCGAGAAGCTCGACATGGAGATCCGCGACGAGGAGATCGTCGGCGAGTCCGCGTACAACGAGGGCATGCCCGAGACCGCCCGCCTCCTGGAGGAGATGGGCGTCGCGGTGCGCTCCGAGGGCGCGCTCGTGGTGTTCTTCGACGAGATCCGCGGCAAGGACGACCAGCCGGTCCCGCTGATCGTGCAGAAGGCCGACGGCGGCTTCGGCTACGCGGCGTCCGACCTGACCGCGATCCGGGGCCGCGTCCTCGACCTGCACGCGAGCACCCTGCTGTACGTCGTCGACGTACGCCAGTCGCTCCACTTCAGGATGGTCTTCGAGACGGCCCGCCGGGCCGGCTGGCTCGGCGACGACGTCACCGCGCACAACATGGCCTACGGCACGGTGCTCGGCGCGGACGGCAAGCCCTTCAAGACGCGCGCGGGCGAGACCGTGCGGCTGGAGGACCTGCTGGACGAGGCGGTGCAGCGGGCCGCGGAGGTCGTACGGGAGAAGGCGCGGGACCTCACCGAGGACGAGATCCAGGAGCGGGCCGGGCAGGTCGGCATCGGCGCCGTGAAGTACGCGGACCTGTCGACGTCGCCGAGCCGCGACTACAAGTTCGACCTGGACCAGATGGTCTCGCTCAACGGCGACACCAGCGTGTACCTCCAGTACGCCTACGCCCGTATCCAGTCCATCCTCCGCAAGGCGGGCGAGGTCCGCCCCGCCGCTCACCCGGAGCTGGAGCTGCACGAGGCGGAGCGCGCGCTGGGCCTGCACCTGGACGCGTTCGGGGACACGGTCTTCGAGGCGGCCGCGGAGTACGCCCCGCACAAGCTGACCGCGTACCTGTACCAGTTGGCGTCCCTCTACACGTCCTTCTACGACAAGTGCCCGGTGATCAAGCCGGCGCCCCCGCGCGAGGTGGCGGAGAACCGCCTGTTCCTGTGCGACCTCACGGCCCGCACGCTGCACCAGGGCATGGCCCTGCTGGGCATCCGGACGCCCGAGCGGCTCTGAGCACCGGGAACGCGCGACGCGGCCCGTCCTCTCCCCCGAGGTGAGGACGGGCCGCGGCGTGTTCCGGGCGGGCGGTCAGGTCAGCAGTCGGGGCACGCGTTGGCCATCCGCTTGAACGCGGCCTTGGTTCCCGCTCCGGCGATGCCGTCGATCGCACCGGTGTAGCCGAAGCGGCTCTTGAGGTAGCGCTGCAGCGCCTTGACCGTGTTGGGGCCGACGATTCCGTCGATCGAGTCGTTGTAGTCCCAGCTCGCCTTGAGCCAGCGCTGGAGCGCCTTCCAGCTCTCCGTTCCGAGGAGCCCGTCGATCGCGCCGTTGTAACCCCAGCGCTCATCCCCGTAACGCTGGATCCTCTTGGCCTCCGCGATGCTCAGCCCCAGGTTGTTCACCGCGAGCGGCGCGACGGCCTCGGCGCTCACCGACGGCTGCTGGGCCGGTGCGGGCGCCGCCATCGCGGTGCTCGCGCCGGCCAGGCCCCCGGCGGCGATCCCGACAGCGGTGGTGACACTGACGAGTGTCCTCGTGAGAGCTCGCATGCTGTTCCCCTCCGATTGCTTGCGGCGGTCGGGCCGACCGCACCGGCCGGCTCCGCAACCAGACTGGGGCCACGGCGGCACGGACCTCCAGGGTTGCCGCGGAAGTGGCGCACTCACGGGACGTCTCACCCCTTGACCTGCTGGGACGTCGCTCACGGTGTCGGTGGGACGGGACGGCTGTGGCGGGCGGTGGCCGATTCCGTACGGGTGCGGGAACCGCCGTCCGGCGTGCGTCGTGGTCGCTGATGCAGAATGGGACCGGGGGAACGGGGACCTGGACCAGCGAGCCCGAACGCGTGTGGGGGAACATGTCGCGTTGGAAAGAGCTGCCCGCCGAACTACATCCTCACGTCCGCCAGTTGGTGGTGCGTCTACGCAGACTGAAGGACCACGGCGGACTGAGCCTGCGGCAACTGTCCGCGAAGACCGGATACAGCGCGAAGTCGTGGGAGCGCTATCTGGGCGGCAGATCGCTGCCGCCCCGGGAGGCCGTCGAGGCGATGGCCCGGATCGCCGGTGAGGAGCCGGCCCGCCTGCTGGCACTGCACGAGGTCGCCGCGGAACACTGGAGCGGGACGCGCGGGGCCGCGCCCGCCGAGTCCGGCCGTACGCCGGACGTACCGGAGCCCGGTCCCGGGCCCGAGGAGCAGCGGCCGCGCCGGCGGTCGCGGCGCGTCGCCGTGGTGGCGGGGACGGTGACCCTGGTGCTGGCCGTGTCGGCGGCACTCCTGATGGCCGTACGGTTCACCGGCGCCTCCGGCGACGGCGACGGCGACCGCGGCGGTGGTGCGGCGGCCGCGTCCCTCGCCCCGACCGCCGCGTCGGCGTCCCGCTCACCGGCGAGGTACACGTGCCGGGTGGAGCGGGCCGACGGCCGCTGGTACGCGGGCAACAGCCGTACGCGGGACGCCATCGTGGCGTACGGGCACGCCGGGCCGGAGGTGGCCGAGGCGCAGTGTCTGCTGGGCCGGGCGGGCCTGTCGCCGGGGGAGGTCGACGGGATCTACGGCCCGCTGACGCAGCGCGCGGTCAAGCGCCTCCAGAAGCGTGAGGGGCTGGTGGTGGACGGCATCGTCGGCCCGCACACGTGGAAGGCCCTGCGCGGGACGACCCCGACGTGACGCCGGTGCGTACCCGGCTGACCACGGCGCTGCGGGAGTTGCGGACGCGTACGGGGCTGAGCCTGGCGGGGCTGGCGGAGCGCACGGCGTACAGCAAGTCGTCGTGGGAGCGCTATCTCAACGGCAAGTCCATGCCACCGCGCCAGGCCGTGCAGGACCTGTGCCGGCTCGCCCGGGAACCGGACGGGCGAGTGCTGGCGCTGTGGGAGATCGCGGAGTCGGAGTGGAGCGGACGCGCGGCGGAGTCCGCGCCCGCCCCGTCCGGACCGCGACCGCCCTCGCAAGCGCCCCCGTCGTCGCCGCCATCACCGAGCCCGCCCCCGTCGCCGGGCCCATCACCGGGCCCCTCCCCATCAACGTCCCCGCCGCCGTCGCCGGATCCGCCGCGGCCGTCCGCCGGCCGGGGCCGGCTCGTGGCGGTGCTCGTGGCGGTGTGCGCCGTGACCGTCGGAGGCGTCACGTCGGCGCTCCTCCTGCCGACGCACCGGGAGGACGAGCCCCGCCCGCCCTCCACCGCCTCCGTCGCCGGCCCCCGCTGCCGCGGCGCCGCCTGTGAGGGCCAGGACCCGATACACATGATCTGCGGAGGCGGCCCCGACACCCTCGCCACGCACCGCACCACCACCGGCGCCCGCGTGGAGCTGCGCTACAGCCGCAAGTGCGGCACCAGTTGGGCCCGGATGTGGGGGACACGCGTCGGCGACCGGCTGGAAGTGGCGGCGGGCGGCCCGACCCGCCGCGCGGAGATCGCGGACGAGGTCGACGCGGAGTCCTACGTCTACACGGTCATGACCGCGACCCGCCCCGGAGCCGTCGTGAGGGCCTGCTTCCGGCCCGCGGCGTCCGACGGCGAGCGGGAGTGCGTCGACGCGCGCGCGGGCGCGGCGGGGCCGTCCCGGCAGCCCTCAGCCCAGTAGCGCCAGGCCCTCGGGAACGTCGATGCCGAAGTCCTCCGCCAGCAGACGCCGGACCCGCGCCGGGTCCGTCAGCTTCCGCTCGGTGACCGTGCCGTCGGTGCGGGTCTCGGTGAAGCGGTCGCCGTCGAGCAGCACATGCCCGTCCGGCGTGAGGAACTGGACGTACGGGCGCCGGGAGAAGGGGGAGCGCGGGTTCGTGGCGACGTGCCAGTTGATCATCACGTAGTCGGACTGTTCGAACGGCTCCAGGGTGAAGGCGTACTGAGCCGCCCAGCGTCCCTCCGAAGGCCCCTCGCGGCCCTCGTACGCCTCCAGCACCCACATCTCCAGCGGCCCGGGGTGCGGTACGCGCACCAGCCGGTGCCGGCGTCCGGCGCCCTGGAACTCCGTGTCCGCGAGCAGCGGTACCGGCTCCAGCAGGGAGCCGACGGCGCCGAAGCCGACGTCGGCCAGGTACGGCTGCGGGTCGCCGGGCGCCTCGACCAGGAGGGCCATGTGGGTACGGGGCCGGTCCGCGAACCGCTCGGCGCCGACGACGACCCGCGCGGCCAGCCGGGTCAGCCGGAAACCCAGTGCCTCCAGGGCCGCCGCGAACAGGGTGTTGTGCTCGAAGCAGTAGCCGCCGCGCCGGCGGCCGTGGACCAGTTTGGCCATCAGGTCGGCGAGTTCCAGGGAGGGGGCGCCGTCACCGAGGGCGTCCAGGTTCTCGAACGGGACGGCCCTCAGGTGGGCGAGGTGCACCCCCCGCAGCGTGGCCGCGTCGGGCCGCCGCTCCCCCGCCCAGCCGATCCGGTCGAGGTACGCGTCGAGGTCGAAGGAAGCCGTCGTCGGGGCGCTGTCAGACATGGCCTCACGGTACGTGCGGACACGGCGGCCCCGCCTCGGCTCATGGACCTAGGACCAGGAGGAAAAGGACCTACGCCTCCCGCAGTCCCTCCCGCAGCCCTTCCCGCAGTCCCTCTCCCAGCCTCCGCAGCCCCTCCGCGATCTCGTCCGGCGTCTGTGTGACGAAGCACAGCCGCAGGGTGGCGCGGTCGGGCTCACCGGCGTGGAAGGGGGCGCCGGGGACGTACGCCACGTCGTGCCGGACCACCCCGGGGAGCAGGGCGGTGGTGTCGTGCCCCTCCGGCAGGCGCGCCCACAGGAACATGCCGCCCTCGGGGCGCGTCCACACCGACCCCGCCGGCAGCGCTTCCGGCAGGCCCGCGAGCATGGCGTCCCGGCGTGCGCCGTAGACCGCGGCGACACGCGCGACGTGGGCGTCCAGGTCCCGGTCGGCCAGGTAGCGGGCGGCGGCGAGCTGGTTGACGGTCGGGGTGTGCAGGTCGGCGGCCTGCTTGGCGACCGCGCAGGCCCGGCGCAGTGCGGCGGGTGCCCGCAGCCAGCCCAGGCGCAGGCCGGGTGCCATGACCTTGGAGAAGGAGCCCAGCAGCACGGTCCGGTCCCGGGCACCGTCGTACGACGCGATCCACGGCACCCGCTCACCCTCGAAGCGCAGCTCGCCGTACGGGTCGTCCTCGACGATCCACAGCCCGCGCCGGCCCGCGACCTCGGCGACGGCGGCCCGGCGGGCGGCGGGCAGGGTGCGGCCGGTGGGGTTCTGGAAGGTGGGGACGGTGTAGAGCAGCTTGGGGCGCTCGCGCAGTACCAGCTCCTCCAGCGCCTCGGGGTCGATGCCGTCCTCGTCACCGGGCACGGCGACGACGCGGGCGCCCGCGAAGCCGAAGGCCTGGAGCGCGGCCAGGTAGCAGGGACTCTCGACGAGGACGGTGTCGCCGGGTTCGAGCAGGGCGGTGGCGAGGAGCGACAGGGCCTGCTGTGAGCCGGTGGTGACGAGGAGGTCGTCCGGGCCGGTCTCCAGTCCGCGCGCCGTGGTGCGGGCGGCGAGCGCGGCCCGCAGGGTGGGCTCGCCCTCGGTGGTGGAGTACTGGAGCGCCCGCGCCGGCAGCTCGGCGAGGACGTCCCGGTACGCGGCGGCGATGCCCTCCGCGTCGAACAGCTCGGGGGCCGGCAGCCCGCCCGCGAAGTTGATCACCTCGGGGCGGGCGGTGACGGCGAGGATGTCCCGTACCGGCGAACCGCCGATCGACCGGGCCCGCGCGGCCAGCGGGGGCACGGGAGCGGGCGAGGCGGACGAGGCGGACGGGACGGGCACGTTCTCGGTCACGGTCATGCCCGCACCCTAGAGAAGTACGTGCCGCCTACAAGGGCCTTTCCGCGATCCGGACACCTGACGTCGTCGATGTCCACAGGCCCCGCTCGGCGGCGCCCGGCCTCCCGTCCGGCCCACCGCCCCCGCCTCGGCTCACTCGCCCGAGAAGTACTCCCAGACGCCTTCGGCGCCCAGCATCTGCCCGTAGTAGGAGCTGCCCTTGGAGGCGCTGGTGCGGAACGGCTTGCCGTGGTCGTCGACCCGCATGATGCCCTTCTGGCCGCCACTGGACCACTCCAGTTCCAGGTACCAGGTGACGTCGTGGTCGCTGGTGTGCGCGTTGACGTAGAAGAGCTCGGGGTCGGACTCGGTGACCGTGTACGGGAAGGGCTTCTGTCCGGCGATCGGCATCGCCAGGGGGTTGCCCAGGTCGAGGGAGACGTCGAAGGACTTGGTGCTCGCGTCGCCGCCGCAGCCGACGCCCATCGCGTACTCGTTCCAGTCCAGCGGCTCTTTGCTGTCCACCACACGGACGTGCAGGTTCTCCAGGACCACGGTCTCCGGACCGGTGCCCTGCACGGTGAACACGGTCATCTGGCGGTCGGCGGCGACCGCGCCGAAGGCGGTGACCCAGCCGACCACGTCCGGCTGGGCGGGCGGGTCCAGCACGTTCTGCGGGCTGCGGTCCACCAGGAAGGACTGCTCGCAGGGGACGTCCCAGAAGTACGGGGTGGTCGACACGGTGAGCGCGGGGCCACTGTTCCCCGGGGCCCGGCCACTCGGCGTGGGGGTGCTCCGGCGCGTCGCGGACGGGGAGGGGACGGATGACGCGGACGCGGACGGGGAGGCGGACGACGGGGACGGGGAGGCACTCGCGCTGGGAGAGGACGACCGGGTGGCGCTCCCGGTCACCGACACGGAGGTTCCGGCGGCGGCTCCGGCCGGACCGTGCTCCTCCCCTCCGTCGCCCGTGCCGGGCAGGAGGCTGACGGCGAGAGCGACGGCGGCGACGCCGGTGGCCGCGTAGAGGGCGGCGCGCGGTACCCGGCGACGTCGCCCGACGGGGGCGGAGGGCGCGTCAGGCGCCGGCGACACGTCGGGGGCGGACGTCACGTCAGGTGCGGGCGGCGCGTGTTTCTCCGCGACGGAGACCCCGGGCGCCTCGGGCACCTCGGTCACCTCGGTCACCTCGGCGGCGGCCTCGGGCACGACGGCTTCCGCCGTCTCCCCCTTCTCCGTCCCGCCCTTCTCCGTCCCGCCCTGCTCCGTCTCCGCCGTCTCCTGAGCCTCCCGCGTCTCCTCCGGCCTCTTCACCCCGCGCAGAGCGTCGGCACGGATCCAGCGGCGGTGGAGTTCGAGCAGCTCCTCGGGGGTCGCCCGGCACGCCCGGGCGAGGCGTTCGACGGGCGCGAACTCGACGGGTACGACCTCCCCGCTGACGTACCGGTGGAGTGTGGACGCACTCATGTGCAATCGCTTGCCCAGCGTCCCGTAACTGAGTCCGGATCGCTCCTTCAGCTCCCGCAGCAGTCCCGCGAAGTCGTCCCCCGCCACCGTCTCTCCCTCTTCCCGTATCCCCGTACGGCATCCCAGCAGGACACCGTTCCCGCAGGTCAGAGCCGATCCCAGCGTCCCAGTATCCCGCATGTCCAGGCACCTCTGGTGACTGGGACGGTTCTGGACCCAAGCTGTGGTCATCCAAGCAGCCGCCCCCGGCGAACCGCCGAGCGGCTTACCTCAACTCCACCCGAAGGGGCTTACCTCATGTCCGTACGCACCACCCGCACCCGCCTGTTCGCCGCCACCACGGTCGCACTGGCCGCGCTCGCTCTGACGGCCTGTGAGGGTGACGAGGGAACGGACACGGGCGCCGCTGCCTCCTCCGCCCCGGCTTCCTCCGCCCCGGCGGGCGAACAGGCCAAGCCGTCCACCGGCGGGAGCGACTCGGACGGCGACAAGGGGACCGACGGCGCGAACGGCTCCACCGGCTCCACCGGCTCGGACAAGTCGGGTGGCGGCTCGTCGGGCGGCTCGCCGGACTCCGGCTCGGACGCCGGCTCGAACACCGGCGACAAGGACGACGCGGAGGTGCCGGGGAAGTGCTCCGCGTCCGACGTGAAGATCACCGCGACGAAGGTGTCCCGCCCGATCAACCACCTGCTGCTGACCGCCACCGGCACCGGCTCGAAGACGTGCATGCTGCCGCCGTACCCGGTGGCGCGCTTCGGTGAGGCCCAGTCCGTGCCGCCGGTCATCGAGGAGTCCCAGCCGCATTCGGTGGCCGGAGTCGGTCCCGGTGAGACCGCCTACGCCGGGGTACGGCTGACGATGGCCGACGGCAGCGGCGGTGAGCCCATCAGCGTGGACACCCTCACGATCCCCTTCGACGACGACTCCATCGTCAAGGTCGCCCTGCCCTCCGGCGTGAAGGTCGACAGCAAGCTGGCGGTGACCTACTGGCAGACCGGCATCGACCACGCCCTCCAGTACTGAAGGCATCCACGCACCCGCTGCGCGAAGGGCCGGCCGAGGATGCTCAGCGCAGCGTGCGAGCGACCTCGGTGGCCCAGTAGGTCAGGATGTTGCGCGCGCCGGCCCGCTTGATGCCGGTGAGCGCCTCCAGGATGGCCCGGTCGCGGTCGATCCAGCCCTTCTCGGCGGCGGCCTCGATCATCGAGTACTCGCCGGAGATCTGGTAGGCGACGACGGGCACGTCCACGGCCTCGGCGACCTTGGCCAGGATGTCGAGGTAGGGGCCGGCCGGCTTGACCATGACCATGTCGGCGCCCTCCGCCAGGTCCAGGGCCAGTTCCCGCATGGACTCCCGCGCGTTGGCGGCGTCCTGCTGGTAGGTCTTACGGTCGCCCTTGAGTGAGGACCCGACAGCCTCGCGGAAGGGCCCGTAGAAGGCGGACGCGTACTTGGCGGTGTAGGCGAGGACGGCGACGTCCTCCCGCCCGATCTGGTCGAGCGCGTCACGGACGACGCCGATCTGCCCGTCCATCATCCCGCTGGGGCCGACCACATGGGCGCCCGCGTCGGCCTGGACCTGCGCCATCTCGGCGTACCGCTCGAGGGTGGCGTCGTTGTCCACGCGCCCCTCGTCGTCCAGCACACCGCAGTGCCCGTGGTCCGTGAACTCGTCCAGGCACAGGTCGGACATGACGAGCAGGTCGTCCCCGACCTCGGCCCGCACGTCGCGCAGGGCGACCTGGAGGATCCCGTCGGGGTCGGTACCGACCGTCCCGAGCGCGTCCTTCTTCTCCTCCTCCGGCACGCCGAACAGCATGATCCCGGAGATCCCGGCCTCGACCGCCTCCGCGGCGGCCTTCTTCAGCGAGTCCCGGGTGTGCTGCACGACCCCGGGCATCGCCGCGATCGGCACCGGCTCGCGCACGCCCTCGCGCACGAAGGCGGGGAGGATGAAGTCCGCGGGGTGGAGCCGGGTCTCGGCGACCATCCGACGCATCACGGGGGTGGTCCGCAGCCGCCGGGGCCGGGTGCCGGGGAAGGATCCGTACGTCGTCATACCACCTACGCTACGCCCGCGCCACCGGTGCCTTTGCCGACGCGGAGTCGGCCCGCCCCCGGCCGTTGCGCGGGGGCCCGGGTGCTCGTTGAGCGCGGTGAACAGAGCTGGGGTGACCGTGTACCGCTTCCTCATCGTCGATCTGCCCCTGTGGGCCGCCGCGCTGCTCATCCTCGGGGGCGTCCCGGTGGTGGCCGTCCTGCTGCAGGCGTTGATGCGCAAGCTCGTGCCGCCGCCCCGGGCCAAGGCCCACAACGACGTCGCGGGCTTCCTGGTGGCGGTCATCGGGGTGGTCTACGCGGTCACGATCGGGTTCTCCGTCGACGACCAGTGGGAGAACTTCGCCGAGGTCAGGCACGCCACCGCCCAGGAGGCGTACACGGTCGGCGCCGTGGTCCGCGGCGGTGCCGTCATGGGCGCCGACGACCAGCGCGACCTCGCCGAAGCGGTGGTGGCCTACAACCGCGCGGTCGTCGCCTGGTGGCCCGAGGACCTGGGCCGGGCCGGGCAGAGCCGGGCGGAGCAGCGGACACTGGCGGACCTCTTCGACACGGTGGGCGGCCTGCGCCCGGCCGACGAGCCGCAGCGGGCGTACGTGGACGAGGCGATGGGCCGGTTGCTGGACGTCTCGGTCCTCAACACCCAGCGGCACAGCCGGGCCGAACGGGCGCACCTGAGAGCCCCGATGTGGATCGCCGTCCTGCTGACCAGCGCGGTGACCCTGTTCTTCAGCCTGCTGTTCGGGCTGGAGTCCCCGTGGCTGCACTACTCCATGATCGCGGGCGTGGCGGTGGTCGTCGGGGTCAACCTCTTCCTCCTCATGATGCTCGAGTACCCCCTGGCCGGAGCGCTGTCCGTGTCTCCGTCCAACTTCACCGAGACGACCGAGGTCCTGCTGCGGGACCTGGCCGCCTCGCCAGCGCCCGGTTGAGGCAGAGGGCGGCGCTGACCAGCCCGAGGTGGGTGAACGCCTGGGGGAAGTTGCCGAGGTTGCGTCCGGTGCCGTCCATCTCCTCGGCGTACAGGCCCAGATGGTTGGCGTAGCTGTGCATCTTCTCGAAGAACAGCTGGGCGCGGTCCACCTCGCCGGCCTCGGTCAGGCACTGGATGAACCAGTACGAGCACATGGAGAAGGTGCCCTCGGTGCCGCTCAGCCCGTCCGAGGCGCCGTCCCCGCTGCGGTACCGGTAGACGAGGGAGTCCTCGACCAGGGAGTTCTCGATGGCGCGCAGAGTGCTCAGCCACCGGGGGTCGACCGGGGAGATGAACCCCATGAGCGGCATGAGCAGACTCGCCGCGTCGAGGGTGGAGTCCCCCCGGTGCTGGACGAACGCCTCCTGACGCTCGTCCCAGAACTCCTTGTGGATCTCGGCGTGGATCTCGTCGCGGACCGCGGCCCAGTGCTCGCGGGGCGCCGGCAGTGAGCGCCGCCCGGCGACGCGCAGCCCGCGGTCCAGGGCGACCCAGCACATCAGCCGGGCGTACAGGAACTCCTGGCGTCCGCCGCGGGTCTCCCAGATGCCCTCGTCGGCCAGCCGCCAGTTCTCCGTCACCCAGTTCACCGAGTCGCTCACATGGGCCCAGAGGTCGTGGGAGACCGCTTCCACGTGTTCGTCGTACAGGTCGACGACGTGCAGGAGTTCGCCGTAGATGTCGAGCTGGAGCTGGTCGTAGGCGCCGTTGCCGACGCGTACGGGGCTCGATCCCTCGTAGCCGCGCAGGTCCGGCAGGATCTCCTCGGTCAGTTCGTGGCGGCCGTCGACGCCGTACATGATCTGCAGCCGCCCCGGTTCGGTGCTCTCCCGGTAGCGCTGCTCCACCCACCGCACGAACGCCCGGGGCTCCTCGTGGAAGCCGAGCCGGATGAACGCGGCGGCGGTGAAGGAGGCGTCCCTGATCCAGGTGTAGCGGTAGTCCCAGTTGCGTTCTCCGCCGACCAGCTCGGGCAGTCCGAAGGTGGCCGCGGCGGCGATCGACCCGTGCCGGGCGGAGGTGAGCAGTTTCATCGCCAGGGCCGAGCGGGACACCTCCTCCTGCCAGCGGCCCCGGTAGGCCGAACTGCTCAGCCACTCGTGCCAGAAGGCGTGGGTGTGCCGGAACGCCCGTTCGGCCCACCGGTGGCCGGACGCCGGGCTGTGCTCGCCCGGCGGGACCGCCTCCAGGACGAAGTCCATCGTCTGGTCCGGACCCAGCTCGAACTCGGCGACCACGTCGTCGCCCTCCATCCGCAGGTCGACCGGGCTCTGCAGCCGCAGCGCCATCACGTCTCCCCTCTCCGCCCCGCCCTCCGGTACGAAGAACACCTCGCCGGGGTGCCGCTCGATCCGGTGCGGCAGCCTGGCGTAGTCGAACCGGGGCGCACAGCGCAGCCGGAACCGGAAGGTGCCCCGCACCCCCTTCACCCGGCGGACGACCGCGTGCGTGTGGCGGACCGAGCCGACCGGCATGAAGTCGACGACCTCCCCGACCCCGTCCCCGGACAGGAAGCGGGTGAGCAGGATGTTGGTGTCGGGCAGGTAGAGCTGCTTGAGGCGGGCGCCCTCGACGGCCGGGCCGATCCGGAAACTGCCGCCGCGCTCGTCGTCGAGCAGCGCGCCGAACACCGTGGGCGAGTCGATGTCGGGCAGGCACAGGAAGTCCAGGGAGCCGTCGAGAGCCACCAGCGCCACGGTGCGCAGGTCGCCGATCACGCCGTAGTCCTCGATCGGTCGGTAACTCATGGCAGGGCTGCTCCCTTGGTCGCAGGGGTCGTTACGGGCGTGCTCAGCGGCCGATGAGGACGCGCAGGTGCTCGCGCGCCTTCTTGGCGTACGTCAGCGGGTGCGCGTTCGCCGGGTCCTGTTCGGCCTCGACGACGAGCCAGCCCCGGTATCCGGCGTCCGCGAGGGCGCGCAGTAGGGGCCCGAAGTCGGTCATCCCGTCGCCGGGCACGGTGAAGATCCCGGCGAGTACCGCGTCGTGGAAGCTGGGGTCCTCGCGGCGGAAGTACTCCAGGACGTCGGGGCGTACGTCCTTGAGGTGCACGTGGGCGATCCGCCGGGCGTGGTCGCGGGCCAGGGCGAGCGGGTCGTCGCCGGCCAGCGTGAGGTGGCCGGTGTCCAGCAGCAGGTGCACCAGGTCCGGGTCGGTGCCCGCGAGCAGGCGGTCCACGTCGGCCCGGGACTGCACGCCGGTGCCCATGTGGTGGTGGTAGCACAGGAACATGCCGCGGTCGGCCGCCATCCGCCCGAGTTCGTCGAGGCCGGTCAGCAGCGCGTCCCAGGCGGCGTCGTCGAACACCGGCCTGTTGGCGGCCAGGGCGACCGCCTGCTGGTGCACGGCGTGGCCGAGTTCCGCCACGACGACCTGGTCGCCGCCGACCTCCTGGACGAAGTCCAGCTGCTCGCGGAAGCCCGCGAGGGTGCGTTCCCGCATGTCCCGGACGGTGAAGTAGGTGCTCGCCCAGGGCTCGGACACCCGCAGCCCGCGCAGGGTCAGCGCCTGCGACAGGGCCCGCGGGTCGGTGGGGAACTTGTGGCCGACGCTGCATCCCTCGAAGCCGGCCAGCGCGATCTCGCTGACGCACTGCTCGAAGGAGATGTCCGCCCCGATGGTGGGGAAGTCGTCGTTGGTCCAGCAGGTGGGCGTGATGCCGAGGGAGACGGCGCCGGGCCCGAACATCACGCGCCCCGGCCCGGGACGGTCGCGGCCGCCCCCGCGCCGCCGCCGGTACGGCCCCTGGTGATGTGCCGGGCCGCCTTCAGCGCCAGCGCGACGCTGGTCAGCGTCGGGTTGCTCGCGGTGCCGCGCGGGATGACGTTGTTGCCGCCCAGGTAGAGGTTGTCGACGCCCCACACCCGGGAGTCGGTGTCCACGACGCTGGTCTCGGGGTCGTCGCCCATCCGGGTCGTGCCGGTGACGTGCAGCCCGAGGCCGGGCTCGACGAACTGCGGTTCGGAGCCGGGGAGGAAGCCGCCGAGCGTGCTCGCCGCCCGCAGCATGTCCCGCATCATCGCGTGCTGGTTCGCCCGGTCCTGGTCGCTGAGACCGAAGACGAAGGTGGGTTGCGGCATGCCGTGCGTGTCCTGGTGCCGGCCGGAGAACTCGATCCGGTTGTCGAAACGTGGCTCGGCGATCCCGAACCAGCGCAGGTCCACGATGAGCCGGCCGTCGACGTTCGGTGCGATGTCGCCGTAGTGGAAGGCGTCGCGGTGGATCTGACAGTGCCACGGCCGCCCCTCGGACACCGGGATCCACACCTGCGGCTCCGGGTCCCCCCGCGGGATGGGCACGGGGTCCCGCGGCGCGGACTCGCGGTGCCCGCGCACGGCGTCGTCGAAGCGCGGGTCGGTGGCGACCGAGTCGACGAGGTCCTGGCTCAGCACGATCTGGCAGAAGGAGATCGGCTGTTCGCTCAGATAACGGCCGAGCGCCTTCGGGCGGATCTCCGACGCGTACAGCAGCTGCGGGGTGAGGTAGGCGTTGCCCGCCACCACGAAGGTCTCCGCCTCCACCCGCAGCGTCCGCCACCGCCGCAGGTCGCGGATCTCGGCGTACTCCACGCGGCTGCCGTCGGCGCTGCGCACCAGCCGGGTGCACAGGTGCTCGGGGTGCAGCTCGAACCGGTCGTGGCCGCCGTCGGCCAGCGGGCCGAGCACGGTGTCGGCCCCGCTCCAGTGGACGAACTCGGGGTTGTCCTCGCGGCGTTCCACGGCGAGCGGCAGGTTCTGCACCTGGTAGGGCTCCTGGAGTTCCCCGTACTCCTTGGCCAGCGCCCCGCGGACCAGCCGCTGCCGTACCGAGTCGGCGTAGGCGTCGGTACGGGTGTGCAGGAGCTGTTCGCCGTCCCGGTAGAGGGCGTCCCACTCCGCGTCGGGCAGCAGGTCGGAGCGCTCGATGACGGGGTGGTGCCGGGGTGTGGCACAGGTCCAGTGGGTCGCCATGCCGCCCACGCCGTAGGTCGCGGCGGCGGCGCCGAGGTTCACGGCGGGGTCCTGGTCGGGGTTCTGGTTGTTCAGTACGAAGCCGTCGTACTTCTTGAGGTCGATCCGGTAGGCCGCCGGGTCCAGGGTCACCTCGGCCCGGTCGCTCGACGGGATCGACAGCAGGCTCAGGTGGCCGCGGATCACGGGCGAGAACAGGTTGAGGTCGCGCTGGTAGAGGTGGGCGTTCTTGAGGTGCTCACCGGGCCGGTCCGACAGCTGGGCCCCGGCGTCGATCATGTAGACGTGCCGGCCGGCCGCCACGAGTTCGCGCGCGAAGGCGCATCCGACGGGCCCGGAGCCGACGACGAGGGCGTCCACCCGGACGGTGTTCTGTGCCACTGCGTTCTCCTGCTGGTGAGGGCTGCCCGGAGCGAGGCAGCGGGTGTCTCCGATGCGGCGGGGACGGACGGGGGCGGGGCGAGGCCGGGGAGCCTCGGTCAGCCGTCGCCACCGGGCGGGGCCGTGACCGGCCCGGGCACGCCGAAGGTGTTGGTGAACAGGCACACCCTGGGGTCCGGGATCTCGTAGTAGCCCACCGTGTCGTAGGCGGTGGTGGCGAAGTCCAGCCGGCCGTCGCCGTTGAAGTCGGCCACGGCGATGCGCGCGGTGGACTCCGTGCTCACCTGCTTCTCGACGAGCACGTTGCCCGACGCGTCGAGCTTGAAGTAGAAGACGCCCTGCGCCGGGGCGGGCCCGCGCAGGCCGACCAGGAACTCGTCGTCCCCGTCGCCGTCGAAGTCGGCCACGACCACGTGGTGGCCGACGGCGTCGTGCGTCCTGTCCGGCGGGTCGAGGACCCGGAGCCGCCGCCGCTCCCAGGGCGTGCCGAAGGGCGAGACGGTGTCGGGCGGCCTGACGTAGACGCTGAGGGTGTTGCCGTGGAACGGCTCGACGGCGAGGATCACGGCGCAGGGACGCCCGCCGATCCGCGCGACGCCGAGGTTCCCGCTCCCGCTGAAACGGTGCCCGGGATTCTCCACCGACGCCTGCGGCGGCACGCCGTCACCGATCTTCCGGACCTGCCACGCCCCACCGGGCCCGGTGCCCAGCCAGCTGATCCCCTCCCCCGTGGCCAGCAGGAACGACTCCCGCTCCGGGCGGGGCGTGCCCGGGAACCGGGCGGCGACCACGCCGTGCACGATCGTGAAGTCGGCGGTGTCGAGCGGTCGCCCCGACCACCCGCCGTCGTGCGCCACCGGATCGTCCGGCAGGTCGTAGAGCATGAGCCGGGCGGCGGACCCGACCCCTTCCGCCCCTCCCTCGGGCCCGACGACCGGAAGGGCGACCAGCTGCACACGGCTGTCCGTCGTGAACCGCCCCAGCCGCACCCGGTGACAGGCGACCAGGTCGGCGACGTGCCGGCGGGTCCAGGGCCGGTCCCAGCCGTCCGGCCCGGGATTGTGCAGCCAGGAGATCACGCCGTCCCTCGGCCCGCAGTCGAACATGCAGTTGCCGTAGTCGTGGCACAGGACCAGGTCCGGCAGTCCGTCACCGGTGAGGTCCGCGGCGTCCAGGGCGACGGGTTTGCGGTCCCCCAGGGACAGGATGGTCCGCTTGGTCCAGGACGGGTTCTGATACCAGACGACCTCCCCGCGCGTGAGGCCGGAGGCGACGAGGTCGGGTCGCCCGTCGCCGTCCACGTCGACGGCCCGCAGGAAGTACCCGTCCTGGGGATCGTCGTCGATCACCGACCGGCGGAACTCGGGCTCGGCATTGTTCATGGGTCTACTTCCCGGTAGCGAACTCCCGTACGCCGGTCGAGACTCGGCGAGGGATGCCCTCCCACATACCGACACGGGCAGGAGGGGCCCGCAAGCGGCGGCGGCCAATCCGGGTGACAACGGCCGAGGGGAGTGACCACGAGGTACCCGCACACCGACGCCGAACCGATCCAGCAGCCCATCGGCTGTCACTGGGCCGAGAAGGGGACGGGAGGCCCCTTCGGGGCACGGCCGGGCTAGCCTGGCCGGTATGGAGGCTCTCAACGGGGTGGACGTCGTCGCGTTCCCGGACGCGGCGGCCTTCGAGGACTGGCTGACCGAGCACCACACCCGCCGCGAGGGCGTGTGGGTCAAGGTGGCGAAGAAGGCGTCGGGGATCGCGTCGGTCACGGACGGCGAACTGGTCGACGTGGGGCTGTGCTGGGGGTGGATCTCCGGGCAGCGCCGGGGCCTGGACGACCGGTACTACCTGCAGAAGTACGGGCCGCGGCGACCGAGGAGCCTGTGGTCGCGGGTGAATGTCGAGAAGGTCGCGGCGCTGGCGGCGGCGGGCCGGATGCGGGAGTCCGGCCTCGCCGAGGTGCGACGGGCCCAGGAGGACGGCCGCTGGGACCGCGCGTACGCGTCGCAGGCGACAGCCGTCGTCCCGGACGACCTCGCCGCGGCGCTCGACGCGGCCCCGGCGGCGCGTGCGGCGTTCGACGCGCTCGACCGGACCGCCCGCTACCTCGTGATGCTCCCGCTCTTCCAGGCCGCGACGCCACAGACCCGGCGGACGCGGCTGGAGCGGGCGGTACGGGACCTGGCGCGGGGGCGGCAGGCGGACGGAACGGAACAGTCTCAGCCCTTCGGCACCTCCGGCGGCCACGGCACGTCGGCGAGCAGCGGAAGCAACACCTCGTCCTCGTAGTCCAGATGAGCATTCAACTGTGAGGACATCTCTTCCAATTCGGCGCGAAAGCGCTCCGGTTCGGCGATGACGATGCCGGCCAGCAGCTCCGCAAGCTCACTCTGGATACGGGCGATCGTGCGGTGCTCGTCGTCGAGCCGGGCGAAGACGTCGGTCAGGTGGGGATGATGACGGGCGATCCCGGGGAACAAGTGCCCGTCCTCGCTGCT
The DNA here is from genome assembly GCF_044331465.1 of Streptomyces sp. NPDC017225. Taxonomy (NCBI): domain Bacteria; kingdom Bacillati; phylum Actinomycetota; class Actinomycetes; order Kitasatosporales; family Streptomycetaceae; genus Streptomyces; species Streptomyces sp. NPDC017225. Next base: position 18,046 of record NZ_JBIRNE010000005.1, on the reverse strand, counting down.
GTGATGGAACTCCAGCGCCTGGCAGAACGCGAGGCAGCGCTGCCGTATCTGCAACCCGAGCCCCGGGGCCGCCGGCGCACCGGGCCCTTGATGCGCGGCCCGAGCGGCGAAGTGCGCGTCGGCCTCCGCCCGCACCTGACGCAACTGGCCCCGCAACCAGGTGTGCACCTCCAGGAGCTTGTCGGCGAGGGTCCGGACCTTCCCCGGCCCCTCCCACCCCTCGGGCTCGGCCCGCTCCAGCGCCACGACCGGCAGCACCCTGCCGGCCTCGGCCTGGTAGTCGCCGTACCCGGGCACCGCCCGCACCACATGCGCGAACAACTCCTCACGCCGGTCCCCCTCAGCGGGCACCGCGAGAGCCTCGAAGGACCGGGTGCCGACCTCCACCCGGACCACGGGACGGGCGAGCAGGTTGTGGTACCAGCCGGGATGCCGAGGACCACCGAGATTGGACCCGACGACCAGGAGCGAGTCCCCGTGGCGGACGTAACCGAGCGGAGTGGTCCGCGAGACTCCCGACCGGGCCCCGGTGGTCGTCAGCAGAAGCAGGTCACCGCCCTCGAAGGGGCCGCCGACCTTCCCCTCGTTGGCGCGGAACTCGTCGATGACGGACTGATGGAAAGACGTGGGCATACGTTTCTGTCTCCATGACGGCAGGCCGCGGCGCGCGGCACAGTGCCGGAAAGGGTGGGGGCGAGCGAAGGACGACGTGCGGACGCTGAAGCGCTACGTCGTTGTCAGGGCGCGGAGCGGGAACTCATCACGTACCCCTTGCATGAAGGGCGCTCGCCCGATCGCCGGCCGGCCCACTGCTCTTTGACCGGCGCCACGCGGCACCATCCTCATTACACGCACCCACCCACCGGACTGTCAACGCGCCTTTCCCGGCCTCCAGTCCGGCGTGCCCGCGCCGGAAACCGGCCGTGATGACGGCGCCGGGGCCGCCGGAAAGGGCGGAGACAGGGCAACGGCAGAGCAGCCACAGCACGGACGAGGGCCCCGACTGCGTCGCGGTGGCCTCGCCCTCACCCCCTGGGCGCGCTTCCTGCCCTACGCCTCGAAGAGATGACGGCGGGCGGGGCGCCCCGCAAGGAGCGCCCCGCCCGCCGCACAGTCAACCTCAGGTCGTCGTCGACCGACGCCTCCGCGCCCCCGGCCGCCGCTCGCTCGGCCGCGTCACCGGGTCCCCGGCCTCCACCGCCGCGGCGCGACGCCGCAGGCCGAAGTCGGCCAGGGCCTCCGCCAGCTTGTGGACGGAGGGCTCGGGAGCCATGACGTCGACGCGCAGGCCGTGCTCCTCGGCCGTCTTCGCGGTCGCGGGGCCGATGCACGCGATCACCGTCACGTTGTGCGGCTTGCCCGCGATGCCGACCAGGTTGCGGACCGTGGACGACGACGTGAAGAGCACCGCGTCGAAGCCGCCGCCCTTGATCGCCTCGCGGGTCGTGGCCGGCGGCGGCGACGCGCGCACCGTCCGGTAGGCGGTGACGTCGTCGACCTCCCAGCCCAGCTCGATCAGCCCGGCGACGAGCGTCTCCGTGGCGATGTCCGCACGCGGCAGGAAGACGCGGTCGATCGGGTCGAAGACCGGGTCGTACGGCGGCCAGTCCTCCAGCAGACCCGCGGCCGACTGCTCCCCGCTCGGCACCAGGTCCGGCTTCACGCCGAAGGCGATCAGCGCGTTCGCGGTCTGCTCGCCGACCGCGGCGACCTTGATGCCCGCGAAGGCACGGGCGTCGAGCCCGTACTCCTCGAACTTCTCCCGGACCGCCTTCACCGCGTTGACCGACGTGAACGCGATCCACTCGTACCGGCCCGTCACCAGACCCTTGACCGCGCGCTCCATCTGCTGGGGCGTGCGCGGCGGCTCCACCGCGATGGTCGGGACCTCGCTCGGCACGGCGCCGTACGACCGCAGCTGGTCGGAGAGCGACGCCGCCTGCTCCTTCGTACGCGGCACGAGCACCTTCCAGCCGAACAGCGGCTTGGACTCGAACCACGACAGCTGGTCGCGCCGGGCGGGGGCGGAACGCTCGCCGACCACGGCTATCACCGGGCGGCCCCCGTCCGGGGACGGCAGCACCTTCGCCTGCTTCAGCGTCTGCGCGACCGTGCCCAGCGTGGCGGACCAGGTGCGCTGCCTGGTCGTCGTACCGGCGATCGTCACCGTCAGCGGGGTGTCCGGCTTGCGGCCCGCCGACACCAGCTCACCGGCGGCCGCGGCCACCGAGTCGAGCGTCGTCGACACGACGACCGTCCCGTCGGAGGCGCCGACCTCGGTCCAGCAGCGGTCCGACGCCGTACGGGCGTCCACGAACCGCACGTCCGCGCCCTCGGCGTCCCGCAGCGGCACACCGGCGTACGCGGGCACACCGACGGCGTTCGCGATACCGGGGACGACCTCGAAGGGCACCCCCGCCGCGACGCACGCCAGCATCTCCTCGGCGGCGTACGTGTCGAGCCCGGGGTCCCCGGTCACCGCACGCACGACCCGCCTGCCGCCCCGCGCGGCCTCCATGACAAGATGTGCGGCATCCCGCACGGCGGGGACGCCCGAGGTAGTCGACGCACCGTCAACTACCTTCAGCTGGGGCGCGCCTGTGCCCGGATCCGACGGATCGGCATCCGTGTGCACTTCCGACACGCCCTGCCTCGCGTGCGTGCGTACGACGTCGAGCACCTCGTGCTCGGCGACGAGGACGTCCGCGTGCGCCAGTGCCTCCACGGCGCGCAGAGTCAGCAGTCCCGGATCTCCGGGTCCGGCACCCAGGAAGGTGACGTGCCCGTGTTCCGGACCGGTGGGAAGGGTGGTGGGGCTCAATGTGCTCGCTCCCCCATCAGACCGGCCGCGCCCTGGGCGAGCATCTCGGTGGCGAGTTCGCGACCGAGTGCCATCGCCGCATCGTGCGTCTGGGGCACGGGACCGGTGGTGGACAGCTGCACCAGCGTCGAGCCGTCGGTGGTACCGACGACGCCGCGCAGGCGCATTTCCTTGACAGTCTGCCCGTCGGCCAGAAGGTCGGCCAGCGCGCCCACAGGGGCGCTGCAGCCGGCCTCCAGGGCGGCGAGCAGTGACCGCTCGGCCGTCACGGCGACCCGCGTGAACGGGTCGTCGAGCTCGGCGAGCGCGGCGATCAGCTCCGCGTTGTCCGCGGTGCACTCGATCGCCAGTGCCCCCTGGCCGGGGGCCGGCAAAACCGTGTCGACCGACAGGAAGTCGGTCACCTCTTCGATGCGGCCCACCCGGTTCAGTCCGGCGGCGGCCAGCACGACGGCGTCGAGCTCACCGCTGCGGACGTATCCGATGCGGGTGTCGACGTTGCCCCGGATCGGGACCGTCTCGATCTCCATCCCGTGGGTACGGGCGTACGCGTTCAGCTGCGCCATGCGCCGCGGCGCACCCGTCCCTATCCGCGCCCCGCGGGGCAGGTCGGTGAGCTTGCGCGCGTCCCGGGCGACGACCACGTCCCGCGGGTCCTCGCGCTCCGGTACGGCGGCCACCACCAGTCCCTCGTGCTCCGCGGTGGGGAGGTCCTTGAGCGAGTGAACCGCGAAGTCCACCTCACCCCGCAGCAGTGCCTCGCGCAGCGCGGCCACGAACACGCCCGTGCCGCCGATCTGCGCCAGCTGCTCACGCGAGACGTCGCCGTACGTGGTGATCTCGACCAGCTCAACGGGCCGACCGGTCACCTGGCTCACGGCGTCCGCCACCTGCCCGGACTGGGCCATGGCGAGCTTGCTCCGCCTGGTCCCCAGCCTCAGTGCCTTCTCAGTCATGCCGGCCCTCGGTTCTTCTCAGTGCTGTTCTCGGCGCGGGAGACGGAGGCCACCGTCTCGGGGTCGAGGTCGAACAGGGTGCGCAGCGCGTCCGCGTACCCGGCACCGCCGGGCTCGGCGGCGAGCTGCTTGACCCGTACCGTCGGCGCGTGCAGCAGCTTGTCGACCACACGCTTGACGGTCTGGGTGATCTCGGCGCGATGCTTGTCGTCGAGGGACGGCAGCCGCCCCTCCAGCCGGGCCATCTCGCCCGCCACGACGTCGGCGGCCATGCTGCGCAGCGCGACGACGGTGGGGGTGATGTGCGCGGCCCGCTGGGCCGCCCCGAACGCGGCGACCTCGTCGCCGACGATCCGGCGGACCATGTCGACGTCGGCGGCCATCGGCGCGTCGGCCGAGGCGTCGGCGAGCGACTCGATGTCCACCAGGCGGACACCGGCCAGCCGGTGCACGGCGGCGTCGATGTCGCGCGGCATCGCGAGGTCGAGGAGGAAGAGCACGGGCTGCGGGCGCGGCACCTCGGCGACCGGCTCGGGCCGGCGGCGCTCGGGAATGCGGCCGACACGCGTCGCCGTCGCGGCGAGCGCGGTGATCAGCTCTGCGTCCGCCTCGGCACCCGGCCGCCCGGCCTCGCGCGACCGGTCCACCGTCGCACCGCCGGCGGCCCAGGCCCCGTGCTGCTCCAGCGTCGCCGCGTCCATGCCGGCCACCGCGGCCTCCCCCATGACGGAGAAGCCGGACGGCACGGAGGACAGGTCCAGCGGGCAGTTCTCGTCGGTACCGGCGCTCGGCAGCGGCGTTTCGTCGCCCTCCCGTACGGCGGTGGGACCGGCGGCGTCCACGGTGGGACGCCCGGCGTCCGGCCCCGCGTCCGGCCCGGCGCCCGGCTCCGCGGCGGGAGCACCGGGGCGCCCCTGCACCGCGGCGGCCACGGCGTCGGCGGTGAGGACCAGTCCGGTGGCACCCGTGCAGGAGACGGCCACGTCGGCACGTGTCAGCTCGAGCGGCACCGAGTCCATCGGTACCGCGCGGGCCAGCACGTCCGTGTCGTCGCCCTCGGTCAGACGTCGTCCGTATTGCTCTTCGAGCAGGAGCGCGAGCCGCTCGGCACGCTCGAAGGTGCGGTTGGCGACGACGATCTCGGCGACCCCGGCGCGCGCCAGCGTGGCGGCGGCCAGCGAGGACATCGAGCCGGCGCCGATGACCAGGGCCTTCTTGCCCCGCGCCCACTGCTGGACGTCGGCCCCGGCGGACAGCTGCTCCAGGCCGAAGGTGACCAGGGACTGCCCGGCGCGGTCGATACCGGTCTCGGAGTGGGCCCGCTTGCCGACGCGGAGCGCCTGCTGGAACAGGTCGTTCAGGAGCCGCCCGGCGGTGTGCAGGTCCTGCGCCCGGGCCAGGGAGTCCTTTATCTGGCCGAGGATCTGACCCTCGCCCACCACCATCGAGTCGAGCCCGCAGGCCACCGAGAAGAGGTGGTGGACGGCCCGGTCCTCGTAGTGCACATAAAGATAAGGAGTGAGCTCCTCCAGGCCGACCCCGCTGTGCTGGGCGAGCAGCGTGGACAGCTCGGCGACACCGGCGTGGAACTTGTCCACGTCGGCGTACAGCTCGATGCGGTTGCAGGTGGCCAGCACCGCGGCCTCGGTGGCCGGTTCGGCGGCGACCGTGTCCTGCAACAGCTTGAGCTGCGCCTCCGCACTCAGTGAGGCCCGCTCCAGGACACTGACGGGGGCGCTGCGGTGGCTCAGTCCGACAACGAGGAGGCTCATGCCGGCATCACGGCGGGTACGTCCCCGTCGGGTCCCTTGTCGACGGAGCCGGTGGAGCCGGCAGAGCGGGCGGAGGAGCCGGAGTGCGGCTGCTTGCGGGCGACGGCGGGCGGCGCGACGGTGTCGGCCGCGGCCTCCTCGCCCGCTTTGCGCTGCTCGTGGAAGGCGAGGATCTGCAGCTCGATGGAGAGGTCGACCTTGCGCACGTCGACGCCCTCGGGGACGTTCAGCACGGTCGGCGCGAAGTTCAGGATGGAGGTGACACCGGCGGCCACGAGCCGGTCGCAGACCTGCTGGGCGGCACCGGCGGGGGTCGCGATCACACCGATCGAGACACCGTCGTCCTGGATGATCTTCTCCAGCTCGTCGGTGTGCTGCACCGGGATGCCGGCGACGGGCTTTCCGGCCATTCCCGGATCGGCGTCGATGAGGGCCGCGACCCGGAAACCGCGCGAGGCGAACCCGCCGTAGTTGGCGAGCGCGGCACCGAGGTTACCGATACCGACGATCACTACCGGCCAGTCCTGGGTGAGCCCCAGCTCGCGGGAGATCTGGTACACGAGATACTCGACGTCGTAGCCGACGCCCCGGGTCCCGTAGGAGCCGAGGTAGGAGAAGTCCTTGCGCAGCTTCGCGGAGTTGACTCCCGCCGCGGCCGCCAGCTCCTCGGAGGAGACCGTGGGCACCGAGCGCTCGGAGAGCGCGGTGAGGGCGCGGAGGTACAGCGGAAGCCTGGCGACGGTGGCCTCGGGAATCCCTCGGCTGCGGGTCGCCGGTCGGTGTGTTCGGCCAGTTGCCACGGTGCTCCTGCGGGTAGAGCGGGGCTGTAGGCGGTCATACGTCCCTACATGACCGCCCCGTCGAATGCAGGCTATGTCTTTGTGAACGCGTGCACAAAGATGGTGTCCGATTTGCCCGGCCAACGTGACCGGGCTCACGCACTCCCGGCGCATGGACCGGGAACCGGCGCACGCGCGCCCGCATTCCTCTCCCATCGGGGGCAAAGCCGCACACACTCCTCACGATCAACGCCCCCGAGACCAAGTCACCATCGATCCTAAGCGACCATCCGGACTACTTGGACTCGTCGGTCAGTGCCTTGCGCAGGCGTTCCTCGTTCACACGCCAGAAGGTGTGCTGCCTGCCGTCGACGAGGACGACCGGGATCTGCTCCCAGTACTCGTCGTGGAGTTGGCGGTCCTCGGTGATGTCCTTCCCCTCCCAGGGGACACCGAGATCGGCACACACCTTCTCGACGACGAGCTGTGCGTCATCACACAGGTGGCAGCCGGGTTTGCGGATGAGGGTGACGAGATGGTTCTCGGAGTACTCAGAGGGCTCACAGGGTTCGGAGGACCGAGCGGGCCGCGGGGCCCCCGCGGTCGGCGAGGGCTTTCGACGGAAGAGGGGACTCATGCCGGCCATTCTCGCGCGCACGACGGCGTGAGCCGACCCCTCGGGGGCGGGTCGGTGGCGCCGTCGCGGCGTACGGCCTGCGGGGCCGGCACGCCGACGCGCCCGTGGGGCCGGCCCGCCGAGGGGCTCCTCGACGGGCCCCTCGGAGAACCCCACGCCGAGCCCCTCGACGAGCCCTTGGCCGAGCCCCGTGGCGACACGGTCGCCCGGAGTTCACAGCCTCCGAACCTCTCGTCTCCGAAGCCTCCGAACAAACTGGCTATGCTCACGGGCATGGCCGCTCTTCGATGGCTCACTCCCCGTAGGCGCTCCGCCACGGCGCGGAGCGTGTTGGCAGGCGAGGCGTCGGCGGAGGCAGCCCGCAAATCCGCCCAGTCCGCGGAGCTCGCCGAGCTCGCGGAGGGCACAGCCCCCGCCGCCGGCTCGGAAGCGGAGTTCCCGGTCCACGGCGACGACAGGGCAGCCGCCTTCTTCGACCTCGACAACACCGTGATGCAGGGCGCCGCGATCTTCCACTTCGGCCGGGGCCTGTACAAGCGCAAGTTCTTCGAGACCCGCGACCTCGCCCGGTTCGCCTGGCAGCAGGCGTACTTCCGGCTCGCCGGGCTCGAGGACCCCGAGCACATGCAGGACGCCCGCGACTCCGCGCTGTCCATCGTCAAGGGCCACCGCGTCTCCGAGCTGCGGTCGATCGGCGAGGAGATCTACGACGAGTACATGGCCGAGCGGATCTGGCCCGGCACCCGCGCCCTCGCCCAGGCACACCTGGACGCCGGGCAGAAGGTATGGCTCGTCACGGCGGCCCCGGTGGAGATCGCCCAGGTGATCGCCCGCCGCCTGGGCCTGACCGGCGCGCTGGGCACGGTGGCCGAGTCGATCGGCGGCGTCTACACGGGCAAGCTGGTCGGCGAACCGCTGCACGGCCCCGCGAAGGCCGAGGCGGTCCGGGCGCTGGCGACGGCGGAGAGCCTGGACCTGTCCCGCTGCGCCGCCTACAGCGACTCCCACAACGACATCCCGATGCTGTCGCTGGTCGGCCACCCGTACGCGATCAACCCGGACTCCAAGCTGCGCAAGCACGCCCGGGAGCTGGAGTGGCGCCTGCGCGACTACCGCACGGGCCGCAAGGCGGCCAAAGTCGGCATCCCGGCGGCCGCGGGCGTCGGCGCCGTGGCCGGCGGCACCGCGGCGGCCATCGCGCTGCACCGCCGCCGCCGCTGACGTTCCCGGCAGCCCGGCCCATCCATGCGACGTACCCCGGGGGCGTTGCCTCCAGTCCCCTTTTCCCACATTGACCACAACACGCTCTGTAGCCACAAGGAACCCGAACCATTCCGGTCATCAATCGATCACCCTGTCGCATCTGATCGGGCGTCAATCGGGCACAGAAGCGACGTAATCGATGATTTGAGCAACTGGGCGTAGCAGCACCTGTACGAAGCGTTATTCTCCTCAGACGCATTCCGGCACCCCACCTTCGCTACGACGGGTGAATGGTTCCGTACTGCACGTGATGGAAGCTCTGCCTCTGGGAGTCCCGTGTACCCACACGTCGGGGTTGACGCCTCGGGCCTGGCTACGCTGCGCGCAACGGTCAAATCAGCCCAAGACCTGCTGCGCGGCTTCGTCCCCACCGCGTACGCCCTGCCCGCCCTCGCCGCGGCCACCGCCCCCGTCGGACCGTGCTACGCACTGGCCGACGGAAGCGCCGCCGTCGGCAGACGCGCGCGGTCGTCCTCGTCCGGGACCGCCGCCGCAACCACCCACCGCCGACCCGCCGCGGACAGCGACAGCGCCCGCATGATGGACCTGGTCGAGCGCGCCCAGGCCGGCGAGGCCGACGCCTTCGGACGGCTCTACGACCAGTACAGCGACACCGTGTACCGCTACATCTACTACCGCGTCGGCGGAAAGGCGACCGCCGAGGACCTCACCAGCGAGACCTTCCTGCGGGCCCTGCGACGCATCGGCACCTTCACCTGGCAGGGCCGCGACTTCGGCGCCTGGCTGGTGACCATCGCCCGCAACCTCGTCGCCGACCACTTCAAGTCCAGCCGCTTCCGGCTGGAGGTCACCACCGGCGAGATGCTCGACGCCAACGAGGTCGAGCGGTCCCCCGAGGACTCCGTCCTCGAATCACTCTCCAACGCCGCCCTGCTGGACGCCGTACGACGCCTCAACCCACAGCAGCAGGAGTGCGTGACCCTGCGCTTCCTCCAGGGCCTCTCGGTCGCCGAGACCGCCCGCGTCATGGGCAAGAACGAGGGCGCCATCAAGACGCTCCAGTACCGGGCCGTGCGCACCCTCGCCCGGCTGCTCCCGGAAGACGCGCGCTGAGTTCCCGGCGCCCCGGAGGCGCCGCAACCCGCCACCACTTTCCGTGTCCCCCAAAACACCATCGGTGAAAGTCCGTTGTGCCCACGGTCCGATCATCCGCCGTCCGTAACCCAAGTGCCGCGCCGCTCGTTGTGCGGGATGCAGGCTCCCTGTGGTCACTCCCTGGCCGACTCCGATCACACGATCGGGGGATCGCGGTCAGGGTGTGCAACCCTCAGGACCCCCTGGGGAGTCGACCGTCATGACGAGAGGAGGTGCCGCCAGTGATCGCGAACGTATCGGCACACCGGCGGGCGAACGCCTTCGCCCAGGCTCTGGAGGAGCAGTCCGATCCCGCGGCGGCGGCCGAGCAGTCCGGAGGACCGGCAGCCGCCGGGGCCACCGCGGAACCGACGGGGCAGGGTCGTCTGTTGACCCTCGCCACCGGCCTGGAGACGCTGCCCCGGCCCCAGCTGGATCCCGAGGTCAAGGTCGTCCAGCGGGCCCAGCTGGTGGCCGCGTTCGAGGCCATGCTGCAAGAGGGCACCGCGGGCGACGGGGCGACGGACACTTCGGTACCTGAACAGCGCCGGGCGCGCGGCACCCACCGGGCAGCCCCACTGAGCCGGTTCCGACCACGTTCACGGCTGGCCAAGGGCCTCACCGCGGGCGGACTGAGCGTGAGCGTGGCCGCCGGAGCCTTCGGCGGAGTAGCCGCCGCCAGTTCGGACGCACTGCCGGGCGACTCGCTCTACGGCCTCAAGCGCGGCATAGAGGACTTCCGCCTCGGCCTCGCCGACGGGGACGACGAGCGCGGCCGGGCCCATCTGGACCTGGCGTCCACCCGGCTGAGCGAGGCGCGCCGGCTGATGGAACGCGGTCGCAGCGGCCCCCTCGACCACGAGTCCCTCGGCGAGGTCCGCCGCGCGCTGTCGGGCATGGAGCACGACGCGTCCGAGGGCCACCGCCTGCTCAGCGCGGCCTACGCCCGGGACCCCGACTCGCTCGCGCCCATGCGGGCCCTCTCCGCCTTCTCCCGCTCCCACAAGGAGACCTGGGGAGCACTGCGCGAGCGACTGCCCGTCCAGCTCGGCGACGTCAGCGAACAGGTGTCGTCGGTCTTCGACGCCATAGAGGACGACGTGGCCCCGCTGCAGTCCATGCTGCCGCAGCCACCCGCCCAGGACGACGACAGCGGAGACGGCGGCCCGCAGGACGACTCCGAGTCCGCGACCACCGGCACCCCCGGCTCCGGACACTCGTCGTCGGCCCCCAGTACCAGCGACGGCGGTACCTCCGAGCGCGGGCGCACGGACAGCGGCAGGCCCAGCGAGTCGACCGACTCCAGCCGCGAGAACGACGGCCTGCTCGGCGGCGGCACGGGCGGCCTGCTCGACCCGCCGAAGGACACCGGCACCGCCTCCCCGCCGACGGGCGACAACACCCCGCCCGTCGAACCGGACATCACCCTCCCGCCCCTCCTCCCGGGTCTCCTCCCCGGCCTGGGCATCGAGGCGGACGACGCGGACTGAGCCGATGTGCGGCGGTGGGGTGCCCCACCGCCGCACCGCCGTACGTCAGGAGAACACCGCCGTCAGAAGAACACCGACCGCCGCTGCACGAGCAGCTTGTAGAGCGTGTGCTGGATCTGCTCCCGCACCTGGTCGGTCAGGTTGAACATCAGCATCGGATCCTCCGCCGCCTCCGGCGAGTAGCCGTCCGTCGGGATCGGCTCACCGAACTGGATCGTCCACTTCGTCGGCAACGGCACCGCCCCCAGCGGCCCCAGCCACGGAAAGGTCGGCGTCAGCGGGAAGTACGGGAAACCCAGCAGCCGCGCCACCGTCTTGGCGTTGCCGATCATCGGGTAGATCTCCTCCGCGCCGACGATCGAGCACGGAATGATCGGCGCCCCCTGCCGCAGCGCCGTGGACACGAAGCCGCCGCGCCCGAAGCGCTGAAGCTTGTAACGCTCGCTGAACGGCTTGCCGACGCCCTTGAAGCCCTCCGGCATCACCCCGACCAGCTCGCCCTGACCGAGCAGCCGTTCGGCGTCCTCCGCGCAGGCCAGCGTGTGGCCCAGCTTGCGGGCCAGCTCGTTGACCACCGGCAGCACGAACACCAGGTCCGCCGCCAGCAGCCGCAGATGCCGGTCGGCCGGATGGTGGTCGTGCACCGCGACCTGCATCATCAGCCCGTCCAGCGGCAGCGTCCCGGAGTGGTTGGCGACGATCAGCGCACCGCCCTCGGCCGGGATGTTCTCCACGCCCTTCACCTCGACCCGGAAGTACTTCTCGTACACCGGGCGCAGCATGGACATCAGCACCTGGTCGGTGAGCTCGGCGTCGTAGCCGAAGTCGTCGACCTCGTAGTCACCGGTGAGGCGGCGGCGCAGGAAGGCCAGACCGCCCGCGATACGCCGCTCCAGGCCGCCGTCCTCCTCCCGGGACCGGGGCTCCGGCTCCGACCCCGGCGACGACTCGGACGCCACGGGACCGTCGTCCGGCGCGGCTCCGCGCACGGGCAGGGGCCGCACCTCGCGTACCGGCACGGACTCCGCCGCGCCTCCCCGCCGGCTGACTCCGCCACGGCGCCGCGCGGAGCGCTGCGCCGCCTTCCCACCACTCGCGCCGCTCCCACCACTCCCGCCGCTCCCCCGCGACCGGTCGTCGTCGAACGGAATGACCTTGGCGTCCGCCATCGTTGATGCGCTCCTCAGTTGGCGCTCTGCGTCGGGAGGTGGCCACTGCCCCGCAGGGACAGCTCCGCGATCCGGTCGACGGCCCCCGCGAGGGCCTCGGGCGGCAGCAGTCCGGCACCGCGGCCGCGCGCGAAGTCGGTGAACGCCTGGGCCGTCGTGTGCTTCGGCCGGAAACCCAGGGTCTCGCGCATCTGCGTGGTGTCCACCACCCGCCCGTGGGTGAGCAGCCGGATCTGCTCGGGGGAGAAGTCCGTCATACCCAGCGTACGCACGAGCGAGCCCGCCCAGGTGACCGCGGGCAGCAGCAACGGCACCGTGGGGCGGCCCAGCCGGCGCGAGCACTGGGAGAGCAGCAGGACACCGTCGCCGGCGATGTTGAAGGTGCCGCTGTTCAGCGTGGACCGCCGCGGCTCGTGCGAGGAGAGACGCAGCACCTCGATCACGTCGTCCTCGTGCACGAACTGCAGCCGCGGGTCGTAGCCGAACACCGTCGGCAGCACCGGCAGCCCGAAGTACGAGGCCAGCGGAGTCTCCGCCCCGGGGCCCAGGATGTTGGCGAACCGCAGCACGGTCACCGCGACGTCGGGCCGACGGCGGGCGAAGCCCCGTACATACCCCTCGACCTCCACCGCGTCCTTGGCGAAGCCACCGCTCGGCAGCGACTTGGGCGCCGTCGTCTCGGTGCAGACGGCCGGGTCGCGCGGCGCGGACCCGTAGACGTTCGTACTGGACTTCACCACGAGCCGCCGCACGGTCGGCGACTTCTGACAGGCACCGAGCAACTGCATCGTGCCGATGACATTGGTCTCCTTGACCGACGTCCGGCTGCCACTGCCCAGCGGCGTGCCCGTGACGTCCATGTGGACGACCGTGTCGGCGCCCGTCTCCGCGAGCACCCGCCCGATGGCCGACTGCCGGATGTCCGCCTGGACGAAGTCGGCACCGCCCAGATGGTGCTCCGGCGCGACGGCGTCCACGCCGACGACCCGGTCCACGTCGGGGTCACGCTGGATACGCCGTACGAACCGGCCCCCCAGCTGACGGGCCACTCCGGTCACGAGCACGACCTTGCCCAAGATCAGCGCCTTCCTTCCGCCCTACTGCGTACCCTGCCGCGTTCCCCGCCTGCGGGCCAACTTAGCCGGTCGGTGTTGCGCTGTGATGACCGCCGGATGCAGCAAGTGACGGGAATTCGCGGTCGTGCCGCGCGCCCGCGACGCCGACACGACTGTGGCCCCCCACCGGATGCGGTGGGGGGCCACAGGACACACTGACGGAGCAGCGTCGCCTACTTCTTGTTACGACGCTGAACGCGCGTGCGCTTCAGCAGCTTGCGGTGCTTCTTCTTGGCCATCCGCTTGCGCCGCTTCTTGATAACAGAGCCCACGACTACCCTCGCTCACTTCTCATCACTCGGTTGCTGGGCGCCATGGGCCCACACGACCTACGAGGGGCCAGCCTAACCCGCCCGAGCGCTGAGCTCGTAATCGAGGTCGTCAGGCCGTTTCCACCCCCACATAGCTCTCGCGGAGGTACTCGTGAACCGCTTGCTCCGGGACGCGGAACGACCGTCCCACCCGGATCGCGGGCAGATGACCGCTGTGCACCAACCGGTACACGGTCATCTTGGACACACGCATCACCGAGGCGACTTCCGCCACGGTTAGGAACTGAACCTCGTTCAGAGGCCTCTCGCCAGCTGCAGCCATGACACACCTGAACCTTCCGCACTCGACGGGCACCGGCTTCCCCTTCCGGTGACTCTTCGTCGCTGCGTGCTCACTCCCCAATGTAGGGGCGGGTGATGCGAATGGGGAAGAGGTGCACCCATCGCTTCCCTACCGTGACAGACACGCCCGATTGAGTACGTAGCGGGTGAGCGGCCGGTAGTACTCGGACCGCACAGCGTCATCAAGTGGAACGACGACGGACACGCACCCCTCCGCCTCCCCGACGAAGAGCGCGGGATCGTCCGTATCGGCCGGTCCGATGGCCTCGAACCCCAGCTGACCTGCTCCGCAGACCCAGCCGTGGTCCCCGATCACCAGCTCGGGAAGCGGCCCGCCGGCCTCGGCGGCGGCGGCCAGCGCGGTTCGAACCGGGAGCGGCGAATGCGTGTGCGCGCCGGGCTCACCACCGGCGCACCCGGCGCCGGGTTCCCGCACCAACGCGACTCCCCGGACGTAGTCGAGGTTGTACGTACGTAGACCGAACCGGGTCGTTATGTCGACACGGTGACCCTGCGCCGGGGTGATGACAGCACATCCCGCCGCCGACAGCGCCTCGGCCAAGGCGGCGTAGAAACCGAGCAGTCGGTGCGGATGCCCGGTGCCGAGGAGCACCGGCCCGCGACGCTGAGCTACCGCGGCGAGCCGACCGGCGAAGGCGTCCAGGGCGGCCAGCGTCCTCTCCGGGTCGATGACGTCCTGGCCCGAAGTGTCGTCCGGATCGGCCGAGACCCCGCACCTCTCGGCCATCAGCCCGAGCAGTTCCCGCTGCCCCCACTCCCCCTCCGGGTCGATCCCGAGCAGCACCCGCGGGTCCCGGGCGGCGAACAGCCGGTAGCTCCGCAGGCTCACCTCCCGGGAAGTCGCCACGACCCCGGCGAGACGAACGTCCAGAAGATGGGCCCGCAGAGCCCCAGAGGTCAGCACACCCCCGATGCTCCCGCGTCCCCCTCCCGCCAGAGCGAGGAACGCGAGAACTTACCCACAACCGGCGTAACACCCCGCCGCGCCGCGCACGACTGCCCGCAGCTGGGGAGGGGCACCAGGCTGCCCCGGCGCCGCAAGCCGCCGAAGGAACCGTCAAGCCAGAAGCCCCCGCAACGGAAACACCGCCCGCCGAGCCGCCACCACCGCCTGGTCCAGCCGATCCGCAGGGTCGTACCCCGCCTCCCACGGCGCCCAGGCCACCGGCCACCGCCCGTCAGTCATCCGCATCGGGCCGAGCTGCCGCGTCCGCGCGAACACCTCCTGCCGCCACCCCTCCGGAATCACCGTCTCCGGCTCCACCGGCCGTCCCGCCGCGATCCCCACCAGATGCGTCCACGACCGCGGCACCACGTCCACCACGGCGTACCCGCCACCCCCGAGCGCCACCCACCGCCCCCCGGCGTACTCGTGCGCCAGCTCATGGCACGCCACCTGCACCGCCCGCTGCGCGTCCAGCGACACCGCCAGATGCGCGAGCGGGTCCTCGAAGTGCGTGTCCGCCCCGTGCTGCGTCACCAGTACCTGCGGCCGGAAGTCCGCGAGCACCTCCGGCACGACCGCGTGGAACGCCCGCAGCCACCCCACGTCCCCGGTCCCCGCCGGCAGCGCGACATTCACCGCCGACCCCTCCGCGCAGTCCGCCCCGGTCTCCTCCGGCCATCCGGTCTGCGGGAACAGCGTCGCCGGATGCTCGTGCAGCGAGACCGTCAGTACCCGCGGGTCCTCCCAGAACGCCGCCTGCACCCCGTCCCCGTGGTGCACGTCCACGTCCACGTAGGCGACCCGCTCGGCCCCCAGCTCCAGCAGCCGGGCGATCGCCAGCGCCGCGTCGTTGTACACGCAGAATCCCGAAGCCGCGCCCGGCATCGCGTGATGCAGCCCGCCCGAGAAGTTCACCGCGTGCGGCGCGTCTCCCCGCCACACCGCCTCCGCCGCCCCGACCGACTGCCCGGCGATCAGCGCGGACACCTCGTGCATCCCCGCGAACGCCGGGTCGTCGATCGTCCCCAGCCCGTACGACCCGTCCGCCGCCCCCGGATCCGCCGACGCGGCCTTCACCGCGCCGATGTAGTCCTCCCGGTGGACGAGCCGCAGCGTCGACTCCCCGGCCGGCCGCGCCGCGACGACGTCCATCTCCTTGTCGAGCCCGAGGGCACCGACCAGTCGTCGCGTCAGGGCGAGCCGGACCGGATCCATCGGATGCTCCGGACCGAAGTCATAGCCCGTTACTGCCTCGTCCCACATCAGCTGTGCGCGGCCGCTCATGCCCGACACCGTATCGGTCGGCTCCGGCCTCGAACGACCTGGCGTACACGACCGTCACCAGCACCAACACCATCGGTACGAGCATGGCCCCGCGATAGCTCCAGGCATCCCCGAGCGCCCCCACCAACGGCGAACCGATCAGGAAGCCCACGTAGTTGAAGACGTTGAGCCGCGCCACCGCGGCATCGGACGCCCCGGGACGGCCGTCCCTCTCGGCGGCGAGCCGCCCCGCCGCCGCGAACGTCTGCGGCACCAGCACACACAGCCCCAGCCCCACCAACGTGAACCCGAGCATCCCCATCCAGGCCCCCGGCGCCCCGGCCACCACGGCGAACCCGCCCGCCGCCACGACCGCGCCACCCCGCACCACCGCCACGGCCCCGAACCGCCGCACCCCGAGGTCCCCGACGGCCCGCCCCACCAGCGTGGTCACCATGTACACGTTGTACGGCACGGTGGCCAGCTGCTCCGAACCCCCCAGCACGTCCTGGAGGTACTTCGCGCTCCAGTTGGAGACGGTGGAGTCCCCGATGTACGCGAACGTCATCACCAGACACAGCGGCAGCAACACCTTGAACCCGATACCGGCGCCCGCCCCCTTCCGGGGCTCCCCAGCCCTGCCCCCACCGGCGCCACCGTCCCCGTCGACATACCACCGGCTCCCCACCAGAGCCGCCGGCAACAGCGCCACCACGACGGGCAGATACGACACCCACAGCGCCAGGTCCCAGTGCGCCCCCACCCACGCCAGCGAGGCCCCCAGAATCCCGCCCAGGCTGTACGCGGCGTGAAACCCCAGCATGATGCTGCGCCCGTACGACCGCTGCAGGCTCACGCCGAGCATGTTCATCGACGCGTCCAGCGCGCCCACGGCGAGCCCGAAGGCGGCGAGTGCGACGGCCAGCACCGCCACCCGGTCTCCCGACCCGGCTCCGAGCAGCGCCAGGAGCACCACGGGCTGGGACCAGCGCAGCAGCCGGCTCGGCCGCACTCGCCGGACCAGACGCCCGGTCGCCACACTCCCGACGCCGGCCAGGATCGGGACGGCCGCCAGAAAGACGGGGAGCAGCGCGTCGGAGACGCCGTACCGGTCCTGGATGGCCGGGATGCGCGTCACCAGCAGAGCGAAGGCGACGCCCTGGGCGAAGAAGCCGAACGCCAACGAGACCCTGCCGCGCCGCAGCACATCAGTCATGGCGGCGAGCGTAGGGCTCCGGCCTACCCCTGGGTAGATCCGGCCAAAGATGAATTCCGCTCAGCTTCGCGGCGTGACGTGCCCCAGCAGGTCGGCCAGCTCCCCCATGTCACCGAAGAGCCGGGTGGCCCCGCCGAGCTTCGCGGCCGGTGTCATCGCGGTGAACCCGTACACGTCCATCCCGGCCGCGACAGCAGCCCGTACCCCCAGCGGGCTGTCCTCGATCACGGCGCATCGCTCCGGAGCGACGCCCATCCGCTCGGCCGCGTACAGGAAGAGGTCCGGTGCGGGCTTTCCTCGCCCCACGTCCTGGGAACTGAAGATCCGCTCGTCGTCGAACCACCGGTCCAGCCCGGTCTTCCGGTGTCCCACCCGGATCCGCTCGTGACTCCCGGACGAGGCCACGCAGTACGGCACCCCGTCCCCAGCGAGCTTCTCGAGCACGCCGACCGCCCCGGGCACCGGCTCCAGGTCCCGCTCGAAGGCGGCGAACACCCGCCCGTGGAAGATGTCGTCGAAGTCCTCGGGCAGTCGCCGCCCCGTCCGCTCCAGGACGAGGTCATGAACCCGGTGCATCGCGGCACCCATGTAGTCCCGCAGGGAGTCGTCGTACGACGTGGGGTGCCCCAGCTCGGTCAGGTAGCCGGCCAGCAGCCGATTCGAGATCGGCTCGCTGTCGACGAGCACGCCGTCGTTGTCGAAGATAACCAGGTCGTAGCGCATACGAAGACAGTAAACGCGACCCTAAACGCAGAAAACCCCGCACCGTTCCCGGTGCGGGGTTTCCTCGCAATGATTGTTCGGCGGCGTCCTACTCTCCCACAGGGTCCCCCCTGCAGTACCATCGGCGCTGTAAGGCTTAGCTTCCGGGTTCGAAATGTAACCGGGC